>CAUQWN010000007.1:0-7685 GCA_963522115.1 uncultured Saccharimonas sp. (SeqCode) | reverse complement strand
AATAGCACGGTGCCGAATTATAAAAAACTCCTCCTAGTCGGTGGAGTTTTTTCGTATTGAGATTTGTTGAAAAAATAATTGAGAATATGATATAATATAAATATATGGAATTAGAGGAGAAAATAAAAACAACAAAAACTTTCGAAGAACTTGTTCCGAGTGATTTTGTGCATTTACACACACATACATATCACTCACTACTTGATGGCTTAACTAAAATTGACGATTTGGTTGATAATGTTAAAGCGAGTGGAATGGAGGCTGTGGCTATAACTGACCATGGAACAATGTCTGGTGCTATCGAATTCTTTAAAGAGGCAACTTCAAAAGGGGTTAAGCCTATTTTAGGAATTGAGGCTTATGTTGCAGCACGAACCAGATTTGATAGGGATCCAGCACATGACAAGCCGCGTTATCACTTAGTCTTATTGGCGAAAAACCAAATTGGTTGGCAGAATTTATGTTCGCTTACAACCAAGGCTTGGGTTGAGGGGCAATATTATAAACCACGAATAGATCATGATATTATGGCTGAGCATTCAGAAGGTGTTATTTGCTTGAGTGGTTGTGCTGGTTCTGAAATTTCGGAATCCATTCGGGCTGGAGATTTCGAAAAAGCAAAAGAGCTTGCTAGCTGGTATAAATCGGTTTATGGTGAAGATTTTTATCTTGAATTACAAGACCATGGTCACCCAGAATGCCCTAATCACTGGGAGATTCAAAAAGAAATTAATGATGGTTTATTTAGGCTTCATGAAGAACTTGATATCCCAATGGTTGTAACTTGTGATTCGCACTATTTAACCCATGAAAATCAAGATGCGCATGAAATCCTTCTTTGTGTCGGAACGGGTTCTTACTTAAATGACGAAAAGCGAATGAGCCTAAAAGAATTTGACCTTTTTGTTACTGACCCGAGAGATATTATCAAGCGATGGGGGAAGGTTGACCCTGAAATCATTTTGAATACCAAAAGAATTGCAGAAAAAGTTAATTTTGAGTTTGAATTTGGTAAGATTTTAATTCCAAAATTTCCACTTCCAGAAGGTGAAGAAAGTGAAAAAGGCTTTTTAGATAAGCTGGTTTTTCAAGGTTTAGGTGAAAGATATGCTGGAATTCCTGTTGATGAAGTGAAGAAGATGACGATTCCTGAAATTCGCGAGAAACTTTCGAAAGAAATTATTGAGCGAGTCGATATGGAACTTGGTGTTCTTGATGGAATGGGCTATAATGGTTATTTCTTGATTGTGCAAGATTTTATTAACTGGGGAAAGTCTCAAGGAATTGTTTTTGGGCCAGGGCGGGGTTCGGCTGCTGGTTCGATTATTGCTTATGCCCTACACATTACTGATCTTGATCCACTTGAATATGACTTACTTTTTGAAAGGTTTTTAAATCCTGATCGAATTTCGATGCCGGATATCGATGTTGACATTCAAGATACGCGTCGAAACGAGGTTATTCAATATTGTACTGATAAATATGGCGTTGATCGTGTGGCTAATATCGCGACTTTTGGTAAAATGATGGCGAAAAACGCCGTGCGAGATGTGGCGCGAGTTTTGGAGGTTCCGTATTCTGAAGCTGACCGTATGGCTAAATTAGTTCCAGATCCAAACCAAGGTAGACACATACCACTTCGAGTTTCGCTCGAAAATGACCAAGATTTAAAGCATGAATATGAAACTAACCCAACTGCTAAAACTGTTTATGATTTTGCAATGCAGCTTGAAGGCACCATCCGAAACCACGGTGTTCATGCTTGTGGTGTTGTGATTGCACCAGACGATTTAGTGAAATATCTACCTCTTGAAATGGCACAAAAAGGTGTTGTGGCAACTCAAGTTCCGATGGGTCAGGTTGAAGATTTAGGTCTTTTAAAAATGGACTTTTTAGGCCTTAAAAATCTTTCAATTATTTCAACTGCACAAAAAATTGTCAAAAAAACATATGGTATCGATCTAGACCTTTCGAAACTTGGCCTTGATGATAAAAAGGCTTATGAATTATTAGCTCGTGGTGATTCAACTGGTGTTTTTCAGCTTGAATCCGCTGGAATGAAGCGATATCTGCGGGAGCTTAAACCTTCAAAGTTTGAAGATATTATCGCCATGGTTGCACTTTATCGACCTGGGCCAATGAGTGAAATTCCAAAATTCATTGCTCGAAAACACGGTGAAGAGCCAGTTACTTACTATGAAGATCATATGGAAAATGCTCTTAAAAATACTTATGGAATTTTGGTTTATCAGGAGCAGTTTATGCAGATTTCGAAGGAAGTTTGCGGATTTACTGGTGGTCAGGCGGATACGCTTCGAAAGGCTGTGGGTAAAAAGAAAATCGACCTGATGAAGAAAATGAAGGGCGAGTTTATTGAAGGAGCGGTAAAACATTCTAACGCCGACCGAGGAAAGGTTGAAGCTTTCTGGGAACATTTGGAAGAATTTGCGAATTATTGTTTTAATAAGTCGCATGCGGCGTGTTATGCCTTAATTGCCTATTGGACGGCCTATATTAAGGCGCATTACCCAGATGCTTTTATGGCGGCACTAATGACGGCCGATTCTGATGACACCGACCGTTTGGCGATTGAGATTGCCGAATGCCGTTCTATGGGAATTGAGGTTCTTGGTCCAGACGTAAATGAATCATTTAAAGATTTTGCGATTGTGCCACACGAGAATAAAATTCGCTTTGGACTTTTAGCGGTGAAAGCTGTTGGTGGTGGTGCAGTTGATGCGGTTTTAAATGCTCGAAAAGCGGGTGGAAAATTTACTTCAATTTTAGATTTTGCGAAACGTGTTAATGCTCGCCAATTCAATAAAAAGGCCTGGGATTCATTAATTATGACTGGGGCTTTTGATCAATTCGGAACTCGCTCGGATTTGCTCTTTAATCTTGAAAGAATCCAGGAATATGGTTCGAAATCTCAAAAAGAGGCGCTTTCAGGGCAGACGGATTTGTTTGGCTTTGCTGGTGCTGAAGATATGCGGGTTGAATCATCAATTGAATTAATTAACGCGCCAAAACAACACACCGATAAAGAGCGTCTAACTTGGGAGCGTGAACTTTTGGGGCTTTATGTTTCAGCGCATCCACTCGACAGATATGTTAAATATTTCGAAGAGCAAACTCAACCACTTTCGCAGGTTCAACCGAATACTGATGGTCAAAAAGCAACTATTGGTGGAATTGTGATTGATATTCGAACGATTATAACAAAATCTGGAACAAAAATGGCGTTTGTTAAGATGGAAGACAAAACTTCTGAAGGTGAGGTGATTATTTTCCCAAATCTTTATTCTGAAATTAGCGAAAAGCTTAAAATTGATGCGGTTTTAAAAATTGAAGGAAAAATTTCCGCCCGCGACAGGGAAGGCAATTTAAAATCTGATGCTCAGATTATAGCGGAAACAGTTTCAATAATAACAGATGAGGAATTGGAAAATTATGAATCTACTGGCCGCATAGCAGATGGCTTAAAGGTGAGAAAAGTTCCTCAAATGAAAACAGTTTCGCAAAAAGTTTCAAACACGCAGAAAAAAGCATTTACTCCTAAAAATAATAGTGTGGTTTCAAATAAATCTTTGGAAAAGTCGACATCAAAACCGTCAAGATCAGCAGAAAACTATCAAGCCGAAAAAATACAAAGAGTCTTCGTGCATATTAAAAATCCAAGTGATCATGAATCATTGCTTTCAGTGAAGAAAATCTGTGGAAAATTCCCGGGTATGAGCGAGATAATTTTGGTTCTCGGCGAGGTTGAGAAATCTGCGATTCGAATGCCATTTAAAGTTGACTCAAACTCAGATTTACCAAAAGAGCTAGTGAGATTACTAGGCGAAGATTGCGTTGTTCTTAAGGATTAAAATTAAAAGTAAAATAAAATCTCCAGTTAGATTCTGGAGATTTTTAATTGTTTTAAATTATTATTTTTCGAAAGGTTTTGCAAGCTCAAGCTCTGGGTGAGCTTCTGCAATTCGCATTAATTCATTGTATTTTGCAACTCGATCAGTTCGTGAAAGTGAACCAGTTTTGATCTGCCCACAGCCCAATCCTACGGCTAAATGCGCAATTGTCACATCTTCAGTTTCACCTGAGCGGTGGCTCATGACAGTATTGTAGCCGTTATTTTGTGCTAATTTTACAGCTTCGATTGTTTCCGTCAAAGATCCGATTTGATTTGGCTTAATAAGAATTGCGTTCGCAACACCTAAATCGATTGATTTTTGTAGAAGTTTCGAATTTGTAACCATTAGATCGTCACCAACAAGCTGAATTTTTGAACCAAGTTTTTCGGTAAGAATCTTCCAACCGTCCCAGTCATTTTCAGCCAAGCCATCTTCGATCGAAACAAAAGGATATTTTGAAGTTAGATTTTCGTAAAATTCAATCATCTCTTCGCTTGAAAGAACTGCATTGTTGGCTTTTAGATCATACTTTTCTTCTTTATAGAATTCACTTGAAGCTGGGTCTGAAGCAAAGGCGATATCTTTACCAAGTTCATATCCAGCGTCTTTAATAGCTTCTGAAATCAATTCGAGTGGTTCTTCGTTTCCGTTTTGAACTTTTGGAGCATAGCCACCTTCATCACCAACGGTTGTTGGGTAATTTTTAGTTTTTAAAACTTTTGCTAAAGCGTGGAAAGTTTCTGCACCCATTTGAACTGCTTCGAAAATAGTTTTTGCACCAACTGGCATGATCATATACTCTTGAATATCAGTTGCCCAGCCAGCATGTGCGCCACCATTCATCACATTCATCATAGGAAGCGGAAGATTTGGCGTTGAATTTGTTTTTTCAGCGATATATTGCCAAAGTTCTAAGCCTTTCGCATTTGCAACAGCTTTTGCAGTAGCAAGTGAAACTGCTAAAATTGCATTTGCGCCAAGGTTTGATTTATTTTCTGTACCATCAAGTTCAATCATGATTCTATCGATTACCTCTTGATCTTCGGCGTTCTTGCCGATTAGGGCTTCACGAATTTGATTATTTACAGCTGAAACAGCTTTTGTTACAGCTTTTCCGCCAAAAGCTGAACCGCCGTCGCGAAGTTCAAGAGCTTCACCTGAACCTGTTGATGCTCCACTCGGAACTGCTGCTCGGCCAAAAGCTCCGTTTTCTAAAATTACATCCGCCTCAACTGTTGGGTTACCGCGGGAGTCTAAAATTTGTCGTCCTTTAATGTCTTTAATTTTGTATTCCATATTTCCATTTTAGCACCAAAAAAAACCTTTCGCAAGAGTTTTATCTCAAAAAATATTATTTGCTAAAAATGACCAAGCTATGGTATAATTATTTTAATATGAAGATTTCTCGAAAGAAGGAAAATGCACTCGTCTTCTTTAAAAACCTTGCGATGACGGCAACTGTTTTTGGTATTGTTTTAATTTTAGTTTTCTTAACACAAGGCTGGCGGCTTGATGAAAAATTTGAAGTTCAACAAACTGGTTTAGTTCAATTTAATTCTTCAGTTTTGAATTCGACTGCTGAAATTGACAAAAAAAAATTGCCAGAAGGAACACCTACAAAAATACTTGCAAAACCAGGAAATCACGAATTTTCAATCTGGAAAGAAGGCTATAAAACTTGGTGGCGGCGTGCTGAAGTTAAAGTTGGTGAAATCTTGTGGCTAAATTATGCAAGATTGATTCCAAAACAACTTAATGAAAAGAGTTTTCTAAATATTTTAAATTTAAAATCTGCTCAAGTTTCACCAGATAAAAAGAAGATCTTTGCAATTTCTGAAGACAATAATGGCGAAGCAGCTTTTTGGTTAATTGATATTTCTTTAAGTGAGCCAAAAATCTCGAGAATTAATTTTAACTCGAATATTTTTGAGCGTGATTCGCAAAATAATAAAAGTATAAACCAAACTAATTTTTATAAAATTGCAGAAAATTTGCAATTTTCGAAAGCTTCAAACGATAATAAAAAAGCGCTCTTAAGTTTTAAAAATGGTAATAAACTTGAATGGCTTATTTTGAATTTTGAGAATCCAGATGAATCTATTAATTTAACTCAAAAATTCCATATTGATTTTTCGAAAATTATACCTTCGAATGATGAATTAACTAAACTCATTGGAATTTCTGGATCGGATTTACGAGAAATCAATCTTTCAAACAGTACGATTTCCGCAGCAATTTTAAGCGATGTTGTTGATTTTGAACTTTATGATAAAGAGAATATTGTTTATGTTGAGAAAAAAACAACGAGTAATGATTTTTCGGTCGGTCTTCGAAAAAATGATAAAAATATTGAAATTGCAAAAAATATAAAAAATCAACCAAAGGTTGCGATTGGGCGATATTATCGAGAGAGTTACGTTTATATTGGGCAAGATTCGAAAATTGATATTTATAAATCTGCTAGCTGGACAGAAAAAATGCATTTAACTAAAACGCTTAATTTGAAGTTCTCGCCAGATTATTTAAAGCTAAATGGCGAATCTCGGATTCTAGTTGCGAAAAAGGGCAAAGATGTTTATTCTTTTGATATTGAAATGCGGAATGAATATCAGTTCTCGGTATCAAATGATGGTAAGATGAAATGGCTTGATGATTTTATCTTGGGTGATTTTGAAGGTGAAAGAATGGCAATTTATGATTTCGATGGAATGAACAAACAAGTTCTTTCGCGAGCAATTTCAAATCTTCCATTTACGCTTTCTAATGATAATAAATATATTTATAGCTTTATTAAAAATGACTCTGGCGGATTTTCTTTGAACCGCTTAAAAATGACAATTGAAGAATAAAACTATTCTTTTTAGAATTTTATCTAAAAGCTGATGATAATGTTCATTTTTGGTATTTTTTATTGATTTTTTACCGATTCTAAGGTAAAATTTTAAATATTATGAATAAAAAATCATCTAGACTTTATTGCTTCTCGCCAACCGTAATGTTAATTACTTTTATTTTCGAAAGTTTTTCAGCGGCATTTGCAATTTTTAAATATAAGCCAAGTAAGATTCGTACACTGATTATTTTACTTTTAATGAGTTTGGCGGGCTTTCAAGCAGCTGAATTTATGGTTTGCGGAACGGAACATTTTTCTGGAATGGATTGGGCTAGGTTTGGCTATCTTGCAATAACGCTTTTACCGCCACTTGGTCTACATTTAGCGCACGAAATTTCTGGTAAAAAAGCAGGTATTTTGGTGAAAACTTCTTATTTGACTTGTGTGATTTTTTCGATTTATTTTGTATTCGTAAGTAAAAGCGTTTTTACTGGAGAAAATACTTGTCGAGCGAACTATTCAGTTTTTAATACGCCAAATGGAGTTGCAACATTACTTTATACGCTTTATTATTATGGCTGGCTTTTTGTAGCGGTATTTTTCTGCTGGAGTCAGATTTCGAAGATGTCAAGAGAAAATAATCGTGGAATTTTGCGAATATTTATTTCACGTTCTAAAAAACTTAATAAAATTATAAATAGTGAAAATCTTCGAAAAATATCAGCTTTAAAATGGTTGATTGGTGGGTATGTTGCGTTTATTTTACCGACGACAATTGTGAATATTGTAAACCCATCTACGATTGAAGGAATTCCATCAATTATGTGTGGTTTCGCAGTTTTGATGGCGATTGTTTTGATTGGATTTGTTGCTCCAAGAACACTTGAACTAAAAAAGAAATAATCTTATATTTGTTGAAAAAACAAAAATATGGTAAAATA
>CAUQWN010000006.1:0-32002 GCA_963522115.1 uncultured Saccharimonas sp. (SeqCode) | reverse complement strand
CGTCGCGGAGCTGGAAGCTCAGCGCGTCGCGGAGCTGAAAAACTACTTAGAAGTTAGCGGATTAGATGATTACGAGCTATCTAATAAGGAGTTGGAGGTTCTTGAATCTTACGATTCTGTTGAGTGGGGCGAATATCAAATTGGTGATTTATTTGATAGTTACAATGGAAATTTTGACATTCAGAAAAAACATATTAATGATATGGGTGAGTATGTTATTACTGCTGGAGTGTCTAATAATGGTATTTTAGGAAAATCAGATGTTGAAGCTAAAGTGTTTAAATCGAAAACTATTACTGTAGATATGTTCGGTTATGCCTTTTATAGGAGCTTCAACTATAAAATGGTAACTCATGCTAGAGTGTTCAGCTTAACGCCAAAAAACAAAATTACAGAAAATCAAGGAATATTTTTAGAAAGTTCACTTTCTTATCTAAAAAAGTTATTTGGATATGAAAACATGTGTTCATTTGCCAAAATAAAGAATTTAACAACAATTCTACCAACTAAAAATGGAAAAATTGACTTTGAGTTTATGGAAACCTACATTTCAGCTATTACGAAACTAGCAATTAAAGATGTTGTTAAATATGCAGATAAAGGGATTGCTGCGACTAAAAAAATTGTAAATAAGCAATAAAAGCTTATATTCCGCTTGCGCTTAGCCCGCTCAAAGTGCTATAATTAAAGCAGGAAATCAAGCACTTTTAAGCGAATAACTTGGTGATTTTGGCAAGGTGAAAGGAGGAGTCTTTAAACCCCTATAGCAAACCAACAAAAGTGCTACACTACTTTTAAAAATTTGCTAAGCACATTTAAGAATCATCTATAGTATTTTTAATTAACCACTATAGCAAAACAAATCAAAAGCCTTTTAAGGAGGAAGAATGAGTCTTAAATATAAAGTTGTTCAACTTGTAAACCCTGCAAAGCGTGAAGAGTCAAAAAAGTTTTATGCTCAACTGGCTGAATCTAGTCGTGTTGATCTAGATGAAATTGCTAATAGTATTTCAGAAACCTCAACTACGGTGAGCCATATTGATGTGCATGCCGTGCTACTAGCATTAACGGATGAGCTTTTAAAACGATTAGAGCGAGGCGAAAGTGTTCATCTTGGAAAACTTGGTTATTTTCATACAACTATTCAATCTAAAGGTCAAGCTAAAGAGTCTGATGTAACAGCAAGCTCGATTGAGGGTGTGAAAGTTCGTTTTGTGGCGGGTGATGCCTTAAAAGATAAGCTAAAAGCAACACACTTTGAAAAGGTTGAAAAAGCCAAAACTACCGAGCCAAAACCAACTGAAAATAAGCCGGCGGGTGCTTAAAATTAGCTAAAGCAAAAAAAAAATTAAAACCAGCTTCGAACAGCAAAAAGAGCTATCGGGCTGGTTTTAAAATTGGTTTTTTTGTGTTAGAATAGAGGATATATGAAAAGCCTTGTAGAGATTTTAAAAGAAGAATATCAAAACTATTGCCAAGATAAAAACATTGACTGGTTGCAAAGTGTAGAATTTGCCGAAATGCGCAAGAAGCGTGGCGCAGAATGCTATTTTGTGGCGTTAAAAAGTGATGAAAATATTGAAGTTGCTGGGCTAATTTCTAGCAAAAATAAGCGTTTCGATTTGGTGATGGTTGAGCAAAATGGCGTTTCGCAATCAGATTTTGTGGATTTTTTGGTAAAGAGCGAAGAATTTGCACGCAAGCATGGAGCGATTTCTTATCGGATTTTGCCAAAAGTGGTGCGTGCGCTTCGTAATGATAAGCTTGAAATTATTGAAAGCAACAATCTTGATTGGCTAAATAAACCGCTACTAAAAGCTGGTTTTAAATATCATTCTGGCTTTAAGTACGAATTTGATATGGATGTAAACATGCACGTTTATTTGAAAAATTTAACAGATTTAAGTGAAGATGATGTGGCTTCAACTTATAACCAAACTACACGCCGAAATTTGCGCGCGGCAATAAAAAAAAGCGTGAATGTTCGCAAAATTGAAGAGAGCGAATTTGCTGATTTTGTGGCGATTTTAAAGAGTTCGAACCAAAAAAATGGTGTTGGCACGCGAGATGAAGAATACTATCATGATTTAAAAACTTGTTTTGGTAAGCAAGCGCGTTTTATGGGTGTAGAATTTGAGGGAAAACTAATTTCTGCTGGCGTGTTTGTCTTTTCGAAAAATGAAGTTGTTTATTTTGAAGGTGGTTCTTTGCAGGAATATCGCAAAATTCCAGCTTCAACATTTTTGCAAGATTATATGATTAAAGAGGCGATTCGTGCAGGGGCTTCGAAATATAATTTTTATGGTATTACGGCAGAACCAAAGGCGAGTTTGTTGCGTTTTAAGGCTGGTTTTCGCGGTGTGGCGGTTGAATATGCTGGTGAATATCGCAAACGTTATTTGGTGCGAGCAATTAAAGCAAAAATTTTTCGAAAATAGTTTGACATTTTGAATTTTAGGCATTAGAATAAAGATACGAGGATTATCCTTAGTAAATTTAAAGGCAGGTCTAAAATTATGGCTGGAAGACTTTTAAGAATGGAAGATATTGAACGAGATTATGCGAGAGTAGTTTCTCTTTCAAATAAAAGTATAGAGATTAGTGAATTAATGAATTTAGCCTATTCTGATCGAAGTGAAGCTTTTAATGATGTCTATGATCGGTGGAATGATCACGATGAGGCTAAAAATGATCTTCTAAAAGCTAAAAAACAGTTTCGGAAAGGTAAAATTGATGGCGATGAGTATCAATGGTTTGTTGATGAATTTGATTATCGCAAGCGTCGTTCGAAAAGAGCTTCGAAAAGATATAAAGAAGCTAACAATGAGATTCGTGAATTGCGAAAAGGAAAGGAAGAAATTAAGCGGTTGCTTAGTTCTCGAATTTTTAGTGAATATGACTGGAATAGTACTTAAAATTTAAAAATCGCTCAGAAGGGGCGATTTTTTGTTGACCAAAATTATTTTTTATGTTAGAATATATTTTGTCTTTAGCTGGAGCTTTAGATGAATCTTTTAAAAGGAGGTTGCTTATGGCAACAACGGAAATCTTTACAGGAAAACACGGTACTTTCTTGATTCAGTCTACTTCTGAGGATAGTGATTTTATACTAGCTGTTGAGCAGTATGAAAGTATTATGGATGAATTAGCTAATTTAAAAGAGAAGGCTCGCCCAGGAGTCAAAAAAGCTTTGAATGGTTTCGAAAGCTGTTCAATAGAATATGAACTTGATTTTTATGAAAAACAGCTTGCCGATATCACAGGGTGCCGCCGTGCTTTAATAAATCAAATCACGGAGATTTCAAATTATCTTACAAACCCAGCTTCTAACCAAAATGCTAGAATCGATAAAGAGATAAAGAATCTTGAAACAATCCGAAAGATGCTTAATTCTATCGATAAAGAAGCTATACCGAAACTGATGGCCGTGATTCGTGGCTTAGAAAAAGAAGAAAAAAAGCCAGTCATTCAAACTCAAACTCGCCGTATTCGTATCTCTAACTATAAAGACAGAAGGCATGGTCATAGGGTAAAAACGCCCAGATTAACCTCATAAACTCAATCTTGATATTGCTCGCTCTAATAAGAGAGCAATACAGATTGCGTTCGTATAAAGTCAACCGCTCAAAATGAGCGGTTTTTTCTTTACGCCTATGTTTTTTTATGTTAAAATGGTAAAAGTTAAAGAAGGAGGTTTGAGTTTTGGACGATTTTAAATATTTGCCAGAAAATACTCATTATTTTGATTCGGCGTGTCAATCTTTGCGCCCGCAACCAGTTTTAGATACTTTAAATGATTACTATTTAAATTTTAATTCTTGCGGTGAGCGTGTAAAATATGCTTGGGGTAAAAAAGTTGATGAAAAGGTTGAAGAAACTCGTGAAGTAGTTTTAGATTTATTAAAGCTAAAAGAAAAAGATTATTTTGTGAGTTTTACACTTAACACGACTTATGGTCTAAATTTATTGCTTTCGCAACTTGAATTGCCCGTTTCGAAAGTGGTAACGAGCGAGATTGAACATAATTCAGTTTTTCTTTCAACAATTGAATTCGCTAAAAAACACCAAATTGAACGAATTGTGCTTGAGCGCGAAGAAGATGGTTCGATTTTGCTCGAAAATGATTTTTCGAAAGCTTTGGTTGTAGTTAATGCGACTTCGAATATTGATGGAAGGCGACTTGAAAATATTAAAGATTTGGTAAAGAAAATTAAAAAACAAGGCGGATTTGTGATTATTGACGCGGCACAAGCGTTAGGCTCAAGCTACGGATTACTCCAAAAGATTCCAGCTGATGCAATTGTTTCGAGTGCGCATAAGATGTATTCGGCAAGCCTTGGAATTATGGTTGTTCGAAAAGATTTTGCAAAATTTATAAAAACTTCTTTTGTTGGCGGCGGAATGGTCTCGGGTGTTTCGAAAGAATCCTATGAAGTTCTGGGTGATGAGCATATTTATGCTTTATTTGAGCCAGGTTTGCAGGCTTGGTGTGAAATTATCGCTTTAAAAACAGCGATTGATTGGTTAAAAAAGCAAAAGAAAACTTCACGAGTTGATGAGTTTTCAAAAGATATTTTTGAGTTTTTAAAAAGCCAAAAGGGTGTTAATATTTTAAATAAAAAGCCAGCTTCTGTGATTAGTTTTTATCATGACAAGCTTGATGCACACTTAATTGCGCAAGCTTTGAGCGATGAAGGAATTATGGTGCGAAGCGGTTATTTTTGTGCGCATTACTATTTAAAAGAAGTTCGAAAACTGCCACATTTAGTGCGAATTTCAATTGGTTTTCATAATACCGAGGCTGATGTTGCGAAATTGAAAGAAGTTTTGGAAAGGATTTTTGGCTGATGATTTGTATTGCTGCGTTTATAATTTTACTAATTATTTGGTTATTTACACCTGCTTTGAAACTTTTTGGCCTTAAAAAACAGGCGAAATCAATCAATCAAATGTTTAAAAAATCAATGTATTGTTTCTCGCGAAGAGTAACTTTGCGTGCTTGTGATTCGAATTTTAAAGATGAAATTAAAAATTCAATCCTTCGAAAAATAATTGTGAAGCATAAAAAATGGGTAAAACCAGTTTCTTGGGCGATTGAGGCGGTGGCTGGCTTGATTGTTTTGATTACGGTTTGGTCTGTTCTAACAGTAATTAAATCAGCTTTAGCGCTATTTGTTTTTGGAACTTGTGATATTCAACGGCCAGCTTCTTGTGCACTAAATTCAACCGAGGCTTGCTCAATTGATGGCGGAAATACTGAAAATCCAATAGTTTCATGGTTCACAGATTGGGGGCAAATCTTTAATGCGATGCCTGCAAAATTTCGAAATTGGAATGCTCAAGATTATGTTGTGAAAAATTCAACTTATCGTGGTGAATTTTCTAATGAAGTTTCGAAAGATGCGAGCGTGGCGATTGATATTTTTGACCCTGGCTGTATTGTTTGTCGGCGCTCATTCATAAATCAAAAAAATAGTGGTTTCTTTAAAAACCATAAAACGTATCTTTTGCCGTATCCTATTGATGGAAAGTTTAAAAATTCTGAGCTGATTTCGAAATATCTTGAAGCTGTTCGAGGAACCCAACCTGAAAATGGCAAGAAGATTTCGCCCGAATGGATGATTATTGAGAAGATTTTTACTGAAAAGGACGAAAAAGGAGTTTTGTTCCAAGAAAAGTTTAATGGTGAAAATCAAACTTCAACAACAGCGGAGGAAACTGAAAAGATTTTGCGAAGTTGGCTGAAAGATACGGGTTATTCAGATACGCAAGTTGAGGAAATTTCGAAAAAAGCTAAAAGTGATGAAATCCAAAAGCGTATTAAAGAGAATATTCGAGTTGTAAATGAAGAAATTAAGACGAAGAGTATTCCAACTTTGATTTATGAAAACCAGAGGCACGAGGGTTTATATAAAGTTTCGAAATAATTTTTATAAAACCTCTTTACAAAATATTGAAGATTAGGTATAATTATAGGTAGCGTCGCGTCGTGTGTTTTGCTAAAACAGTGACTCGTGCGACGCGCATAATATTATTAATAAAAGGAGAAATTCTAAAAATGGCAGAATTTGACCGCTCAAAGCCACACGTAAACGTTGGTACTATGGGACACGTTGACCACGGTAAAACAACTCTTACTGCGGCTATCACAGCAGTTCTTGCAAAACGACTTCCATCAGAAGTTAACAAACCAATTGCGTACGACCAAATCGATAACGCACCAGAAGAGAAAGCTCGTGGTATTACGATTGCTTCTTCTCACCAAGAATACGAATCAAACAACCGACACTATGCTCACGTTGATATGCCTGGACACGCAGACTATGTTAAAAACATGATTACTGGTGCTGCTCAGGTTGATGGTGCTGTTCTTGTGATTGCAGCTACAGATGGTCCTATGCCACAAACTCGTGAACACGTTCTTTTGGCAAAACAAGTTGGTGTGCCTAAGATTGTTGTTTTCTTGAACAAAATGGATATGGCCGATGAAGAACTTGTTGAATTGATTGAAATGGACGTTCGTGAACTCCTTTCAGCAAACGGATTTGATGGCGACAACGCTCCAATCATTAAAGGTTCAGCTCTTAAAGCTCTTGAAGGCGATGAAAAATACGAAGACGCTATTATGGAATTGGTTGATGCTATGGATACATACATCGAAGAACCAGTTCGCGATATGGACAAACCATTCTTGATGCCTATCGAAGACGTTTTCTCAATCAAAGGTCGTGGTACAGTTGCTACAGGACGAATCGAACAAGGTGTTGTTAAACTTAACGACGAAGTTGAAATTGTTGGTTTGAAAGATTCACAAAAAACTGTTGTTACAGGTATTGAAGCTTTCAAAAAATCTCTTGATCAAGGTCAAGCAGGTGATAACGCTGGTCTTCTTCTTCGAGGTATTGATCGAGATCAAATTGAACGTGGACAAGTTATTGCTGCTCCTGGCACAATTACTCCACACACAGAGTTTGAAGCTGAAGTTTACATCTTGAAGAAAGATGAAGGTGGACGACATACTCCATTCTCAAAGGGTTACAAACCACAATTCTACTTCCGAACAACTGACGTTACTGGTGAAGTTGAACTTCCAGCTGATAAAGAAATGGTTATGCCTGGTGACAATGTAACTTTCAAAGTTAAATTGCAAGCACCTATTGCCATGGAACAAGGTTTGAACTTTGCTATCCGTGAAGGTGGACGAACTGTTGGTGCTGGTGTTGTTACAAACATCATCAAATAATAGTTTATAATTCAAAGAACACTCCAATAGGGGTGTTCTTTATTTTGTTTAAAATAATCAAATTTGTTGTTATTTTAATTTAACCGAAAGCGTGATATAATATTAGAGTTATGGATATTTTGGAATTATTTAAAATCGTTATAGTTAGTATAATTGAAGGTGTTACCGAATGGCTGCCTATTTCAAGTACTGGCCACATGCTACTATTTGACGAATTTGCCAAACTTAATTTTTCGAGTGAGTTTAAATCTGTATTTATGGTTGTTATCCAGCTTGGAGCTATAATGGCGGTTATTTTTACCTACTGGTCTAGTTTAAACCCTTTTGATAAACACAAAAATCGTCGTGAAAAAAAGAATACAATTGAATTATGGAAAAAAATATTAATTGGCGCAATTCCTGCGGGAGTTATGGGGATATTATTTAATAATTTTATAGAAAAATATTTCGAAAATATGTGGGTTATTTCGGCAATGTTGATGATTTACGGTATTCTATTTATTGTTATAGAGCAATTTCGAAAAAATAAAAATATAAAGCCAAAAATTGAAAGTTTTGGAGAGATGACTTATTTAGATGCTCTTAAAATTGGTGGATACCAAATTTTAGCACTTATTCCTGGAACTTCTCGAAGTGGATCAACGATAATTGGTGGGCTATTGACGGGAGTTTCAAGAAAAATCGCAGTAGAATTTTCATTTTTTATGGGTATTCCTATTATGCTAGGTTCGAGTACGCTTAAGATTATTAAATATGGCTTTAAATACTCTACTACTGAGATTTTTTACTTATCAGTTGCTTTAATTTTAACATTTATTGTTTCAATGTTTGTTATAAAGTCTCTGGTGAATTATCTTAAGGATAACGATTTTCGAATTTTTGGTTGGTATAGAATTTTATTAGCGACGTTAATAGTTGGATATTTTTTAATTAAATAGGAATTGAATCTTTAAATAAGATTGAAAGTATGGTAAAATAGTTATTATGAATTGGAAAATAATAGTTAAATCGATGAAAAATAAAGATATGCAAAAGCGTGTCTTTGGAGTGGTTGGTCTTTTAATAATTTTTAGATTCTTGGCGCACGTGCCAATCCCTCTTGCTAATGCGGGAAACTTGAAAGAAGTTGTTGAATCTGCTATTAAGAGTACTGATTTAGGAGGATTTATTAATCTGCTAACTGGTGGTGCTTTGACAAGCTTTTCAATTATGCTTGTTGGTTTAAGCCCATTTATTACTGCCTCAATTATTACTCAGTTGATGACAAAAGCTATTCCATCGCTCGAAGAATTAAATAACGATGGCGAATCTGGTCGACGAAAGATTAATCAATGGACACGAATTTTAACTATTCCTTTAGCGATTATTCAATCTATTGCTTATATTTTCATATTGCAAACAACCGTTCTTCAGTCTAACTCTGCGGGCTTTAAAGGTATGAGTTTATCTAACTGGATTGTTGCTGTTACTGCAATGGTTGCTGGTTCGGTTCTTCTGATGTGGATTGGTGAAATTATTACAGAAAAAGGTGTTGGAAATGGAATTTCCTTGGTTATTTTTGCTGGTATTATTTCACAGTTGCCAACGACATTAGCAACTCTAATTTCTTCAATTACAGATACTAAAGATGGTGCTTTTGATGTTTTCGGTTGGTTTACATTACCTGTTAATCGTATTGCATTTATGGTTACATTGATACTTCTAGTAATAAGCTTAATTCTTCTTTATATTTTAGTTAAGATTAATGAAGCCCAGAGAGTTATTACTATTAATTATGCAAAACGAGTTCATGGGAATTCATCTTATGGCGGAATAAAAAGTATATTGCCAGTAAAACTTATTGTTGCTGGTGTTATTCCAGTAATTTTTGCCGTTTCATTCTTAAGTCTTCCTGCATTTATTGGCCAGGTGATGAAGAATGCTAAAGTTAATGTTTCATTGGCTGAAAACTTAATTAAATGGTTTTCTGCCCCAAACCAAGGAACTTTTACGGGATCTTCTCCTGAGTCGTTTATTTATCCGGCCGTATATTTTGTTTTAATCGTGGTATTTACATATTTTTATACTTCGATTGTATTTAACTCGAATGAAATCGCTGACAATCTTCAAAAACAAGGTGGATTTATTGAGGGTATACGCCCCGGGATTTCGACAGCAAACTATTTAAATAAAGTAGTTAATCGCTTAAATTTGTTTGGTGCAGTAGCTCTTGGTTTGATTGCATTATTACCATTTGTTGCCGACTATCTCCTATATAATCTAGCTTCAATTCAAAATAGTAATCTTTCAATTGGTGGAACTGGAATCTTGATTATTGTAACCGTTGCTCTCGAAACTATTAGGCAGATAAATTCGCGAGCATTGATGGTTACTTATGACGATTATAAATAAAGAGATCTTTAAATGAAGATTAAAAATTCTCGAAAAAAAGCTAAAAAAATATTGTCTGTAGTTCTTATAATTTGTTGGATTTGTTTAATAGGGTATACCGGAATTTATGTATATAATAATTTTCTACAACCTAAAAAAAATCAGCAGCAAATTCCAGGCGGCTCAACATTAACTCACCAAGTTGATGAAACTGAAGTTACAGAAGAGAAAAAGAACTCTTATCAAGTTCCTAGTCCACTTTTTCCAAGATTTTTATCAATCCCTAAGTTAAAAATTTCAAATGCTCGTGTTGTTCAATTAGGATTAATAAAGAATACCAACCAACTAGATTCACCAATCTCAATTCATGATGCTGGTTGGTATATAAAAAGCGCCTTACCGGGAAGCTCTAAAGGAGCGCTTCTCATAGATGGCCATAATGGAGGTCCGACTAAAGGGGGTATTTTCGAAAATCTTGGTAACCTTTCAAAAGGCTCAGATATAATAGTTGAAAGGGGTGATGGACAAAAAATAACTTATGAAGTTAAAGACATCCGTGAAATGACTGTTGATGAAATTAATGATGAAAATAATAAATTTGGAATGAGCACGATGCTTGACTCATTTGAGCCTTCAAAAGAAGGATTGAATATTATAACTTGTGTTGGTGATTGGGATTATTCGAAGAATACATTCAATAAACGAGTGATGCTAAGAGCTGTTCGAAAGTCTTAAATCTATATAATAATAAAATATACTACCATCATTGGTAGTATATTTTAGATCGTTATGAAAATATGCTAAAGTGCAATATTACATTTTTTGATATTGCTGAAATATTCGTTATAAATATATGATCTAGAGTATCTAAAATTTATGATTGTCTCCGAAAGAAAAAAAGAGGAATGATAGCTCAATACTCTTTTAATTTTAAGAAAGTTATAAAAAGTGCTTGACTTTTTGAGTAGTTTAATGTAGAATGGTATAGATTTATGGCTCAAAAGGAAGTAATAAAATTGGAAGGACGAATCGTGGAGGCTTTGCCAAACACACAGTTTAAAGTTGAACTTCAAAATGGGCATACAATCATCGCTCATATCAGTGGAAAAATGCGAAAGCATTATATTCGATTGGTGCCGGGTGACAAGGTTGAAATAGAGTTGACCCCTTATGACCTTACTAAGGGAAGAATCAGCTTCCGCCTAAGAGATTAGCAAGTTCGAAATAGAAAAAGCCAGCTTTCGAAATGGCTTATTATTTCTATGGGGATTTGCAGATAATATAAACCTAAAGGATAAGGAGTTTTTATACACTTATGAAAGTTCGTGCAAGTGTTAAAAAAATCAGTCCAGATGACATTTTAGTTCGTCGAAAAGGGCGACTACGTGTCATCAATAAGAAAAAACCTAAGAATAAGCAAAGGCAGGGTTAAGTATGGCTCGAATCGCAGGGGTAACAATCCCAGCAGAAAAGCAAGTTTGGATTGCTCTTACCTATATTTATGGTATTGGCGAAACAACTTCGCGAACCATCCTTGCGGCGGCTAAAATTGAGCCGACCACTCGGGTGAAAGATCTCACCGAGGCTGAAGAACAGAAGCTACGTGAAATTATTGATAATAATTATACTGTAGAAGGTGATCTGCAACGCCTCGTGGCAAATAATATTAAACGTCTAAAAGATATTAACAACTATAAAGGTATGCGACACAAATCAGGGTTGCCTGTAAACGGTCAGCGCACACGAACGAACGCACGAACTCGAAAGGGTCGCGCAATCGCCGTTGGCGGAGCACAGCCAAAAGCAGCAAGCAAGACTTGATTTAGGAAAGGGATAGAAAAATGGCAGAAAAAGTTAGTCGTAAAAAACAGCGCCGATCTGTTCCATCAGGTCAAATGCATATTCAAGCAACCTTTAACAACACAATCATTACTTTTACGGATAAAAAAGGTAATGCTCTAGCGGCAGCGAGTGCTGGTGCTTGTGGCTTCCGAGGAAGTAAAAAAGGTACAGCTTATGCAGCGCAGGTTGCAACTGAAAAAGCAGCCGAAAATGCACAAGCTCTTTATGGGCTAAAATCAGTTGATGTTTTCGTTAAAGGTGTTGGACTTGGTCGCGATTCAGCGATTCGTTCACTTTCGAATGTAAACATTAACGTTGAAAGTATTAAAGATGTGACTGGCGTCCCACATGGTGGCGTTCGTCCTAAGAAAGCAAGGAGGGCTTAATTATGGCGAGAGATAGATCTCCGATTGTTAAACAATCACGCCGAGAAGGCTATGCCCTTCATCGAAAAGCTGCTAAGATTATGGCACGTAAAAGTGGAATTCCTGGTCAACATTCAGGTTCTCGACAAGGAAAGCCAAGTTTATATGCAGTTCAATTGCGCGAAAAACAGAAAGTTCGACGACTTTACGGACTTCTTGAAAAGCAATTCGCACGATTGATGAAAGAAGCATCACGCCGTGAAGGTTTGGCTGGTGAAAACTTATTACAGCTTTTGGAACTTCGTTTAGATAATGCTATTTATCGAGCAGGTTTCGCAACTTCACGACGACAAGCTCGCCAGTTGGTGAGCCACGGACATTTCTTGTTGAATGGTCGACGAGTTGATATTCCTTCAATTCGACTAAAAGCTGGCGACGAGATTGTTGTTCGACCAAAGAGCCAAAAATCTGGCTATTTCACAAATCTTGAAGATGTTGTTGCTGATGCAGCCCCAGCTCCACTTAGCTGGTTAAAAGCTGACAGTAAGAAAATGACAGTTTCTATTTCAGGTCTTCCTAAACGAGAAGAAGCAGAAGCTGGAATTAATGAACAGCTAATCGTTGAATATTACTCACGATAAAAGGTAAGGAGCTAAAAGTTTATATGTCAAAATTAATTCACAATCCAGCGCTTGCTGAAATTCAAGACTTAAGCGAAAATGTTGCAACTTTTGTTGTAAAACCGCTTGAGCCTGGATATGGCAATACGCTTGGAAATAGCTTGCGCCGAGTGCTCCTTTCGAGTATTAACGGTGCAGCAATAGTTGCTTTTAAGATTGACGGAGTTAGTCATGAATTTACATCTATTGAAGGTGTAAAAGAAGACGTGGTTGACATAATGTTGAATCTTAAGAATGTAAAATTTAAGGCTCACACTGATTCGCCTGTTGAACTTCGATTGGAAAAAACTGGTGCTGGCGTAATTACCGCTGGTGATATTCAAGCAAATGCTGATATGGAAGTAGTAAATCCAGATCAGGTTATCGCGACTATTGACGATAAAAAGACTAAATTTGCAATGGATATTGTGGTTGAATCTGGTCATGGTTATAAAACTATTGAAGAATCGAGTGAGGACCGAATTCATAGTGATATGATTGCAGTTGATGCAATTTTCACGCCAGTTTTGCGAGTTCGATACAAAGTTGATAATACTCGTGTTGGTCAGGCTTCGAACCTTGATAGATTAGATCTAACTATCGAGACTGATGGATCACTTTCTCCACGGGAAGCTTTCGAACAAGCATCGGCAATTTTAGCAAATCAATATACGGCACTTGCTGGTTCTACAACGATTGAGGCTGCTCCAGCTTTAGGTGAAGAATTTGAGGATGAAGCAAGTGAACTTCACACATCAATTGAAGATTTAAACTTGACAGCTCGAACAACAAATGCGCTTGTTAATAATGACATTCGCACTGTTCACGACTTAGTAAACCTTACCGAACAAGATTTGCGTGAACTTAAAGGCTTTGGAAGCAAAGCTTTGGATGAAGTAAAAGATAAAATAGCGGAGTTAAATTTATAATATGCACCGACATGGATATAAAGGGCGAAAATTTGGTCGTGAACGCGACCAACGCCGTGCGCTCCTCAAAGGCTTAGCGACTTCGTTAGTCATTCATGGCAAAATTGAAACAACTTTGCCAAAAGCCAAAGAGACTTTGCGCTACACAGAAAAGCTTATCACTAAAGCTAAAAAAGGTGATTTACATAACCGTCGTCAAGTTATGGCCAAACTTGGTAATATTGACGCAGCGAATAAATTAGTAGACATTATTGCTCCACAACTTTCGAAGCGAAATAGTGGTCATTTGCGAATTGAACGAACTCGAATTCGTCGCGGTGATGCTGCTCAAATGGCTACAATTGAGTTTGTTGATGAGATTAAACATGAAAGTGAGGATAAGTAAATGGCTGTTAATGCGAAAACTTATTCACAAAAGCCAACTGAAGTTGAGCGAAAGTGGCTATTAATTGATGCCGCAGAATCAGCTACACTTGGTCGACTTAGCGCAAAAATCGCAACTTTACTAACAGGTAAGAATAAACCAACATACACCCCACACACAGATGGTGGAGATTATGTGATTGTTATTAATGCCGAAAAAGTTAAAGTTACTGGTAATAAGGAAGAAGCTAAGATGTATTACCGACACAGTGGTTTCCCTGGCGGTTTGAGTGAAGCTTCACTAAAAGAATTGCGCGAAAAGAACGCTGCAATGATTATCGAAAAAGCAGTTTATGGAATGCTTCCGAAAAACAAACTTCAAGCAGATCGAATGAAACGTTTGAAAGTTTATGTTGGTGCAGAACATAATCACGCTGCTCAAAAACCAGAGAAAGTTGAGGTTAAGTAATTATGGCTGAAGCTAAATATTTTTACGGTCTTGGACGACGCAAAGCTGCAACAGCTCGCGCTCGACTTTACACTGGAAAAGGCAACTTAACTATTAACGATAAGCCTGCAGTTGAGTATTTAGATGGAAACAAATCAATGCTTGCTGAAATTACAGATCCACTTGCATTGGTTGGAAAACAAGCTGAATATGACATTACAGTTAAAGTTAATGGTGGTGGTTTGGCTGGTCAAGTTGATGCAATAAAACTTGCGATTTCGAAAGCTCTAACAGTTGCCCATGCAGACTTGCGACCAGTTCTAAAGAAAGCTGAATTCCTAAAACGCGACCCTCGCGAAAAGGAACGCAAAAAATACGGTTTGCGATCTGCTCGAAAACGAGAACAGTTCTCTAAACGTTAATACTTCAAAAACAATCGTTCGAATTATTCGAGCGGTTGTTTTTTAAATGAAATGGAGTAATATCAAGGTATGAAAGATGTTTAGAAGATAGCTATAAAAAGAAGGCTTAAAGTATTTTTTATGATTTTAGCTATAGTTATGATACCTGTAGTATTGATAGGCGTTCCGACGTATTTTATAGATAAATGCACGCTAGGATTTTGTCCAAAAAAAAAGAAGAATCGAAAGAAGGTGTCCGCACTATTAAGGATTTTAACCCTAACGAGGTGTTTAGGCTGGTTAACGAAGAAAGAATTAAAGCTGGAGTTAAACCATTAATAAGGACGACTGAACTTGATATTTCTGCCGAAACAAAAGCTAAGCGCATGCAGGATATTTTAAAATACTGACCATATAGACCCGCAAACAGGATATGATGGGGTGGATTATATCATAGATTTGTTTCCTGGACTTCAATGCCGTTTTCTAGGTGAAAATATTGCTTGGAATTATACAACTGAAAAGAAAATGATAGACGGCTGGATGAGTAGTCAAGGACACAAAGAGAATATTTTGAACCCTAAGTTTACACACGCTGGGATGTATGTAACGCGCGGTGGTGGGGATAAGAGATATCGCCGTATTGCTGTTCAACATTTTTGTCAAAAAATATAACTAAGCCAAGCATCATCTCGCAAATAACATATAGAGGAAGATATGGCTTTAGACTACAACAATTATAAAGGTAACGATGACTTTCGTGGCTTTTTGGCTGGAAATGGGTTTAACAGCCTATTAAAATACACTGGGAATGATGGTGGTGTAGACAGAAATGCACTAATTAGAGAAAAAACACCCCGATGGAATTGGTTTTAATGATGCGAACGATTTAGGGCGTGAATACGCTGGAGTTAGTAGTGTTGTAAGAGGGTTGTATAATGATTGGTACGCAAATAGGAATAACAGAAATAAACCATCTCCAGCTCCATCAAACCCTCAAGGTGGCTACTACACCCCCCAAGCAGCAGTAGAAGCAAAAGCAAGAGTAAATGAGATTGCAAAATATCGTGAACAAGAACGAGTGACAGCTGAAGGTTTGGGCAGATTAGATTGCCAACGGGACATTTGGCGTGGTAATGTTGAAAATAACTATGCAAACCAGCTAAACGACCTTGAAAATAGCTACACGCAAAGCAAGGGCGCATATGAGATGAACAAACGAGACTCAGAAGCCCAGAACCGTGCAGTGCGTTCACAAATCATGGAAGATGCAAACAACCAAACCAACTCTTTGCGCCAAATGTTTGCAGCAGGTGGGGCCGGAGATTCAAGTGCAGCACAAATTGTTGCTCCTTGGGCAGTTGGCTTGGAAACAGGCCGAAACGCAGGAAGCGCACAAGATGCTTTCGCCCGAGACCGCCGAAACCAAGACTTGGAGTTTGCTAGCGTAACAAATGCATACAGCAAGAACAAGAAAGACTGGGAAACGAACCGCCAAGATGCGCTAAATAATGTGGATTCGCAAATTGAAAGCAGCCGAATTGACCTAAATAACCGCATTATGGATGCAAGGCAGAAACAAAAGACTGCCAACGGCCAAGGGTTGCAGAGCGCGATTGGCCAAACACGGGATCTATCTAACCAGATTAGCAACAGCCAGAATAAGATTTTAGATTTGAGCAAGGAAACACCAAAAGCCCTTGAAAAAGTGGAATTTAAAGCACCAAAGCTTAGCGATTATAGCGAAAATGTGCAAGGTGTAAAAGTGGACAGCGGAAATCCGGACCAGGCGGGGCTCCAAGACCAGCTTGACCCACGGCTTGCTGCACTACTTTATCCGAATAAGAAGAAAAAGGATTTGCAGGTGTAGGGAAGTTAGGTTAGAAATAAGTAGAGATTAATAAAAGAGCCTATAGAGGGGTTCTTTTTCGTTAGTACATGTTCATAATTAGAGAAACCGCTTTATGGTATAATGTAGGTATGGAAAAATACCCAAATAGATTTGATATAACAAAAACTCAATTAAGAAAATTGGGAAAAAGACTATCCCAAGATAAAAATGATTTAGAAGCGCTTGAAAAAGTTAATAAGTGGCGCGCTTCACACGCATATCCTATGCGAATAATTTTTCAGTCTGTTAAAAATAAGGCTAACAGAATCTCAACTAAAAAAAGGCCTCTAGTTGCACAACGATTAAAACGAATGCCAACGATAATAAATAAACTAAATAGACATAAAGATATGCGTCTATCTTCTATGCAAGATATTGGTGGTGTGAGAGTTATTTTTGAAACTATAGGTGATATAGATAAGTTTATGAAAGATACTAGGATAGGAAATCACAAACTTATAAAAGTCAATGATTACATACAAAACCCCAAACAAGATGGATATAGAGGAATACATTTGGTATATGAATACCATAATGACAATAAATCATCGCAATATAACGGTTTATTTATAGAGGTTCAAGTGAGAACTACTTTACAGCACGAATGGGCTACTGCAGTAGAGGCTATCGGAATATCCACACATAAACATATAAAGCTTGGAAACGGAGATGAAAAATGGCGTGATTTCTTTAAATTTTCATCTATTATACTCTCGATACTCGAAACTCCTTCCATAATGAGCGAAATTAATCTTCAGAAAACACTTGAAGATCTTGTGAAAATTGAAAAGGAACTCAATGCTATCGATTATCTTTCAGGACTCGCAAAAAGTATTAACTTTATCAAGAACAAAGATCAAAAGAAAAGATATTTTATCTTATCTATAGATAGCAGTAAAAAAGTAGCTAGTATTTATGGATTTGATGATTATATTGAAGCAAATATATATTACGAAAAGCTAGAATATGATCAAACTAAATATTTAGATAGTGTTTTAGTTTCAGTGAACGATATAAAAAAAATAGCAAAAGCATACCCTAATTATTTTTTTGATTTATCTAAATTTTGTAGTCGAATAGAAACTATTATATTAGCTTATAATAAAACGCTTGACAAAAATAATTAGATTATATATAATAGTAGCACTATGAGTAATAAGGATATTGAAAAGAAACTTATTAACTTAATTCGCAGTGAAAGGAATGCGAAACTTGAAAAATAGCACCCTATACGGGTGTTATTTTAGTATTTTCACTATTTTATCATCTCCGCTATCATGAATTTTATCTTGTCGCCGGCTGGTTAATTTCTCAAGACTAGTTTTTAATATTTCTTTGCCAAAAGCGATTTAAAATAGTATAATTAAGATAGTACATTTTAAAGAATTGAATATAAAATAATCGACCTAAAGGATAGGAGATTTTGCTTAATTGCAAGGTCTCCTTTTCTTTTTGTCTCGAAGGAGGAACAATGGATATTTTTAAAGGTATTGGCGACTTTTTTAGCGGACTTTTTGGTCAAAAGAAAAAGCGAGAAGATGAACAACAGCCACAGCAACAACAATCTGCGGTGAGTTTTAACAGCGCGCCCAAACTTGGGGATAATTTTGCGAATAATTTAAGCAATCCTACCCAGCCACAACAGCCAAAAGAATTTGCGAAAAGTTCGGTGGATTTAAACCCCGTAAAACCGGTGCAACCTGTTCAACTACAACCACAAATGAATCGGGAGCAGGAACGCCAGCAATTAACGAATAAGTATCGGCAAGAAGAAACAGACCGTTATAACCAAGGTTCAGACCATGTGGCAAACTTCTTGAACGATGTTTTTAGTGGTGGTAAAACAGCCCAAATGCGAGAAAATACGATCAATCAGAACATCCAAAACCGTGTTAACGCTGAAATGCTCCGAAAATATGGACCAGATGACCAGCAAGTGAAACAAAATATTGCGCAAACCAGCCAGAATATTAATAAAAATGCTTCGGCCGTGAGTGATTTCACTAAAAATTACAATGAGAATCTTCAACAAACTGTTTCTGCGCCAGTTTCAGCAGTAAAAGGTGCCGCTAATAGTGTGGTGGAAACTGTGCCGAAAGTATCGGGAGCGATTACTGAACTTGGTGCTAATACAATTAAATTATTCGATGAAGACAACCAATTTGCAAACAATCTGATTAAGCGTGTGCGAGCAGACCGTGAAAAGAACATTGTACGAAAAACACTCAATGATGCAACGGGTTTAACTGACCAAGATAACAAATTAGCCCATGGCTTGGGTAATTCTGGAGCAAGAATGGCGATTGATGCCGCAACGACTCCTGTAACTGGTGGTATTGCTCCAGCGGTAGTACATGGCGTGGAAGCACATTCAAATATGATGGACCACTTAGACAACATTGAAGCTCGCAAAAAGGCTGAAGCAGCAGCAAAAGGTGAAGTATATACACCAAGTAGCTTTACTTCTCGCTATTTAGCTTCAACCGCTAATGCTGGAGCGCAAGCCGCGATTGAAAAGCTTGGAATTGATAACCTTACAGGTAAAATTGGCGGTAAATTTGCAAAAAATATGGTTGGGCGAGCTATTACGGGTGCATTAGGTGAAGCTGGTGAAGAAGGCGCACAAGCAATATACCGAAAACTTCACTAAAAAGCTTTTCGACAACAAACAAGATATCCACGAAAATGTCGCTGAAAGTGCTTTAATGGGTGGAATTATGGGCGGAGCTGGTAAAATGGCCTTTGGTGGAATGGAGTCGGTTAAAAATCCATACAACACAAACAATGGAAGATTCAACAGCTATAATACAAAAGCCCTAATTGAAGCGGAACACAATGCAGTTCGAATAGGAATATTTAATAAGAATAATGCTAATTCAGATCTTTCACTTGCGGATAAAGAGTTTAATATTGGTGCACCAGAAAGGCTCGCAAAAGCCTTACGAAACGGCGCAGATGGTGAATATCAGCTTTATGCGAATGCCAAATCAGCTTTTGGGTGAGGTGAATGCTATTCGACAAAATATAGGTCAAAATCCACTAAAAACAAATGAAATAACAGCGTATAAAAACGCCGTGAATAACCACTTAAATAAGCGGGTTCTTGAAGGTATGTCTCCTGAAACAGTTGCGCACATTGCAGCAGATAGCTTTATAAATCCATATTCAAAGGCTTTACCTGTTGATAATAATGGAGCTTATGATCGAAACCATATTCAGATGGCGGTTAGCGGAAATCCTGATGGTAAATATAACACAACCACATTCTCTCAATTTGGGGATAATATTATTCTTAAAAATATAACACCAAGAAAAAGCGCAGAAATAAAAAATCTCCTCCAACGACGAGAAGATATTTTGAATGGTAGCTCGGATGGGGGCGCAGGTGTCGTTCCATCATCCACTAATGTCGGCGGCGCGCCATTTTCCGCCGGTCGAACTACCTATGCAGATAGTATAGCACAAAACACCCAAAAAGTCAATAACGGCTATCAATATTCGTATGAAATTCGCAATAAAATAGATCAAAACTTGGATGAAAGACTTTTGCGCGTGCGAGATAATACCGGCGAAACCCTTGCAGACTTCGAAACAAGACTAAAACGAGAAGGAGCTACAGAACGAGAAATTGAACCATATAAAAATAGTTTTATTCGCCGTGCAAAAATATTCTTAGAAGAACCAGGGTCTATGCCAGGATGGAGTTTGGACCAAGAGAATACACAAAATAACGAAACAAATTTGGCAGACTTTAATTTTCAGCCATCTACAATTAACGAAAATACCAAACTATACCACGGTACAAATGGTAAAGTGGCAGAAGAAATTCGTAAAAATGGTTTTAAACGTGGTAACGAATTAGATGAAAATGCATATTTTGGCGGTGGACATGATGTCATGAGTCAAGATAGCGTAAGTTTTTCAACGAACCGGAATGTTTCGGAAGACTTTGCAATTAATGGGCGAGATAGTGGCAAAGGTTCGGGAGCTTTAATTGAGGCTCGGTTGCTCCCAGATGCTCGTGTGGTTGAAACAGATGCTGAAATATATGCTGAAGATCTAAATGAAGTTACAGAACAACTTCGTAAGCAAGGTGTGGATGCAGTTTTCTTGAAAAAACAATGGTGAAGATGAATTGGTGGTTTTGAACCCTGGAAAAGTAGATAGAAATATCTTAATCGAAAGATATAAACTGGCGAACCAACAAAAACAAGCCCTTACCGCCAAACTGGAAGACCTTAAAGCTCGCCACCAAAACCTAACAGGTGATAAGACTTGGTATTTAATATTTTTAAAGATGAACTTCAAAAGAATGCACTGGGTTATTTTAACCCGAAAACCAAACTATGAACTATGAGAGATGGATTTTCTTTCGACGACATATTTGAATTCGATTGTTTTTTGCTGCGTTAAATTCCACTGCAGATCTTGCTCAAGATTTTGGTAGGCCTCAAGATTCTTATCGCTGGCGGGCTACTACTGATAAAATTAAGAAAGTGGCAAATCAAGAATTATTTAACACAGATTTAAATTATTTCTATCGTGGAATTTGGCCTTCTGGCGAAAAAGATCATAAGATTGATGCATTGAGTTTTTACAGTGCATTTATGTTTGGACTTTTTGATTTTAGTTCGTCTGAAATTGAGAGATCTTTTTAATCTCTAAAGGAGTATTTTAAAGAGGAACAAAATATTGGCATTCCTCGTTTTGAAATTGATGTATATTATCGTTTCTCTGATGATTATAATTCTAATATTTGGATAATTTCAACACTTTGGCAAGCGGAATTTTATCTCGCAAAAGGCGATAAACGACAGGCTGAGCGGATATTGGATTGGGTTGTGGCAAGGAGCTCTTCTACTGGAATTTTACCAGAGCAAATCAATCCTCGTAATCTTGAATGGCTTTCTGTAGCTCCATTAACTTGGAGTCAGGCTGAATTTATTTCGGCGCTACTTGACTTAATTTATCTGGAAGAATAAACCATGACTCAGAATTAGATTGACCTATTTAGACAAATATGGTATAATCAAGTCATGAATAATTTTCGAAAAACATTTTCAAAATACCTAGAGACTACAAATGAGCGCATAAAACTTCAGAGGTTTTATATTATTGTCGCTGTAACGAGCTTTTGTGTAGCGAGTGTAGTTAGTCTTATCAATCAGGGATTAGGCCATCTAATTATATTTTTGTCAATTTTAGCATCTGGTCTTTTTCTGGTTAATTCAATTATTTGGGTGATTGGTGTGGCTCTGCTCGAGACCTTTTCGTTGTCTAAAAAACCTTCTCCTAAAAAACAAAAATAGTTCATTTTTTGTATCCCATATGATATAATTGGACTGTTGCCGCGATAGCTCAGTTGGTAGAGCGCATCCATGGTAAGGATGAGGTCTCGGGTTCAAGCCCCGATCGTGGCTCCAAATTTACTATAGATCTAAAAGCCGCATCTTGTATAAGGTGCGGCTGTTTAAATTAAAAAATCCCCGAGGCGTCTCGAGGATTATTAAAATGTGCTAGTCTTCAAGGGGAAGATTAATCTTGAATCTTCCCTCTACCGCTAAGTATCGAAATATCTGTATAACGTCCCAATCGTCTGCGGCATATTTCTTCAACTCTTTAGCGGTTAGTTCTGCTTTTTCAGAGAAGTATTTATTTACTAGGTTATCTATATCTGAGAGCCAGTTATATAATTCCCGGTAGTCATCAGCATAGATGACTAAATTATCTGGAATTTCTTCCAGGATCGTTTCAACCGGCACTTGGTTAATTAATCTCCATATAACCTGACGGATTTTTTGACCTATCTTATTTGCTAGATCCTTACGGATCTTAGCAATAAGATTGGTGCCGTCAAGCATATATAATGCTTTAGGCACTAGTAACTCAAATTCTTCGTATTCATCCTGGTGGGCAGATTTGAGGAATTCTATAAGCTCTTCGCCTTGGTTCATTTTGTTTGCAATGCGATGAGCTTTTTTGGCATACGCCTCCTTAGAAGTGTATGCTAGAAGATGTGCTTCGTTATCGTAAAAGCGAATAAGCACATCTTCGGCAATCCGCTGCCAACCGGTGGTTAATTCACCAGTCTCCAAAGGATTGCCATTAAGCGTCTCACCACGGTATTTAGTGCCATCAATGTTGATGGTTCTAATAAATTTACCATCGGGGAGTTGCTCGACCCCGAGCAACTCGAAGATGCGGGGCTGCCGATAAGATGTTTGGTATTTCACGAGCTCTTCCCGGAAGAAACTCCATGGGTTGGGAGTTTCTTTATTTTGAGACAGATTATAAAAATCTATCTCAAAATTTTCTTCTTCCAAAAAATCTCTATCCCAATCGTCTTTATCGACGTGGGTAAAGGTTTTTTGGAAGGTTTTTTTGATCTTCCGGCGACCTTCAAACTGTGGAAGGCCCTCTCCTAAAAGTACTGCTTTCAGGGTTTGAGTAAAGTTTGTATAAAAGTCACAATAAATGACCGTTCTACCAACTTTAATTACAACAGGGTTATCTTCGAGAGTTTCCCGTTTATCTTCTTCGTGCGACACATAAGGTATCGCTACGAGGACATCTTCTTCTACATATTCGTCGATAATTTTACCGACGGGCATGAAGAACTGATAGTCATGATTATGACGAGTATCCACCCGCCATAAACCGACGGGGATCAATGAACCTAATTTAGACAGAAAACCTGACCCAGAATTTCCAGAACGGCTTACAAAAGTCGTTCTGCCTCCACATATTGCGTGGAGTTTATTGTGGTCGAACTCCACATCCAAAATTTTTGGAGTTTTTCCTTCTAGCAAGAGGAATAGGTCAGTGGAGCCGTGGCCCCATGAGCATTCAAATTTTTTCATGATTTTTCCTTTCTTTCGTCAAAGCTATTTAATTTAAGGGATTTTCCCACTTTGACACCCATTATCTGGGTAAGCTCACTCATGAGCATATCTAAATCCACTATTTTACCAAACTTAGAAATGCTCATAAGTATCAAAAATCATGATAATGCCAAATTTTTAAATAGCTCTGAGACTTTTGTCTCATTGCTATAGTTATAGCATAATATTTCGATAATGTCAATACTATACTAAATTAACCATTATGTGCCGAAACAGTGCTGCATTATTTTATAGTTGAGGATTATTAATTTTTTGTTGGATAATTATTGTTGGTAAAATAACTTGATTTTATCTTTTTACTGTGATAAAATAGTTAAGAATTGTAAATATTAATTTAAGAGAGATTATGGCTAAAAAGAATACGAAACGAAAGATTATTGGTCTTGTAAGTGAAATTACTGGCGACCGAATTTACTACACTCGCAAAAATACTCAGAATACACCTGAAAAATTATCTTTGCGAAAATATAATCCAAAAACTCGAAAACACGAAATCTTCACAGAAACTAAGAAGTCTCTTGGTCGAAATGAAGTTAAACCACGAAAAGGTTAATAAATTGCACCATTTGGTGCTTTTTATTTTAGCAGCTATAATTTATACTAAACCTATCGTTTGTATTTTTTGCTATACGAAAATGTAGGGAATTGTTGAAAATCCCTCTTTAGTTAAAAGTTCTTGTTTAATTGAGGGCTTTTCTATTGTAATTTAGATAAATTTATGTTAAAATATCAGGGTAATATAAATTGCTTGAGAATTCGTTCGTAGTTATCTTAAAGCTACTAAAGAAGTTACAAGCCTAATATAAGGAGTAAAAAATGGCAGAACAAGGCCTAACAATTCGTATTCGCCTAAAGGCATACGACCACAAAGTTATCGACCAAAGTGCAAAGCAAATTGTTGACACAGCAATTCGAACTGGTGCAACGGTTGCAGGACCAGTGCCTCTACCAACACGACGAAGCACTTTTACAGTAGTAAAAAGCCCACATGTTTACAAAATGGGTGGTGAAGCTTACGAAATGCGTGTTCATAAGCGCCTTATTGATATTAGTAATGCGACACCAAAAACAATTGATTCTTTGCAAAATCTTAGCCTTCCAGCTGGAGTTGACGCAGAAATCAAAATGTAATTTTCAAAATCGCCTTTGGGCGGTTTTATTTTTGGCGAAAATATGATATAATCATAAGCAATATGAGCAAAAATAACAAACAAAGAACTTATGCGCGAAATCGCACAAAATTAAGCCGTCGTGGTTTCGAAAAAAATCCCGAAAGCGATTCGGTTTTTTTGGTGAAACTTATTTTATGTGCTTTATTTGCTTTAATCTGGCTAAAAACTAAAACAAATATAAGCATTCCGATTGGAGTTTTTAGTTCTTTTTTGCTAATTTATTTTTTTGAAAATCGGCAAGAAAATCGGCGAGTATTTTATGCAATTTCTCTGATTTGCGGGATTATAAGTTTCTTTTTACCAATTGGTTTTTTGATTTGACTTTTTTAAAATAAAGTGATATAATGTAATTATCGCTTTTAGGAGGTGAGTACATTGATACAAAAAATTATTGTAATTCTGATTTGTGCGGTGATTATTGTAGCAAGGAATATTGGAAAAGAAAAAATTAATAGGAAAATGATATTTTTTCTATCTTCGGTTATTATTTTAAGCTCGATTTTATTAATAATCAAACAGCTTGCAAACCAAGAAGTTATATTTTTTTCTTTTTTGGATATTGTTGGTGACGAATTTGCGGAGTTTAGTTTTGTCTTGTCGCTTTCGAAACTAATTTTCGAAATAATTATTTCAGTGATTTTGCTGAATAAAATTTCAGGCGAGGCAAAATTCAAACAAGATTTAGCTATTTTCTTCGTTTCTATTATTTCTTCGCAAATAATTTTCACAGATTTTCCAAACCTTATTTCGCAAAAAATATCTACACCACTTTTTATCGAAATAATTTTTAACTTTTTGTATCTTTTAATTTTAACAGTGTTTTGCCGAAGTTCAAAAAAATAAGACACTGAATAGCCATCTCAAAAGAGGTGGTTTTATTTTGTTGTAAATATTACACGCTAAATATAGTGTTTTTTATTGATTTTTATAAACAAAAGCACTATAATTAAATAGTCGAGCAGAAGAACTTTAAAATTAAAATACTTGCAATTTTATAGAAAATACGGGGTGAAAAAATGGAACAATTAGCACTATTCAGTAAGGAACAACTAAAATCTTTGGAGCTCGAAGGAGTAAAGATTTCTTTCGAGGGCGTTGAAGTGATGAAGCGCGATGGTCGCAAGGTTTTACTTGATGTAGAACGCATTTTTAACGCGATCGAAAAAGCTTTTCGATCAACATTCTCTGAAGGTAAAGACCCATCTAAGCCAATTATGGAATCGCTGAAAATTGGCAGTTTAGTACTTGATGAGTTAAAAGAAAGTGTTAAGAACGGCGAAAAAGTTTTTACCGTGGAGGAGATCCAGGATTTAGTTGAACAAAAGCTTTATGATAATGACATTGCTGCTTATCATAGATTTCACGATTATCGAGAAGAACGAGCACATGAAAGGCTCAATGCTCAATCAATTGACGGAACTATAGGTCGACTTATTTCGAAAGATGAGTCAATTGTTAACGAAAATGCTAATAAAGATGGCAACACCTTTAACACTTGGCGCGATTTGACGGCGGGCGTTACGGGTAAGGCAATTGGACTACGGATGCTCCCTGAGCATGTAGCCAATGCTCACCAAAAAGGGAATATCCACTATCATGACCTAGATTATCACCCTCACACACCGATGACTAACTGCTGTTTAATTGATTTTAAAAGAATGCTTGAGAATGGCTTTCGAATGGGCAATGCTGACATTGAGCCGCCAAAATCTATTCAGACGGCGGCAGCTCAAATTGCGCAAATCATTGCGAATGTAGCATCAAACCAATATGGTGGCTGTTCAGCTGATCGTATTGACGAGCTTCTTGCGCCTTATGCAAAAAAGAATTTCGAAAAACATCTTAAATATGCCGAAAGATGGGTTGAAGACAGTAGTAAATGGGAAGAGTATGCTTGGGAAAGAACAGATAAAGATATTTATGATGCAATGCAATCACTTGAATACGAAGTTAATACGCTTTTTACCTCAAACGGTCAAACACCTTTTGTGACTTTTGGTTTTGGGCTCGGTCAAACTGAGCTCGAACGTAAAATTCAAAAAGCCATCTTAACCATTCGTATTGAAGGTTTGGGCGCGTCGCATCGAACAGCGATTTTTCCAAAGCTGGTATTTACGCTCAAGCGTGGTGTAAATTTTTATTCTGAAGATCCGAATTATGACATCAAACAGTTGGCCCTCGAGTGTGCAACCAAACGGATGTACCCAGATGTCTTGTCCTACGATAAGATCATTGAGCTAACTGGTTCGTTTAAGGTGCCTATGGGCTGCCGTTCTTTCCTCCAAGGCTGGAAAGATGAGAATGGTGAAGAAGTAAATTCTGGCCGAATGAATTTGGGTGTAGTTACTCTAAACTTGCCGCGAATTGCAATTGAATCCGACGGTAATTTCGAAAAATTCTGGCGGATTTTTGATGAACGTGCTCAAATTATAAAAGACGCGTTAGTTTATCGTGTTGAACGGACCAAGGAAGCAACACCAGCGAATGCGCCAATTTTATATCAATATGGTGCTTTTGGTAAAAGGCTGAGTCCTGAAGATTCGGTTGACGAGGTTTTTAAAAATCGTCGTGCAACTGTTTCGTTTGGTTATATCGGGATTTATGAAGTTGGGAAATCCTTTTACGGAGCTGAATGGGAAAAAAATTCGGAAGCGAAGGATTTTACGCTTTCAATAATTCGAAAAATGAAAGAACTTTGTGAAGAGTGGTCTGAGGAATTTGGCTATCATTTTAGTGTTTATTCCACACCGAGCGAAAGCTTAACTGACCGCTTTTGCCGTTTAGATACAGAGAAATTCGGCTCTATTCCTGATATTACAGATAAAGGCTATTACACGAATTCTTTTCATTATGATGTTCGAAAAAATCCAACTCCTTTCGAAAAACTGGATTTTGAAAAAGATTACGTTAAGGCTGGTGCAACTGGTGGTTTCATCCACTACTGTGAGTATCCAGTTCTCCAACAAAATCCAAAAGCCTTGGAAGCTGTCTGGGACTACGCCTATGATCGTGTCGGCTATCTAGGGACCAATACTCCGATTGATCATTGCTACAAGTGTGACTTTGAAGGTGATTTCGAACCAACTGAAAGAGGCTTTAAGTGTCCAAACTGTGGCAATAGCGACCCAAGAACAGTAGATGTGGTCAAGCGAACCTGTGGCTATTTAGGAAATCCTCAAGCGCGTCCAATGGTTAAAGGGCGGCATAAAGAAATTGTCGCTCGCGTAAAACACATGAAGGGCTCGACAATGTAAGTATTTTAGCGTCAGTAAAAAGCTGGCGTTTTTTAATTTTTCGAAAAGAAAAAGCCCCATAAGGAGCTTTCTATATTAGGCTTGTATTAATTGACTCTATTTTTGAATCGTTCAAGAATAGAGTATTTTATTAGTAAAGGATTTTCTTGACCTCTTCGAATGGTGATTATTCTTGGGTCTTGATAGAGTGGAATTCCGTCGGTTGAAGCGTGACTAATCCTATCTAAATGAATTACAATGTAATCGAACCTACTTCCTAAAACTGATTTTTCTATCACCTTTCTTGTTTGGGAAACTTTTCGAGTTTCAGTGTATAACTCGGAATCCTTACTAAAATAGCTTAACAATTTTTCTTGATTTTGACTATTTTTATAATCCGCATTTTGAATAAGCAAAATGCTCAAGTTTTTCATAATTGCTAAATCTTCTTCAGAAAAGTCTGGATCTGATTCATGAACTTCTTCTTCAATGTCTTTTTGCTGAACCAGTGCCTGTAGACTATTGAGTCTATCATTAAAATCTGAAAGGCGACTGTTGATAATTTCGGTTAAACCAGAAATTTTCCCAGAATCTTGCTTTCGTTCTTTTTCGAGTAAGTCTTTTGCAGCTTCTATTGCTAAGAATCTAGCACCTTCTTGCACAACTGAAACAAAAGTCTCAATAAGTTTTTCAGGATCTTTAAAGCTATCGATTTCTTCTTTTAGAGATTCAATGGTTTTATCCTTATTCTCAATTCTCGAATTAAGTTCTTGAATTTCCGCTTTTGCTCCTGCAAGAAGTTCATTGGATTTCTTGCTTTCTTCCAGCTCTCCTTTTAAAGAATTGTATTTTGATTGTAGCTCCGAGAAATCTTTATTCTTGAGCTTTTTTTCGAGTTTCTTTTTTCGAGCTTTTAGGGATTTATTATTAAGATCAAGCTTGTATTTTTCTATTTTAAGCTCTGAGATTTCTTCATCTTTTGAATCTAAAGTATTATGGTAGTTTTTTTCTCAAGCTCCTTAATTTGATTTTCGAATCTTGATTTCAGTTCTTCAATTTTACTTTCCAGCTCTTTAATTTGTGTATCTTTATCTACAATATTCTTTTGCAACTTTTTAATAAGCTTGTTGTTATTTGGCTTATTGCTGCTCGAGTCACTAGTTTTTGGTTTTTTAAGTTCTGATTTTGGCTTCTTACGAGTTTTGTTAATTTTTGCATTGAATAGTACTAATGCTACTTTTATTCTTGATAAAGAATCTCCAGGTATTGAGGTCTGGTTCTCCAGTGCTTTCCTCATTGCCTCAAGATCTTTTGGCAGAAATAGTTTTTTAAAATCTGGATATCTTTCCAATGATTCTAAAATAGACTCAAATTTTTTCAGTTCGTCTTGAAATTCGCTCTTTTTAACCATTTAAGAGCCTCCTTTAATAAAAAATTTCGAAAAATAACCCAAAAATAGTTCACCTAACTTTTTAAAAGAGCTATCATTCGATTGTGGTAAATTCTACCATATTTTAATATCTAAGTCAAGAAGGAGCTGTAAGCTAAGGCTTGAAGGAATTGTTTGAAAGTGTTAAAATTAAAATAGATAAAATGAATTTTCGAAAGGAGAAAAATGGCTAAATTAGTTTTTGCAAGACATGGCGAAAGTGAGTGGAATAAAGCAAACCTTTTTACTGGTTGGGCTGATGTTGATTTGAGCGAAAAAGGTGTTCAGCAAGCAATTGATGCTGGAAAATTAATTAAAAAAGCAGGAATTGAGTTTGATGTGGCTTTTACATCAGTTCTGAAGCGTGCAATCAAAACAACGAATTTGGCTTTGGAATTTTCTGATCAACTTTGGGTTCCGGTTCAAAAATCTTGGCGTTTGAATGAGCGGCATTATGGTGGCTTAACTGGTAAGAATAAAACCGAGGCAGCTGAAAAATTTGGCGAAGAGCAAGTTCATATTTGGCGCCGTTCTTACGATACGCTTCCACCAGAAATGCCACGAGATGATGAATATTCTGCACATAATGATCGCCGCTATGCTTTGCTTGATGATTCGGTTGTGCCAGATGCTGAAAACTTGAAAGTTACTCTAGAACGTGCTTTACCGTTTTGGGAAGATCAAATTGCGCCAGCTCTGAAAAGTGGAAAGAATGTATTTGTTGGTGCTCATGGAAACTCAATTCGCGCGCTTGTAAAACACATAAAAGGCTTGAGCGATGATGAAATCATGGGTGTCGAAATTCCAAACTTCCCACCACTCGTTTTTGAGTTTGATGAAAACCTTAATATTTTGAATGAATATTCGCTTGGTGAATAATTTTCGAAAAAGCAAAATAGAGCGTTAATTCGCTCTATTTATTTTGATAGATAATCATTGAATCGCCATATGACAGAAATTTATATTCACCATTTTGAATTGCGTGATTATAAGCATTTTTAAGATTTTCCCAGCCAGCAAAAGCACTTGCAAGCATTAAAACTGTTGATTTTGGCGCGTGGAAATTCGTAATTAAACCTTGAATTGTTTTAAACTCATATCCTGGAAAAATAAAAATATCTGCTTCACCTGATAAATCGCCATTTTGAGATTTCGAAATCTTGCTTAAATCTTCACGATTGCCAGAATTTCCGTTTAAGCTTTTTTCGAAAATTGCATTATGGGCATATTCAAGCGTTCTAGCGACTGTTGTGCCAAGTGCAAATATTCTGCCGCCATTTTGTGTAGTTTTTTGAATTTTCATAACAGTTTTTGCTGGAATTTCGAAATATTCCTGATGCATTCGGTGTTCTTCAATTTTTTCAACTCGAATTGGCATAAAAGTTCCAAGCCCAACATGAAGTGTTAAATATGCAATTTTTACGCCTTTTTCTCTTAATGAATTTAAAATTTCATCAGTCATATTTAAACTGGCAGTCGGTGCTGCGACTGATCCTTTTTCTTCCGCAAAAACAGTTTGATAGCGTTCGATATCAAGCGGCGTAGCGTTTCTTCGCATATATGGCGGAAGAGGAACGGTGCCGAAGTTTTCGCAAAGATCACGAAGATCGATTTTTGAGCTCACGATTGCAAGTCCGTCGCCAAGAATTTTTTCAACTTTAATTTCTGCTTTTTCGAAATTATTTTGGTCTAGATCTTTTAACGAAGGATCTTTTACAAAAAGCTTGTCGCCAGATTTGATTTTTCCACGATACATAACTTTATGTTTGTGCCAATCACTATCAAAACTGTGTCGCTCTAAAACTACTAATTCGCGTTCGGCTCCGCTATCTTTTGTAACAAAAAGCCGTGCTTTAATAACTTTTGTATCATTTAAAATGAGCAAATCGCCACTTTCAAAGAAATCTGCAATATTTTTATAAAAGCTATCAGTAATTTTACCATTTTTTCTATCTAGAGCTAGTAATTTCGAACCTCCGCGAACTTTTGGCGGATGTGCTGCAATTTTATTTTCAGGTAATTCATAAGTGTAATCTTTTAGTTCCATTTTTATATTTTAGCACTTTTCGAAATAGCTTTCAACTCAAGAGAATAGCTGTGGTTTTTGTAAAATTACTAAAAACTATTGACAAATATACAGAAATATGATAGACTATTGCTTAGTTGATAGATAAACTTATATAAGGCTTCTATCAAGAACATTAAAAGTTGAAGACAAGAGTTTAATACTCATGTTTTTCCTTTTTGTGGTCTTGATGAGAGCCTTTTTATCGTACTTACACGCCTAAAGGCGAAAAATATCAATTCCATATTGGAGGAAAAATCATGAAAAAATTAATTAAGTTAGGTATTTCTCTGTTCTCAGTAGCCATTCTGGGCGCTACTACTCAAGTTTTGATTGATTCACCCATTTTTGGGTATACTGTTGTAAGGGCTGAAGAACAGCAAGGTCAAATCAATTTCCGTGTTAGGCATTTACTCGAGGGTAGTAATGAGGAAGTCGCTCCTATGGAAACCGGGGTTCTAAACCCTGGTGAATCAATAAATATCCGCAAGGATCTTGAAGGATACCAAGCGGTATCAAACTATTCCTGGATGCCAGACTATAACTTGACATATGATATAGTAAGAACTTATTTCTATGGTGCCCCCGATGGGTATATGGAGGGATACATAGAATATAGGAAGCTAAATCCAGCTAATCCAACTCCAGCGCCAACGCCAGATCCAGGACAAGGTCAAAACCAAAATCCAA
>CAUQWN010000005.1:0-33364 GCA_963522115.1 uncultured Saccharimonas sp. (SeqCode) | reverse complement strand
TATTTTACCATATAACATCATAAGCGTAAAGATATAACTCTAAAAAACGCACATCTTTTCTAAGCTTACAAAATTAGCCCCATGGTTGTGCGTTATCCATGGGGCTTCTTGATTTTACAAATGAGATTTTTGCGAACGGGGTTTTGCAGAAATTTCAAAGTTAAATCAAGGTTTGAATTTCGAAAAAGAAAACGGCCAAGAAAGTAATGAATAGTGGCGACAGATAACATTTTCGAAAATCAAAAATAATAAAATTAAGGAGATAAAATGCACGCAAAAACAACAAAATTTAAAAAAATAATATTCTTTATGATTGTCGGACTAGTAGCTCTTGCTTGGTTTGGCTCAGAATATCGATGGCAAAAATATCGAAATTATGAAAAAGAACACAACTGTGAATGGCAAATGATCAATGAAATGGAGATTTGTAAATAATGTCAGAAGCAGTTATTACTACAGAAAAAGATGCAAAGAAAATAGCGAATAAAAAACGTCGTGAATTATATGGTGAAGTCGTGCCATATGCGAACGATCTCTTCGAAGGAGATTTAACTACTGCTTTCAAAGAGCGATTGCTTGCGTCAATCCATGTATCGATACTCGGGCTAACTAAGACAGGACAAGCTCGACCGATTGAAGATTTAAAACGGTTTATGATCATCTCAAGTCAGTTCGGCGTTAATCCGTTCAAAAATGAGATTTATGCGACATATATCTGGAACAAAAGCACTGAGCGCGAAGAGCTCACACCAATCATATCAATTCATGGTCTTCGAAAACTCGCTCGAAGAGGCGGTAAATATTCTCACACTGGAACTGCTGAAATTACTAAGAGCGCCGATGGACAGCTCGAAAGCGTAACTGTGCCGGTTTTTGGACTAGTTAACGGTGAGCCGAAAGAATTCACGAAATATACTGCTTTTTATGAAGAATTCGTCCAGAAAAATAAGGATGGTAAGCCGAAATCAACTTGGGCAAAAATGCCAATCGTAATGCTCACAAAATGTGCTGAAGCTAATGCAATTCGCCAAGCGTTCGACATTTCTGGAATTTATATTGAAGAAGAAATTTCACGCGAAGATGAGCAAATTATTAACCAAACTGAGGAGAAAATCAATGAATAGAGTTGATCACTTAAGCTATTCTGCTCTTGTCACCTTCCTACGAAATCAGGTGGAGTTTCAAAAGCGTTACATCGCCAAGGTTTATGATAACCCTTCGAGTCCATCAATGGTAGTCGGTAAAGCTTTTCATAAAGCGCTCGAAATTTACTACAAAGGCGGAACTTTTGACGAAGCTGCAGCTGCTGGGCTTGATGAAATAAATTCAACCAGTGATTACGAAATAGATTATGGCAAAACTGGCAGCCGTGAAAAAATGATTAAAGAGTTTAACGATTCACTCAATATTTATTTTGAAGAAGCGCCAAAATTCGAAGTTATCGATGCTGAAAAACGGCTCGAAGCTGAAATTTCGAAAGTGCCAATGGTTGGAATCATCGACCTAATCATTAAAGGTTCGGGAGATAAACTCAAGCTTAAAGATTACAAAACAGTTTCATTTTACTCGTCGGCCACTAACGATCCACTTGATCCAGAGTACCAAGAAAACTATAAATACCTACTTCAAGGCTCAATTTATCTAGTTTTAGCTGAAAAAGTTCTCAAAAAAGAAATTGAAAGTGTTGGTTTTATCGAAATTAAGAAAACTAAAAATCGAGATGGTTCGCCCCAAATTCGTGAGTTCGAATATTCTCGAAATGACTTGCTTGAGTTCTTACCAGCTACTGAAAAGCTTATCACGAACGTTTTCGACTATGTTAACAACGATAATGCTAAATTCTTCCCTAACCCAAGTGACATTTTAAATGGGCAAGAATCAATGGAAGTTCTTGCGAATATCGAAACTGGATTTGATAAAGCTAAAATTAAGCGGAAAATGAATGTGGCGGAAAAATTCAGTGAAAAGAATACAACTGTTGATTTACTCGAAACTGATGGCGAAACTAATGAGAATTTGATTATTAAAAAATTCTTGGAATTCGGAATCGGTGGCGCAATTGGCGAAACCTTCACTGGTGCAAGCGTGATTCGCTACACTTTCCGGCCAAATCGTGGGGTTGCAATGAAAAATATCGGCTCACGTGCTGATGACCTCGCGATCGCTCTTCAAGCTAAATCAGTTCGTGTGCTTGCGCCAATTTACGGCACGAACCTCATCGGTGTAGAAATTCCAAATCCTGAACGTAAAGTTCTAGATTTTGACGATTCTCTGCTTAAAAAAGGCACTTTCGAAATTCCACTCGGCCAAGATATTTTCGGCGAAAATCATTATGGTGATTTAACTAAAATGCCGCATCTGCTGATCGCTGGACAGACTGGCTCTGGTAAATCGGTAATGCTAAATGTAATTCTCGAATCGCTCACTAAACAGCTTTCGACAGATGAACTCCAACTCGTGCTAATCGATCCAAAGCAAGTTGAGCTCGGATTTTATGAAGATAGTAAACATTTATTAAAACCGATTGTTACTAATCCAATTCATGCACAAGAAACACTCGCAGATTTAGTGGAAAAAATGGAATCTCGCTATAAAACTTTGCGAAAAGCTGGTGTGCGAAAAATCGAAGATTACAAAGGTGAAATGCCACGAATCGTTTGCGTAATTGATGAATTTGCTGACTTGATGATGACATCTGGTAATAAACGCGAAGAATTTAAATTGAACATTAAAGGTATGATCGAAACGATTCTACATTTTAATAAAGATTTTGATTTATCAGAAGTAAAATCACTGGAAGATCTGAAAATTAACCCAAGAATGTCAGAGCTTGAAAAAGAAACGATTAAGGAACAGAAAAAAGCGATGAAGGAGCTTGAAAAAGCAATCCTTGAAGCTTCAGATCTAGGAATACCAAGTGCAGAAAGCTCAATTATCAGAATTGCACAAAAAGCTCGAGCGGTAGGAATTCACTTAATTCTCGCAACGCAAAGGCCAAGTGCCGATGTTGTAACAGGATTGATTAAGGCGAATATTCCGACAAAGATTGCCTTCAGCGTGACAAATTCGTTAAACTCAAAAATCATTCTTGATGAAACCGGCGCAGAAATGCTCACTGGTAATGGTGATATGCTCTATCAAGATCCACGAGCAAATCATCTGGAGCGACTACAAGGATTCTATCTATGACAAAACCTGAATATCTATTAATTAAACAACTAGCGTATCAATTTTATAAAGAAAATCATTCAGCGAAAGCGTGGGCGGATTACGTCGCCGCCTATCGCTCAAAACTGATAGAAATGAAAGATGAACGCCAAGTGGCAGAAGTCTTCGAAGAGTTCGAAATCGATGAAATACGAGAATTTGTGGCTAAATATTATGAAAAAATGCCACCTCAAACACGGCAAGAAATTAAAAAAGTAATTGCAGCTCGTGTGCAAAGAATGACTCAAAATCGCCAACGAACATTTTTTACAAAGGATCAAAAATGAATTTCAGAACAGTAATTAGTCAAATTTTTAATAAATATTCAACTGCAGATATCACAGAATTAAAAGAAATTTTCAGTTCAAAACTCGCTCTCCCTTTAAAAGCAGAAATGCTGCAATATGTAATGAATTGTGAAGATCGGCAAATTTGTGAAGATTTCTTGCGAAGGAATAGCGAAAAATTAATAAAGGAGTTAAGCTATGAATTTTGACCAAAAATTAATCCGTGACTTTCTAGAAAATATTATTTTAGAAAATCGCAATCTTTACGAAGATGGTTTTGAAGATATGGATTTTGACGAATTTTGCAGATATTACGAAATTGGTAATGGCCTTGCCGAAAAAATGGATATTAAAGACTTCCCTTTCGAAGATTGGCAAAACGATTATTATAATGAATATCTCAAAGAATGTAAAGAAGATAGTATAGAGCGTTCACAGCAGTTTGATGATTATCGACGAGCAGTAGGATTTTAAAAAATAAGTTTAGCCTTCCAATGGGCACAGGTTTCGCAAGTGGTTTAGAGCTGCAGAAAAAAGTCGAGCACCTCCTTATTAGTAGCTCGCCGCGATTATTTCGTGGTTATGAGCCTTGTGTCCGTTGGAGGGCTGAAATCTAAAAGGAAGAATTATGAAAATTTTAATTAATGGTGTTTCTAGAGTAGTTAAAATTAAAGTTAATATTATTTCGCCAGAATGGCAAAGATATGAGGAATTAAGGTATGTTAATGAGAAAAACTGAAGAAAATCTGCACCTTAAAATTTGCGACTACCTTCGCAAGAACTACCCCGACGTGCTATTTCGCACAGATTTCTCAAGCGGAATGAAAATGAGCCCAGGCCAAGCTGCAAAACACAAGAAATTTCAGAAATCACGAGCTTGGCCGGATTTGTTCATTGCTGAAAGTAATACCTTAGCGAGCGGTCTATTTCTCGAAATTAAAGCTGAAAATGTTATTGTTTTTAAGAAGAATGGCGAAATTAGGCAGAATAAACATTTAATCGAGCAAGATAAAATGCTTAAAGAGCTAAGGAGTAAAGGTTATCGCGCAAGATTCGTGATTGGATATGATAAAGCAATTTTCGAAATTCAGCAATATCTTGGCGAACCAAAACCAAAGAAAGTCGAATTTTAACAACTAAAAATGAAAGGATAAATTATGAACCGACCTGATATTCAGCATTTAATTATGCAAGACCTAAAATTTAAAATGTCGGCTTGGCGAGCGATTGCGATTATAGCCTTGTTACTATTTTCGGGTGTATTTGGGCTATTTATCGGCTCAGAAGCTGAACTCAAAAGCACTAAAGCTAAGTTAAACGATACGGTTAATTGCCAAAAGTAAATTAAAGGAGAAATATGAGTAATAAAACTAAAGTATCACTACTAAATGCAGCTGGAATTATTGGCATAATACTAGCTATTGTGTTAATAACTGTTGGAATTGTTTCGTCAGCTAGAAACCGCGCGATTTCGCTCGAAGAATCGGTTAAAACTTCCCTTTCTAATATCTCAAAAGGAAGAACAGCGCCGAGTTGATTTGTTTAACAACATAGTAGATGCCGTAAAAAGCTATAATAAGTTCGAAGAAAGCACTTTAGCTAAAATCACCGAAGCACGAGCTCAAGCTAATAGTGGTAAAATCGAAAATGCTCAACTAACGATTCAATCGATTGTTGAAAATTATCCGCAATTAAAATCACAAGAAAATTATAAAACTGCACAGCTCGAATTTAGTATTACAGAAAATCGCTTAGCAAGTTATCGTGAACAATATAATAACGAGATCAAGGAATATAATAAAAATGTTCGTTCCTTCCCTACTAACGTCTGGTTAGGGCTATCTGGCTATGAAACACAGAAATTTGAATATCTTGATTATAAAGTAGATAATTCAAAAGCAAGGAATCTCTTCGATGATAAGCGATAGACATCGCATATCACTTGGAATATTTATTGGAGCAGTCGCTATCTTCGGCTGCTTCATCCTGAGAAATATATTTATCGATCATGCTAACTCTGAAATACAGAAATATAACACCGCGGTTCGAGTTGAAGATAATAATAAATTCAATTATGCGGTAGATTCTAAACAAGGTAGGATTATCTCATCTGGCGAATTTAAAACCAAAGATCCTGTTAAATTTGAAAATTTTGATGGTGAATACATGAAAATTATTAGGATTCTTGAAGAATATCGCCCTCATACATATGTTACCTGCAATGGCAAAGGTAAATGCCAAACCCATACATATTATTCATGGGACGAAGTGTCAAGAGAAACTAAAAATTCTAATACTGTCATATTTCGAGATCGAGATTATAGTTCATCTAAGTTTAATTTTTCAGACTTCGAGCATGAAGCTGAGAAAAAAGAAATTCCAACCAAATTCTTGGAACGAAAAAAGAGATATGTTTTTCGTGTTATAAATAAAGAACTCTCGGGGTCTTTCTACACTGAGACTAATGAGAATGGACTAAATGATAATATTCTAGTTCATAATGAGAGTCTTGACGAATTATTGGAATCGATAAGACAAGGAGTTCTAACTACTGAGATAATCTCATGGTTAGTATTATTGGTTGTAGTTACATCTATATCGGGTGTATGCTACTACTTCGTGATGGCGGACGGTAAATTTAATTGGTAAAGGAGAAATAAAATGATTAAAAAACCACAAGAACGAAACCTTTCAGGAATCTACGCACGAATAAAACGAGACGGAAAATACCAATCAATCGATATCACGGACATGACACGTGAAGAATTGGCAGATTTTCTCAACAACGAGAAAATAAGCGTTGGCTATCTTGCAAGATTAGTTCAAAACTTAGTCGAAACCGTCCAGACAATCGCCGATAAATTTGATATTGAAGTAGACGAGGAGGAATAAATGAAAAAATATAAATTACTTAAAGATCTACCCTTCGCAAAAGCTGGTGCTATTCTTTCCCTTGAACGCAGCCAAAAATACGGATATTTCAAACTCTGTAAGGATAGAAGTAATCCGCGTTCTATTGAATTATATGAAGGTATTGTTGAGGGCTTTATTGATAATTTTGACGAGTGGTTTGAAGAAATTAAAGAGCCTAAAATATTTTTCACTATAGATATTTATAAATCAAAATTTAAAGAAATAAATACTGATTACTATTCTGGCTGGAGTGCTTTGGAAGTTAAAAATATAAAAGATTTAGGATTACTATTTAAAACCAAAGAAGAAATCGATAAGTTTATTGCATATCTCAAAGCAAAAGCTATTATCAAGCAAGATACTAAAGGATTCAAGCCAAATTGGAATAATGAGGGAGAAAAAAAATTCTTTGGAAGCTGGAATTTTCAACGGAAAGAAGTCTATTGGAACTATGAATATATAAATAAATATGTAGAGATATATTTCAAGACTAATGAAGACATCGAAGAAAGTTTCGAAAAACACTCAGAGGAATGGAAAACTTATCTGACTTATGAACAATAATGAATTACAGCTAACAGATTTAGAGCAACAAGTTTTAGAAGCTTTTTGTGAATTATATTGTGACTTTGTGATAAACAAAGGTGATCCTGTTCCAAGGCGACACATAAAAGGTAGATGTAATCTTTCAAACTATAAAATATTGAAAGCCTTGAAAAGTCTTCGAGAAAAAGGCTTAATCAAATTAGTTCGAGAATATTATGAGGGAGATTTAGAAGAAGAAGCCTTTATGATGATTGGCTATAGGCCAACAGACAAACTCGAGGCTACGGAATTTTATAAGACAATTGATAAAAAAGTCGAAAAAGAGATTAGGGAACATTTCCAATTATATTAACCTTAACAATTCGATTCCAACCTTACAAGGGGCGAAAGCCCTGAGTGTCTCAAAAATATTTATAGCATGGGAGGATTAAAATTATTTAATCGTCCCTTGTAGGGCTGGAATAACGCCCTGTCATATGGCGTTAAACTGGGCGTCGCAAAACCTAATTTTATCCGTTCGAAAAACGGTTGCTTATAAAATATAATATGTCATAAATTCATAGTAGTGGCGAAAGCAATTTCGCCCCTCGAACCTGAATATAACTAAAATTATAAATAGTAATGTGGTAGTTATGATAATAGTTTTGAGCGTGGTTTGTCTCAACACGCAAAGTTATGTTCAGATTTGAGGATAGGCAGAAACAAGCACCTTCAACACGATCATAAGCAATTTTCAAGTGTTTCTGCCCTACCTCAATAATATTAAAGGAGATAAATATGAAAAACAATTTTATAATAGTTCACGAAACACTTTTACAATCAATATTAGCAGATATCTTTTCATTTCTAACGATTGCTGGGTTACTATTATTCAACCACTATCTGCTAAGCGGTAATGTGTTGATTGATTTATGTTTTATGTATATGGCTTTCATAGTAATGAAATCGAAAGGCAATAAAAAGATGAAAAGGTTTGATACTAAAGAAGAAGCGATTAAATTTTTACAGGAAAAGTAATGGAAAATAATATGAAATGGAATAAACTCACTGCACGACCTCTTGATGAGGAAGAAAAAGAATATTATAAAAACAGTAGAATCGAATCTATGTGGGATGGATATACACCTGAAATAGATGAAGAAGTTCTTGTTTGGACACCTCGAAGTGATGGAGTATATACAGATATTTGGATTGATTTTGATGATGGTATTGGTTTTGAAAATACAGAAAGCGAAGTTATCTATTGGATGAGCCTTCCAGAACCCCCTAAAATTGAGGAGAAATAAGGAGTAGATATGGAAAATTTAGATAGAGAAACAATTAAATTGATAGAAGAATTGTGCCAAAAAGAAGTTGAACGAATTGGACTGCCACTTATCTTAGATAAAGATGGTATATTCGTGGAAGATGAGGTGTTATATCTTCGCCAGAAAATGACCCTTGATTTAGAGGGCTTTGATGAGATATTTGTAGATAACCAAAACCATCTAAGATTCAAAGATGGAAGGTGGAAGCTTGAGTATGATAAAGGCGAATTCTATGGGTATGAATTACATATAAGACGAAATGACTACTCTTATATAACAAATCTTCGATTAAATAATAACCTAACCAAAGAGAACCTTATTAAAAAACTATCATCTGATAAATTCAAAGAAATGTTCGATAAGTGTAAAGATCTAGATAAAGAGCTATACGAAATAAGAGATAACTTAAAGCTTTTTATAAATGAGGGGTAAATGAAATATATAGTATTTGACATTGATGGTGTTCTAGCAGATTGCTCGCATCGTTTGAAATATATTCAGGGTAAAGATAAGGATTACGACAAGTTCTATTCCGATGAAGAGATAATGAAAGACAGACTGATATTGGACATCACGGACATAATAATAGCACTGGGAAATTTAGATGATTATACTTATGTTGATGAAGAAGATCGAACTAGGATTATTTTTGTCAGTGGAAGAAATAGAAAATGCTTACGTTCTACAATTCAGTGGCTAGAAAAAAAATCTAAATGTCTGTATTGATGAAGATAATCTTTTCATCTACCCAGAAAATGACTGGCGACCAGATTACCAAATCAAGGAAGATTTGATTAAAAAGCATATTGGTTTTGAAAATATTCTCTTCGCTTTCGATGACGATGATAAAGCAAACGAAATGTATAAGAAGCACGGTGTTATGTGTTATAAACCTAATATAACGAATGTCGTATAAAAATATGAATAAAGCTAAAAAATATGACGATAAAAGAATCAAAGTTCGTTTGAATCCATCTTTAAAGAAAGAAATGGTTAAGAAAACAATATTTGTAAGTGATGAAGTTAAACAGAAACTCAATATTGATTCACCAGATAATTTCTTTGAAGTAGAAGTGGATCAGCAGGTATTAGATGAAGAATTTGAAAGAATTATAGAATTATTTAGTGAACTTTCAGAAGAAATAAAGGAGCGAATATAATGAGTGATAATTTTAAAAAGAACTTTTTAGTAATTTGTTTTTTATCAAATTTAGCGTTGTTGGTTTTATCTGATAATTTAGCACTTCGTGTTTTGAACTTTTTAGCGATTATTTTGGTGGTTTACACGTTCTCTCTGGTTGATAAAAATTAACGATAAGCTTTATTTTTCTTGCGAAATTTGATATAATTAAAGAGCCCGAGCGCCAGTTTCAGCGACTTTCTGGCTGAAGCTCGGCTATAAAGAACATATTGTTTCTATTCATTATTGGATAGTATTTCAGAAATAGCACCTTTGGGTGTTATTTTATTGCACAAAATATCACAAAAGTGTTGCTTTTATGTTTCATATTTGTTATAATATAAATATGGCAGAGAAAAAGAATTGAAACTTTGCCAGCAAGCTTAATAACCCGGCTAAGAGAAAGAGTAACATGAACAAATTAAGTACTTTTAAATGCTTATTCTTGACCTTCATAGGTGAAAACCCTGAGGATCAAGAAAAAATAATAAGCAAGCTAACTGAATTGACTGTAATAACAGTCACAATAAAAACCGAAAGCACCCTATCTATCGAGATATTGTGCTATGGTGAATCCGAATTTAAGTCTTTATCTGATCTCGCCTTAAAGCTTTCTAAAGACTTCAACATGAATGTTTTGTGCGAAAACATTCCACTGTAACGAATACCAATCGCACAGCTTGCTGTCATTTTCTCTGCCTATCTTAGTCGGTAAGCTTACGGCTTGCAATAATTATAATAATATAATAACACATCCATGGAGGGTAAAATGGAGATTAAACCAATAGCTCTACGAATTATGCATCCCGAGCTATACGAAAAGGTTGTAGAACTTTCCAAAGATCAAAACATATCATTAAATATGGCTATCAATATGCTTTTAGGCTATGCCTTCAACGAAATCGAACGTCAAAATAAAAAGTTCGAAAAAAAGGTTGTATTTGAAGCTAAATAATGTTACAATTTAAAGATTAAAAGTAGTTTGATGTTCATTTTACTAAAAAGAACCCGTTCTGGGTTCTTTTTTATTTTTTCAATTCTCTAGCTATTTCTTTGCACCAAGCTTGAAAATTGGCTTTAGCCCTGCAAGCGCCGTAGCAATTGCACCACTAATTGCAAGGATTTCTTTTGTATAATTTGGAATTAAAATCACACAAATTGTAGCAATAAGCATATTCGTTAGAATTCCAAGGTCAGCGATGAAATACACTGTAGTTTTGGCTTTTTCACTGATTCGTGGCTCATATTCCGTATTTGCGATATTCTCAACCGTATTTTTCTGTAAATCTTCCAACATTTTTAACTCCTTTTCTGTTAATGGTCTTGCGTTAATTTGAATTAATTGTTTTCTCTCTGCTGTTTTAGAATTTTCAGCATTTCCGCTATTATCTAAATTGTGCGACATATCTTTTTCCTCCTCTTTCTGAACTGTTAACCCTTGGTTTTCGACTGGTTTTTCTTCAGTGGTTGGCAATTCTTGATTTTCTACCACTTCCGGTTCTTCCTTAACTTCTGGTTCAGCTGGTGGTATTTCTGGTTCAGCTGGTGGTGTTGGTTGTGGAGCTGGCTGTGGGCGATAATCAGTTTTTGTTCCATATTCACCAGCTGGGATTTCAGTTACTGGTGTGAGTTCCATCCAAACATCAATTCCATCTCGTTTCACTCGCGCAAACCACATTCCATCATTTTGGACAACTTCCTGAGCGACAAACGCACCTTGGATTTTAACCCAGTCGCCAGCATTGATTTCACCATCAACCTTATAGCCATCACCATCAACTTTGACTGCCCAACTGGCTGGAACACCGTTCTCTGCCCAAGTGAAACCCCTTGGACAAAGAGCGTCGATTCTAAGTTCTCTTCGCCCATCATTAATCATTACTTCGGTGACTTGAAGCGCCGAATTGATTTTAAAGTGCGAACCAATGTTAATCACATCATCAATTGCTTCTGGTTGAGGTGCTGGTGCTGGTGCGTTTTGAGGCTTTCCAGTATAACGGAAGATTGTCAAATCTTGAACTCCGTTAATCCCTGCGAGCCAGTCGTGGTTGTCGGTATGAATACCATTATAGCCATATGAACAATGAATGATATTATCGCTATCAAGGTAAATTCCAGTGTGTCCACCTGCTCCACTAGTTTGTCCTTGCTTACCCCAGATGAATATATCACCCCTTTGAGTTGGAATATATCCATTACCATCTGCTTCAATCCTCTGGAAGCCGAATTTTGGTAAATCCACAAACTCTGTTTCAGTGTTTCCAATACGGAAGCCTTGCGGTAAAATTTGTGCATAAATTAGGGCGTGATAGATTGAGCTCGAACAGTCGTAAGAACTTGCTCCATTCCTATTTATCATCGAGTAGCTAACTCTGCCCTGCCTTTGTTCAAACCATTCAATTACTTTATCCATTATTTTCTCCTTATTTTTTAATTAATCCACCGTTTAAAACGAATTGCACTAACGCTCCTAAAATCGCTACACCAACCGCCCAAACAATTTTACTTTGGTTCTCTTCGAGCCGCCGAAGACGCTCTTTGTTACGCTCAGCTTCGCGTCGGACACTCTCAATATCTTTTTGGTGCTCAGTGACTGATTTCGAAAGCCCTGCGATAATCTCGAGCTGATCGTTTGTATGCTCAACAATCTGCGTTAAGCTATTGATTTTTTCTTCCAGAACATCAATTCGTGCTTCGAAGACTTCTTTACTTATATATTTGTCATCCATATTTCTCCTTTCTCTACACTTGTTTCGCTTTATTCTCTTCAAAGTCCCATTGCTTGCGGACTGCTTTTTTGAAAATATCTTTTTTCAAAAGCTCTTTTTCGATTGCGTCCTTCGAGATTTCTGCACCTTCTGGAATTTGAACACTAAAAGTATTTAGGCTTAAATCTTTTGTGCTGTCCCCAGCTTTGCGAGCTTTTACTTCATCTGCGTATGTTGCTCCGTTTGCAAAACTGCGAATTACAACAGTTCCACTTCCATTAAAACTTGTAGTGAAGTGATCGACTTCATGCCAAGTCATAATCGCGTTGCGTTCGTCTTGAATATATGCTGATATTGCCATTTTTATTCTCCTTTATAAATTATTTTTAGCTAAATACACTCCAGATACGTGGTATTCTTCATAACTATCAGTTCCACGCTTTTCGATTTCACCGTTTAAGCCGAGCTTAATTATAAAACCGCCAGAGTGCCTACTGTTATTGATACATATTCCAGCAAAAGCTGTTTCGTGTTTGGGCCAGTATTTCTCTTTTATTTTTTCGAGCATTCTACCATTACCATAATTACCGGTGAATGATAGGCGAAAGCCACAAAAGCCGTTCTTCTTATAGAATAAGCCCCTTGCTCCCCACCCCATATCTATCATTTCCCAGTGGTCAGTGTCTTCTTGACTATCAGTGAGAACCTTTCTGCCTCGTGAGAAAATATCGCCTAAAACATCTAAATCACCGAATTCAGGAACTTTATTTACACCTACCTTTTCAGTATTGTTCGAAATAAAGAAAATTGGTTTTCCTGGCGAAATTTCTGCTACAGATGAAGTTTCACTCAATCTGTCTGTTGCCTTCACTTCAATCTCGAAACTACCAGCACGATTTAAACTCAGGTATTGCCTTTGAGCCGAGAAATTCGCTTCTGTAAGAACTGCTTGAATTGTCTTCCAGTTCTCCCAACTTCCGCCACTCGCTCTGTGCCGCATTTGGAGCGAGACAATTCGGTTTTTGTTCGAATTTCCAATTTTTAATGTTGAGATTGTTCCGGAAATATCAATTTCCACTGTTTCATCGAAATTATTCTGCCGTTTCGCTGAAACGCTCAAAACTGGTGCAGAATAAGGCAAAACTTCCGCTGTTTTATTGACGGTTTTCGAGATCCCGCGCGAATCCACTGCTGAAGCTGAAATTGTTAAGCTACCTGCTGAATTTATCACTCTTTCGAAAATCGCTTGAACCTGCTGGTTTTCGCTATAATCTGCCGAAATTGTTGCACCGTCCGCCGCAAAAACATATCTTGCTGGACTGGCGTATTTTTTCGCAGCCATTTTATTTTTCTGCAAGACCCACGCTTTTGGTTTCGAAAATCCCTGCACGAATATTTTAGGATTTCCAGTGATTTCGGTAATTTTGGCGTTAGAATCTGCGAAATCAAAATCGTTAAAATCTGGTTGAATTTTGCTCGAATCGAGCTGAATTTCAACGTTAGTATAAGTCAGACCGCCAATTTGAGTTCCGCCATTCCAAGTTGTAATGTCCGCTCCAAGGCTTGTCCTCGTAGTGTTCGCCATTCGTTTATAGATTTCATCTATTTCGCGTTCATTAGGCTGCCACACAAATTCACCTTGTGCATTTTCAAAACGAACAATTTCATTTTGGTCTGGAATTTGTAGCGAGCCAATGTGATGAAAGTTTGCCTTGCGGTTCATATTTAGCCAGATTTGTTCGCCCACTGTATAAAGGTTCTTCGAAAAGGTAGGTTGGCTCTGGCGTGGAATTGTAGGAAGATTATAGACACGAGAAGTTCCAGCACTTGTTCCAGTATTATAGAAGAATAGCGAAACTCCGATTTGGAACTCAGCCGTTCCATCATCACGGTGATTTACTCGAACAGTTCCACTTGCGATAGGAACATCTCTTGTAGCTAATCCTTGAAATCCTTTAATTTTTCCACCGTTATTATAAACTTGTCCAGCGTTAGTATTTACAACTCCTGCACGAAGTTCTGCGTCTGCTCTTTCAAAGTGTGCGTAAAACTGCCAGTTTAGTAAAGAATAGTTTCCTGCTATATCTTGTCCAGCTAGCTGAAAATTTACGAAAGCGTAGTTGTTAGGGCTTCCACCCAGTCTTACGCTATTACCCCGAAAACTATCATTCATTATCTTTCTCCTTTCGAATTTGCAACGAACGCCCAGCCTGTTTTTTCGCCATCTTTAATTGCGACAATTTTAATTGGCGACATATCGATTTCATCTTCCGCCTTAAATTTCTTCACCTCGGTCGTATCTTTATTAACGGTAAAAACACGCTGAATACTGTGTCCAATTTTTGAATATCCTGAAAACTCCAACGGCGTAATTGCAGTATAATCACCTTCGTTAATCGAGCTTTTGATAATCAAACCGTGTTCATCGATATGTAAATTTGCGTTCGAAATTTCACCCTGAGCTTGTGTCCAAACGCTGGCAGTCTTATTATTTGCTAAGTTTAAATCCGCAAAAGCAACTGTCGAATTTGCGTTAGCTGTAATTTTTAGGCTTAAAGTATTATTTTGTGGTAGAATTCCTTCAATTTTAACTTCCGCCCAATCAAAGCTAGTTCCTTCCGTAATTTCAAAGGTTCGAGCGACTGTTTCGCCATCTAAAATTTCAATTTTACCTGAGCCAATCACTGGTTTTTTAATTCGACAAGAAAAACTGTAGAAATTTTGTTTTTCACTCGTAAAATTCGAAGCTACTACCACTGTTTGCGCTAAAGTATTATTTTGAATAGTGATCTTTCGCCCTGAAATGGCTCCCTTGCTGCGAGCTTCAGCAGAATTCTCAATCGTAAGATTTTGAATAGTTCGAATATTCCAGAAATTAGGTGAGTTAGTCTTTTCATCGAACGAGTAGAATGCAGAATTTTTAAGTAAATTTAAACCACCTGTTTTCGATATTGTATAGTTAAAATCTGCTAAAGTCTGATCGAGGCGCGAAAACTTCTCAAACGTTTCGCTCTCTAACTTTTCTTTTTGCGAAATGATGCTGGCGATTTCTTGCTTTTGTTTATCAACAACGATTTCGGTATTAAAAATAGTTTTAGCAATTCCACCAGCTCGCTTATAGTCTGTTTTGGTTTTTTCTAATTCTTTACCAGCCAAGGATTCTTTAATACTTGAGCCGCTAATTTCAATTTTAATATCTGAAATCACACTTTCAGTGAAGTTGTCACCGTTTTGAATCTCAACTCGGTCACCAATTTCAAACCAGAATAAGCCGATCGTTTCCGCCTCGAACGGCTGAGCTTCATATCCCTTTACCGCCTCAAAAATTGGCGAAATAACTTCAGTTCGATTTTTGTCTAAAATTTCATTATTCGCGAGTTTAAATTCACTTTCGCCCTGTTGCGCAACTTTTTCATTATCTTTCACAAAAATATTGTCTTCTTGCGGTGTTCTCGCGAGCGTTAATGTATTTATCGGCACATTTTTTGGCTTAAATTTTAAACTTTTTAGTTCGGAATAAGTTATCCTATCAATTTTTGCACGCTTAATTGGTTCAAATCTTAAAGCAGAATTTCGAACGATCGCAGTTGTTGCGGTCGCTCCACAAACCTCGTCAAGAATACTTCGAAAAGTAGTCTTGTTGATTTTTTCCCACAAATCTTTTGAAATTGTAAAATTCGCGTTTGGCAATCTTTCAAAATCCGCTCGTTTGAATTCAAGATTGAACTTATTTGCAATTTGAGCCACCAAATCTGCGAGAGAAGCAGGAAAAGTTAAACTACCAGCTGAATATTCCTTAAATGAAAGCTCTGATATAAAATCAAAACCTTTAATTGTTGTGGCGTTTTTCTCAAGATTTACTGAGCTTTCCGAAATTCGAAAACTGCCAAGATTTATTTTCTCAAAAGTATTGTTTTGAAAATTAGTTTTAACTTCAATTTCAACCTGAACGACCTGATTAATTAGATTTTTCGAAACACCCAAAATTACAGCTGAAAATCCACTCATTGAGCTTAAAAATGGCGCTCCTGTTCGTTCGATCGAAAAACTAGCAAGTTCATCGTTACTGGTTATTTTTGTGCCATTTGCCAAAATCAACGCAGTTCTAATTTCCCTCGTTGGCTGTTTGATTGCTTGTTTGAAATTTTCACTAACAATAAGCATTTACGCCTCTTTTCTAACTGGAATTAAACTCACTTTAAATGGGTCAAAGATTCCACGTTTCTTGTCTTTGAGCTGAACACTGTAATCGCCAGCGTAAAATTGACCAGATTTCATCGCGTTGTATTTTGGGTCGAAATATTCAACTGTGAAAAATGGTAAATCAACCACGCGCGCAATTTTTTGAATTTCTGCTACAGTTAAAATTCCGCCAAATTCAACTTCAATTTTTGGAAAAATTCCGATCATTGTTGCACGAATTTCGCCGGCCATATTGCGGTCTGAATTTAGCCAGAGCTTATTTCTCTGGAGTTGATAACTTTTTAAATTCGAAAAAACCTGACCGTTGATTTTAAGTAATTCACCATTTATTTGCATTTTCGAAATTCCCCTTTCGTTTGGACATAAAAAAGCGACCCACCCTGAGGGGTGAATCGCAAATGGTTCTTCTAATTTTATTATACCAAACTTTAGTCTTTTTGGCAAAAAATAAGTTTAAATTAATTAATAATTCAATACATCTTTAGAGCTTAGTGATCCGTTTATAAAATGAAAATGCGCGTATTTACCTTCATATTTACAGCGATACATTTGACTCTTGCCAATAGCACTATCAGAATCACTATATTTTTCACAAGCTTTCTTAATATCATATATATTAGATAGGTTGTCTATATTCGCACCAATGGCTATTTTTTCATATCTTGCATTAGTTAGATATAAGTTATTATTGGGTTCTTCCTTAGAAAAAGATATTTCAGCTTTACCATAATAATAAGGCTCACCATTTATTGCAATAACTTTATCAACACTTTCTGCGCCGCGATCTTGATTTGTAACCAATACTTCGATTTTATTATTTTCCTGTTTTGAAAAATCTGAAATATTAAATGTTACAAAATCTTCCAACGACTCTTTTCCTTGAGTTTCTTTTTCTATAGTCTTATTACATTTGCTCAATGGATCTTTATGGCTGACCGTATTTTCACAGTTGATTCTAATGCTCATTTTTGCAACATTTTTAAATCCTGAGATTTTGAGCTTATAACGATTTTTACCAGTTTCAAGAGTTTGGTCTTTCTCTAAATTAACAGACATTCTCTGTTTTGAGACCTCATTGCTTCTTTCCTTTTCTCCTTTTTTGGCCGAAAAACTCGCCCAGACTATAATAAGAAAAAATAAAATAAAAACAGATATAGTCGTATATAATATAGCTTTTTTACCTGAGTTTGGCCTCGTATCTTTGTGATTCATTTTTTCCAATCCTCGACTAAATAAATTGAGCCGATGTTTAAAGTAGTATTGTTGTTCAGACAAATACGAAAGCTTCAAAATAAGCAAAAACATCAGCTCAATTTAAAAGCTTTCCGTATTTTTTGTCTGAACAATTTTATTATACAACCAAAAGCCCATCAAAATCAAGCAAAAAAGAGGCATTTGCCCCTTTTTCTCTTTAGATATCAAACACCGTTCTATTTTCAAGGAAACTTTTCGCATTGACACCATCAATAATTTTATTAACCAGCGTGTCCTCGCCAACCTTAACCGTGATTTGCTGTTTTTGGTTGCGAATTGCTTCTTCGATTTTGTCCATCGCAGTCTCGCGTTCTTTATCGAGTTTGCTTTGGTAATCAAGATGAGCTTTTACGGTTTGTTCAACACCATAATCTGGAGTATCTACATCAAAATTCGTTTTCACTGTATACTCCGGAACTTCGAAATCAGTCATCTTAGCGAAAGCTTTTGAAACGGTGCTCATTTCACCTTGGATTCCAATCGCAAAACCTTCGCTCACAAATCCACCGTAACTCTTAAACAATCTTGAAGGTGAATGGATACCAAGGAATTTTTTCACACCTTCCACAGCTCCGGAGAACATATTCCTCATATTATTGGCAATGTTTCCAATTCCGGATTTTAAGCCTTCCCAAATGTTTCTACCAATATTCGAAAAAGTTTGCCAAGCATTCGAAAATGCGTTTTTTATATCACCCCAGCGGTCACTAAACCACTGACCGATTCCACCAAAAAATGATGTAATTCCATTCCAAGCGTCCGAGCCTGCTTTTTTTGCCCAGCTGATAAATTCACCAAATTTTTCACCAGCCCAGCCTGCAAATTTCCCTAATTGATCACCAGCTGTCGCAAGACTTTTTCCCATCGGCCCGAAGAACCCTTGATCGGCGCCGCTTTTTGAATCGCGATAAGTTTTTACAATATCTTGAGACTTTGTTTTTGTAGTATTTTCAAGTCGTGAAATATCTTCTTCACTGACTTTCACCATATTGCCGTTTTCATCTTTGTATTGCAAAACGCCGCTCTTTAATGCATCGATTGCATCTTTCGAATTTTTATATTTCCCTTGGATCACCGCTTGCGAAGTTGCATCAGCTAGTCTTTGCGCCAATTCCTCATCTTTTGCTTTTTTAAGCTCTTCAGTTTTGGATTTCGTGTCTTGGATCGCCTTGTTCATATTATCTTGAGAAGTTTGAACTTTTTGGTTAGCTTGTTCGAGCAGCAAACCTTTTTCATAAACCGCTTGTTGCTGCGGAGTTAAGTTTTCAAAAGCAAGTGTTCCAGATTCAATTTGCGACTTAACACTCTCAAAACTTATTCCAGTTTGTTGCTGCGCTATTGCCAATTCTTCCATCGCTCTCTTTTGAGCCTTTACTGCCTCGATTCTTTGCAAATTCGCATCAGTCTCAGAATTTCTTGCATTTTTAAGATTTTCTTCTGCTGTTTTAACACCATCAACTGCTTTTTGCAGATCTTCTTGAGCCTTCTTGAGTGCTTTAGCTCGAGCTTCACTCTCCCACATTGCAGGGTTTCCTTGTTCGAAGGCTGATTTTATCGAACCACCTAAGAATGCAAATCCTGCCGCAATACCGGCTATTGCTAAAATTAATGGATGAGCCATTACTGTGTTAAAAGCGCCAATTACCGAAGTTTTAATACTTGCACCGAGTGCAATAACCGATGCTTTTATACCTGCAATTCCTCCACCAGCAAGCACAAATGCACTTTTTACTGAACCGAGGCTCGAAACCATAGAGGCCATTGCTTGAGGACTTGAAAGCGCTAGGGCTTGCATCGTTTTGACGCCTGCATTAAATGTTGAAATTGCTTCGGCAGCTTTAATTGCTACAGTCATTCCACCGATCACAATAGTAATTTGAGTTAGGAAATCAACCAATCCTTTATCTTTTGACATTGCACGAAAAGCGTCACCAATTCCATTTAGGAAATTAACAATTCCCGATCCTATAAAACCAACCAGTGGCGCAATAAAAGCATCAATGAAGGGTCGCGAGAAATTATAAGCAGATTTCAGCATTTCGCCAAGAAATCTTGCTGCTCCACCCACAGCATTCAAAAAAGCAGGCAAAAGTTCATTTCCAGCCCAACTAATAATTGGTTTTAGATATCGCTCCCAAGCATCGCCGATAACCTCAAAAACTGGTTTTGCGGTTGCCTTAATATCATCCCAAAACCGTTTAAAAGCCGAACCGATTTTCTTGAAATCAAACATATCTGAGAAAAAGCCCTTAATCTTATTTGCAATTTCTTCAGCTTTTAATCCAATATCATCAAATGCGTTTTTAAATCCGCCTGTTTGGATTTCTGGCATGTCAAAATCAACACCACCGCCACCGCCAGAACCAGCTCCACCGCCGCCACCGCCAGAGCCTGTGTCTTCAGGTGTTTTTAACACATTCATTTCATCGAACTTAGCAAGACCAAGCAATTCTTTTTTCAATTTTTTAGCAGAACCTGCAGCCTTATTCATTCCACCAGCTCCACCCGAACCACCTGCAGATTTACCAAGGTTACTCATTCCCTTCGAAGCAGAATCTGCCGCTTTCGAGACTCCACCAAAGCCGAGTGCTCCACCTGCTTTTTTAGTTACACCAAACAGCGAAGAGATCGCCGAAATAACATAATTCACCATTGTGCCGATAACTTTCATAAAGCCAACAATATACGGAATCGCAGCGTTAATTGCTGGTATTAAAACGCTAGACACAAAATTTGATACACTCAAAACAACAGGCGCGAAGGCTGAGCCAAGAGTCGCAGCAACATTCGAAAGCTCTGCGCGCAAAATTGCCAGTGCTCCTTCAAGTGTCATTGACTCGCGTGCAAAATTACCAGCATACTTTCCTGTTCTATCCATGAACATTTGGTAGGCAATACCAACTTTTTCGCCAGTGGTCATTTTCTCAATGTTGCCTTGAATACCTTTTTCGAGCATATAAGCAGATAACGCCGTATCGTTCATAGCAACGCCAAGATTGTCCATCATCGTGAAATTGCCTTTCGCCATTCCAGCTACGCTTTCAAGTGCAGCTTCTTGACTAATTCCCATCACGCTTGCGACATCGGCTGCACGTTGCATTGCTTTTGTGGTCATTATCATTGATTTTTGGACATCATAACCTGCACCCTGAAACAATGATCCCATTTTATTCGCCGCTGCCAAATACTGCGACATTGAAGTTCCCATTGTTTGAGCGGATTCTTTCGATTTTTGCTTTACAGCATCTGAAAACTGTCCAAAAACAGCTTCAGCACCGCCAAGGTTTTGCTCTAATGAACCAAATTCGCTAGTTGCTGCTTTTGCAACTCCAACAACAGCACTAAAAGCGCCCTTTAAAGCTCCGAGCGCTAATTGTGCTTTTAGAAACCCACCAGTAATTGATTCTCCTGAGCCTCTTGCAGATTGACTAACTTGTGCGAGATTCTCACGCACTTTTGCAATTTCGCTTTGGAATTTTGAACTGTTGGCTGAAATTAAAACCTGCAGTTCATCGATTGTGGTTTTACTCATAAACCTCCATATATCCGCGCATATTGATCTAATGCTTCAATTGTCACGGGTATCATTTTTTTCGTTCTATGCGCGTTTTTTGCCACAATTGGCTTACGCGGATAATGTTTAGGATCATTAACAGCAAAACTGATATATCGCCCAAGGATGTGGTTTAATGCATCCGCTCGTTCAATTTCAGCTTTTTGTTTAGAATTAAACCCCGCAACACAGTTTCGAAACTCGGCGGGGCTTAGATTCCAATATTCGTCAATTTTTAACCCTATTTCGAAGGCTCTTGATTCGTTATCTCGCCAGCTTTGGCTGAAATTTTTTCTTCGATTTCTTTGAAGTGTTCTTCCATTCGTTTGCGAGCCTCCTTCAGATTGATTCGAGCGCTCTGAGGTAAAAAACCGCATTCACTCAATCTTTCCATAATTTTCAAAATAACTTCTTCAAAACCGTATTTATCTAAAGCATCAGCGGCTTCATCTTCAGTCATTCCGCCTGCTATCATAATATCGGCAAGGTTGGAAAAACCTGCAAAATTGTCCAATATTTCCAGAAAATTCAAGCCAGTTTCTCTTTCCATTTTTATAATATTTTTCGCTTTAAATTCAAGATTATTCATAGAGTTTCCTTGTTTAATTTAATAATTTCAAAGTGGGGCGAATTTCAACGCCCCTATAGTTTAGGATTTTTTCACTCGAGTGAACATTCCATTAATTGAAAGTGTTGCAGAATATGTGTTAAATCCGTCGACAGTTCGTTCACCAACAGCGAATTTTGTTAGAGAAGCATCGAATTTGTAAACTGCACCGCCATCTTCTGTTGTGCGAATTTCGAATTTTCGAACTTCACCAGCTTCAAACAACGTCATTACTTTCTCAACATCGGCGTAGTCTTCGATATTTCCTTCGATATCAAGGTCTCCAACTTCAACTGCTCCTGGAATATAACGTTTTCCAGAAATATCAGCGAGTGTTGAAACATCGATCTTTTCGCGTTCAGCGCTAAGTTCGCCAATGCTTGTCAAACCACCAAAATTAATGTCTACTGTAGCACCAGCTTTTGCCATAACGACAAGCTCTGCACCAATTGAACGAGTGGCATTTTTCCTATCAGCCATATAATCTCCTTATTTTTTACTATTAAATCTGTTATTTATATGAAAAATACTTGAGTCTGGATTTGGAACATCACTTGAGAATTCAAGATAGTAACCAATCTCACGCATTTTCTTTTCAATCTCTGAAAGAAGTTTTGAGGCTTCCTTCGAGCTACTCGCCCAAATATCAACCGTTGCGATTATTTCTTGAGCAGAAATTTCACCTTTCAGTCCATATTGTGGCGAGTTATCATCAATTCGAAAAGTTAAGGCTGGAAGTTTCTTGAAAATATTTTGTCCACTCAATGAAACAGCAACGCCAGTTTCTTTAAGCTTTTCGAAAATTTCTTGTTTTGGTAGAAACATTATTTCACTGCCTTCCTAACTTCTTCTCTGATTATTTTGATTGAATTGTTTCGGTTTTCCCTTAATGCTGGCCATAGAAACGGCTGAGCCTTATTTCCACGCCAGTCCGACCGATAGCTAACTTCAACTTCTGTATTAGTGTTTGTGGACTGTCCTCTCGATCCAGTTCCAAACTCAACATAAGGCGCATATTCGAGATTAGTAGAAACCGTAGCGGTTACATTTTCTCCTTGAATTTTAGCCTTATCAGCTCTAATTGATTGCCGAAGTGCTCCACTATCAACGGGTGCTTTGTTTTTAGCTGAACCTTGAACCAGCATTGCCGCTTTCGAAACTCCAGCAGCTAAAGCATTGTCGATCGAATTGAGGTTTCTGCTATTAATTATTGAAGTTGAAACCGAAACCCTCATAGGACTTTTCCTAAAATCAAGGTGTGTGAATCGAATCGTTTAACTTCAACTGTTTCAAAATCTCGCCCATCAATTCGCATTTTATCGCCAATTTCAATTTTTACAGAAGTCTCAGCCGTAATTGCGACACTGGCGTTTAATTTAGCGCCTAACTCCTCAAAAACCTTACCAAGCTCCGAATAATTCACATTCGCCTTGAATTCGCTTTTTTTCGAGGTAGATTCAACCAATCCGCCTTCTTCGTCAAAATCCTTACGAACTTCGAAAACCTCAACTGTTTTGTCGTAAAATGTGCTTTTGATCGCCTTTTTAGCGCTATCTGGAAACAACATTTAGCCTCCGATACGGCTTTAGAATCTCAACATAGCCGTCGAAAATTTCACTATCTTTAGCCGTTGCAAAATAGCTTTGCGCAGCATTCTGATAACTGATGCTCTGACCATTGTCGCTCAGGCTTGAGATTGCTCGTTCGGCGGTTCGATTCGCAGCACTTTCGAATTTAATAAAATTGCCACAGGTCATATTCGCGAGAATCCTAACTAATCGACGATCGAAATTAGCTTTCTCCGGAAGATTTAAATATAACGAGACACGGTCGCAAATTTCGCCGACGGCAAACTTTAATAACTTTTCATCCTCAAAATTAGCAATTTCTTTAGCTTTAGCTATAACTTCTACTTCGAATTCTTCCTGTGGCATTTTATTATTCCTCAACTTTTTCGGTCTTTTTAGGCTTTTCTACTACCTCAAGAGGTTTTCCGCTTTCATCGCATGGCGTGTAATCCTCTGGGCGAGCCTGATATTGTTCAACTATGCCTGATGCCTCTTCGCCAGAACCAACTTTTACTGATTCTGGCACTCCAACGACAAGACCTGTTGAATTAACGAGAAAATATTTCATTTTTCCTCCTTTTTAAGGTTAATATTAAGCTAAATCAGCGTAGAATACGAGATCTGGCTCAACAGCCTTTGTCCCTTGAGCGAAGAAGAGTGAAGCTTCAACCGAGTTTGAAAATGGCACTTTTTGAGGGTCAAAATCAAACACATTCACATCTTGAGCAATTGCTCCTTCGTGCATTGCAATAATTGCTTTTGTTTGTCGGTGGTTTGAGAAAATTCGAACCTGACCGTTAAACAAAACATCAACTTCACCAGTAATCTCGTTTTTAACCTTGTTTAGGTAGTTTGCAAGTTTACCATAAATGGCTGGTGTTACTGTCAAAACAATTTCGCTTCGATCTACACCATCAACCCAGTCGTTCTTTACAGTTTCAACTGTTTGAATAACTTTTTCGAGCACTTCCTCGATTGGTGTTGCTGAAGTCAAACTCTGAATCTCTGTTCCTGATTTAACAGCTTCAGCAAAGAATGCTGTATCAAGATAGCGAGCTAGTGAGCTTGCTTGTGAGTTCTTTCGACGTGTGATAAGGTCAGCAATACCAAACTGTTTAATATCAGTATTGTCATATTCCTCAACAATTTCTTGGCGGTCATCAATGTTATTAATAACACGTCCAGTGTTGCGAACTGGTTCACCTTTTCCTGCACCCCGTGCTGTGCCGTATTCTTTCGAAACAGCGTTTTTCAAGCGGTCGTAAGCTACTGATCCGGCGCTTGGGTTTCCAATTCCAAAAGTATTTTTAATTTTAGTTGAAACTGTTCCTTTTATAACAGCTTCGATAATTTGGCCTTTAATTTCAGCCAATTTTGCCTTTGTTTCGGCATTGTCAGAATAGATATTACGTGCATCTACTGCCATAAGATCCCTTTCTTTTCTTGAGTCTGATTAGAACGAACTTACACCATTACTCTGTGCGTAATTTGATGTCGTTCCTTGTGAATTGTTTCCACCAACATCTTCGGGAGTTTTTCCGGCAAGTTTAGCTTTCACGCCTTTTTCAAGAGCAGAATTCCAAACTTTCGAAAGTCCTTCAATGTTCGAATTCATTTTTTCTGCGTCGGCATCGACAACATAATCCACGAATTCTGATGGAATTTCTTTCGCAGCAAGTTTTTCGGCGGCTTCAGTTTTGCGTTCTCGCATTGTGATTTTTCTTTCGCGTTCTTCGAGCTCACTGATTTTCGCTTTTTGAGCTTCTACAGCACGCTCTTCATCGCTAAGCTTTGCCTTTCGTTCCCATTCTTTCTGGGCTTCGGCAAGCCGCTTCTCGAATTTAGCCTCATCTTTGGCGCTTTTTTCGTTCAAGCGCTTCGACATGATTTCATTCACTTCATCTTGCGTGAAAGTTTTCGGTTCATTCCCCTGTTGATTCTGGACTACACCGTTTTCGCCAGCAGGTTCTGTTGAATTAGGATCGTTCTCCATATTCTCCTTTCGATTTTACGCTTCTCAGCTTGATATTCCGCCCCAAGCGCGACTTTTGGCTTGGGCTTGCTGTGTTTTTACAAAAAGAAAAACGACTCTCAGCTGTATGCTAAAAGTCGCAAATGGTTCTGATAATATTATAGCATAATGTTTATTCTTATGCAATATTTTTAATAACGGACATTGTTTTCAAGATTTTCTCGCTCTTCGATCATTCGTTTTTGAATATATTCTGGGGCGTTATAGAAAAATGGTTTGCCATTTTCTATCGATTTACGAGCAGCCTCAACGCAATCTTTGATGTGTTGTTCATCTCCACCAATCACTAGAAAAGCAGGCTCTCCAAAATCATCAAATATTTTGAATTTTCGCGCATATTCATCTAAGACTTCGTCGCTATACCACAAACCATAAACTCCAACTGTGTCTTCGTGGGTAAATTCATATTTTGTTTTCATTATAGTTTTGAAATCCTTTCTAATAATTCGTTAAACATACTAAAGCTTTCTGGCAAATATTTTTCATAAAGCTCGATTTCCTTTTTGTCGTCTCGAGCAGTTGCTGAAAACATTTCGGCAAAAGCTTCTGAACCGAGAAAACGCTTTTTATGATTTTCAATTTGCTCCTTACTTAATTTTACACCTCTTATCGTTTTTCTGCCATCCCAATATTTCTGTTCGTGACCCATTCCGAAGACTCTTAACCCGTTACTAAACGCAGCACCACCGTATAAATCAAAAATACTTGCTAAATCATTTTTTGAATAACCATTTTCAAGTTCGTTTTTAAGTTCAACAGATAAATTATGTCGTCTATAGGCCAAATTTCTTCCTTCTTTAGTTTTTAGATACCTATTTGCTTCATCAAAAACGGTTTCACCAAGAGTTTTACCATTAGAAAGTTCAAACTTACCAGTAGCTCCATAAAATGAGCCACGCCCTGCTCGGTGATCGAAACCGTGGCCGTATTCATGTAGAAAAACCTCAAATGGCTTTCTTATATCTTTTCGATTTCCAGTTGAACCATCGAATATTCCAGCTATACGAACACTTACCTTATTTCCAAGCACGCTAAAGTTGTCATTCCCAAGCGGTGAATCTTTAAAAGATAGCTCGCTTGAAAACTTAGCCCAAATAGAACGATGAGTTTCTGGCATTGCGTTTAGTTTTCTGACGACTTTTTCCCTAATATCATCAGTTTTTAATGCTTCACTGAGTGAATCTTCAAGTTTCAAGCTCTTAATATCAGAATTATTAACTTTTTTAGTTGGTGGTTTTTTAATTTTAACTTCAATCTTATCATCTGCTGGCGAAATGGTCGGCACTGAAGTCGGCTCAGCTTTCGAAATTCCACTAACTTTTGCCCATTTTTCATAACTCATATTTGGTGTCTCATAATTCTCGCCCGTTTTTGGGTTTCTGGCAATTCGGGTTTCTGGTTCAAACTCTTCACCAAAATATGCGGCTGTTGTTGTTCGGCAAAGCGGGTGAAATGGTGGAAAGTTTACACCTTGTTTTGCTTCAGATATTTTAAAAACTTTGTGGTCTTTATGTTGGCAGATATCGCTAGTGCGGTTGTCTAATGTGGCAATAATGCGGTATTTTTCAACTCCTAATTCTTGATAAGCTCGTAGCTCTGCTGAATTGTGGTAAAAAGCAGATTCGGTGCGAACAAGCCGTTCAGCATAAAATCGCCCAACATCAAAGCGTTCACGAACTTCGCGGATCGTTTTTTCAGGACTTTGTCCAATTGCTACGGCTGTAGCTATTTTCGAATTGACTTGCTCGGCTAAAATGTCAGTATTTGCCCAGATACGGTTCGAAAAATGCTTTCCTTCAATTTTATAGTTCAAAATTTCCTGCACGGTTCGTGAGTTTAATTTTGAAAATGTTAAAAGTGAGCCAAACTGTTTTTCAGTGTCAAAAATAGCTTGATTATACGAATTATTAATTGTGTTTATGACCGAATTGGCCGTGAGATTATTTTGCTCAATTCCAGCCTTTTTTAGTTCTGCCCAAATCTGATGATTAAGCATTTCTAATCTTGTCATTCTGAAATCGTAATTCTCCGGTAAATATTGATTCAAACCGAGTCGTTCCATCTCAGCTTTAAACCTTGCTATATTTCCGCTCGGCTCAATACCTTGCAAAGCGAATCTATCGAAAGTTTTATCGTTGCGGTAATAATTGGCATATAATTTCTTAATTTCACGAATTGTTCGAATTTCAGCATCAGTGTAAGCGTTTTTTATCCGGTGAATATAGCTCAAAGATTGCTGTTCTTGATTTTCGAAACGGGCGGCGGCACGGTTTTGCCAATAGTCTACGGATCTAGTCTCGTTTTTTTCTCTATCTTTCATAAAAATCTTTCGAAATATATAAAATATAGATAGTCTTTATATAAAGTATCTATATTTTATATATATTTTCCGTTCTATTCTTCTACTTTTTCGTTCTGATCTGTAATTTCAGCACTATTCATTGCATTATCTGCTTCGTTTTTCTCGCTTAGCGCAAGATTCACTGTTTCTTTAGCATCTCGCACGAATGAAAGCTGACTGACAAGCGTTTCGCGATCTACAAGTCCGTTGAGGTTGTTGATAATTTGGCTAGTTTCAAGGTCATTTTGTGGCAAAGCTCGTTTGAAGATTACATCAATATCTTCGGTTGAAATTTTAGCCATCTTTGAACCTTTTACAAGGAAGGAATTATAAATTCGGAATCGTTCAAGCAAACTTCGTTCGAAATATCGCTCTTTGTCTTTGATGTGTTGTTCGAAGTCGAGGAGCTTATAGAGAATCGCCACACCACTCGAATTTCCGGCAAAGTTTTCATCGCTCATATCTGGTGTCATCGAGATTTTATGAATATCAGCTGCAATAGTTTTTCGAAGAACGTCAGCATCGGCTTCATCAATAGATTTCACGACATATTCAATTTTGGCGTCTTGTGGAATATTTGCGACCATTCGGCTGTCTTTAAGCATTGCTTGCTGTTCTGGGGTGAAATCTGTGCCATAAAACGCAAGTAACGCATCAACCAGTCGTTCACGATCAATTATGCGATCAGATTGAAGAATATTATAAGCATCAATCAATGGTAATACCGGTTCTGAATCACCCATTCGGTCTGAACCGTTCAAATATTCAACAATCGGCACTTCACCAAATCTATGCTCGGTTCTAATATCTTTACCTGTTTCTGGGTCACTTTCAAAATTAAGTGTTCCGCCCTTCAAAGTGCCTTCTTGTGTGTATTCTGGCGTTAAAATTGTAATTTGGTATGAATCTCTTTCGATTTTTCCGCGCGCATTGATAATTTCTTCATAAACTATAGCGAACATCTTTTTATGTTCAACTGTCGTGTCGTGAACTAAAATTATATTTCGTGGGTCGATTTTCACACTTCGAACTTCTGATTCTTCGTTAGCGTAAATTCGCTCATAAGCAACGCCATAAATGCTTGCATGTGTTGCGAGTTCGACATCAAGATTTGAAATTGCTTGTTTACGATATGAGTTATTCAAGTTCTCAATGTTTATTTCTTCACTCGAAAGATAATTAACTGGTGATCCGAGTAAATAACCAACATTGATTTTAGTGATATATCGTGCAAAATTAGTGATTGCAAGCAGTTTATTTGGCGTTTCACGTAATGTTACAGGTTTATTAGCGTAATAATCAGCAAGAATCTTAAATTTAGCTCGGTCTTGCTTGCGTTTGTCACTTTCGATTAGGTTTTTTATCAATTTTCCTGTTATTTCTATATTTTTTGGTAAGCAATAAAATTTTTCCATATTTCCTCCTTTTGCTCTTAGAAAATTAGTGAGTTTGTGCCTGTTGAGCCTCGATTTGAATTTGTAATAATGATCGGCTCGGCTCTAGCGGTGCATTGCTCGAAGATTCCGGCCAAAATATCACACATGTCATCGTGGGCGTTTTTGCCTTTGCGCTGATATCTCAGAACTTCATTAGCAGCTTCTGGCCATTTCTTCTGCCAATTCGGTGGCATAAACAGATGATTCTGTAGCCACGCGCTCGATGATAGAATACGGCTTTCCTTGTTTTTGGTCTGCGTTGGTGTTTTAATAACTACTTTCGAATTTCCATTTTCTTCAAGAATCCTTTTCACATTACGTGCAAATCCGCGACCGCCGTTGTTGCTTTCAATCCTAGCAACGCTCACATCGCCAGAATCTAACATTTCTGCAACGGCCTTTTCAGTAAATTCCATCGGTTTATCGGTATAAGTTATGTCAGTTATATAAACATCTTGACCATTCTTAATGTAATTAGCGCTAGCAAGGAAGTCAGCACCTTTATCAGCAGTATCGGTGATATTTTCAACAATCCCCTCAGGCAGTTCATCCCACTCCATAAATGGTTTAAATAATCGCCCTGCAACGTCAATTGGTTTCTGATTATAGTTTGCTTCCACAATATCCATATTCATCGCTCGAGTCTTTTTCTTAAAAATCTCGTAGTTCAGAATATCATCGCACAGCATTTTCGGTTTGCCTTTTGGAGTTTTTGTTACGGCACGATATTCAATCACTCGTGGTTTAAACTCTTCGATAAATCGCCCAGCAAGGTCACCAGTCGCCCAGCGTGTCATCACAAGGATTATTTTCCAGTCATTGCCCTCAACACGCGAGAACATCGTGTTGTTAAACCAATCCCAATGTTCATCAAGCACACGTTCGTTATAGGCTTCCTGCGAGCTTTTAATAACGTCATCGATAATGAGAAAATTCGCACCAAATCCTGTTGCTGTTCCCTTTGGACTGGTAGCGAGATAGTTTGGCTCACTCGATCCTTCCAAGCTCCACATTGAAGCAGCCGCCTCACCATACTTTACGCGAGTTTCTGGGAAGATATCAGAATAAATAATATTCGAACCAGCTTTTTCAGTTTGAATCATATTTCGAACATTCCTTGCAAAAATTCCAGAAACCGTATCGTTATATGAACCTGTCATAACTTTCGCTTTTGGATTCTTCCCAAATAACCAAGCAGTTAAATTTTGAGCAGTCAATGATTTTCCGTGTCGTGGTGGTGCATTGATTACAAGCGTTTGCTCATCGCTTTCAATAAACTCTTGAATCTGTTTACAAAAATCTTTCAGGTATTTGCGTTCTTCCTTATAAAAATTCGGATGCATTAATTTGCAAAATTCAAATAAATCAATTCTCGCAAGCTCAAGCTTAAGCTCTCTTTGAACTTCTGGATTTTCGAGTAGTGCTTTGTTCATTTTTTAATGCCTTTCGAATTTCTGCTGCAGTTAAACCTTCGAATGGTCGTGGATTTGTTTTTTGCTCCACTTCCATTTGAATTCCTTGTTTTGCCTTTCCCTCGGTTCGGTCTGTAATTTCAATAGTATTATAGAGTCCAGCCTTTTCACTATTTCTCGCATCATAGACTCGCCTAAACGCTACTTCTTGAGCCATAGTTCGCTGATCATCTGGGTGATCGATTGCCCATTGGTTAAATTCCTTCACGGTTAAACTCAAAAAATAGTGATATTGATAAGAAATGCTATCTTCTGGTTTCCATCTTCCGCGATTATTAGGAATATTTCCTTCTGGCTGGCCGAATCTGCGGTTCAGTGGCGGTTTTCCTCTACCGACAACATAGTCTTTTTTTGGCTCAGTTTTCTTTTTGGTTGTTGCCACGTATCTCCTCCTTCTAATTATTTTTCAATTTTTCTCCTACTTCTATTGGTTGAACGTTCATAATGAAGATTGTTAGCAATTAAATCACCGATCGTTTTTTCTTTCAAAAAACCTCGATTCCCAAGAAGAATAATTTTCGGCTTCCGAATTATACTATTCTTCGAAGAATATTCACCATCAATTTGAAGTTCAGCTAAAATCCGGCGGTTCGCTTCATTAAATAGAAAAACTTTATTTCTCCGCTCCCGAAACCAAAGCTCAGAATTTAATCCACATTCCTTTAAAATATCGTTTGCTGCAAATAGCGCTTGCTTAATAAGCTTTTCTCGCTCAAAAATTTCAGCTCCAATCGCTCTTGTGCTTAATATTCTTGTTGTTGCGATGTTCTCTAGTTCTGTTATTGGGATATTTTTTATCATAGAATCTCCAGTTAAATTTATTTTTTCCCACCAAAAAAGCGGACACTGAATTATCAGTATCCGCAAATGGTTTGTAACTTTATTATACTATTCTTTGCTACTTTTAGCAATTTTCGAAAAGCTAAATATTGACAAAATTCAAGTTGTTTGTTATAATGAGAAGGATTTAATTTTGAAAAATCATAAAAACCCCAACAAAAGTCTCAATTTTATTAGTTTAATATTGGGGCTTTTTGTTTTGTCTCAATAATAAAATGGAGATATCTATGATTTTTAAACTTGATGAAAAAAGGAAAAATATAATGAAAGAACGGCTTGGTGAGGCTTGTCAATTTATTGACGATGAACGCTATTTGCCGATGTTTCGGAATAGACAGAAACGATTCCCTGAGGAATTTGCAAAGAGTATTGAACTTGCCAAGAAAATTAAAAATGGCGCGAGTAAATATTTTGCTCATATTTGGAGTTCTAAAAATATAAATAAATCACTTGAAATTTTACGTAGTATTATTAATCGTGCTAAATCTTTGCTTGCAAAAATTCGTTTTGAGAAGAAACAGCTAGCTAGAATTAGTAAATCTCAGAAAGGTGCGAATATTTCTTTACGTGAAAGATATCTGGAACTTAAAAATGCTAAATTAGCTCATAGCTCACTATTGTAATTTAAATCTATTTTTTATTGAAATTTGGGTTTCTAACCCTTTCTTTCTTGCGCTTTGTTGAAAATATTACAACATATTATCTTTTTATTGTAAAATAGTAAAAAATATTCAAATTACAATGTCAAATAAATTGCTTGTGTTATTTCAGAAATGGAGTCTGCAATGAGATGATTTCATAAAATTTTAATAAAAAAATAAGCCGAAATGGTTTATATAAATGTTGGTTTAATTTTATTTATTTTTATATAAAGGAGATTTATATTCATGTTTGAAGATTACTCGCCTGCCGAAAAACAGGTTTATCAATATATCGAATGGTGTCAATTTATTGCTAATTTTACCGAAGCAACCATTAGGAGTAAGCGTTCATATTGCTGGAGTTTTATTGAAAAAATGAACATTCATGATATTAAAGAGATTACGGAAAATGAAGTTAACGAATGGGTGCGCTGTCGTCTTTCTGGAGATAAGGGCTTTTCAAAAATATCAGTAAACGCTTTGAGGTCTGAGAAAATTCAGATAATGGCTTTTCTTAAATGGGTTCATAATACACAGGGTGGCACTAAAATTCGTTTTCCATATGTGGTTAACCCAAAGCCCGAGCCAGTTAATCGTAAATTCTATAATAGTTCAGAAATAGATGACATGATTAATAGGTGCAAAAGATTACAAACTAAAATGATAATTTCGCTCGCTTTTGATACTGGACTTCGCCGAATTGAGATAGTGAATATTAAATTCTCTGACATCGTAGGAAATCAAATTAAAACTATTGGTAAAGGTCGAAAACTTGGATTTGTTTATTTTTCAAATAGAACTAAAAAATTAATTGAAGAATTTTCAAAAACTAATGAGTCAGGAGAAATATACTTGTTAAAAAGACGTGAAGAATGTAGAGCGGAATCTTGCGCTTCTGTCATGACGGAGCGATTAAAACGTGAATTATCTAAAATAGGATACCCTAACTTTCAGATTCATGAACTTCGTCATTCTTTCGCTACCGATTTGCAGAAAAAAGGTGCAAGGATTGAAGAAATTCAAAAATTGATGAGGCACGGAGACCCAGCTGTTACTCAGCGATATCTTCATGGGCTTGATGGTGTTTTAGGTGATGTCTGGGCTAAATATAAAGGTTAAAAGACTATTTTACAAAAATAGTCTTGACAAAACTGCTAATGTTTGATATAATGAGAGCATAGAAATGAGGAAATAACCTCATCTACACTTTAACAAGCTGGAATAATTCTAAAGAGTTATTTCTGCTTATGTTGATATATTTTACCATAT
>CAUQWN010000004.1:0-38928 GCA_963522115.1 uncultured Saccharimonas sp. (SeqCode) | reverse complement strand
AATAGCACGGTGCCGAATTATAAAAAACTCCTCCTAGTCGGTGGAGTTTTTTCGTTATTTATTTTTTTAGATTTAAGAATTATTGATGATATTATAATAATTTATTTAGAACTATTTTCGTATTCGAATAATTCACCTAATTCAATAGGGAATATTTTTACTTTTTGGTTATATTTTCGAATCTTATCACTTAATTCATTATACCTTTCAAGAGGAATTTCTATGTGAATAATATCCTTAAGAGGAATATTTTCTAAAGAACGAATTTCAGTTTCGCTAAATATTTTTGGTAGTTTTGCAGTTTTGTTTATGTTTTTAATGCCAAGAATTGCTGGGAAATTTGCTTTAATATCAGAGTATTTTTCAAAAGATTCCCATGTATTTCTACAAGATTTATTTATTTTTCCGCTCCAAGACTTTTTTGAATTGATTTTATTTTTCTTTCTCCAATTGAGAATATTCATAAGTGAACGCGGAGCAAGTATTGTATATGCTAAAACATACATTTTTGTGTAATGTCGCACAATCCAAAAAATACTATCGCCAAAACGAAAAGTTTTAGGATTCTTAAAATTATGATTATCCGCATAACATCTAGCAATAATTCTTTTATTTACCAGTGATATTGATTTCATGCTTAATTTTTTAGAATAAATAATTAAGTAGTTATCTTGCTGGGTTTTTAATCCATTTTTTAAAATATTATCAAAAATTGGTGCAATATTTCCGCTGGAATTATACTCAAAGCCTCCAGTTCCGTGCCAAAATTTTACATTTATAATACTATTTTTATACTCTTCTAGCTCGTTTTTAGTAAAATTTGGTAAAGCATTCGAAAGTTGCTTTTGGAGCTCTAGAATCGCCTTATTTTGTGTTTTAGTTTTTATTGATTTTGGTAAGAAAAATATACAAATTTGCTTAGGTAACTTACGGTAGAACTTATTATTTATTCGAAAAAACATAAGAAAATTATAACATAAACAGATTAGAAATACAAAAATATTATAATAAAATAAAAAAGCTCTTATGTAAATATTGACAAAAAGCATAAGTTGTGCTATAATTAAAACATAATCAAAAATAGATTAGATTTTAATAAAACAAAGGAGATTAAATGGCCGGAACAAAGGCAGGCGGCGCAAAGGCAGCTGCAACTAATAAAGCAAAATATGGAAAAGATTTTTATTCACGAATTGGGCAAAAAGGCGGTAAAAATGGAACAACTGGTGGATTTGCTGCAAACCGTGAACTTGCAAAAATCGCAGGACAAAAGGGCGGTCGAATTAGCCGTCGTGGTCCAGCTACAACAAAGATTCCAATGACTGAAGAGTCTGAAGAATCGAAAATTGAAGTTCGTGTAGCTTAAAAGGGTATAAAAATAAAATCACGCTTTCGAAATATTGCGTGATTTTATTTTATTTTATTTTTCGCCGCAAACTTTTAAAACGAGAATCATTATTTTTCCAGATAGTTCCGCAAGCGGGGCATTTATATGTTAAATCTTTTTGTTGAAAACCATTTAGTTTGCATTTTGGGCAGAGGCTTCTTTTATGTAGCCAATCTCGGTAAGTGTCAAGCTTGCTCTCAGCTAAATTCGAGTTAAAACAAAATCCATATTGACTTGTAAGGTTATTCCGAACGAGTTCCCAAGCTTCGGACTCCATCTTAAGGAGTTCAATATCAAGCCAAAAATCTTCGTGACCAAGCAGTGCGTGAGCTAATTCATGAAAAATTAACAGATGAAAATTTGAAGATTCTGGTTCGAAAAAAATTGTATTTTCTTTCTTCGACCAATAGAAATCATCGCTTTCTTCGAAATTGAATTGAGGAAAGTCTTTGCGTAATTTTTCAACAAATTCCAAATTCATTAAAAATTCAACGCCTCTTTTGCAGATTCAAAACAGCCATAAATCACTGCTTCGCGCGGTTTTTGAGCTTGAACAATTTTTGGGCAGGAAATTCCTTCGGGCAGGTTTTCGCGAACAATTTGTTCTAGAAAAAGATCGAATTTTTTAAAGTTTTCACCAAGGCTTCCACCAATAATAATCAACTCTGGCTGAATTATTGGAATTAGTACTAAAAATCCGCGCGAAATTCTGTCGGCAATATTTTGCCATTGTCGTGGTTTTGAAATCTCACTCGCATATTTACCATAAACATTAAAAATAGCCCGTGCGCTTGCAAATTCTTCCCATTCTCGCACTCGGCCATCAAATTCAATTGGGATTCGCCCAATTTCGCTATTTTTTAGACCTTGATTGATTTTTCCATCTGTTATTATGCCTGAACCAATTCCCGTTGAAAGTGTAACATAAAGAATATTTTGAGCTTTATTTTTGAACTTTTTACTTTCGAAAAGTCCAGCAAGATTGGCATCGTTTTCAACTAAAATTTTAATATTCGGAAAGAGTTCTGAAAATTCGGCTTTTATGTTAAAATTCTGCCAGCGTAAATTTTTCGCCCACAAAATTATGCCGTTTTCAATAATTCCAGGTTCGGCGCAAGAAATTGCTTGGATTTCACCCGCTTTTAGTTGTTTCGAAAATTCTTTTTTAATAACTTTTTCAATAATTTCAAGATATTTTTGCTGAGATTTTGGCGTTTGAAATTCGAAAGATTTTAAAAGTTTGCCTTCTTTCGAAAATCCCGCCAATAAAGTTTTTGTTCCACCCGTATCAATTGCAATAATCATAACTCTATTTTACGATGAAAAAAATAAAAATTCAACCTTTTAAAACGCTTGATTTTTTTAGCTCAAAATGTTAAAATGGTAGCAATCTATTGGGCAGGTTAATTTTAGCTATGTTCAAAGAAATACAATTAAGGAAGGAGTCTTAAAGACTAATGGCAACAGCCAAAAAAATAACAATGGACGAATTGTTGGCGTCTGCTCCAGAGAGCGCAAACCAACTAAATCAAGGCGAAACTGTTGAAGGAACAATCCTTTCAGTTCGCAAACACGAGATTTTAATTGACTTAGGAGCGAAAGGTGTTGGATTTGTTCCTCGCCGAGAAGCTGGTCATTCAAAAAACCTTGTTGAAGGTGAAACAGTAACAGCAAGCGTTGTTGATACTGAAATGGACAACGGAATGTCGTTGCTTTCTCTTCGAAAAGCTGCAAAAGATCGCGGTTGGGAAGAAGTTATCGAAAAAATGGAAAATGGTGAAATTATCGAAATTATTCCATTTGATGCTAACCGAGGTGGTTTGCTAGTTGAATATGAAGGAATTCGCGGATTCTTGCCTGTTTCTCAACTTTCAGCAGAACACTACCCGCGCGTTGGTGCAAGCGACAAAGATGAGATTTTGAGCCGATTGAATGCGCTTATTGATAAGCCAATCAACGTTCGAATTCTTGATGCGGATCGCAAAACCAATAAACTTATCTTTAGTGAAAAAGAAGCTATTAAAGACGGTTTAAATGAACGATTTGATAGCTTGAAAATTGGAGATGAAGTTGAAGGTGTTGCGACTGGTGTTGTAGATTTTGGCGTTTTTGTAAATATTGAAGGAATTGAAGGCTTGGTTCATATTTCTGAAATTTCTTGGGAACGCGTAAATAATCCAAAAGATTATGTAAAAATCGGTGATACAATTAAGGCAAAAATTATCGCAATCGATAAAGATCGCCTAAGCCTTTCAATGAAACAACTAACTGAAGACCCTTGGCTTTCAGAAGTTGAGCAATTTAAAAAAGGTTCAAGTGTTGAAGGAACTGTAACACGAATTACGCCATTTGGTGCTTTCGTAAAAATCAGCCCAGCAATTGAAGCTCTTGTTCATGTTTCAGAACTTGGTAAAGGAAACGATATCAACCCAGAAAATATCTTTACTCTAAATGAGCGTAAAGAATTTGTAGTTATTGATATTGATAAAGAGAATCGAAAAATCTCTCTTAGCCTTGCAAAATAATTCAAAATTATTCTTGCGCTGAATAGTCGGAAATCGGTTTCGAGATCGGTTTCCGAACTTCAGCTTAAGAAAAATAAAAAACCAGAGGAGGTTGTATGAGTCAGAAGAAAATTGTAAATATCACAGATTCAATTACTGTTGATGAGTTAGCTGGAGCTTTAAATCTCCCTGTTACAACTTTGATTGGTGAGCTTTTTAAGAATGGAATTGTTGCAACTATTAATCAACGAATTGATTTCGAAACTGCTGTGATTGTAGTTGAAGAACTTGGCTTAAAAGATGTTGAACTTAAAAAGAAAGCTAAAGCAGACGAGGTGACTTCTCGCTTAAATAAATTGCATGAAGTGTCAGAGAATGCGAAACCTCGGCCACCAATTGTGGCGGTGATGGGACATGTTGATCATGGAAAAACTACACTTCTTGATACGATTCTCGGTACAAAAACTGTTTCTAGCGAGGCTGGCGGAATTACTCAGCATATTTCAGCCTATCAAACTGAAAGAAAAGGCCGAAAAATTACACTTCTTGATACGCCAGGGCATGAGGCTTTTGCGGCACTTCGCCAACACGGAGCAACTTTAACTGACGTTGTGATTATTGTTGTTGCGGCCGATGACGGTGTTAAACCTCAAACTGTTGAAGCAATTAGATTTACTCAAAATGCCAACGCAAAAATTGTTGTTGCAATCAATAAGATGGATAAAGACACTGCAAACAAAGATCGCGTAATGGCAGAACTTTCTGAACGTGGATTGATGCCAGAGGAGTGGGGTGGTGATGTTACTATGGTGCCAATCTCAGCGAAAAATGGTGATGGGATTGATGACCTTCTTGATATGGTTATTTTAACTGCTGATTTAGAGGAATTGCGCGCTGATGTTGATATTCCTGCTGAAGGCTTGGTGATTGAATCACATATGGAGGTTGGGAAAGGTTCAGTTGTTTCTCTTCTTGTTGAACATGGAGAATTAAAACAAGGTGGATTTTTAGTCGCTGGAACAACTTACGCAAAAGTTCGAACTCTTCAAGACTATAAAGGGGAAGCTCTTAAATCTGCAGGCCCTTCAACTCCCGTAACTGTAACTGGCTTCAAAGAGCTACCGCAATTTGGTGATGTTTTTAAAGTAGTGAAGAATGAGAAAGAAGCTCGAAATCTTGCTCAAAAAGCTAAAATTGAGGCTGCTCAGAATGCTGCAACCGCCAACGTTACTGGTGCAGATTTATTAAAAATGATGAACCAGAAACATGATGCTGAAGATTTCAATATCGTAATTAAGGCCGATGTTCAAGGTTCGCTTACATCTGTCTCGGACAGTCTGCGTTTGATTGAAACTGGTGGTGAAGTTAACCTAAATGTTGTAAGTAGCGGAATTGGAAACATTACTGAAAATGACATTCACTTAGCTGCTGCTGGTGAAAAAACAATTATTTATGGATTTAACGTTGAACTTCCACCTGCAATCAAAAAAATCGCTACTCGTGACCGCGTTGAAGTTCGAATTTATAAAGTTATCTATGAGCTTCTTGATGACGCACGCGCTGAAATGGAAAAACTTCTTGCACCAGAAGTTGTTGAAACTGAAATTGGATCGCTGGAAGTTAAAGGCGTTTTTCGCACAATGAAAGAAGAAATTATTGCTGGTGGAGAAGTTAAATCAGGCCGTGTTTATGCTGGATTACTCGCTCGTGTAATTCGAAAGAAAGAGCAAATTGCTGAAGTAGAAGTTTCACACGTTCAGCGCCAGCAGCAAGAAGCGAAAGATGTTATTGAGGGTGAAATGTGTGGTCTTTCGTTGAAAACTAAAAAGAAAATCCAGCTTGAAGTTGGCGACAAACTTGAATTCTTTACCCGTGAAGTTGTTGCTCGTAAACTTAAAGACTAGATAATATAATAAAATAATTTGAAAAAACATTTTGCTTGTGCTAAAATAGAAATAATTAAACAAGGAAAAAGAGAATGTTTCAATTAGACAACAAATTTTTTGAAGGAATTGGCATTGAACGAATGTCTCCGCAAGAAGCGGCAGTTTTTAAACAACATGTTCAGGAAGAACTTGAAACTCGCGTTGGCGAGCGCATAACAGATGGATTTTCGAATGAAAAGCTTGAAGAGTTTGAAAAAATTATCGACGACGCTCCAGGGTTTGTAGATAATTGGCTAATGATTAATGTGCCAGATTTTCGAAACGATCGTGCATTTATAGCACTCACTCAACAAAATAGTGGGCAAGAAAATCGCCAAACGATTTCGGAATTTGCTTCAATGAAATGGCTTGAAATCAACCGTCCAGATTTTAATCAAATTACAACAATCGTAATGAAGGAAATGCAAGACGAACTTAAAGCTAATATTGATAAAATTTTTAGCTAGAATTCGAAAAACCGTGCAACTAAACACGGTTTTTTCTTTGTAAAATTATTTTAAATAGCCGTTTATAAAGCTCTGCGCAGTTGTTTCTTTGCCGTTTGGCGTAAGAAGTGTTTTTATTTCTAGAAACTCTCCATCCGCAAATTTAAGTGTTAAAGGTGAATTATTGGGGTTTGAATTTACTACTTTCGCAGTTTTAATAACTGCTAAATAGTCATCAATTTGAATCTTACTTTTTGGAAAGATTTCGAAAGCTCGAATTTGTTGTTCTGCTTGTTTTGCGGTTTGATTTTCTGGATTTAGAATTGAATCACTTTTTTTAAGGAGTTGGCAATATTCAGCTCGTGAACTATCTTGTTTTTCACCTTTTAATTCGCCAGAAATAATCTTTGGTAAATCTCGCACCAACATTTCAGCACCAATCTTGCCGCAAATTTCATAAAGCTCGCTAGCGGTTTCTGTTTTCGAAAGTTTAATTTCTTCTTGCGAATAAACATCGCCAGCGTCCATTTCTTTTGAGAGTTTCATTAGCGAAACGCCAGTTTTCGTATCACCATTTAAAATTGCGCTCTCGATTGGGCTTGGCCCGCGGTATTTTGGCAAAAGTGAAGGGTGAACGTTTACTATTGCGGGCGTGAATAAATCAATGATTTCTTGCGGGATAATTCGACCAAAAGAAACCAAAACTCCCGCAGGTTTTTCGAACTTTTTAACGAAATCGGTAATTTCTGACATTTTTTGCGGTTGAAGAACAGGGATTTTAAACTTTTCGCCAATTTTCTTAACTTTTGGCGATTGAAGTTTTTGGCCGCGACCTTTTTTGGAATCTGGTTTAGTAATAATTCCAGTAACTTCGAAACCTTCATCAATAAGTTTTTGGAGTGAAACGGCCGAAAAATCTTCTGTACCAAAGAAAATTATAGGATTTTTCACCTATAAATCCTCCCATAAATCATAGTTATTTTCGATATCTTTCTCGTAGTCTAATGGCTGTAATTCACCATCTTCATCTAAACGGTAAAATGCGTCTTTTTGGTCTCGAATGTGGTCGATAAAGAGAACACCGTTTGTGTGGTCAATTTCATGCTGAAGAACGCGGGCAAGAAAATCTTCAGCCTTAATTCTAACTTCATTTCCATAGATATCAAGCGCTTTAACACGAATTTTTGAAGCTCGCGGAACTTTGCCATAAATTCCTTTAATTGAAAGGCAGCCTTCGAAATCTTCAACGGTTTTTCCTTCGAATTTTGTAATTTCGGGGTTAATTAAAGCGGTAAATTCTTTGTTATTTTTGTCATCTAGATCACTTCGAACAATAATGATTTTGTAGAGTTTGTTAATTTGTGGCGCAGCAATTGCGGCTGAAATTTCGTGCGGGTGAGCATTCTCCCAATCAAGGCTAGCATCAATCATATCTTGTACAATTTGGCGAACTTCATCTGTAATAACATGCACACGTTCGCATTTTTTGCGCAGATTTTGGTTGGGTAAGGTTATGATATCTTCTTTTTTCATTAAGCTCTATTATAACATTTTTAGAGTAAAAAAGCTACAAAATCATTGATTTTTAGTTTTGATTATGGTAAAATCTAATATTCGAAGAAAGTAGTTTCAAGGTTAACGAGCTATATAGCTTATTTTTATTTTAAAGAGAAAGGTTAATTTTGAATATATATAAATCTTATAAATATTGGGAAGTTCTGCATTTATATGAACACATTATCGTGGATGAATTCTGGCGAAGAATGTATGAAGGAGGATGGGTTTATTTTGAGGACTATTCGGTATTAGGTTTCACTTGGCCTAATGGCGGGATTACTAAAATATCTTTAAAGTCGAAAAATGAAAATATATATTCGGAATTTGAAAAATTTATGGATCAAGACTTGCAGATTGAAGATTGGGAAATTGAAAAATACGCTAATCAAATTTTTGCAGAAGAGCAATCTTGGCGATTTGATGATGATTTTGACTTGAATAAAATTCGCAAAATGTTGAATGAAATTCATGCTTCGAAATATTTTTTCGAAAAGCCAATTTTAAGATTTAAACCTCACGAAACGAGTGCATTTTCTTCGCAATATCTTTCGAAGCCGAGAAATCGGCGCGATATTTTGCGAATTTCGGTTGAATCTGAAAATGCTAAAACCCGCGATTTTTTGCTTGAAAATCTTTCGCGATTCATTGGTTTTAGTTTTGGTTTTTATCACTTTAAAAATCGGGATTTCAAGAATTCTCGAACGGGATATTTTTCAATTGGAACTTATTCGCACCGTGATATTTTACGTGATTTCGACGAGCGGATTTTGGATGAAATTTCAGATTTTTTGCGTGAAGATTTTTCGAAAACAGTAAAGAGCAAATATTTTGAAAAGCCGAAAGTTATAATTCGTTTCAACCAGCGAAAAGAAACGATAAATCTAGATATTTTAAAAAACTCTTGACGACATACGCATATGCACATTACAATTAGGAGCAGAAGTTTCGATTAGTGTTTTACTAGGAGGTAAATATGGACGAAATAACTGCAAATATAGAAAAGGAGTTTGACATAGAGTTAGGTCCTGTGATAGATAGGTATTTTGACAGAGATATGCCCGATTAAAGTATATATTTTTTTGAAAAAATATGCTTTAGCCATTACTGATTATTTTAGCGGAGACGGATTTATCTTTGCTCTTTAAAGTATAAGGAGTCATTCCATGAAAGAAATTACAGATTTTTTAGATCTAATAAAACCAAAAAATGACAGGGAAATGTTTTCAGCATTGATTTATCTTGCGTTGATATTTTTCGAAACGGATAATTATGAAGGTATAGAATATCTTGCGAAAGATTATTACGGACGAATAATCTCTGAAGGGCAAGGATTTTCTAGTTCTGATAATAAATTTTCGCCAAGCGTGGTGGAATTTGGCGAGCTAGCTGGCTTTATGCTTGAATATATCGAAAAGATGAAATCTGGCAAAATTACAAAGAATGAAGCGAGAAAAGCTATTTTATATTATCTAAATAATTATATTTTTAACACCTCGAAAAAAGATAATTAAATCAATCCTGGTGGGTCTAAATCAACTCGCCACTGTGGCTTGCCTTGAAAATCGTGCGCAATCTCTAAAAGGGGTGCGCGTTTTTTGCTCTTAATGACAATTTGCCAGCGATAAGTTTCGCCCACGCGTTCATAAAAAGCTGGCGTCGGGCCAAAAATTTGTACATCTTTCGAAAACTTTTTGCGAATTTCGCGCGCTTCTTTTTGTGCATTTCGTACAGCTGAAATTTCAGTTTTATAAACGCAAGTTAGTTTTAATAAATAAACAAATGGCGGATAATTCTGTTTTTGGCGATTTTTAATTTCGAAATCATAAAAGCCAGCATAATCTTGTTTTAAACCAAATTGAATCGATGGAGCTTCAGGCTGATAAGTTTGAATAATCACATTTGACTCATTCGAATGTCGCCCAACTCGCCCGATAACTTGTGAAATAAGCTGGAAATTTCGCTCGCTTGAAGTGAAATCTGGCAAAGCCAAACCAGCATCCGCCTGAACCACGCAGACGGTTTTTAAATTTGGCAAATCCAAACCCTTAGCAATAACTTGCGTGCCAATAATAATATCAATTTCACCGTTTCGAATTTGATGATAAAGCTTTTCAACAGTTTCATTTTTGTCACTGTCGGCATCAAATCGTGCAATTTTTTTGTTTGGGAAAAGCTTGCGAACCTCTTCTTCGATTGCTTTTGTGCCAATACCTTTATGAATGATTTCTGGTTCTCCGCAATCTGGGCAGGAAGTTGGTGGCCTTTCTTTGTGTCCACAAATATGGCAAACTAGTTGAAATTTATCTGTATGCAAAGTGAGCGGAATGAGGCAGTTTGGGCAAAGCGCCGTCCAGCCGCAGTTGTGGCAAAGTGTTACGCTCGCTGAACCACGGCGGTTGTGATAAATTAAAACTTGTTTATTTTCATTTAAAGTTTGCTCCATTTCGGTAAGCATTTTTTTTGAAAAGAATCGGTGTGATTTTGAATCTTTTTTAGTTAAATCTATTAGTTCAATTTTTGGTGGTTTGGCTTCTTTTTTGGCAAGTTCAGTTAGTTTTATGATTTCATTTCCACCGTTTTTTGCTGAAATTTCTGCCAGAAAATAATCTTCAACAAGCGGCGTTGCTGAACCAAAAATTGCTTTAAAATTAAATTTCGAAGCCAAAAAACTGCTCGCTCGTAATGCGGAATACTTTGGTGTTTGATCTTGTTTAAAACTTGGCTCATGACATTCATCAATTACAATTAAACCTAAATTTCGAACTGGCGCAAAAAGTGCAGAGCGAGCCCCAATAATAATTTGCGGGTTTTTGTCGTGCAAAATTTTTAGCCAAGTTTTATGGCGTTCTGATTCGGTTTGGTGTGAATGAATAATCTTAATATTTTCAAAATGCTTTTCAAAATTAGAAACTAATTGTGAAGTTAGGGCGATTTCTGGCACTAAAATTATTACCGATTTTTGATTTTGCAAAGTTTTTTTTGCTTGGTTAATATAAATTGAAGTTTTTCCGGAGCCCGTAATTCCGTGCAAAAGGATTGTTCCTGAATTTATTTTATCAAGTTTATTGATGGCTTTTTCTTGTTGAGCTGTGTATAAAAAATTTGAACAACTAGTTTGTTTTTTATCTGTTATTTTATTTTTTTCAGTTTTCGAAAAACGCCGATTTTTATTAACACCATTTGGTAAAATTCCACTCAAAACTTGTGAGAGTGGAGTGCCATAATATTCTTTCATCCATTTTGAAAGCTGAATTAAATGCTTAGGGATTGCTATTTTTTCTATATTTTTTGTAATTTCACGAGCCTCAAAATCTGGCTTTTGAACTTCTCGCCAAACTATGCCAGTCATATTTTTTTTACCAACGGGAATTTCAACAATCTGGCCAATTTTAAGTTTCTCTTTTGAAGCATAAGTAAAAACTTCGCTATTTGAGCGAACAATTTTTGTTGGGGCGACTTCAAAATAGAATTCCATATATTTTATTTTACATCAAAAATAGCGAAAAATAAAATATTTTTATGCTAAAATAAGCCTTGCGAAAATATTGAAAATTTTGTAAAATAGAAATACGAAAAGGCGAGTATATGGTAGATTTAGACATTTTTATTACATCACGAGTAAAGCGAAAAATTGTTGTGTTTTTCGTGACGTATCCTGTAATTAAAATGCATTCTCGCGGTCTCGCAAAACTTTTAAAAGAAGACCCAGGTAATATTCAGCGTGAGCTCGCTAAGCTTGAAAAAGTTGGTTTTTTGTATAGAGAAAAGAAAAAGAATACATACACTTATTTTGCAAATACGAATTTTTTATTTTTTTCTGAACTTCAATCAATTGTAGTGAAAGTTCGCGAGCAAAATAGTGTTTCGCGCTCTAGAAATTATATTGAAAAATCTGTAAAAAGGTAGGTTTTTTAAAAAAGTGGTGGAGCGAATTTTTGAACAAATTTTAGAGAATCGTGGAATTTCGAAAGAGAATCGTGAGGCTTTTCTGAACCCAGATTACGATAATCAGCACGATCCTTTTTTATTGCCCGATATGGAAAAGGCGGTTGAGCGATTACTTACTGCTCATAAAAATCAAGAAAAAATCACTGTTTATGGCGACTATGATGTTGATGGTGTTTCAGCTTCAACTGTGATTTTAACTGCTTTCGAAAGTTTTGGCTTTAAGAATGTAGATTATTTTTTGCCAGATCGCTTTAAAGACGGCTACGGAATGAATGAGCGTGGCGTTAAAATTTTAGCAGAACGCGGAACGAATCTAATTTTAACGGTTGACTGTGGAAGTTTAAATCACGCTGAAATTAATTTTGCAAAAGGTTTTGGAATTGATACAATTGTGACCGATCATCATAATATCGCCGAAGTCCAGCCGAATGCAGTGGCAGTTGTAAACCCGCGCCGAAAAGAAAATAAATATCCGCAGGCTGAGAAATTCGCAGGTGTTGGTGTGGCTTTTAAATTAGTTCAAGCTTTACAAACCAAACTTGACGGTTTGCCTCTTGGTCAAGAAAAATGGTTTCTTGATATGGTAGCGCTTGGCACGGTTTGTGATATTATGGAGCAAACCATCGAAAATCGCCAAAATATTTTTTGGGGGCTAAAAGTCCTTTCGAAAACTCGCCGAGCTGGTTTAAAATCGATGCTTGCACTAGCTGGCGTGAAAGAGCCAAAAAGTTCAACACTTGGTTTTATCATTGGCCCGCGAATCAATTCGGCTGGCCGGCTCGAAACTGCTGAAAAGGCTCTGGATTTAATGCTTGAAAACGATGCTTTCGTGGCTTTCGAAAAAGCTAAAAATCTTGATGATTTAAATAAAAAACGCCGTAAAATTCAACATGAAGCGCTCGAAATTGCAATTCAAAAAGCTAAGGATTTCGAAAATGATAAAGTTTTAGTTTTAGCGGATGAAAGTTTTAATGACGGAATTATTGGAATTGTGGCAAGTGGTTTGCTTGAACGCTTTAAAAAACCAGTTTTTGTAATTTCAATTGAGGGTGAAATTGCAAAAGGTTCGGCGCGTAGTTTTGGTGGGTTTTCGGCAAGTCAAGCAGTTGATAAAGCGCGCGAAATCATTATTAAGGGCGGTGGTCATGATGCCGCAGCCGGTGTAACTCTTCCAACTTTAAAAATTGATGAATTTCGAAAAATCGTGAACAATTTTTATGATTCACTTAATCTAAAAAATCAGCTTGAATATCTTTTGCCAAAAGTGGATATTCAGCTTGAAGATTTTTCACCAATTTCGTTGGAGCTTTTTGAAAAAATTACAGCGCTTGAGCCTTTTGGAAAGGGAAATGAAGAACCAACTTTCGAAATTAAAAAGGTGCGAGTTATAGCTCGGCAAGAAATGGGCGATAAAAAACAGCATTTAAAACTGACTCTAACAGACGGCGAGAATGAAATTAAAATGTTAAAATTCAATGCGCCAGAAGAATTTTTTGCTGAAATTGGTGAAGAGATTAATGTGGTTTTTTCACTTGGTCTGAACGAATGGCAAGGGCAAAAAAATGTTGAAGGGCAGATTTTACATTTAGAGAGAAAGCGTGTATAATTGGCCTATGAATAAAATCCATGTGAATATGATGAGTTCTGCAGATAAGGTTGCTGGCCAAGGTGTTGGCGGCGCTTATGTTGAGCTAATGAATCTTCTTGAAAATCGAGCAAAGAGTGAGCTGAAAATTACTAAAACACTTCGTGCGAAAAATCCAGATATTACGCATTTTCACACTATTGACCCGCATTTTTATTTAGCTGCACAGTTTAAAAAATATACTGGCCGCAGAATTGGCTATGTTCACTTGATTCCCGACACTCTTGATGGTAGCTTAGATATGCCGGCAATTGCTGAAAAAATTGTAAAAAAATATCTGATTAAATTTTATGATAAAATGGATCATTTAGTGGTTGTGAATCCAGATTTTAAAGAAGAATTAGTTAAAATTGGTATTGACCAAGAAAAAATAACTTATATTCCAAACTTTGTTGCAAAAGATAAGTGGTCGCCTTTGAGTGAAGAAGAACGAGATAAATTTCGAAAATTACAAGGTTGGAAAAAAGATGAAATTGTGGTTTTTGGAGTTGGTCAAGTTCAGCAGCGGAAAGGCGTTGATGATTTCGTAAAATTAGCAGAAAATAATCCCAATGTTAAATTTGTTTGGGCTGGTGGTTTTTCGTTCGGAAAAATTACCAGCGGTTATGAGCGCTACAAAAAAATAGTTGAAAACCCACCAAAAAATTTGAAATTTTTAGGAATTGTACCGCGCGAAGATATTCGAAAGTTTTATGCAAGCTGTGATTTATTTCTTTTGCCAAGTTATGCTGAGCTTTTCCCGATGTCTATTCTAGAAGCAGCTAGTTGCGGGGCGCCAATAATGCTACGAGATCTGGATTTGTATAAAAATATTCTTGAAGGAAAATATCTTTGCGGTAAAGATTTCGAAGAGATGAATGAAGTAATTAAAGATATTTCGAAAAATCCAGAAAAATTAAAAGAATTTAAAGTGAAGTCGAAAGAAATTTCAGAGTATTATTCAGAAGACAGGCTGTTAAAAATTTGGATTGATTTTTATCGAGAACAAGCAAAATTAAAATAATTTTAATAAAATTATCTAAAATTGAGCAATTTTATTTTCTGCTTGCTTTTTTAAAAAAACTTTGGTAAAATAGTAATCAGTATGAGTATTAGTGTAACAAGGAAAGACCAGAAAGAAGCTAACGAAAATATTATTCGTCGCTTTAATCGAAAAGTTCTACAAAGTGGAGTTTTGAGCGAAGCTAAAGCATCGATGCGATTTTCGAAGCCTCTAAGTAAGGTTGAACGACGCAAAAAAGCAATCGTTCGAAATCAACGCCGTGCTGAAAAAGCACAAAAAATGCGACTTGGTATTCGCTAAAAACATAAATTCCAGTCGAAAGGCTGGATTTATTTTGGAATTATGAAAATGCTAAAAGAACAGATAGTGGCAGAAGCTCGCAGTATTGTAGAAAAGTATGAGTGGATTTTCGCAAAAACTTATGCTAAAACAGCACCACACGAATACGCACTGAGCAAAAACAACGGTGAAGATAAGGATTTAGAAAGGCTCGCAGAAATAATCGAGAGGTATGGAGAAACTGAATATTTTTATGGGCATAAAGGTAAATACTTTTATATCGATGACTTGAAATATTGGGGGTCAAAACCTAAACACAAAGGTGTCTGGAATTTAAATAGAGGAAAAGGAGATTTGTTTTATGAAGAACAAAAACCTAAATCCCAACCGAGAGGCTAGTTTTTATTTTAAAAAGGAGGAAGAATGTTAAAAGAACAAATTAATGCTGATTTAAAAACTGCAATGCTTGCCCGAAATGCTTTCGAAACTACAGTTTTGCGAGGCTTGAAAGCTTCAATTTTGGACGAAGAAGTAAAACTTGGTAAGCGTGAAGAAGGCTTAAATGATGCTGAAATTGAAACTTTGGTTGCACGAGAAGTAAAAAAGCGCAAAGAAGCTGCGAATTTACTAGATGCCAAACGTGCTGAAAATGAATTAAAAGAAGCTGAAATTCTTTCGAAATATTTGCCGGAAATGGCGAGTGAGGAAGAAATTCGTGCAGCTGTGAAAGCTGAAATTTCAGCAATGGGTGAAGTTTCGATTAAACAAATGGGCGCAATTATCAGTAAAATGAAAGCAAAATTTGGTAATTCTGCTGATGGTGCGGTTTTGGCGAAAATTGTGAAAGAGGAATTGAATTAAGAATAGAGAACCATCCATTTTTGGGTAGTTCTCTATTGATTTTATGGTGAGAACAATCTATAATAGTGTTATGGAAAAGCATAATCTTTATAGGGGTTTTACAATTATTGAAGTTGTTCTAGTACTCGCAATTGCTGGATTGATATTTTTAATGATATTTCTTGGGTTGCCGGCTTTGCAGCGGAATCAGCGAAATACGGCTCGAAAGCAAGATTATTCTACGATTGCTTCAGCAATACAAACATATAAGTCGAATAACAAAGGTGAATTTCCAACTTTCGAAAAGGTTGGTGAGCAAACTGGTGATATTTCTCCAATTGGAAAAGGTGTTTTAGCTCAATATTTAAAAGAAACAAATATTATTGATGGGTATACGATAACGCATAAAGGTGATTTTCATTGGAAGGATTATGTTGGTGATGGGCATAATGGAAGGCACTCTTTTACGCCTATGACTAATTATAGCAATGGCTCTGAAAAAAGTTATGAGAACATAGCTTTTATAATGATTGGAGCGAAGTGTACTAATAAAACTAATGAAAAATGGGGTGGTTTAATTCCAGAAGAGAAAGAAGGAAGCGTTGCTATTTTTGGCTATCTTGAAGGTCTTGGTGAAGCTAAGTATAATAGAGGAGCTAATTATTGTCAAGATTTCTAACTTTTAAATTTTTATGCTATAATATAAAAGTATATAATTTAAAAACAAAAGGAATTTAATGATTGTATTTTTTGGTCCAGCAGGTGCTGGTAAAAGTGTTCAAGGTAATCTGTTAGCAGCACGAAACGATTGGCGCTGGCTTGGCGCTGGTCAGCTTTTGCGTGATAGTAAAGATCCTGAACTTCTTGCACGAATGAGCACGGGAAAACTAGTCGACCCAGAAATTGTTAATCGCGTTATGGGTGAAGCTCTTAATCGTGCAAATAGTAAAAATGTTAAACAGGTTATTCTCGATGGATACCCACGTCAGCTTGCTCAGGCAAAATGGCTGATTGAAAATAAGCAAAATCATGGCCGAAATGTTGATTTGGTGATTGTTCTGGAAGTTCCACGAAGTGAATTGATGCGTCGGCTTGAAATTCGTGGCCGACTTGATGACACGCCAGAAGTTATTGATGAACGACTTCGAATTTATCGCCAAGAAATGTACCCAGTTTTAAATTATTTTAATGAAAATGGTGTGAGAATTGCTCATATTGATGGAACTGGTACGGTTGGTCAAGTTCATGATCGTATTATGGAGGAAATTGAATCGTGCGGAATTTAATTACTGGCAATAAAACTGAAGCGCAGATTCAGGCGATGCGTGAGGGCGGAAAAATCCTCGCGCGAATTTTGCGTGAGCTTGCGGAATTTTCGAAAGTTGGCACGACTGGCCTTGAAGTTGATGCTTTTGCGCGAAAAAAAATTAAAGAATATGGCGCGAAATCTGCATATTTAACGCCGGATGTAAATTTTCCTGGTGTAGTTTGCATTTCGGTGAATGATTGCGTTGTTCACGGTGCACCAAATGATACCCCTTTCGAAAAAGGCGATGTGGTAAAATTTGACATGGTAATTGAGTTTAAGGGAATGATGACTGATTCCGCCACGACAACCGTGATTGGTGAAGAGCCAAAAGGAGCAGTTAAACATCTCTTGAACGATACTAAAAAGGCACTTTCAGCTGGAATCGCTGTTGTTAAGCCTGGTGTGAAAACTGGTGATATTGGTGCGGCAGTTGAAAAATCGCTAAAAAAATCAAAACTCGGTAATGTTCGGGAATTGGTTGGCCATGGTGTCGGCTTAAAAATGCATATGGCGCCAGAAGTTCCAAACTACGGTAAAGCTGGTACAGGTGTAGTTTTTCAAGAGGGCGACACTTTTTGCATCGAGCCAATGACTTCACTAGGCAAGGGTGATGTAATTTTCAATGGAACAGATAGTAAATGGGATGTTTTAATGAGAGACGGATCACTTTCAGCGCATTTTGAACACACCATTTTGGTCACAAAAGATGGAGCAGAAATTCTTACTTTAGAATAAAATTTCGAAAAATGGGAGGGAAAGCTAAATTTTCGAAAGAGAAAAATGCTTGCAAACAAGTGCACGCTCATTTTGGAATGGCACACAATCATAAAAAATCAAGTAATCTTCCGCTGGCTATTGGTTTAAATTTGGGTTTTTCGATTGCGGAGTTTTTCTTTGGCACACTTTTTAGTTCGGCGGCGATTTCGGCTGATGCTGTTCACGATTTAGGTGATGCAATTTTGCTTACGATTACATTAATTTTAAATAAACTAAGCAAGAAAAAACCAACTTCTGTGATGAGCTATGGCTATAAACGATTTGCAGCGCTCGGGGCTCTTTTGAATGCTGGTGTAATTTTGTGGCTTTCATACACAATGGCAATTTCTGTATATTATGAATTTACTTTTCCACACGTTCATCCATATGTGAATGTTCCGGGGTTGATGATTGTTTCAATTGTGGGGATTTTAGTGAATTTATTTGCTGCAACACGCTTACATGGTTCGAAAAATATTCTTGACCGAACGGTTTCACTTCACTTAATTGAAGATTTACTTGGTTGGATTTTAACATTTATCACCTCTGTTTTAATTTCATTTTCGGGTCTTCATATACTCGATCGTGTGGCAAGTTTATGTATTTTATTATTTATTTCTTGGGGAGCGATTTCGAATGCTTGGGGAGTTTTGAAGATCTTAACTCAACGTGCGCCAAGTATAAAAAATTTGAACAAAATTAAAAAGCAAATTTTAGCGGTTGAAGGTGTTTTGAAAATTGAAAATATTCATTTTTGGAGCCTTGATGGAGCGGAACATATTTTTACGGCAAGAATTTTTGTGAGCGATATTTCAAGAGCTACTAAGATTCGCAAAAAAATCTCCCATTTTTTACCAGATTTTCAGATTATAGATTCGACGATTGAGATTTTAGAAAAATAATCAAAAAAGTGCTTGCAATTTTGAAAAGGCTCGTGTATAATTGTTAATATACTTGGTTGTGCCACCTTAGCTCAGCTGGTTAGAGCAGCTGTTTTGTAAACAGCAGGCCTTCGGTTCGAATCCGAAAGGTGGCTCCAAGTATTTTTTAATACAAGAGTTGAATGCTGGGATAGTGAAGCGGTCAAACACAACAGACTGTAAATCTGTCGGCAGATGCCTTCGAAAGTTCGAATCTTTCTCCCAGCACCAGAAATTATTTTTTGAAAAAAACACCCATCTACTGCGAGGGTGCTTTTTTATTTTTATATTCTGCTTTGAAATAAAAATATAAATTTTTGTTGGTTTTTATTATTTTTACTCTTGCTAAAAATTAGCATTAACGGTATAATAGAACTATGAATGAGAATTCTCGATATGTGGTAGGAATAGATATTGGAACAAGCAAGGTTCGCGTGCTTATTGCGAACTTTGATAGAGATGGTTCACCAAATATTTTGGGGCTTGGATCGGCTGAAAATTCTGGACTTAAAAAAGGTGTTATCACACATCCAGAAAATGTTTATCGTGCGATCGATAAAGCTCTTGCTGAAGCTGAACGCATGAGCGGCTATAAAACGGAAAGAGCGGCTGTGAGCGTTAATGGCGTGCAAATTTTGAGTACAAAAGTAGACGGAATGGTTGCAGTTAACTCGGAAAAAGGCTTGGTTGGTGATGAGGATATTGACCGAGTTGAAGATGTTGCATTGATCGGCAAAATCCCAGAAAATCGAGAAATTTTGAAGTTTATACCTTATTATTATAATGTTGATAATCAAGAAGGGATTGCTGATCCTTTCGAAATGGTTGGAACACGGCTTGAGGTTTACGGAAACGCAATCTCTGCACCAAGAATACAAGTTGAAAATGTTGAAAATATTTTAGAACGGTTTGATATTTCTTCGAATTTATATATTCCAAGCGCAGTAGCTTCAGCTCAGGCTGTGCTAACTGAAAATCAAAAAGAAAATGGCGTTGTTGTTGTTGATTTGGGAGCTTCAACGACCGGTGTTGTGGTTTTCGAAGACGGCAATTTACAATTCATTGAAAATATTCCGCTCGGAGGAATAAATATTACTAACGATCTTGCGATTGGGCTAAAAGTTTCTCCAGAAGTTGCTGAAGAAATTAAAATTAAGCACGGTTTTGCCTTCGAAAGAGAAGACAATAGTGACATTGTTGTAAAACATGGTCGTGAACATTACAGCTTTAATACGCAAGAAATTGATGAAATTATTGAGGCGAGAGTTGAAGAAATTTTTGAGGAAGTTCGAAAGGTCCTTCGAAAGTCTGGCCTTGAGAATCAATTACCTGGCGGCGCTGTACTAACTGGGGGTGGAGCAGCTCTTAAAGGAATTGATACATTTGCGAAAAAATATCTTCAGCTTGCAGTACAGATTAGTAAAAATGGAATTGATAATACGGTTTCTGAAAAGATTAAAATGCTCGAGTATTCTGCTGCAGTCGGTTTGTTAATCGAAATGCGCGATAATACTTCGAGATATAATAGTTATAGAGATGAAGAGCCAGCAAAAATCGGATTTTTTGCAAAATTGTTCAAGAAAAAACAATAAAGTGATATAATGGGAGTAGATTAAGGAGAAGAAATGCCAGAAATTATACCAAATGAAGTTCAAACTTTTGCTAAAATTAAAGTTGTAGGTATCGGTGGTGCCGGTGGAAGTGCCGTCAATCGAATGAAAGATGTTGGTTTGAACAACATCGAGTTTATTGCGATGAATACTGATGCTCAAGCTTTATATAAATCAAAGGCTGACAAGAAAATCCACCTTGGTCGTGAAACTACAAATGGTCTAGGCGCTGGTGCTGATCCTATTGTCGGTGAGAGTGCCGCTCTTGAATCTCGAGAAGAAATTCGCGAGGCTCTTGATGGTGCCGATATGGTGTTTATCGCCATTGGTGCTGGTGGTGGAACTGGTTCTGGAGCTGGTCACGTTGTGGCTGAAATTGCTCGTGAAATGGGAATTTTAGTTATCGGTGTTGCAACACGTCCATTCACTTTCGAAGGCGCAAAGCGCAAAACTAATGCCGATTGGGCAATTGAAAAGCTTGCCGCTGCGGTTGATACTTTAATAACAATCCCAAATGATCGTCTTCTTCAAACTGTTGATAGGAATTTGCCGCTTCTTGAAACTTTTAAAATTGCTGACGATGTTCTTCGGCAAGGTGTTCAGGGTATTTCCGAACTTATTACTGAGCACGGCTTAATCAACCTTGATTTCGCAGATGTTAAGTCAATTATGAGCAATGCTGGTTCTGCTTTGATGGGAATTGGCCGTGCGAGTGGTGATAATCGTGCTCAAAAAGCTGCCGAACAAGCTATCGAAAGTCCAATGATTGAGGTTTCTATTGATGGCGCACGTGGTGTTCTATTCAACGTTGCTGGTGGTTATGATATGAGTATGAGCGAGATTCAAGAGGCGGCTGAAATTATTACTGGTGCCGTTGCTCCGGATGCGAATATTATTTTTGGTGCAACACTTAAACCTGAGCTTGAAGATGAATTGATTATCACAGTTGTTGCAACTGGTTTTGACCGTGATTATAATGAACCTATAGTAAATTCGCTCGAAAGTGCCGTTTCGAAAACTTTTAATCTTGAAGATGAACATACTAAAGCGCAAGAAATCAACCATACAATTTCGAACGCAATTGATATGGAATTAAATAATGAAGAAAAAACTTCAGCCGAAGATTTTGCTAGTGATATCGAAACTAAAAATATTTGGGCTCAAGACGAAGAAGAAAAGGACGAAAGCGATATTCCTGCATTTTTGCGACGCCGAAAACGTAATAAAAAGGAAGATTAATGGAATTTAAACTTGACGAAACAAAAGTTTTGGAAAGTAGAATGTCGGTTGACGGCCAATCCGTGCGCCGTCGCCGAGTTGCGCCAGATGGTACTCGTTTTACCACTTATGAGCGGATCGAAAAACCACGAATTGTTGTGATGAAGTCACACGGTGGTCGTGAGGATTTTAGCCGTGAAAAGCTTAAAAGCTCAATTATTCGTTCAATTGGAAAGTTTATTTCTGATCTTCAAGTTGAAGAAATTATTAATCGCGTTGAGAATGAACTTCTTCAAAAATCAAGTAAAGTTTCTTCACACCAGATTGGCGAAACGGTTCTTTCGGTCTTGTTTGAGATGAATAAAGTTGCGTACATTCGTTTCGCAAGTGTTTTTAATGGTTTTGAAACAGTTGAAGATTTCGAAGAGATTTTATTGAAGGTTAGAGAAGAAAATGAGAATTGTAGTAGTTTATAGAGATGCTAGCGATCATGGCCGTGAAGTTCGAGAATATATTGATGATTTTGAAAGGCAAACTGGGCTCGAAATTGAGCAAATGAACCCAGATGATGGTAGAGATCAATTTTTCTTGCAAGCTTATGATATTGTTGAATATCCGACAATCTTAGCAATCGCCGATGATGGCCGACTTTTACAGATTTGGCGCGGGCGACCTTTGCCATTATTTGATGAAGTCGCATACTATGCACGCTAAGCTAAAAAATTAGCGTGTTTTTACTATTCAAGTGTATTGTATTGAGATTGACCATATCCTAAATTGTTGGGCAATTATATAATTTGCTCCAGTTGTGATAAAAAATAAAAATATCAACATTACACCAGTAAATAAAACACTTAAAAGCTTGAAAATATCTTTAATTTTTGATAAAATAAAACCATAAAAGCGTTTTATTTTGATGAATGAGCGGCTATCAACCGCGAAGCTCCCAGAAGAAAGGTTTCGAAAACTGATTAGAACTGGGCGGGAAGGCTCCGTGAAAGCTAAAATTAAGGGCTAAAAGAATCACTTCTTTTGGAATCGAGATGGTATCGCCGAGCTTGCTGGGTTCTCGAATTCAAAAGAGGTGATTTTTAATTTAAAAGGAGAAGGAATGGATAATAAATATTATATACCAGAATATTTTAAGAGATCGTTTAATTGTCCTTGTTGTGGAGTATTTGCTGAGCAGAGGTGGTGTTTTCTTGGGTCCAGGAGTTTTGACAGTAGTAAATATTATATCAATAGCCGGTATATTGGTCCTAAATTTATGGGTATTACCTATTTGGACGATAGTTTTAGCGCTTCTAGGTGTGAACATTGCAAAGAGTGGGTTTTATGGAATGATCGAAAAATAATATATCCAAGATCAATAACCGTAGAGAATCCTAACCCAGATATGCCTGAAGTAGCTAAAGGCTTATATATAGAGTCAGCTCAGATCTTACAAGATTCTCCAAGAGCTTCCGCTGCATTATTAAGATTAGCACTTCAAGAAATACTTAATGAGGTCGTTGAAGGAGGAGAAAAAAATAATATAAATAAAAACATTGGAATTCTTAGCAAAGAGGTAGATAAAACTACTCAGAAAGCCCTAGATCTTATTAGAATTAATGGCAATAATGCTGTTCACCCTGGAGAAATACAGATAGAAGAAGAAACTACTGAATATATGTATAAGCTATTAAATATAATTGTACAGAAATTGATAAGTGATAAAAAACAAATAGATGATTTATATAATAATTTATCGGAAAACCAGAAAAAAAGTATTAAGGAAAGGGATAATAAAAAATAATGAAATTTCAAGCAAATTCAAGAAGACGAGCAAAAGAATATGAAGCCGATGTTTTGGCGCGCTGGAAGGCAGAAAAAACTTTTGAGCAATCAGTCGAAAATCGTAGCGAAGATAACACCTTCGTGTTTTATGATGGTCCTCCTTTTATCACTGGTGTGCCGCACCACGGAACGCTTCTTAGCTCAATCGTAAAAGATGCCGTTCCTCGCTATCAAACAATGAAAGGTAAGCGAGTTGAACGCCGTTGGGGTTGGGATACACACGGTTTGCCAGCCGAAAACTTTGTAGAAAAAAAACTTGGCATCACTTCTCGGCACGAAGTTGGTGAAAAAATTTCGCTTGCCGAATATATCACAACTGCGCGCGAAAGCATGGTTTCGAATGCAGCACTTTGGGAAAATACGATTGACCGCATTGGCCGTTGGGTTGAATTTAAAAATGCTTACAAAACGATGGATAAAGATTTCATGGAGTCTGTCTGGTGGGCGTTCAAGACTCTTTATGAAAAGGGTAAAATTTACGAAGGTGAACGCGTTTTGATGTATGACACGGCGTGGGCAACTCCACTTTCGAAAAGTGAAGTTACCATGGATAACGACGCCTATAAAACTGTGACCGACCCAAGCGTTTTTGTGAAGTTTTGGTTGAAAGATTTCGAAGATGCAGAAGGTTCTAAAGATAAAACTGCAATGCTCGCCTGGACAACAACTCCTTGGACTTTGCCGGCAAATATGGGGCTATTCGTTAATCCTGAAATCACCTACGCAAAAGTAAAAGTTGGCGATGAATTCTTCATTTTGGCAAAAGATTTACTCGAAAAAGTTTTTGTTGATGAGAAAAAGCAGCCGATTCCTTTCGAAATTGTTAATTTGATTGATGGTGCGGAATTGGTTGGTTTGAGTTACGAACCACTTTTCGAAGATTCGAAATATTCTGGTGAAGGTGAAGAGAACGCTTATAAACTTTGGGGCGCAGATTATGTTTCTCTTGAAAGTGGAACGGGAATTGTTCATTCCGCACCAGCTTATGGTGAAGAAGATTTTAACTTTGGTAAAAAATATGGAATTCCAGTTTTTCACGTTTTAGATGAATACGGCAAATATGTTAATGGTGAATTTGCAGGTGAAGATGTGTGGGAATTCAACAAACCTCTTGCTAAAATCTTGAAAGAACGTAGCGTGGTTTGGAAAATTGATTATATTCGGCACGAATATCCGCACAATCCGCGTACTGGCCAGCGTTTAATGTATCGTGCACACCCAAGCTGGTTCTTTGATATTCAAGGGCAAAAAGAATTAATGCTTGAGCAAAATGAAAACATCAACTGGTTCCCAGCGCACTTGAAGCATGGTCGTTTTGAAAAAAATCTTGAAGCTGCACCAGATTGGAACTTATCGCGCGACCGTTTTTGGGCGACAGCAATGCCAGTTTGGAAGTCTGAAAGTGGCAAGATTCGCGTGGTTGGTTCTTACGCTGAACTTAAAGAATTGAGTGGCGTGGAGCTTGAAGATTATCACCGACCTTGGGTTGATGAAATCACTTTCGAAATTGATGGCGAAAAATACACTCGAATTGATAAAGTGCTTGATTGCTGGTTCGAAAGTGGCTCAATGCCATTTGCGCAGTTCCATTATCCTTTCGAAAACAAAGAAAAGTTTGAAAAGAATTTCCCTGGCGACTTTATTGTTGAATACATTGGTCAGGTTCGTGCGTGGTTCTATTATGTTCACGCTGTAAACACTGCTTTGTTTGGTAAAAACGCCTTCAAAAACGTGATTACAACTGGTGTTGTTGCTGGAAATGATGGCCGAAAAATGAGCAAATCGCTTGGCAATTATACAGATCCGAACGAGCTAATGGATCAATATTCAGCCGATAGTTTGCGATTTTTGTTGCTAACGAGTCCGCTTTTGAATGGTGAAGATTTTGCGCTTCACGATAAGGATGTCTCAGACGTTGCGCGTAAGCTTTCAATGATTTGGAATATGTATGATTTCTTCACAATGTATGCAAGTGTCGATGGTTGGGAATTCAACGGTGAACTTAAAGATCCTTCAAAAGATCTGGAAAATCCACTTGATAAATGGATCGTGAGCCGTGTTCATGAACTTCGAAATGAAATCACTGAAAATATGAATATTTATAATATTCCGCGCGCACTTGAAGGTGTTTTGCCGTTCCTAGATGATGCTTCGAACTGGTTTGTACGCCGTTCGCGCCGTCGTTTCTGGAAGAGTGAAAATGGTACCGATAAACTTCAAGCTTATCAAACGCTCCACTATGTTTTGAGTTATCTTGCGTTGATTCTTGCGCCATTTGTGCCTTTCTTGGCGGAAGAACTTTGGGACAAAATGGTTGGTGATGGCTCAGTTCATTTGAAAGATTGGCCAGAAGCTGGCGAGATTGATGAGAGCTTACTTGCTGAAATGGCTGAAGTTCGCGGTTATGTGAATGAAGCTCTTGCACTTCGAGCAAAAAATGGTGTAAAGATTCGCCAACCACTAGCTAGTGTTGAAGTTCCACGAAATGCAAAATCTTTTGATTTTACGCCAATTTTGATGGAAGAATTAAACGTTAAAAATGTTGAGTTTGGTGGTGAGAGTGTTGAATTCAACTTTGAATTAACTCCTGAACTTCGTGCAGAAGGCTTAATGCGTGAGATTATTCGCCACATTCAGGCCGCGCGCAAAAAAGCTGGCCTAAACGTTGATGATCGAATTGAGCTTAACTTTACATCTGAAAATACTGAAGTCCTTGACGCGTTCAAGAAATTTGAACAAGAAATTTCAAAAGAAGTTTTGGCCACAAAGGCTGAAATTTCAGAAGACGAACTTGATTTTGTTCAGATTGTAAAAGTTGAAGGTTCTGAAGTAAAAATTTCACTTAAAAAAGCTTAACCAAAATATTGACAATTAAAATAACTTATGCTATAATACAAGCATAAGTTATTTTTTAAATAAAAACATGAAAAATCAAAAGGCAAAAATGGAAAATTTTACGATAAACGATTACAATACGAACGAGCAAGATAAAAAATCTCTTGAACGAAAGGATAGCTCTGAAGAATTTCAAAATTTTAATTTAGGTCCTTTCGAAAGCTTGGACCCAGCACGACAAGAAGAAATCAAAGACGCACAAGAGAGCTCAAAAAAAGAAGCTCTTGAACACCTGAAAAATATCTATGCACACGCTGAACTAAAAGCTGATCGTGAAAAGGGTAGTTTTTTATTGCGAGATGATGAAGCTCAAAGCTCGAATATTATACATTTCAAAGATCATCATAACGCAAACTTCGAAACTTATGAAGGTCGTGAAGATAAATTTAGCTTGCGGGAAAATCAATTTAAAACACAAGAAGAACTTGTTCAAGAAATTCGCACAATGAAATCTATTCGCCGAGAAGTTCCAACGGGGAAACGTGTTTTAAACATTATTCGAGCAATTTCTGGAAATATTGCAGCTTAATATCTAGCAAAAATAAAATCGGTAGAAATATCGATTTTATTTTTAAAAAAAGTGTTGACTTTTTATTACGCTTGTGGTAAAATACGGTAGTAAAATAAATTAAAAATAAACAAGGACAGAAATGAAAGAGGGATTAAGTAATGAAAAACTTAGGCTCGAAGTTGACTATACGCAACCTAAAAATGCCTGGGAAGTATCATTAGAAGATTTGCCTGCAGGATCTCAGCGAGAAGCGATGGAAAGCGCTGGCTTTAGCAATAAAGCCGACTGGAAGTATGCTACAGAAATGGGGTTTGACAGCGCAGATGAATTCTATAAAAGTTTGGCGAATAAGTCTTACGATCAACTAACCTTCAGGGAAAAAGGGATTTTAGAGGGAATAACTCGACCAAGTCAAGAGACTCAAATTACAGAAGCAGATGCAAGTGATTATATCGAAAATCAAGCAAATCAACCACTGCAATTAGGATTTAATCCAGAAAATTCTTCATTGGATTATCTCGATAAATTGCGACAAGAGGCATTTGCAAAAGGTGGCGCAGATGATGCAGATTTTGCAAAATATAATCAATTGTATACCGAAAAGCTTTCAGAGATTAAAGGAAGAATAGAAGCGGATAAGCAAAATCAACCATTGGCGCTTGAATATTCTGGTAACAATAGTTCAGATATAGTGAGTCTGAATCAGGAAGGTGTAGTTGAAGGACTTGTAGCCGAAGACTCTGGTAAAAAAAGTGATGCTCAGGTTCAGATCGAACAACCTTCAAATGAAAAAAATGAGTCTAAAAAAGATTCTATTGAGTTAAGTGATGCTGAATTTACGTTTAGCAAACAAAAACGAGCCGATAGGGCAAAAAATATTGTTGATCAAGATGATAATATCGAATCTAAAGCTGGTCGATTCCAGAAAATTAAAAAGTTCATTGGAAGTAAAGTTATGAAATGGAGCGCATTGGGAATGCTTGGTCTGACGATTTTCGGAGTTGGAAGACAAGCTTCCGAAGGTCTTAAGTCGAGTGATAATTCTCCTCGAACTGAGCAAACTTTCTCTGGTAATGCTCATGCAAACAGCCTAAATGAAGCTGCAAACTTCAATAGCGATGGTTCTGTAATTGAAAGCGAAAAGAACTTTAACAACGGTAAATATGACTCTGAGAATGATGATTATAATAAGATTGATCAAAAAGAGAGCAAATATTCTATCGGAACGGATACTTCAAAACTTTCGAATGAAGAATATCAAAAGAAAATGATTGAATCGCACAACGAAGATGATATTGAATATATGGGACAATTCTTCGTGAACGATGCCGAATCTGCTCAGAATCTGCTTGGAATTTCGAATACTGAGGTTGACGATTTGGTTGATGCTGCTCGGAATGGCGATCAAACAGCTTTCCAGAAATTGAATGATGCATATTCGAAATATATGGAAGGCGCTAAAGTTGTTGGAAATCAAACTTTGGATGGTGATTATTACTCGCTATTTGTGAATTCTAATAAAGACTATGCTCATGCTGAAGGTGCGTTCGGTGGAACAGCTCGTGTGGTTGAATTGAAAAATGGGCAACAAATTTTGATTCGTGACCAGTGTAAGCAAATGGTTATGAAGAAGATTGCTGAAGTTCCAAACACTTGGACAACTCCAGTAATTCCATTCGAAGAAGCTTGTACTCCACCAGCCCCAAATACTGAAAAACCACCAGCACCTACACCAGAAACCCCTCCGGAAACTCCGCCTACTACGCCGGAGACACCTCCAACTCCAGAAACTCCACCTGAAAAACATGATGATACCAAATTTAAGACTGATCAGTCTATCTATAATATAGACAATGCGGTCACTAGAATGGATAAAGGTGAATTAATAGGTGAAGCTTCTCAAGAGGAAAGGAATAATAATATAAATCCTGAAGTTACTCCTAGAACAGCAACTGGTAAAATAAAAGCTGAAGGTGTTGGTCAATCTATAGATGTCTCAAAAATAGGTGAACAACCAGCTGGATATACTGGCGAAACTACTGCAGAAGCTAAAGCGCAAGCCGCAGAACAAGCTGAACAAGCACAGGTTGAAACCGAAGCTAAGGCTCGTGAGGCTGAGCAAGTACAAAATAAAACTGTAAATATTGGTGGCGAAACTGTGAATTATAACAATGTTTGGGCAGCTCAACAAAATTATAACCAAACATATGGTGCTTCAGCTGCTACAAATCAAAATAATACACAACAATAAAATAAAAAAGGTAAGAAATGTTAGTAAAAAATAAATTACAAACTTTGGGGGTTGCGGCATTCGCAGCCCTCATCGGGGCGGTAGCTTTAGGCGGAAGTGCTTTCGCTTATGGCCCAGAAAGGCAAACTTTCACTGCCGAAAATCCTGCCGACTATGTAACATTTAACTCTATTACAAATAATCCAACCGTTGGAGATGAGCGAAATTTCGTTCGAGTTCGTCAAGCTGGCGTGGGAAATTTTGTTGATAGTATTGATATTGTACCTGGTCGAGAATACGAAGTTTATATCTATTATCATAATAATGCAAAAAGCTCTTTAAATTCAAAAGAGAATAGCTATCGTGGAATTGCTTTAGACGCAAAACTTAACACAATTGTTCCTTCAACTATTGCGAAAGGTAAAGAAGGTCTCGTGCGGGCAGAAATTATTGCTCGAAACGCCCGACCACAAAAAGTTTGGGACCAAGCTGTTTTGCGTTCTCCTTCGCGAGATGTTGCTTTGAGATATATCCAAGGATCAGCTAAAATTACAACAAAAGGTGCAGTAAATGGTCAAATCTTGAATGGAGGAAATCTATTCGGTTCTGGTACAAACCTTGGTTATGATAGCTTAAACGGAATACTTCCTGGCTGTGACCAATATTCAGGTGTTATAACTTATCGATTTAAAGCAGATTTTGCAGATTTCGAAACAACTAAAACAGTTTCGAAAGCTGGTGTAAATAATTTTGCAAAAAATCAAAATATCGGTTTGAATGATGAAGTTGAGTTTAAAATCACTTATAAGAACACTGGAACAATTTCACAAAATAATGTAAATATTAAAGATTTACTTCCTGCTGGATTAGTTCTTGTTCCTGGAACAACTCGAATTACAACTCCATCAGATGCTGCTGGTAAAATCTTGAGTGATAATGTTGTAAAATCTGGAGTTAACATTGGCAATTACTCGTTTGGCGGTTCTGCAACGCTAACCTTCCGTGCAAAAATTGATGCTTCAAAATTAATTTGTGGAAACAATACAATCACAAATACGGCTCAAGTTTTAACTGAAAACGGCGGAAAGTCTGATAAAGCAACTGTAACTGTGCAAAAAAATTGTACACCGCAAGAACGCAAAGAATTTTGTGAAATTCCTGGAAAAGGAAACTTAAAGAAGAATGACCCAAATTGTAATGATAAATGTAAGATTACGGGTCTTGAAAACCTTGCAGCTAATGATCCAAAATGTGCTGAAGTTCCAAGTGAACTACCACATACTGGTCCTGCTGAAGCTGCAATGATGGTGATTGCGATTATGGCGATTACTGGTGCTGTAGCTTACTGGTACCGAAGTCGTGAAGAAATGAAAAAAGCAACTGCTGAATTTACGAAAAAAGCAAATGAAGTTGTTGAATCTGAAGCGACAAAAACTCACGAAGCTAAAAAATCTGAAAAAGTAGAGAAAAAATAGTTTCGAAAACTAAATAAACCTCGCATTAGTGGGGTTTATTTTTTTTGGTTTTACTGGATTTGCGGTTCGAAAAGTTAGTAAAATAATTATGTCGCACAATTTAAATATTAAGCGTTTTATCAAATCCATCAACTTTAAAATATATATAGTTAAATCTACGAACAAAAAATAAAAACTAGCCCTTGAGTAGAGAGCTAGTTTTTAAATGGCTGGCCGCCTTTTAATTATTTAATTGAAGCAATTTCAATTTTAGTGTATTTTTGACGATGTCCGTTTTCTTTGTGAACGCGTTTTTTAGCTTTGTAACGGATCACGCGGATTTTTTCGCCCTTAACAAGTTCGTCAACAACTTTAGCGGAAACTTTCACGCCTTTCACAACAGGAGTTCCGACTTCCACTTTGTCGCCATTAATAAGCATCAAAGCATCAAGTTCGAGCTCTTTTGTTCCTTGCGGGAGGAGGTCCACCAGAAGGGTCTCTTTTTCGCTAACGATAAATTGTTTACCGCCAACTTTTATGACTGCTTTTTTCATAAAATCCTCATTAAATTTAATATCTTTACTATTTTAACATACAAAATTCCAAAAATCAAGATTAAAATAAAGTTGAAAGTGCTAAAGGTTTGTGATATAATATGAACATTATGAAGGTGATTTCGATAACCAATCAAAAAGGGGGGGTTGGTAAAACAACCAGCGCTATAAATATTGCTTATTTTATTGCAAAGCGGGGTTTTAGAACACTTCTTGTTGATTTTGACCCACAAGGAAATGCAACTAGCGGTCTTGGTATTGATAAAAATAACCTTGATTTTACTATGGCAGATGTAGTTTCTGGCGAAAAACAATTAGGTGAAATTATTATTGAAACAGAATTTTCAAAATTAAAAATTGCACCAAGCACGCCAATTTTAGCTAATGCCGAAGTTGAGCTTGCGTCAGCAAAAGGTCGATTTACTCGATTGAAAGATGCTTTAAAAACTGTTGAAGCCGATTTTGACTATGTTATTTTGGATTCTCCACCAAGTTTGAGTTTATTGACTGTGAATGGTTTTATTGCTAGTGATTATTTAATCCTACCAGTTCAAGCTGAATTTTACGCGATGGAAGGCCTTGGCCAGCTTCTTGAAAGTATGAAACTTGTAAAAAAGGGGATGAATCCAAACCTCGAACTTCTTGGAGTTCTACCAACAATGGTGGATTCTCGCACAACTTTAGGCGGGCAAGTTCTCGAAGAAATTAAAAAATTCTTTCCAGATAAGATTTTTTCGAATGCAATTCCGCGGAATATTCGCCTTGCAGAAGCTCCAAGCCACGGTGTTCCTATTGGTGTTTATGATAGATTCAGCAAGGGCGCTCGTGCTTATAAAGCAGTTTCGAAAGAGATTATTCAGCGTATAGAAGGGGGCAAATAATGGCAAGAAAAGGACTTGGTCGTGGATTCTCTTCTTTGATTCCAACCGAGATGATTGTTGATGAAAAAATCGATTCAGAGTTAGGTTTGGAATATGATAAAAGCCAACTAAAAGAGCTAAAAATTAGTGATATTTCGCCTGATCCAGAGCAACCTCGCCGGCACTTCAATAAAGAAAAGCTTGAAGAACTCGCAAACTCAATTAGAATTCATGGTGTTTTACAGCCAATTGTAGTTGTTCGAAAAGACTCGAAGTTTTTAATTGTCGCTGGTGAGAGGCGTTATCGCGCTTCAAAGCTCGCGGGATTAGAAAGGGTTCCTGCAGTTGTTCGCGAGCTTTCTGACCAAAACCGCCTTGAATTAAGTTTAATCGAAAATATTCAGCGCGATAATTTGAATGTTCTTGAAATGGCTGAAGCTTATTCAAAACTTCGTGAACAATTTAATTTAACGGCAAAGGAAATTGGCGAACGTGTTGGCGGAAGGAGCGAAAGTGCGGTTTTAAATACTTTGCGCTTGTTAAAACTCCCACAAATTGTTAAAGATTATATTGTTTCTGGCGAGTTGAAAGAAGGCCAAGCGCGCCCACTTTTAAAGATTGATGAGGAAACTATCAAGAAGATTCTGCCAAAAATTATTGAAGAAAATTGGAGCTCCCGTAAAATTGAGCAATTCTTGGTGAATTATAAAAAACAGATCGAAGAGTCTAAAAAAGTTGAACCTAAAAAAGTGAACAATCCTTTTGAAAAAACAGTTAAGCATATTTCGAAAAAACTGAGTGCAGATGTAGATATTAAAACTTCTGCAAGAGGTTCAGGAAAGATCGTCATTAAATTTAAAAGCGAAGAAGAGCTAAAGCGACTTGAGGAAATTCTTTCAAAATAAAATAACCCCGTTAAAAGGGTTATTTTTATATTTTAATAGTTTTGTGAATATTCAAAATTGCGAATTTTATTAAAAGGAAAGATTCGAAAGGCGACGGGGCCAACAATTTTATACAGCGGAACAGTACCAAGGCCACTTCGGGAATCATATGAATTATTTCCCTCGCGATTATCACCTGAAACGAATATTTCATTTTCTGGAACAGTCCATTCTCCATCATGACTTGTATACTTTTTTGGTTCATTATTAAAATTATCATCTGGGCTGAAACCGTTAGGATGTTTATCGTTGTAAACTATCAATTTTCCTTTTTCTACCTTTACTTTTTCACCAGCAAAGGCGATCACGCGTTTAATAATATATTGATCTTTCATTCCGTCGATAAACTGTGGGTTTTCGAAAACAATGATCTCACCACGTTTTGGTACAAATTTTGTGTTCGTAAAATTTGCCCAAGTTAAGGGTAAGCGATTTATAATGGCTTTATCGCCGTCTTTGAAAGTTGGTTCCATACTTGAGCCAACAATTGTGAAGCTTTGAAAAATAAAAGTATTAATAAAAATTGTTCCTAAAGTTACACAAAAAAAGAAAACAAAAATCCCGAAAGTGTCGGCTATTCGAGGATGCCGTTGCCAAAAATTACTCTTCATTTTTATATTTTAGCATGATTTTTAAAGATTTTCAATTATGGTTATTTTTAAAATTGTGTGATATAATAGAGAAAGTATGGATTTTATTAGAATTTCGAAAAAACATTCTTTTTGGGGAAATATTGCGCATATTTTTTTAAATATTGTTTTGGCGGTTATTGTTTGGCTCTCCATTTATATTACTAAGACTCCTTGGATTGCAATTCTCTTGGTTTTTGTGAGCAAATGGCGAACTTTTGCTGTTCGGCCAAGATTTTGGCTCGCAAACGTAAAATCAAATCTTGTTGATTTAATTTTTTCGTTGAGTATAGTTATTTTAATGTTCTCAACAGGTATAGATTATATCTTTTCGCAAGGGCTGCTATTGGCTTTATATATATTTTGGTTAACAATTATCAAACCGAGTTCAAAAGAATTATTCGTGCAAGTTCAAGCCCTTTTCACCGTATTCTTTGGGTTTTCGGCTTTATATTCGATTGCCTATGGTTGGAACGAAGCTTTAATTTTTATCTTGGCATTTTTGCTCGGATATTCAACAATTCGGCATATTATTTCATCTTATGCAGATTTAAATATTGAGATTTTCAGTCTTTTTTGGGGTCTAATTGTTGCTGAATTTGCTTGGATATTTAACTTTTTGGTGATTGGCTATCGCATTAACTTTGCGCCATATTTTAATTTTGTAATTCCTCAGGCTGCAATTATTTTAACAGTTTTAAGTTTTATTGGTTTTAATGTGATTGTTTCAGATAAAGATAAAGAAAGGGAACGAAAAGAATTTCTACCAGAGGTGATTTTTGCAACAATTCTCATCTTGACTTTATTGTTATTCTTTTCTTCAATCCTAGTTGCGAAAGGTTAAGGTATGAATTTTCGAAAATATTTTAAAAAGCCAAAAAGTCAATTTTTAATAGCCATAATTATGGTGGCGGTTGTATTTTGTATAATTATTTTAGCTCAAATTATATCAAAAAGTAATTTTAATAAGAATAAAACTGGGTCTGCAAACTTTAACTTTTCGGCAAGCGATAAAGCTTCGAATTTTGCGAATCAAATGGATTCTAATTCGATTGAGTCGGTTGCGAATAGGGTTTCGCAAAGTGTTGTTTCTATTGTTAGCAAAAATCAAAAAAGTTCAAGATTCTTTTATTCAACAGAAGATTCTGCAAGCGCAGGAACGGGAATTATTATTAGTGAAAATGGCTATATCTTAACGAACAAGCACGTTATTGAAAAATCTTCTGAAATCTTAGTTGTTACTAATAATGGCGATTCTTATGAAAACGTTAGAGTGGTTATGGTCGACCCAATGAGTGATATTGCGATTTTAAAGATTTCGAACGCAAAAGGATTGAAAGCCGCCGAGCTTGGAGATTCGAAGAAAATAAATATCGGACAGCAAGTGATTGCGATCGGAAATGCTTTGGGCGAATATGACGGTACTGTCACAAGTGGCATTATTTCTGGAATTGGTCGTACAGTTGAGGCTTCTAATGAAGACGGTTCTTCAAGAGAAGTTTTGACTGATATGATTCAAACAGATGCAGCAATTAATAGTGGAAATTCTGGTGGTCCTTTAGTGAATGCACAAGGTCAGGTGATTGGAATTAATACTGCGGTTGCCTCTAAAGCTCAAAGCATTGGTTTTGCAATACCGATTTCTTCAGTAAAAGGTATCTTAAAGTCTATTAGTGAAGGTAAGGAGCCGAAACGAGCTTATCTTGGAGCGAGTTATATATCAATCAATCCGCAAATTAGAAAAAAATACAATCTTGATGTTTCGAAAGGTGCTTTAGTTAAGTCAAGAAAAGGTAATGCTATTGTCTATGGTAGCCCTGCACAAAAAGCTGGTTTAAAGGACGGAGATATAATCACAAAAATTGATGGTGTTGAGGTTTCTAAAAATTCCAGCGTTAGTTCTTTGATCGGTGAAAAGTCCGTTGGTGATACTGTTGAAATTTCTTATATTCGAGACGGTAGAGAAAAATCTACTCGCGCAACTCTTGAAGAATATCATAAATAAAAATAACCCCTTGTTGGGTTATTTTTTTTCGAAAACAATTGTGTAATTTTCTGAGTAAGTTTTTGAAAAACCGCATTTTTTGGCGTAATTTTCAATTTCCTCAAATTGAGAAGGGTCAGCTTCAAGAATAATTTTTTGCAATTTTGGTAAATCTTGAGCTTGAAAAATTAAATTAAAAATTGTCTCTAATCCATTTCTCTGAGCATAAAGTGCAATTTGTGGTTCATAATGTAGCTCATTGTTCTTTTCGAAATTTACCCAATCTTTATTGACATAAGGCAGATTTGCTGTAATTATTGTTATTTTCGAAAGAATTTCTGACGGTATTTGGCTTAAAAGATCACTTTCGAAAAGCTCAATTTTACTTTCAAGGATTTTTATAGTGTTTAGATTCGCCACAGAAAGCGCTTGAAGCGAAATATCGCTCGCAAAAAAATCAATATTTTCGCCAAGCTCAGCTTTTAGAGTGATTGGAATTATTCCAGAACCTGTACCAACATCTAAAATTTTATCACCTTTTTTGGCAATTTTTTTAGTAATTTCAATTAAAGTTTCAGTTTCTGGGCGAGGAACTAGTACATTTTCGTTCACGAAAAAAGTTCTTCCAAAAAACTCCTTTTCTCGAAAAATATAAGCGAGCGGAATCCTCTTCAGGCGCTTATTTAAAAAGTTATTAGCGTGAAAAACCAGAGTTTTCGAAAGCTTTTTTTGTGGATTTGCATGTAGAAAAGTTCGTTCAACTTTTAAAACGTTTGCTAAAATTAGCTCAGCATCAAGTTGTGAACTTTTAATTTTAGCATTTTTGAGTTTTTGCGCTGATTTTTTCAGCCAAGATTCAATAGTCTCTCGCATAAATTAGTTATTTTCTGAAGCGTTAGCGGCCAAGAATTCAAGTTCGGCAGCTTGCAAGTGTTCAACAATATCTGAAATTTGACCATTCATTGCGGCTGGAATATTGCTTCTTGAAAAGCCAATCCGGTGGTCAGTGATACGATCTTGCGGGAAGTTGTAGGTTCGAATCTTTTCGGAGCGGTCGCCAGAACCAATTAGGCTGCGGCGTTCGGCGGTAAGTTTGGCGTTTTCTTCATCAATTTTAGCTTGAAGTAGGCGCGCACGCAAAATTCCAAGGGCTTTTTCCTTGTTCTTAATTTGTGATTTTTCATCTTGGTTTGTGACCACCATTCCAGTTGGAATGTGAGTAATTCGCACGGCAGAATCGGTTGTGTTCACGCTCTGACCGCCATGACCACCCGAACGATAGACATCAATTCGTAAATCATTCGGATTGATTTCAATATCAGCCTCTTCGGCCTCAGGCAAAACTGCTACTGTTACAGTTGAAGTGTGGATTCGCCCTTGCGATTCAGTAGCCGGAATGCGTTGAACTCGATGAACGCCACTTTCGAATTTTAATTTTGAGTAAGGAGCATCGCCTTTTACCCCAAAAACAACTTCTTTATAGCCGCCAGCATCGTTTGCAGATTCGCTCAAAAGTTCGGTCTTTAAGCCATTTTGTTCGCAATATCGCAGATACATGCGGTAAAGTTCGCTCGCAAAAAGGGAAGCTTCGTCGCCACCGGCTCCTGCACGGATTTCAACAATCACGTTCTTCTCATCATTCGGATCTTTAGGGAGAAGCATTTCGAAAAGCTCCTGTTCGAGACTGGCAAGTTTTTCTTCGCTTTCGACGATTTCCATTTTAGCAAGTTCGGCAAGTTCACCCGTTTCAAGGCTAGCAAGTTCGCGCGCTTCTTCGATATTTTTTTCAAGATTTTCACGCATTTCACCACGCTCAATAATTTTTTCGAGTTCGGTGAATCGCTTGTTTTTAGCAGAAAAATCAGGCGAAGAATAAGCATTTGGCTCACTCAAAAAAGCCTGAATTTCTTCACGTTCAGTTTTAAGTTTTTCAAGATTTAAATCAATTTTTGGCATATGAAAATATTATACCAGAAATTTGCATGAATTTGAAGTATTGAAATTTGATTGCGGTTGTGGTAAGATTTTGATATGAAAATGACCTCTTGGCGTGAATTTATTGAAAACGAAGCCACCAAGCCATATTTTAAAAAGTTGTGGCAAAAAGTTGAGCAGGAGCGTATTTCGAAAGAAGTTTTCCCTGCAAGAGAAGAAATATTTTCTTGTTTCGAAAAATGCCCGCTTGAAAAAACTAAGGTTGTGATTATTGGTCAAGATCCTTATCATGGAGAAGGGCAAGCGCACGGCATGAGTTTTTCGGTTAAAAAAGGTGTTAAAATTCCACCAAGTTTGCAAAATATTTATAAAGAACTTCAAAGCGATTTGGGAATTGAGCCGGCTAGTGATGGCTTTTTAGAATCTTGGGCGAAGCAAGGTGTTTTGCTACTAAATACTTCTTTTAGTGTTGAAAAAGGTAAGCCAGCCAGCCACGCAAATTTTGGCTGGATGGAATTTTCGGAGCATATTCTTGATTTCTTGAATGATTTCGAAAAGCCATTAGTTTTTATTTTATGGGGAGCACATGCACAAAAAATTGGCGCTCGAATAACAAACCCGAAGCATCTTAAAATTGAGAGTGCGCATCCTTCGCCATTTTCAGCACGGCGTGGATTCTTTGGATCAAGGCCTTTTTCGAAAGCAAACAAATTTTTAGAACAAAATGGTGAAGATCCGATTGATTGGCGGGTAAAATAGTAAAATAAAAAATCTCACATTTAACTGCGAGATTTTTTTAGATAAACTATCGTTCAGCTTTTTTAGCGGCTTCAGCAGCTTGTTTTTTGGCCTTGTTTGCCAAAGCAGCTTTGCGAGCTTCTGCCATTTCTTGGGCTCTTTTGAAGCGATCAACACGACCTTCGGTGTCGATGATTTTTTCTTCACCAGTAAAGAATGGGTGAGAAGCACTCGAGATGTGCATTTTTACAAGTGGGTATTCGTTGCCGTCTTCCCATTTGATAGTTTCTTTTGAATCTGCTGTTGAGCGAGTCAAGAAAGCAAATCCAGCCACCTCGTCGCTAAATACGACAGGGCGATATTCGGTTGGATGTAAATTCTTTTTCATAACTTTTCTATTCTAACAAATAATTTCGAAAAATGCAAATCAAAATTTTCGAAAAATATTATTATAAAATATTAATCTTGTGCTTGCAAATTAATTATAGATGATGTATTTTAGTGTTGTAATATCAAATTAAAGGAGTTTTATGAAGAATAAAATTATAATTCCAGCTGTTGTCGCGGTATTTGCGGTTTCCGGAATAAGCACAGTTGGGTATGGATATCAGGCTCATGCATTAACGCCTGAACAAGAAGAAGCCACTCATATGGCCACAATTAACGGTTATCTTAGTATTCTTGAGAAGAAAATTGCTCAAGCGCCAGATTTAGAGACTGCCAATAAATATATAGCCGAATATGAATCGGGCGTTCGATATAGCTTGGCTGAGCTAAGTGCCTCGAATCAGATTGTTGTTCGTAACTCAATTGAGTTGCTAAAACAAAAGATAAATAATTTAAAAGCTAATAATGCAGCTCAAGCAGCTCAGACATCTAATGATAATTTACGCCAAGAAGTTAGAAATGAAATTGCTGCGTTGAAGGGTAGCGTTCAAAATACGAATAATCGAATTGATCAAGAAAAAGCTGGCGTCCTAAGGTACATCGATCAAGAAAAAGCTGGCGTCC
>CAUQWN010000003.1:0-104654 GCA_963522115.1 uncultured Saccharimonas sp. (SeqCode) | reverse complement strand
CAGCTCCGCGACGCGCTGAGCTTCCAGCTCCGCGACGAAAGTTTCCATAAACTCAAAGTCAATTTTTCCATTTTTAGTTGGTAGATAAATTTTCTCATCTTGAACCCTTAGCCATCCTGCTTTATTCGTCCACTCATATTTACCATGAAGCACACCATTTATAGCACTTGAAATAAATACTCCGTTATTTCTATTGAACTCTATAGAAGGATCTTTCCAATCTATAGCATAAGCATCCTGTAATACTGTAAATTCATTACTCTGGAAGAAGGTTACTCCAGTATTTGCTCCATTTGCTGAAATAGAAATAACATTCTGTAAAATAGTCGCGTTATCTATGGGAACATAGTTATTCAGCCCTTGATTTTCAATTCCTGCAGTTAACGCAGGCAATTTATATACCTCATCAGGATTTTTCTTCAATTCGGATGTTTTATATTTCAATGGTTTTACTTTGACTTTTTCAAATAAATCACCAATTCGATATTCGCCCCACTCAACACTCGCCAGCTTTTCGTTAAGTGAGGCATCTATTTTCCCAGAGTTTCATCCTCCTTATTAGATTCACTCATTAATAAGTTTGAAACTTCCCAAGATAAATAATCGCCAACTGTCTTTTTAAAATCTTCTAGCTTTGGCTTTATATCAATCGGTGCGGTTTGATTCCAGTCATCACCTTTAGTTACATCAATATAACCTTCATAATATTCTGATTCAGTTAAATAATTCAATTTACTCTTACCAAATTTAACCAATTCGATCACTTCTTGATATTTTTCTTTAGCATGGTCTGTATCGCGAAGATTATTGCTTGCTTTTTTGCGGTTGCTTCTAGTGTAACCATCGTTCGTGAAATCAATAAATTTCACCATGTAATCATTCTCGTGAGCTTCACCAACTCTAAAAACATAAATATATGTTTGAACGCTAGATTTACCAACAAACAAATCAATAGGCATTTTGATACTTGCAAGCAATCTATTTGATTTTAAAATATCTTTGTTTATTTCGGTAGCTTTACCGCTTCCCGCTGAGCCCTGAATAATAATAGCCGCATAACCCGACTTCATCATAGAAAGAGCACGCTTAACAAAAATCATACCATTACCTTCTGCTGAATATGGTGGATTTAGAACAAAAGCAGTTGCTGGAAAATCTTCATCAATTTTACCGTAGCCGTATTTTCCGTTAAATTGTTTTAAGGAGTCTTCATTAATAATATTTGACGAACCATCTCCCATCATAATCATATTAAGAACAGCCAACATATAAACAGACGAGAGAATTTCCAAACCTAAAAGTTGATTTGCTTTAATTTCTACTTCTTTTTTATATAATTCATCTGGTGATTTAATTTTTGCTTTAGCATCATTAAGCATTTCATTCATTGCCGCAACCAACAAACCAGCAGAACCAGTTGCAAAATCCCAAACATAAGAGTCTTTATCTACACGAGCTAATTTAACTAATAAAGTAGCAACATAAGATGGAGTTAACACAACATCGTTGAGTTTATCTTGCGTAAAGCCTAGCCATGAATACATCTCATTAAAGAGTTTCCCCGTAAAATCTGTAGTCAAACCAATTTTATAATAAATGCCTAAATCATCAACAATTTTGCTAAATACTCGTTTGAGTTGGCTTTCGCCGTTTATTGGTTTATTTATATTATCTGTATTTAGTGTGTTTTTTAGTGTTCGAATGATTAATTCTTTTTTAGCTTGAGGAATATTTTTCTCATTTAAGAATGAATTAACCTTTCGAATAATAATATCACCATCTCGATTGCCTTCTTCTGTAGATGATTTTAAATCTTCTTTATCTAGAGGTTTTACTTTACCTGCCACACCAAGAGTAGCAATGATAGAAGCCGCCACCAAATAAACGCGGTCATTTTCGCCTAAACCTTTTTCGTTCTGATAAATATCGTTATTAAGTTTTGTTAAACTCGCATCAATTTCTTTTTCGCGTTGTTCTTTTAGTTTTTCAGCCTCTTCGGCAGTCAATTCTAAAGTATTTACCTTTTCAATAAAAGCATCAAAGTTATCGGGTTTTAGAAAAGATAAATCAGTATAATTATCTATTTTTTGACCAATACCAAAATTATCTTTCGAAACATAATAAACCCCAATTTGTGTTTGAAGCTCGCCAAGCTCATTTTTATACCCCGTAACACCTATTGAAATGATATTAGTGTAGCTTGTATAATGTAGCAACGCATTAGCATAGTGAACTGCACCGTTAACAGCAAAAGAATTGATATTTGCATAATTTAGCTCATTCTTAGCTTTTCGATTATCAACTCGACCATTGGAATCTAGTTTTTCTAGTTTATCTTTATATCCTTTATATTCAATTAAAATAGGCCAACAGTCTGTATGTTTATCTTTAAGCAATAATTTGGCATCAGGGCGGTTTCCTCCAACCCCTCCACGCTTGGAGGAATATTCTAATAGCGCATTATCGATCTCAGAATTTAAAGTTTCTTGTTCTAATTTATAATCTAAACCATATGACTTCAACCAGCCATTAACTAAATCTGCTACCGTTGGCTCGACTGATTGAATACTTGTTTTTGCCATATTCAAAAGCTCCCTTTTTATTATATTCCGCACTATTATATCATATATTAATATAAAAAACCACCCCCCGAAAGAGGTAGTTTTTAAGTTTTCGAAATTATTATTTAGCGTTTCGCTTTTCGATAATTTCTTGTGCAACGTTAGGTGGAACTTCTTCGTATTGCGCAAGCTCCATTGTTGAAGCTGCACGACCTTTACTCATTGATCGTAGGTCTGAAGTGTAACCAAACATATTTGCAAGAGGCACAAAACCTCGAATAAGTTTTGTTCCGCCCATCAAATCATCCATTGAGTCGATTCGACCACGGCGTGAGTTCAAGTCTCCAATCACATCACCCATGAATTCTTCAGGAGTTGTAACTTCAACTTTCATCACAGGTTCAAGAAGAACAGGATTTGCTTTCTTAATACCTTCACGAGTTGAAAGCGCACCAGCTAATTTAAAGGCCAATTCGCTTGAGTCGACATCGTGGTAAGAACCATCGTAAAGTGTAGCTTTAACGTCAACTACTGGGTAGCCAGCAATCACACCGCCTTCAAGCGTTTCAAGCACACCTTGTTCAACTGGTTTGCGGTATTCTTGTGGAACAACACCACCTTTAATTTCATCAAAGAATTCAAAGCCTTTTCCTGGCTCATTTGGTTCAAAGCGAATCCAAACATCACCATATTGACCACGACCACCAGATTGTTTTGCGTGCTTACCTTGAGCTTCAGCAGTTCCACGAATAGTTTCACGGAATGCAACTTGCGGTTCACCAACATTAGCTTCAACGTTAAATTCACGCTTCATTCGGTCGATCAAGATATCAAGGTGAAGTTCACCCATTCCCGACATAATCGTTTGACCAGTTTCTTCATCAGTATGAACTCGGAAAGTTGGGTCTTCTTCAGCAAGTCGTTGAAGAGCAATACCCATTTTTTCTTGGTCGGCTTTAGTTTTTGGCTCAACCGCAATAGAAACTGGAGGTTCGGCAAACTCAATACCTTCAAGAATAACACCATGGTTCAAATCACAAAGAGTTGCACCAGTTGTAACTTCCTTCAAACCAACAACAGCGGCGATGTCACCAGCAGCAACTTCTGAAATTTCTTCACGCTTATCAGCATGCATTCGAACAATTCGTCCGATTCGTTCTTTTTTACCAGTCATTGTATTAAGAACATATGATCCAGCAGTAATTTTACCACTATAAACACGCACGAATACCAGTTTTCCAACAAATGGATCAGTCGCAATCTTAAATGCAAGTGCAGAAGTTGGTTCATCTACAGATGGTTTACGCTCAATAGCTTCACCAGTTTTTGCATCAGTTCCTTTAATCGAAGCAATATCAAGTGGGCTTGGAAGATAATCATTGATAAGATCAAGAACCTTTTCCACGATTACACCACGACCATCACCACCGGTTACCAAGAAGAAGTCACCAGCAAGAACTCGTTTTCGAAGCGCAGCTTTAAGTTCAGGAATTGTAATTGATTCCTCACCTTCTTCAAAGAATCGCATCATTAATTCATCGTCAGCCTCAACCGCATTTTCAACAAGCAATGAGCGTGCATTTTTAGCTTTTTCAAGCATATCTGCTGGAATTTCGCCAACTTTTAGCTCATGATCTGCATAGTTGTCATAAGTGTAAGCTTTCATGTCAATAAGGTCGACAACACCATTAATTTCTTGTTCAAAACCAATTGGCAAGTGAATTGGAAAAGCTTGCTTACTTAAACGGTCGTGAATTGATTTAATCGATTTATAGAAGTCACCGCCAGTTTGGTTAATTTTATTAATAAAACAAACGCGTGGCACACCGTATTTGTCAGCCTGTCGCCAAACAGTTTCAGACTGAGCTTCCACACCCATTTTACCGTCAAAAACAGTCACAGCACCGTCAAGCACGCGGAGTGAACGTTCCACTTCAGCAGTGAAGTCGATGTGCCCTGGGGTATCGATAATATTAATTTTGTGGTCTTTCCAGAAACATGTCACAGCAGCAGAAGTAATTGTAATACCTCGCTCTTTCTCCTGAGCCATCCAGTCGGTTGTTGCACCATCACCTTCACCACGAACAACACCGATTTTGTGTGTTAAACCAGTTCGGTAAAGAATACCTTCTGTTGTTGTAGTTTTACCGGCGTCAATGTGCGCAATAATACCAACATTTCGGAAATTTTCCAATGGAGTATTTTTATTCATTTGATTCCTCTTAAATTTATTATTTTATTGCTGTTTCACGCTAGTTTTGTTGTTTTTTCGAAACCAGCACAAAAACAGCGCTTCGCTAACAATTTTATCATATTTTTTAAAATCTGTAAAGTAAAAATAATCAAAAGAAAAAGCCAGTTTCTCTGGCTTAAAAATTTTTTTATCTTCGAACTTTTTCAGGCATCTTTTCATCGATCCTTTTAGCAGCAATTACTAATGTTATCATAACAATACTAAAAAAGAACACACCAAAGTTCCAGTGTGTCAAAATCGTTAAAAATAATGACACGCCGCAGACTACGATAAAGAACAAGGAAACTAATAGAGGCTCTTTAGCCTCGTTTAATGCTTTTTTCATAAAAGGATAATTTCCTCCAAATTTTTATTTTCCACTTTTGAGCGGAACTCTTATTTTATCACAGCCTTAGAAGAAAGTCAATAATGGAATTAAAGCTTTTCCCCGTTTCTTGCCCGATTAGCCCATTCATCAGCCATTTCGTTAAACTCATGACCAGCGTGCCCTTTTAGCCATTTTAGCTTAACTTTCGAATTTTTATAAAGCTCAAAAAGTGGCTTTACAATATCAAGATTCTTAATTTCACCATTTTTTTTCTTCCAGCCATTTTTCTCCCAAGCTGGCGCCCATTTCACTAAAACATTAACCCAAAACTCACTATCTGTTAAAATTCCAGCTTCTTCACCATCTAAAATTTCGAAAGCTTTTTTCAAAGCTAATCCTTCCATTCGAATATTAGTGCTTGGATTTTCAGCCCCCAAAGCAATCGGTTTGCCGTTTTCAATCACGGCAAAACCACCAGGGCCAGGATTCGGTGAAGCACTTCCATCCGTAAAAATCGTTCGCATTACTTATTTTCCTGATTATTTTGCGGAATAAAATTCTGCACAAAGGCTGAGGTATTTGCTTGATTTTGCATCTTTTTAGCTTTTTTCATTCTTTCGAAAGAAATCATTGCTAAAACCGCACTAATAATTCCAACGATCAGCAATCCGCTCGGAGCAACTATTTTAATAATTTCAAAATCACCCTCAACGGCAGAATTTGGATCTTTTTCATCATAAAAAACTTTCACCTTTTCACCAAGAACTGGTTTTTCATTCTTTAGCTCTGAGTGAAATTCGATTGTTTCATTCTCTTTCAATGAAAAATCTATAACTGCGATGTATTTATATTCGTTTGAGTTTTGACTAACCAATTCTTTATTGAAACCAGATATATAACCTTCAGTTTGCTTCCAAGTTTGTCTTTTTAGAAAATCATTAAAAGGTTTTGCAATCCAAATTGATCCAGCAACAATTAAAATAATCGATAAAATCGCAAAAATAATTCCACGATTTCGAAAAGCTTTTACGCCAACTTTTTTAACTTCATTAGAACTCATATATTCTCCTATTTCGTTTATGCTAATATTGTATCATTTTTCGTTCTTTAACGCAAATTAAAACACCGGCAACGAAGCCAGTGTTTTAAGTTTTTACTCTTCTACTACAGAATCGTTAGTTTCGTTTTCGAATTCTTCTTTATCTTCAACAGGTTCAGCTTTTGTGTTAACCCGAGCACCAGTTCCAACAGGAATTTTTCGTCCGATAATCACATTTTCTTTCAATCCGCGAAGCTTATCAATTCGGCCAGAAGTTGCTGCGTTAATCAAAACACTTGTTGTATTTTGGAATGATGCAGCGGACAAGAAACTGTCACTGAAAATTGAAACTTTCGTAATTCCAAGAAGTTGTTGTTTAAATTCAGCAGGTTTTTTACCTTCAGCTTCAAGAAGTTTATTTTCTTCAACAACGGCAGCTTTCGAAACTACATCACCAATGATAAACGATGAGTCTCCCGCATCTTCAATTTGAACTCGGCTAAACATTTGACGAACGATGATTTCAAGGTGCTTCGAAGCAATATCTTGACCTTGAGCGGCATAAATTCGCAAGATTTCGTTCATGATGTAGCGTTGAGTTTCTTCAACACCCTTAAATTCCATTAAATCACGAAGATTGAGCGAACCAGCAGTTAAACGGTCACCAGCCTGCACAACATCGTTTTTCGAAACAGCGAGAGCTGCAACATTTGGAATTTCGTAGCGAACTGGGTTTACATTTTCGCCATCTTCAGTTTGTTGTGGTGTAATTTGAACAATATTCATATTGCCATCTTCCCAGATATCAACCACACCAGAAACTTCAGTCATATAAGCTTGTCCCTTTGGCGAACGAGCTTCAAGAAGTTCTTCAACACGTGGCAAACCTTGCGAAATTGCACCAGAACCTGCAACACCCGAGCTGTGGAATGTATTCAAAGTTAGCTGTGTTCCAGGTTCACCAACAGATTGAGCAGCAATCACACCAACCGGTTCGGCTGGATCAACAAGAAGTCCAGTCGCCATATCAATTCCGTAAGACTTTTGAGGAATTCCTGCGAGGTCTGGAGTTGAAAGAACGCTTTGAATTTTAACTTCTGTAATGTTTTCATCTTTTTCAATCGCATCGGCAATCTCTCTAGTGATCAGCTGATCAGCCTCAATATATCCAGGAACAGCTTCAGCAGTAAATCGACCATAAAGTCTATCACCGAATGAAATCATTGTCTCTTCACTTTCTGAGCGATAAATCGCAAATCCTGGATCAACTTCATCAGCTCTATCTTCAACAGAAAATACATCTTGAGCCACATCAACAAGACGGCGAGTTAGATAACCAGAATCAGCAGTTTTAAGCGCAGTTGAAATCAAACCTTGACGCGCACCACGAGTTGCCACAAAAGCTTCAAGCGAGCTCATTCCGTGAGTGTAGTTCGAGCGAATTGGAAGCTCAATTTCACGGTTAGTTGCATCCACCATAATTCCAGTCAAACCAGAAGCAAGGCGAATATTTGTTGCATTACCACGTGAACCAGAAACAGCCATCAATCCAACAGGCGAATCTGCACCTTCATGAGCTACACGCTCAGAAATTTCATCAGAAACTTCATCAATAACCTTGTGCCAGTTGTCAATAATTAAGTTATAGCGCTCTTGATCAGTCAAAAGACCTTGATCATATTGTTCCTGAATCAAAGTTGTTTTAGCGTCACCGCTAGCAATAATTTGAGGAATTTTTTCACTTTCGTAAACCGTATAATCTTCCTTACCGATCGACAAACCGGATTTTGTAACAAATCGGAACGACAAACCTTTGATTTTGTCAGCAATTTTCACAGTCATTTCAGCACCATAATGCGCAAACATATCGGCCAAAATTTTGTTAATTTGTTTCTTAGTTTGAGGGTTATTGTCGAACGGATAATCTTCTGGCAATAACTCGTTAAATAGCACACGGCCAAGAGTCGTATTTCGAATCTCACCTTTTACGAACACACGAATTGGCGTTTGGAGTGCAATCTCACCTTTGTCATAAGCCATTTCAGCTTCAAAAACATTAGCGAAAGGACGCGGTTTTTTATTCATTTCAGATTGTTTGTCGTAGGTAATGTAGTAATTTCCGTAAACAACGTCCTGGTCGACAGAAAGAACCGGTTGACCATCTGCTGGTTTTAGCAAGTTGTGAGAAATACTCATTAAATCACGAGCTTCCGCCTGAGCAGCATCAGAAAGTGGCAAGTGAACCGCCATCTGGTCGCCGTCGTAATCGGCATTAAATCCATTCGCTACAAGTGGGTGAAGCTGAATAGCTTTACCTTCAACAAGTTTTGGCTGGAAGGCCTGAATCGAAAGTCGGTGCAAAGATGGAGCACGGTTTAAAAGAATGTATTTTCCTTCAACTACAGCGTCCAAAGCATCCCAGACTTCTGCTTCACGAGCATCAATCAACCGAGTTGCCGAACGAATATTATGTGCATATTCTTTTTCAATCAACCAAGAAATTACGAATGGTTTAAAGAGTTCAAGCGCCATTTGTGTTGGCAAACCACATTGGTGAGCTTTCAAAGTTGGGCCAACCACAATCACTGAACGACCAGAGTAGTCAACACGTTTTCCGAGCAAGTTCTGGCGGAATCGACCTTGCTTACCTTTTAACATATCACTCAAAGATTTAAGCTTTCGGCGACCACCGGCCGTATTAACTGAGCGACCACTTCGTGATGCGTTATTGTCAATCAGCGAATCAACTGCCTCTTGAAGCATTCGCATTTCATTACGCTTAATTACCATTGGAGCATTAAGTTCGATCAATTTCTTCAAACGATTGTTTCGGTTAATTACTCGACGATACAAATCATTTAGATCTGATGTCGCAAATCGACCACCAGTCAATTGCACCATAGGTCGTAAATCTGGAGGAATCACAGGAAGAACAGTCAAACATAAACTTCCCGGCTTAATTCCAGCAGCTTTCATTCCTTCAATTGTTTTTAGTCGTTTAAGAATTTTCTTCTCTCGCTGACCTCTTGCTTTTTCAGATTCTTCTTTCAAGCTTTCAATAAGCTCGTCAATGTCAATTTCGTCAAGCAAAGTTTTAATTGCTTCACCACCCATTCCAACTTCAATAATATCTTCATACTCTTCAGGAAGATTTCGAAAATCAGTTTCGCTCATTAACGAGCCTTTTACAAAACTGTCAAGTTGATTCTTTTTCGAAACATAATTTGCGTTAAGCTCTTCGATTTCTTTAGTTTGCGCTTCAGCCAATGCTTTAATATCAGCGCCAGCTTCTTCAGCAGCCTTTTCATAACGAATTTTAATCGCCATTCGAGCAGCTTTATCTTCAGCTTCAAGATCGGCAATCATTTGATCGCGTTTTTCTTCATCAACATTAAGAATTACATAACTTGCAAAATAAACAACACGTTCGATATTTTTAACCGTCATTCCAAGAAGAAGACTCATTGCACTTGGAGCTCCACGCATAAACCAAATATGCGCAATTGGAGCTGCTAAAGAAATATGCCCCATTCGTTCACGGCGAACGATTGATTTTGTTACTAACTCACCGTTTTTATCAACAGCGGCCTCACGAGAACGAACACCCTTTAGTTTATTATCATAAGGGTTGATATCTTTAGTTGGCCCAAAGATTTTTTCACAAAACAAACCATCACGCTCAGGTTTTTGAGTTCGATAGTTGATAGTTTCTGGCTTAGTTACTTCGCCGTAAGACCAGCTCAAAATATCTTCTGGGCTAGCAACCGCGAGGCGAACTGCGTCGAAATCAGCAATCTGGTTTGAATTCACCACTTTCGCCATTTACGCTTCCTCCTTAATTTCTTCAATTTCATCAATATCTTGAATATTCATATTGTCTTCAAATTCACCGTCAGATTCATCTCGAACAGTTTCGAAATTTTCATCTTCTTCGATAGTCGAACTCTCCGCATCTTTATTTCGTTCCGCAAGAAGCTCATCGGCATCAATGCTTGAAGCATGTTGATCAAGTAGGTCAACACGCAAGCCAAGGCCTTGCAATTCCTTGACAAGCACATTGAATGATTCTGGCAATTTTGGACCAACAATTTCACTATTTTTAATGATGCTTTCGTAAGCTTTCGAACGACCAACAACGTCGTCAGACTTAATTGTAAGCATTTCTTGAAGCATATTAGCGGCACCGTAGGCTTCCAAAGCCCAAACTTCCATTTCTCCAAATCGCTGACCACCATTTTGAGCTTTACCACCCAAAGGTTGTTGAGTAACCATTGTGTAAGGACCAGTTGAACGAGCGTGGATCTTATCGGCAACCAAGTGGTGAAGCTTAATCATATGCATAAATCCAACAGTTGTGCGCTGCTCGAATGGCTCACCAGTTTGGCCATCAAACAATTGAACTTTTCCATCTCGAGGAACGCCTGCGGCTTCAAGTTCATCACTCAAAGTTTTAGCATCGACACCGTCATATGAAGGAGTTGCAACTCGGTAGCCTTGAGTTTTTGCAGCCATTCCAAGGTGAACTTCGAAAAGCTGACCAAGGTTCATACGTGAAGGCACACCAAGCGGCGAAAGAATCACATCAATCGGAGTTCCATCTTCCATAAATGGCATATCAGCTTCTGGCAAAATTTTTGCAACAACACCTTTATTTCCATGTCGTCCAGCCATTTTGTCTCCAACCATAATTTTGCGAGCTTCAGCCACAAAAATCTGAATTTGTTTAAGCACGCCGGCACGCATTTCATGACCATTTTCTTTCGAAAAGATTTTCACACCAATAACTTTTCCAGAACCAGTATTTTTCATTCTTTGAGAAGTGTCACGAACATCTTTTGCTTTTTCACCAAAGATTGCACGCAAAAGTCGTTCTTCACTCGAAAGCTCTTGTTCACCTTTTGGAGTAATTTTTCCAACAAGCACATCACCAGGTTTTACCTCTGAACCAATTTGGACAATTCCATCTTCATCCAAATGTCGCAAACTATATTCGCTAGCGTTTGGAATATCACGAGTAACAACTTCTGGCCCAAGCTTAGTTTCACGAACTTCAACCATATAATCTTTAATGTTGATATTCGTTAGCATATCAGTCTTAACAAGACGGTCAGAAATAATCACAGCGTCGTCCATGTTGAATCCGCCCCAAGACATAAATGCCACACGGAGGTCACGGCCAAGAGCAATTTCCCCATCCTTAATACTTGCACCTTCTGCCAAAATATCACCTTTTTTAACTTTTTGACCACGAGAAACCACAACTTTTTGATTGTAGCATCGGTCGTCGGCAGTTTTTTCGAAATGTTTTAGTTCGTATTTTGCTGTACCAGATGCATATTTAACCTCAACAGCAACAGAATCAGCACGAATAACTTCACCATCATCTTCAGCAACAATAATTTGGCTTAAGTTTCGCGCAATATCAGCTTCAACACCAGTTCCAACAGTTGGGGCTTCATTCCAAAGAAGTGGAACAGCTTGTTTCTGCATGGCTGAACCAGTTAAAGCCCGGTCGATTCGGTCACGTTCAGCAAAAGGAATAAGCGACGCTGCCGCACCAAGAACCTGCCTGTGAACGGCGTCCATAAATGTTACTTCACTTGAACTCACCTGTGAAGGAATTAAGTTCTTTCGAGCAGAAACCTGAGATTCAACAAAGCTTCCATCTTCATTTAATTTCGAACCAGCATCAGCGATAATTTCGCGCATCTCATGATCAGCATCAAGATAAACAACTTCATCAGTAACTTTTCCGTCTTTAACCCGAAGATATGGGGCTTCAATAAAGCCGTATTCATTAATTCGGGCAAAAGTTGCAAGGTTTGTTACAAGTCCAACGTTTCCACCTTCTGGAGTTTCAACAAGACAAATTCGGCCATAGTGAGTTGGGTGGCTGTCACGAACTTCAAGACCAGCACGGTCACGAGTCACACCTCCAGGGCCCATTGAACTCAAACGGCGCTTGTGAGAAAGTTCTGAAAGTGGGTTAGTTTCATCCATAACCTGAGCGAGCTGAGAACCAGCAAAGAATTCACGCACTGCAGCAACAACTGGGCGAGCATTCACTAATTGGCCAGGGGTTACAGACTCAATATCAGTCATCGACATTCGGTCCATCGCATTTCGTTGCATTCGAAGCATACCAACACGGAATTGTCGCGCAACAAGCTCACCAACCAATTTAACTCGTCGATTATCAAGACTATCGATATCATCAACTTCACCCTGCGAATTATTTAAGCGAATAGCTTCTTTAATAATTTCGAAAAGATCTTCCATTTGGAAAGAACGATTTTCAGTTGTGTTTGGTGTTTTAAGATTTAAGCGTTTGTTAATTTTATATCGACCAACACGGCCATAATCAAACCTCTTAAAGTCGAAGAACATTCGCTCAATCATATTTCGGGCATTTTCAATAGTTGCCAAATCTCCTGGGCGAAGACGGCGGTAAACCTCAATCAAAGCTTCATTTGGGCCAGCTGATTGATCTTTTTCGAGAGTTGATTGAATAAACTTAACATCTCCGTTATCAACATCAGCAAAAATCTCTCGCATTTCAGCGTTAGTCATTCGACCAAGTGCACGCAAGAAAGTTGTTACTGGAAGTTTTCGACGGCGGTCAATTTTCACATAAATTACGCCAGTTTTAGGATCGGTCTCAAATTCTAACCAAGCGCCACGAACTGGAATCAATTTTGCGCCATAATATTTTTTTCCATCACTTCCGGTTTCGGCATTAAAATAAACACCTTCAGAACGAATCAACTGCGAAACAATAACACGTTCAGTTCCGTTAATAATGAAAGTTCCTTGGTTTGTCATCCAAGGGTAGTCACCAAGGTAAATTTCTTGTTCTTTAACTTCGCCAGTAACTTTATTCGTAAGCTCAACTTGAACATGTAGCGGAGCTTCAAAAGTTAAATTATTTTCTTTCGCAAAATCTTTTGTTGTTTTTGGAGTTTGAAATTCATAACTCTTAAATCGTAGAGCTAATTTTTGACCAGTATAGTCGTCAATTGGGTTAATCTCTTCGAAAATTTCACTCAAACCATTATCAACAAAATCTTTCCAAGATTCTTTTTGGTGAGCGATTAAATCTGGGGTTTTAAGAATAGCGTCTTCTTTCGAAAAGAACGCTCGTCCTGCAGCATTAAAGTGCTTTTTTGCCATTTTTCTCCTCGCATTTAAAGTGTTATTAGAATCGGCCCGAAGATTCTCCGCCTGCGACTTTCGAAATTTTGCCATCAATTTCGAAGTAAAATTCTCCACAAGCACACTACTTCTTGTCATTCATTTTAACATATTTTTTAAAAAAAATCAATAAAAAACCGCTATTTAAGCGGTTAAAAAATTAATGGTTGATTTGCGAAGCGTAATTCAATTGCTGCAGCTTCGCTTCTTCACCAGCTAAAAGTGCTCTGTTTTCATCTTCGCCAATAGATTTACTTTTTGGCTTTTCATGATGAAATCCAGTTTTTAGAACTTGTTCAAATAAATCTTTCGCTGTCATACAAATGACCTCCACTCCAAAAAATATTTTTTACCCAAGGCTTGTATATTTTACGCCTTTTCAACAAAAAGGTCAATACCTTGATTTTTTTATTATTTTTATGCTATTATATAATCTATTAAATTATTTACGCACCTTTAAACTATTTTAATGTTTTTTGAGTGCGTTAGAAGGAGTTTAAAATGAAGAAAAGCTTCATTGCTACTGCGATTTTTATCACTTCACTTTTTATTTTTGCGTCAAAGACAGAGGTTTTTGCACAAGAGAGCAAAGGCAGCATCACTCAAGTCGGATTTAAAGACTATTTCCAAAAAGGGAAAGAGTTTTCGAAAGATAAATGGGAAAATTTTCAAACCATTAGAGATGATTATTTTGCCAAGCCGATCGAGGCAAAAGGAATAACTTTTATAGACGAGGACGGTAATAAAATAAATAGAGCTTACTTCTCAATATCCTCAAAATTCCGAATCAACCCTTCAATTAATATTGTAAATGAAGATGGTCGAAAAATTAGAGTTTCCTCTTGGGTAGCACGTGGAAGAGATTCTCAATTCCTTTTTGTCGATACAATTGGTTTTACTCGTGCTAAAACAAATTTCGCTTCTGGTGATAATTTATTATTGCCAAACGATAATTTTTATGTTTTGGTCGTTCGAATTCCAGAAGGCGGAAGGAATTCAGGAGAGATTTGGCCAATTCCAGTCTCTCAAAATGAATTTAAGCGACTTAAAGCATTAAAAAAATCCGCCATTGGCGAAAAGGTCACTCCAATAGACGGATATAATTACTAATAGTCTCGTTTGTGAGACTATTTTTCTTGCTTGATTATTTTATCAACTAAGCCGTATTTTACAGCCTCCTCAGCACTCATCCAATAGTCTCGCTCCATATCGTTTTTAAGCTTATCCAAATCCTGACCACTATTTTCGGCCAAAATTTGTGCAAGTTTTTCTTTAAGTAATAAGCTTTCTTTTAGGTCAATTTCTTGGTCTGTAACTTTTCCGCGCGTACCGCTTGAGGGCTGATGAATCATTACTCGAGAATTCGGTAAAATTGCACGCTTACCTTTTGTTCCAGCCGCCAGCAAAAACGCCCCCATTGAAGCCTGCAAACCAATCCCAATTGTTTGTACGTCTGGTTTGATAAATTTAATCGTGTCATAAATTGCCAAACCATCATAAACACTTCCGCCAGGGCTATTAATATAAAGTTTGATATCTTCATCTGGATTTTCGAAAGCCAAATGAAGAAGTTGTGCTACCACAACATTCGCCGTATGTGAATTCACATCTTCACCCAAAAAAATAACTCGTTCTTTTAAAAGCCGCGAATAAATATCAAACGCTCGCTCACCTCTATTAGTCTCTTCAACAACCGTTGGAACTAAATAATTCTCTGTTTTTCGCATTTTCTCTCCTTAATCTTTCGAAACTTCAATTATGATTTCACCATTTTTCGCACTCGCCACAAATTGTGTTCCCTTTGGTGGATTTTTTGCCAGAATTTCCTCGGCTAATTTGTGTTCCAGCAAATCCTCAATTGCGCGCCTAAGCGGCCTTGCTCCATTTTTAGCATCATAACCCTTTTCAATAATAAAATCTTTCGCTGATTTTCGAACTTTCAAATTCAAACCTTTTCGAAGCAATCGATTATTTAAATCAGCTAAAAGGATATCAAAAATCTTACCAATTTCAGTTTTCGAAAGTGATTGAAATGTAATAATTCCGTCGAATCGATTTAAAAGCTCAGGTTTTAGAACTTTTTCAAGAGCCCTTCGAGCAAATTTTTCATTTTTTGAGTGATTCTTTTTCGAAGAACTTTCCGCCTCAAACCCGAGCGATTTTTCATTCATCATTTCGCTTGCGCCAAGATTACTTGTTAAAATTACAACAGTATTTTTAAATGAAACTTTTCGCCCTTCCGAATCCGTTAATTCACCATCTTCTAAAAGTTGCAAAAGTAAATTAAAAGTGTCGGGGTGAGCTTTTTCAATTTCATCAAAAAGCACTACGGAATATGGCTGACGGCGAATTTTCTCCGTTAAAGTTCCACCTTCACCATAGCCAACATAACCAGCTGGTGCACCCAAAAGTTGCGAAGTTTTATGTTTTTCGCCAAATTCGCTCATATCAATTTTAATTAAAGATTTCGAACCACCAAAAACCTCGTTTGCAAGCTGGCGTGAAAGTTCAGTTTTTCCAACACCAGTCGGACCAAGAAAAATAAACGAACCAATTGGACGATTTTCGTCTGAAATCCCAGACTTATTGCGACGGATCGCTTTCGAAATTTTCTCAATCGCCTCACTTTGACCAATCACCTTTTTCGAAAGATGTTTTTCAAGATTTTGTAGAATTTTTGCCTGATTTTTTGAAATTTTTTGAACCGGAATATTCGTTTTTAAAGAAATCGCTCGCGCCACATAATCGCTCGTTAAATTAATTTTTTTCGAACTTTTTGCTTTTTGCTCCTCTTCACTAAGTTTTTTTCTAAGTTGTGAAATTCGCGTTTTATAGAGAGCCGCGCCTTCGAAATCTTCATTTTCTGCAGCTCGAATTTGCTTTTCATTTAATTTTTCAATCTCACGCGAGAATTCTGAAATTTTATTTGGTTTCGACACCTTCTCGCTTGCAGCTAGCGCACCAGCTTCGTCTAAAATATCAATAGCTTTATCTGGCATTTGGCGGTCAAAAATATATCTCGCGCTCATATCAACAATTTCGCCCAAAACTTCATCAGAAACTTCAATATTATGATATTTTTCATATTTTTCTCGCAAACCTTTTAAAATATCAATTGTTTCGTTCAAGCTTGGTTCTTCAACCTGAACAGATTGAAAACGCCGATTCAATGCAGAATCTTTCTCGATCGATTTTTTAAATTCGTCAAAAGTCGTAGCACCGATTAGTTTAATTTTTCCACGAGCGAGCGCTGGCTTTAAAATATTTGCCGCATCCATTGCGCCCTCCGCCGAGCCAGTTCCTGCTAAGAGATGAATTTCATCAATAAATGCAATAATCTCTTGATGTTTTTCAAGCGCTTTAATTACATTTTTTAGCCGCTCTTCAAATTGACCACGAAATTTCGTACCAGCTAACATTCCAGCTAAATCAATTTCAAAAATTCGCTTTCCAATTAGTTGTGATGGGACTTGTTCTTTCGAAATTTTTTGAGCAAGAAGCTCAACTACAGCGGTTTTTCCGACTCCAGCCTCACCAATCAAAACTGGATTCGATTTCGTTCGACGAAGCAAAACCGTGATTATTCTCTGAACTTCAGTTTCACGCCCAATTACTGGATCAAGTTCACCATTTTTAGCTTTTTCCGTCAAATCTTCACCAAATTTCTTCAAAATTGCAATTTCACGGCTCGATTGTTGTTTCTCTGAATTCTTTCGAAAGCTTTTTTGCTCAATTTCATCGATTCCCTCAGCTGAATTTTCGTTCGAAAACAAAATATCAAAAGCATTCACTAACCCCTCAATATCAGCCCCAGTTTTCCTAAGTACAACCTGTAATTTTAAATCTTTTTGCTTTAAAATTGAGAAAAGCAGGTTTTTTGTGCTAATTTCATTATCGTCACCAGAAATTAAACTCGCCATTTTTAATGCAAAAACCGCACGGTCGGTTAAAGCTCGCACATTTGGATCTTCAAAATCTGGCATACTTTTCGAAATTGGCGGATTTTCAACAAAAAAATCATATAAATCTTCAAACTTTAAGCCATATTCATATGCTAAAGTTGCTGCCGAAGATTCGCGATTTGCTAAAATTCCTAACAAAATATGTTCAATTCCAATGTAGCCAGTTTTAAATTTACGAGAGAAAAATTCTGCTCGCTCCAAACTTTTGTGCGAATTTTCACTCATTCGCGAAATAATTTCTTGAAAATCTTCAGGTATCATAACTCTATTTTATCATACTTTTAGCACTCTTACAATATGAGTGCTAATAATTTATTATTTTATTTGACTTTTTAGGCTTTTTTATATATAATTGTCATATTAAAATGCGTGAACTAAAACTTTCTAAAATTCAAACGCCACTTGGCGAAATGACGGCAATCGCTCACGACGATGCTTTGATTTTTTTGGAGTTTCAAGATAATGAAAATTTCGAAAAAGATTTAGCTCAAATTAAAGAGTTTTTTGAAGTTGAAAATATTGAAGAAGGCGAGAATCTACCAATTAAACAGATACGCATTGAACTTGAAGATTATTTTAAACACCCTTTTGCAGGCTTTAAAACACCAATCGAAATGATTGGAACGGATTTTCAAAAACAGGTTTGGGAGGAGCTTCAAAATATTCGCTCTAGCTCAACCTCAACATATTCTGAAATTGCTGAAAAAATTGAAAATCCTAATGCTGTTCGTGCGGTTGGCAACGCTTTAAACGCAAATAAGCTTTCTATAATTATTCCGTGTCATCGAGTTCTTACGAAAGATATGGATTTTGGTGGTTATAACGGAGGCCAAAACCGTAAAAGCTGGCTTCTTCAGCACGAGGGAATTTAAAAAACGCTCAACTAGAGCGTTTTAATTTAGAGGCTTTCGAAGTATTTTATAACTTCTTTCAGATCTTTGATATATTTGTCACGGTTTCCAGAAGCCATCATCATTGCTGGAACCGCTAAAGAATAGTCATAACAGTTTCCAGTATCACAATATAATCCGTTCACGCGAACTGCATGGAATTTCATTCCATCATTCATCGCCTTCTGTACAGGAATCTGATACATCAACTCACCGTTTCCATCAAATTTTTCCGCATAATCACTCATATATTCAATGAGTTTATTTTCGAAAATCGCTCCACGAACACTTGCAAGTTCGCTTTTGGCTTTTTCGAATCCCGGTTTCTCGTCAATCTTATTGACTGACAATACCAAGTTGTCTTCTTTATTTTTTGGATGATGAATAATTTCGCCTACGACAATTGCGTATTTTGAATATTCGACACGATCTTGCACTTGTTTAACCGGTAGAATGCTTCCACCGTATTTTTCGTAGGATTCAAAGATCTGTTCGAATTCATTTTTGCCCATTGTGGCGAAAATATCATCAGGGAAAAAGTAACCAAAGTCATTTTCCCCGATAAACTCCAACGTTTCTGGGGTTGAAATCGGCGCTTGATTACCATAGAATTCACAATTTTGCTGGATGAATTTCGCTGGCGCTAAAAATTCAACTCGTTCAACTTTTTCAGCAAAATTATGTTTACCCTTACTCTTAAGCCCTTCGATAATTAATTTTTTGCTTTCGAAAACACTTTTTATTGAAGTTTTTTCAGGGCTAATAACAATTGCGATATTTTTAGGATTAATTCCAGCCTGAACCAGTTTTTCAACCAAAATTACAATTGAGTTTTGCAAAAAACTATCAAATGGGAGCGGAATTAGCTCTTTCGAAAAAGCCGTAGTTGCTGGATATCCACGCGTTCCACTTCCGGCTGCAGGAATAATAATCCTTAAGTCTTCACGTTTCTTCTGCATATCTAAATGCCTCCTTCTTTTTAGGTACTTTGGTTGCCCAAAGCCAATGTAATAATTATAACACGAGAAAAGCTAGCAGTCAACTCTGCTAGCTCTTAAAATGTTTATTGTTCTTCTCCGCCGAATTTTTCTTGATCATTTTCATCACCATCAAGATTTTCAACAACTTCGCTTTCAGTCGCTTCATTTAAAGCACTAAACAAGCCGTCTTCAACATTTCCGCGTGGTTTTTTTTCGGTAGATTTAGCAAGTTCAATATCAAGCTCATAGCCCGTTAGTCGACTCGCAAGGCGAACATTCTGCCCAGCGCGACCAATTGCAACACTTTGCTGATCTTCACTCACAAGCACAGTTGCTCGTTTACGTTCGTTTTCACCAGTTTCTTTAATTTGAACTTCAACAACTTCTGCAGGGCTTAACGCCTCACGGATAAATTCGCTTGGGTTTTCGCTCCAAGTTACAATATCAATTTTTTCGCGTTCACCAATTTCATTCATAACAGATTGAACTCGCACACCGCGACTACCAACGAAAGTTCCAACTGGATCAACACCGTTCATAATTGAACGAACCGCCATCTTAGTTCGGCGACCAGCCTCACGAGCAATTGCCACAATTTCAACCATTCCAGTTTCTAGTTCTGGCACTTCTTGTTCGAAAAGAATTTCAACAAATTTTGCATCAGCACGCGAAAGAATCAATTCTGGCGCACGACCATCTCGTTCAATTTCTTTAATAAGAACTTTAATCCGCTGGCCAACACTAAAATATTCACCATTAATTTGTTCGCGGAGTGGCATAACACCATTTGCTTTTCCTAGGTCGATTCTCACAAATCGTTGGTCAATTTTCGAAACCGAACCGCTTACGATAGTACCAACTTTATCTTCGAATTCTTCAAGAATAATCTCACGTTCAGCTTCGCGAAGTCGCTGCAAAACAACTTGTTTAGCAGTTTGAGCGGCCACGCGGCCAAAAGTTTCAACCGGAAATTTCTCTTCAACAATTTCACCAATTTCAGCATTCGCATCAAGTTTTTTCGCATCTTCAAGAGAAATCTCGTTGTTAATATTATAAGCTTCTTCGCTGTCAACAACTTCATATTGAACAAAAACTTCAGCATCACCAGTTTGAGTGTTTAGTTCTGCCCGAACATTTTGGTCACGATTTCCGTTTTCGCGTCGCCAAGCAGCCGCAATCGCCATCTCAATAACTTCTAAAACTTTTTCTTCTGGTAAATTTTTTTCAGCTGCAATTGTTTTTGCTGCTAACATCATTTGTTTAATATTTAAATCTTCCATTTTATCCTTTCGAAATAATTTCTTTTATGAAAAATGCCGACCCGTTGGCCGACTACTTTCCAATTTTAGCATACTTTATTTTTTTCGTCAAGATTTTAATTCAACAAAGTCAATCTTTGGTATTTTTCAAGTGATTTTGGTTTTTCGCTCAAATATTTTTGCCATTCTTTTTTATTTTTAAACAAAAAATCCACTGCAGATTGCGCTCGCGAAATCATTTTTGTGTCACCAATGCTTGCAAACCCTAAATTAATTTCACCGGATTGAGACTTGCCATAAATTTCACCAGCACCACGAAGCTCCAAATCCTTTTCTGCCAAAATAAAGCCGTCATCAGTTTTCGAAATTTCTTGAAGCCTCTGTGGCGGTTTTGCATTTGAGCTCATTACAAGATAGCAAAAAGCGTCATCACCACCACGACCAACTCGCCCACGAAGCTGATGAAGTTGTGCTAAACCAAAACGATCAGCATTTTCGATCACAATTACACTCGCATTTGGAACATCAATTCCAACTTCAATAACGGTAGTTGAAAGCAAAATATCAGCTTTTTTAGCCAAAAAATCTGCCATTATTTGCTCTTTTTCTTCCGACTTCATTTTGCCATGAAGTTGTAAAATTCTAAATTCCTTAAAATCGCGCTTTAATCGTTTAAATTCCGCCTCAACACTTTTAATTTCCTCGTTTTTTCCTTCTTGAATTGCTGGAACAATTACAAAAACTTGCCGTCCATTCGAAATTTCAGCTTTAATCCTCGAATTCATTGGTGCACGAGAAGCTGGTGAAATGATTTCAGTCTGAACCGGCTTTCTTCCTTCAGGCTTTTCTTTTAGTATCGAAATGCTCAAATCACCAAAGAGCGTTAACTGCAACGATCTCGGAATCGGTGTGGCAGTCATTGCGAGCAAATGTGGCATTTTTTGGTGAGATTTTTCAAGAATTTTTTGCCTTTGATCAACACCAAAGCGATGCTGTTCATCAATAACTACTAAACCAAGATTCGAAAATTCCACTTTTTCTTGAATAATTGCACTCGTACCGACCAAAATATCGAGATTGCCATTTTTTAAATTTTCAAAAAGTGTTTTACGAGCCTTTCCTTTTACCTTTCCCGAAAGGAAGCCAATCGAAACACCGCACCAAGCCAAAGTTTTCGAAAAATTTTCAGCTAATTGTTGCGCAAGAATCTCGGTCGGCGCAAAAACTGCCACTTGATAACCATTTTTTACCGCATTTAATGCCGCAATTGCCGCCACGGTTGTCTTTCCGGAGCCAACATCTCCCTGCAAAAGCCGATTCATCGGAAAATCCTGACTCATATTTTGCATAATTTCCCAAGAAGCAAGCCTTTGTGATTGTGTTAAATTAAAAGGTAGCTTTTCAACAAATTGCCTTACATCTTGAATTTTCGGCTCAATATTATATCCACGAAGTTGTTCATTTTCGATTTTATTTAATTTTGCAGCCAAAATTAGCTCAAAAATTTCATCAAAAGCAAGCCGTTCAAGCGCTAGATTAAATTCTTCTGCCAAACCAGGAAAATGCACCCATTCAATTGCTTGTGCGCGTGAAATCAGTTTTTCTTTTCGAACAATAATTTCTGGCAAAGTTTCAGGCAAAATCTTCATCATTGGTTTTAATTCTGCTAAAATCTTTCGAATTGTTTCAGTTTTTAAACCTTTTTTTTGTGGGTAAATTGGTACAATTTCGCCATCTTTACCTGAAAAATTTTGATTTTTTGGCAATTCTTCGCGCTTCATTAAACTTGGATTCGTAATTTGATAACGATTATAATTAAATTCATATTTTCCTGAAAAGAAAAATTCTTCTTCATCCTGAAGCTGTTTTACGCGATATGGCTGGTTAAACCAAATTGCTTTAATTTTATCTTTTCCATCAGTTAAAATCGCCTCAGTTATTGTCATTCCACGCCGAACTCGACGCATCGAAACTTTTTCGGCATAAGCTTTAAAAAGAACCTTCCCTGGTTTAATCTCGCTCAAACTGGTTAAGCTTGCGAAATCCTCATATTTTCGTGGGAAAAACTCCAAAATATCACCAACAGTTCGCAAATTAACACTTTCGAGTTTCTCGAGCGTTTTTTCACCAACACCCTTTACTAAACCTAACGAAGAATTTAAATTCATTACTAAATTTTAGCATCTTTTAGAGTTTTTTTCAATTTTCGTTAATAATAAAAAATCGCCCGTTTTGAGCGATTTTCGAAACAGATTAAACTTTATTCACTACTGGAATAACAATTGGCGTATGACCAGTGCTATCAAAAAGTAGGTGCGAAATATCATCTTTAATTTCTTGTTTCATGTCAGCAATTTCAACTTTTCGTTCAACTTCACGGTCGATTTTAATTCGCAAATAATGACGAATTTTACCGATCAACTCTTCACTATCTTTTAAATAAACAAATCCGCGAGAAATTACATCTGGCGTTTTAAGAAGTCGGCCAGTTTTCTTGCTAATTGTTAGCACGATAATGAAAATACCTTCAGTTGAAATATGCAGGCGATCTTTCACGACAGCATCATGAACCGTATTTCCAGTGTTATCATAAAGAATTGAGCCAACATGAACACGACCACCTTTTTTAATTTTCTTTTCTTTTGTAAGCTCGATGATATCACCACTGTCAGCAACAAGAATTTCTTCTCGTTTTAATCCAAGAACTTTCTGCGCCATTTCAGCATTGTGTTGAAGCATGTAAAATTCACCATGAACTGGGAGGTAATTTCTTGGGCGAATAGTTTCTACCAATCGAACGTGATCATCGTAATAAGCGTGCCCTGAAAGGTGGAGTGGGCCAATGCCGTGATAATGACCGCGACCGTGCTGAATTACACCAGCACCTTCCCGCAAAAGCCCGTCAACAGTCGAAGCCACACGAGGCTCATTTCCCGGGATCGGACTCGAAGAAAATACCACAACATCTGTTGCTTTAATTTTAACAAATCGGTGAGCGCCAGTTGCCATTCGGTTTAGAACAGCATTTAATTCACCTTGTGAGCCAGTGCAGACGATTGTAACTTTCGAATCATCAAGCTTCACGATATCTTCCATTTTTACAATAACATCTTTTGGAACTTTAATTTTTCGCGATCTTAACGCAATTTCAATCGCATTGATCATCGAGAATCCAGCAAATGCAACTTTGCGGTCGTGTTTTACTGCTTCATCTAAAATTAATTGTAGTCGATAAATCTGGCTCGAGAAACAAGAAAAAATCAATCGTGCATGCGGATATGCTGTCATTACTTCGCCAACACTTTCACCAATTGAGTATTCACTGTGTGGGTGCGTTCCTGGCGTATCAATATTAGTACTTTCGTTCATTAATAAATCAACACCTTCGGTTTGCGCAATTTCAGCAAGCCGTGGGAGATCGAATTGAGTATCAACCGGATCGTTTTCGAAACGCCAGTCACCCATATGAACAATATTCCCATTTGGCGTTCGAATAACCATTGCCACACAACCAGGGATCGAGTGCAAAACATGCACAAATTCAAGCGTCATATGCTCTGAAATTCGAATTTGTTCGTGCTTAAACGGATCAACAATTTGATAATTTGGCGAAACTTCAACAACCGCTTCTTCCATCTGGCGTTTAATCATTCCAATCGTAAAATCAGTTGCATAAATTGGAATATTATTGCCAAATTCAGGCAAGAGCTGACGAACAGCACCAATGTGATCAAGGTGAGCATGTGTAAATGCAACCGCTTTAACTTTGTGTATATTATCTTTTAAATAAGTGATATCTGGCGTCATAAAGTTCACACCAGGGTAGTCCTCGTTTGGGAAAATTGAGCCCATATCAATAACCAAAAATTCATCCATATACTCAATTGCGAACATATTTTTACCAATTCCAAATTCGCCCAAACCACCAAGCGGAATCACTCGCACGCTATCCTTTTCTGGGCGGAGCTTTTTCAATTTCGAAGCTGTTAATTGTTCGCCATTAAAACCGTTAAAAAGTGATTTATTAACAGGTATATTAACAATATGCTGAGTTGCGCGCATATTAATGTCATTCGAAATCATTCGTTGAGCTCGCACGACTGCACCACGACGCGTCGTTGTTGGCAAATTCACTTTTTTAGCGTCAGTTTTTTGAGCTCGAGTTTGCTTTGAGATATTCTTAGCCTTTTGAGCAATTTTTGCGCTCTTCTCGTTATTTTCTTTTTTCGCGTTCCCAACATATTTATCGCGATTTTTTTGCAAATCTTGAGCTTTTTTTTGCAAGTTAGCACGCCTTCGAGCCTGCTTCTCATTAAAATTATCAGTCATTTTTCTCCTTAAATTAAAGCGTTCGAAAAGTTATTTTTAGGTCGGATTCTTCGAACAAGTAATATTTTAGTATTCTTATTTTATCAAATTTCAAGCTTAAAGTCAAATAAAAAAGAGCCCGAGGGGACTCTAAATTAGAAGAGTGAAATACGGTATCTCTCAATTAGGCTGAACTTATATTTTTTCTCGACAAGAGCTTTGTAGGCTATTTTTAAGTCTTTTTTTAATTTACCGTCAAGTTTTTCTATTTCTTTCTTCGAACGTAAAATCGAAGAAATACCATTTTTAACTATGTTGTCAAGACGAGGATTACATCCTCTTATAAAATACTCGATAGACCATTTGCAATTGCTACTGATAATAATCGCAAAATTCATACCATAGATATTGTATTTCTCACAGATATCCAACCCTATGGAATAAATATTAGCCATTGGCTTTTCACTTCCAATAACTAGCTTATCAACAATAGGCTTTAATGATTGGAGAATTACCACGGCCTCTTCAAATCCAAGCTGATCATCTTGCGTGATTAAGCTGATGATATTTTCAACAATGGCAGATTCTTTATATTCCAGAATCTTCAGAGAGTTCTTATTAACACTTCTATTGAAGTGTTCATTAAATTTTTTTATAAAATCCAAAATTCTCTGCAGCTTATCTAGCATAATTTCATAGTCTTTATCATACTTCTTATCGCTATGAAAATTTTCTGCGATATATAAAACATTCTGCAGCTCTTCAATATCACAATCACTGATTGCTTTTAACGCTCTCCGAGTGTTTGATACTAATGGAAGAAGGTGAATCTCACCCTTGGAATAGTTTTCGCTTCCAGTTTCGTAAAGAACTTCATATAACATTTTTATTACCTCCAAAAATATATAGAATATAAATATTATACCAGATTTTCGAAAAAAAGAAAACCCTGCATATTTAGCAGGGCTAAGTTTTTTTATTAATCTTATAGCAAGGAGGGAACTTTAACATATTTCGAAAGCTCAACTTATTCTTCAATGATATAATTACCATTTAATGAAAATTCTAATACATTATCATTGTCAACTCTTGGAGTAACATTATAGCGCATTCTTGCTTTTGTTTTAATGAAACAGCGGATTACCCAGAGGTAAAACTCCGTAAAAATCCATGCCACTACGACAAAAATAGATGCTCTTTTATCTGGCTGATTTTCAACCATTAAAAGCATTGTTGCTATGAGCAAAAAAGTTAAAGCAAAAGCTAAATGAGAAAAATAAAATCTGATTGCGAATTTATTTATCTCTTCGAAAACTTTCTTCAAAAAGTCATAGCATCTCTCCTCTGCTTCCGTGTTATTAGGCAATTCAATTCCTTCAACAGAAGCCCCCAACCATCCGGTTAACAACCTTTTCTCGATGTTGCAATTTCCCTCCTCACTGAAGAAGTATAATCTAGCGATTTGAAAATTAGCAACGAGCGTTATGGTTATTAAACTTATCAATATTAACATTGACAAAAATCCATAACTCTGACTAATTTTTGCGAGCATCAATAAAGCACTTAAGATTAAAAGCCACACAAGAAGTGTAATTTTTAGCCACAGATTATCAATAAATACCTTATTAATAACATAGGCTTTTTTTGGAAAATTAAATTCACGAATTTCTTTCGTGTCTAATTTAACTTCTTCACTCTTACCATTATTTAGGTTTTCCATTACAACTACTCTTGAAATCTTCATAGATTTCACCTCTTTCTAAAATTTCTTTGCGAAATGCAACTTTCAAATTATACCATATATTCTCGAAAAATGCAAATCTTGCAGGCTTTCTAAAAATCTGTTAAACTGGTTTTATGAATAATGAAGATTTTGACATTTCAAACTTTTCGAAAGATATTTTTGATGATTTTTCAAAAACAGAAATTAAAGCAAAAAAACAAAAAAATCGAAAAATTCCAGTTATAATGATTTCTGGCTTTTTAGGCTCAGGCAAAACCACACTTTTAAACCATCTTTTAAAATCAAGCCCAAATCTTAAAATTGGTGCAATTGTGAATGATTTCGGTATAATAAATATCGATAGTAAATTAATCTCTAACGGAATCAATGAGCAAAAAATTGAGCTTAGCAATGGCTGTATTTGCTGCATGATTGGTGATAACGGATTAAGCGAACCACTTTCAAAATTAGCGAATGAAGATTCACTGCTTGATGCAATCATAATTGAAGCCAGTGGAATTGCTGAACCTTACGATTTGCTTAAAACTCTGCAATATTCCGGAAATCAATATTCTTATTTCGGCGGAAATATTTATTTAATCGACGCTCAAAATTTCGAAAATTCTAAGAAAGATTTTCCGACACATTTTAAAAAATGCCTCAAAGCGAGTGATATTATCGTTTTAAATAAAACCGATTTAATTTCAAAAAATAAAATTCAAGAAATCCGTGAATTCATTAGAAAATTAAACCCAAATTCACCAATTATTGAAAGTCAAAACTCAAAAATCAATCCTGATTTAATTTTTTCTTGGCAAAATTCCGAACAAAAGAATAAAGAGAAAAATGAAGAATATGAGCACGATCACAAAGACCACATTCATAACCAATTTCAATCTTTGGCTTTCGAAACAGTAAAACCACTAAATCCTCAAAAATTTCTAAGTTTTCTTGATAATCTACCTAAAAATCTTTTTCGAATGAAAGGAATTTGCTACTTTGGAATGAAAGGATACGAGCAGAAATATATAGTTCAGCTGGTTGGCAAAACTATTGATATTTACAGTGAAGAGTGGAAAGATGAAACGCCAAAAACTGAACTCGTTCTAATCGGCTCTAAAATTGATAAAGCCGACATTCTTGCAAAGTTAAGAGATCTAGAAGATAAAAACCCAGATGAAATCACGCCGCAAAATATGGTAAATTTCGAAAGATTCTTTTTATCAAAATAAGATAAAACCGACCGTTGAATATGGTCGGTTTTAAGTTTAAATATTTTGTAAAAATTTATCAATAGCAGTTTTGTCTCGCTTAATCAAATCAACTCGCCCGGCGATTTCTCTCTCACCCATCTCGATCGCTCTAGTTAAGCTTGGGTCGCTTTTTAGAGGATCAAAAAACTCTTTAAATTCTTGGAGCTGTTTCTCGGTTCGCAAGATTGCACCCGAATATCGCGGAAAATCATTATAACTTTTATCGCCATCAAATTTTTCCTCAATTAATTTCCAATTTTCACGCAACCATTTCCATGCTAGTTCTCGAGTCTTCAAATTTCGAAGTAAATGAACATACCAGCTTAAGATATCCTGCGTTCGAATTATGTCATTCTCAAGCATTTTTTCAAGAAGTAATTCACCGGTTTGAATATTTTTAGTTGAAGTTAAAGCCACCATAATATCATCTCTATAATCAACATTTGAAGTGTTCTTATAACTTTCGAGCATTTTTTGCACTAATTCTGGAGATTCTTCAAAGCGAATCTTTGCAGTTAAAATTAAACTTCGAATTTCCGAATCAATATCTTCCATATTCTGCGAATTTTTAAAAATATCTAGAGCGCCCGATATCACTTTTTCATTTTCAGCATAAATCATGTGTGCCAAAATTGAGCTACGTTTTTGCGTATTTTCTTCGTCTTCACCAGTTTTTTTAACGAATCCAAGTTTTTCAAATTCATTTTGAGCTAAATTGCCAACAAATTTTTTCATTTTTTTCGAACTTTCAGAGTCTTCATCAATAAAAATTTTCAATTCGCCAATTAAAAGACTAATCATATCCCAAACCGTTAAAGAAGTTTCTTTATCATAACTCTGTAAAGTTCGCAGCAGCTCAACACTTGGAATTTCACCACCGCGTGAAAGCAAAGAACGTTCCTGAAGAGTTTGAAGGCGGGAAATTGTATCTAAATTACCATTTCTAACCTTTTCAAGTAAATTTTCGAAAAGATTTTGGCTATAATTTGTAATAAAATGGGCGATATTCCCTTGATTCAGCTGAACAAAATCTGAACTTTTCTTGCAAGTTAAATCTTTCGAGTTCATAATCTCAGGCAAATTATTTTGATTTGAGCCAAGTAAAATTGGCCAAATTCGCCCACTATCTTTACCTTCACCAATAAAAAATTGCTTTTGCGATAATTTTAATTCTTCACCATCTTCTTCAGCCAAAACACTCGGATAGCCACTTTTAAAAAGCCAAGGATTCATAAAATCTGCGACATTTTTGCCAGAAGCTTCGCTCAGACAATCCCATAAATTCTCACCAATTGTATTTTGATATTTAAACTTATCAAAATATAATTGTAAACCTTTTCGAAATGCATCGTTCCCAATATATTTTCGAAGCATGTTCATCAGGCGAGCACCTTTTGCATAAACAATTGCACCATCAAAAATAGTACTAATTTCATCTGGATGATGAACTGGAACATGAACCGCCTGAACACCATCAATTGCATCGCGGCGCAAGCTTAAAACTGCTTCGTTAACTGCAAATTCTTCCCAAATTTTCCATTTCGGTTCCAAAGCGTCAGTTGCTAAATATTCCATCATCGTTGCGAAAGATTCATTCAGCCAAAGCTCATCCCACCATTTCATTGTTACAAGATTTCCAAACCATTGGTGTGAAGTTTCGTGCGCAATCACTAGCGCAACATATTTTTTTGAAGATATTGAGGAATTTTTACCAGCGAGCAATGCAGTTTCACGATAAGTAATTAAGCCCCAGTTTTCCATCGCACCACTAGAAAAATCTGGCAAAGCAATGTGGTCGCATTTTAAAAGTGGAAACTTTTGACCAAAAAAATCTTCATAAAATTCTAAAACCCGCACCGCAAAACTAAGTGGAAATTCCATTAATTCAGACTTTTGAGCTTTTGTTGCCAAAACTGAAACTTCAACACCACTTTTAGTCTTTTTCGAAACTCGTTGAAAATCGCCCAATACAAAGGCTAATAAATATGTTGACATTTTTGGCGTTTTGGCAAATCTAACCTGTTGAGTATTGCCATTTTCATTTTTTTCAACAATTTCAGTATTCGACAAAACTTCAAGATCGCTCAAAGCTTTAATCTCTAATGAAAAAGTTGCCTTTGCCTCAGGCTCATCAACACACGGAAAAACCTCACGAGCATGATGGCTTTCAAATTGAGTTGCAAAAAGCTCTTTTTTCTCACCATTTTCTTTATAGTAGCAAGGATATAATCCGTGCATCGCATCTGTTATTTTACCAGAAAACTCAATTTTAAGTTGGATTTTATCACCTTTTTTAAAGTTAAGTTTTTCAATATTCACTAAAATTTCATCATTTTCAGCTTTCGAAAAGTTCAATTTTATGTCGTTAGCAGAAATAATATTTTTGATTTCTAAATCTTTCGAATGAAGCGCAATTTCTTTTTCATCATTAATCTCACCAAAAATATCAACGATCCCATTAAATTCACGATTTTTTGCTTGCATTAAATCAAGTTTTAATTCATAATGTTCGGGCTTAAATTTTTCCACTAATCGATTAACACTCATTTAAAATCTTCTCCTTAAAATCACTTAAAATATTCTCAATCTTTGCACAATCTTGTTTATTTTCGAAACGCCACTGAGCATAAATTTTCATTTTTGGCTCAGTTCCGCTTGGTCGAATCGTAATTCTCCTATCTTCTGAATCAAAAATAAAACTTACTGCATTTCCATTTTCCAACATTTTAAAATTATTTTTTTCATTTGTTGAAAAATCTAACTCAGTTAAATTTTCGAAATCTCGCATTTTTAATGCACCAAAATTTTCATTTCCAATTCGCATTTTTTGCATAATTTCTTGCATTTTTGCAAATCCTTCAGCGCCACTAAATTCAAGAGATTCAGTCTTTTCAATAAAATATCCATTCTCAGCATAAATTTCATCAAGCCTCTCACCCAAAGTTTGATTTTTAAGCTTTAATTCAGATGCAAGCTCGGCTATCATCAATCCAATTGTTGCGGCGTCTTTGTCTCTAGTCTGCGAACCAATAAGCCCGCCAAGGCTTTCTTCAAATCCAGCAATAAATTTCTCTCCAAGCGTTTCTTTTTGTAATATTTTTTTACCGATAAATTTAAATCCAACCAGCAAATCATCATAAATTTTTACGCCATATTTTTTAGCTAAAACATTTAACATATCAGTAGTTACAAAACTTTTGCAAATAAAGTCACGATTCCCAAAATAAAGCTCAGCATACTTATTTCGATCCTTTTGTTTCTTTGAAAGAATATAATCAGCCACCAAAATTGCAGTTTGATTGCCTGAAAAACTTCGAACTTCTCCATTTTTTTCAAGACTCATCACGCAAATTCGGTCAGCATCTGGGTCGGTAGTTAGAGCAATGTCTGCTTGTTCTTTTCTTAATTTTGAAATCGCCATTCTATTTGCAGAAAGATTTTCCGGATTTGGTTTTCTATCTTGAAGCGTTGAAAAATTACCATCAAAATTCATCTGCTCATCAACAAGAATGATATTTTCGAAACCCGCAAACTGAAGAGTTTTTAATAAATTCGTCGTTCCAGTTCCATGAATAGGTGAAAAAACAATTTTTGCATTTCTATTTTTCGATAAAGATAATTTTGCATTAGCCTTGATATAAAAATAGTCATTTTCTTCACCCAAAATTTTAATTTTACCGTTTTTTACAAATTCATCAAAATTACCAGTTTTAAATTCTTCGATATTTTTAGCAATTTTCATTAATTTTTTATCGTGTGGAGCTGAAATTTGTGCGCCATCATTCCAGTAAATCTTGATTCCATTATCTTCTGGCGGATTATGACTAGCCGAAATTACAATTCCTGCCGAAGTTTTAAGATTTCGAACTGTAAAAGATAATTCTGGGGTCGAGCGAGGAGTATCGAAATAAAAAACTTCGATATTATTTGCAACTAAAATTTCAGCACATTTTTTCGAAAGCTCACAAGAGGAATTTCGAACATCCCAAGCAATTGCAACACTTGGTGAATTAATATTAAGTGATTTTAAATAATTTGCGAGAGCCTGTGTACTTTCTGAAATTGTGACTAAATTAATACGATTAGGGCCAGCACCGACTTTCCCGCGTCGCCCAGCAGTGCCAAATTCCAAAATTTTAAAAAATGCATCCTCAAGCTCTTCCCAATTTTCGTTTTCGATTAAATTCAAAATCTGTGCTTTAAATTCATGATATTTTTCATCTAAAAGCCATTTTTGTAAATTTTCGAAAGCTAACTTTGATAAATTAGATTTAGCTTTTATTAATTCTTCGCTCATTTAATCCAGCTCCTTTTATATCTATTTTATCACTATCTCTCAATAAAATCAAAGCGCTTGCGTTTTTAAAATATTTATGTTAAAATAATTCCGATGAATAAAATTCTAAAAAAATCTGCAAAAAAACTAGCCGATGACAATGCGCGCGGAGCTCAAATTGGTTTACTTGAAGAAGTTTTTAACGATATTTATCCAAGTCGCTGGGCTATTTATAAAGTTAATTTCTTTCGCGGAATAGCTTTTGGATTCGGTAGCGCTATTGGCGCAACGGTTCTAATCTTCTTGTTAATTTGGATTCTTAACTTTTTTGTTAACATTCCGGGCGGAATTGGTGACTTTATCCAATCTATTATAAATGCGATGCAAAATCGGCGATAATAAAAACTACCCCATCAGGAGTAGTTTTATTTTTAGCTTGAAGAGCCTGCTGCATTTTCCGTACTTATCGAGGAAGGCCCTGTATAACTTTTGGAAACTTTATATCCACCAGAGTCGGTAACTTCAACCGTAATATTTTGACCAGATTTATTAAACGTATAATCCGTTGAGAGTGTGTTTCCGGTTGGAAGAGCAGTACTAATTGTTGCGCCATCAACCTTAACCACGACCGAAGTTATATCGAAATTCCCCTTTGCAATATTTATATTTATTCGGTAAGTATTTGAATTTGCATGCCTTGAGTATGAAACACTCGAGATAGATGGTTGTGAGTCTGAACAGTTATGAATATCGTCTTCTTCATTCACATTATAACCTTCTGGCGCAGTTATTGTTTTCTTTTTAGAAACTGGGTCGGTTGTTTCGAAAACAGTTAGTTTAACTCGAGTAGATTCCGGTGTACATTTAGTTGCTTTCTTTTTCGAAATACTATCGAACTCAATTTCTCTTGATACTGAACCGGTTTTATTTTTATCCCACCAAGATGGGCAAATATCATTCTTGCCATTTATTGTACAATTTCGAATTCCAGATGGTCTTTCAATTTTATCACCAGATTTCCATTTACCATTAGAAGCATAAACTTGATAGTGAACATCACGCATATATTCATTAATCACTCTACGCACAGGGCTATTGTCAGGAGAACGTAAAGCCCGACCGTCATGGTTTCCGCTCCATACGCCTGTTGCAACTACAGGAGAATAGCTCATCATCCAAGAGTCCTTGGCAGCACCTTTTCCGTTATCTGTTGTTCCGGTTTTCGAAGCTGTCCAAACCCCAGGAACCGTAAATCCATAACTTCGACTTTGACCACCAAATGTAGTTGTTCGAGCACTTGGATCAGCAAGAATATCAGTCAATTCATATGCAGCCTGCGAATCAATCACCTGTTTTGATTCATCTTTCCACTCAAAAATCTTTTGATTTGATGAATTTTTAACTTCGGTAAAATATGTTAATTCTTTATAAACACCACCTCGCGCAATAGATGCAAAAGCATTTGTATGCTCATCCTGGTGAACCGAACATCCACCACCAATTGCAGCAGAAAGACCAGCATTACTATTTTTACAATAGGATTTATCACCAAGCTGTTGCGCAACACTTAAACCTTCATCAACGCCAACAATACTCAACGCCTTAACCGCTGCAATATTCAAAGAGTTTCCAAGGCTGAATCTAATTGGTACACTACCGTAAAATTGTTTCGAAGCGTTCCTTAGCTGACAAGCTCCATATGTTCCATTACAATATTGCGAATCGATATTTTCGTCCTTCAAAATTGTCCCTGGTGTATAAACGGTATCCTTCTTATTAAACAGTGCCGCATAATCGACAATAGGTTTAATACTTGAGCCTGGGTCAAGGGATGAAGTTGAAGCATTGGTTTGACCATAACCAGCTTTATTATAATCGACCGATCCAACTTGAGCAATAACTTGCCCAGTCGCAACGTCAACAGATGTCATTGCAATATTATCAGCGCCACTAACATACAAAGTTTTAGCACCAGCATTAACGGCATTTTCAGCAATAGACTGAGCCTTTAAATCAACCGTAGTTTTAACAGTTAAACCACCAGCACCAACAACCTTAACACCAAGTTTTTCTTCAAGTCTCTTTTTAACCTCTTGAACAAAATGTGGTGCCTTAATATTTGTATATTGATCTTTTTCTGGCTTAATTGTTGCAAGAATATCGAATTCTTTAGCTTCTTTTGCTTCTTTTTCAGTAATAAATCCACAAGAAACCATATCATTCAAAACCTTATGCTGGCGCTCAATCAAGCTCTTATTATAGCTTACATTATATGGATTATAAACTGCTGGATTATTAGGGATAGAAGCTAATAATGCAGCCTCAGCCAAAGTTAAATCTTTCGAACTTTTACCAAAATAAGTTCGTGCACCAGATTCAACTCCGTTTCGGCGGCCACCATATGGAGATTCATTCAAATATAGTGAAAGAATTTGATCTTTATTATACATTTGTTCAACTTGAACCGCAAGAATCATCTCTTTAATTTTTCGTGGAATTCCGCTAAGTCCACGATCACTAGATTCATTAGAGAAATAAACCTGTTTAATAAGCTGTTGCGTCAAAGTTGAGCCACCTTGAGTTGCTCCACCCCTAAAGTTATTTACGAAAGCACGAACAATCGCAGTTAAATCAACACCCTTGTGCTTGTAAAAATCTCGATCTTCAATAGCAACAGTTGCTTTTTTAACATAGTCTGAGATTTCAGAATTATCAACAACTAGCTTATAATCACCAGAACCCTTATCTTCCCACAAAAGCTCACCATTTCTATCGTAGTATTTCGAAACTGTAGTCTGAACTCTCTTAGCTAATTCTTCTGGCTTGATTTGATTTAAATCTTTCGAAACGTAGGCAAAAGCCGCCGCGATTCCGACCACAGCAATAACAATAAACACTGCGGAAATTTTTAAAGCCATAAATAAACCGCGCTTACTAAACCAATACTTTAAAACTCGCTTCGGATGAAGACGATAAAAAAATCTCTTCACTGGGTCTTTTGGTAGACTTGCAAGATACTCTGCTCGCTCACGAGCTTTCGAATCTTTCTTTTCTTTCCTTCGATGAGCCAAATTTGTGTATAAACTTAGGTTATTCTGTTTTTTTAGTGAACTCACTTTTTTTGAAGCAGTTCGTTTTTCAACAGATTTCCCATCTTTATTGAGCATTCTTCTTCTATCCATATTACACTCAATTATACCGCAATTGCTTATGGTTTTCAAGATTTTTTGATTTTTATAATACTGGAAAAAAAGCTTTTTTTGTGTTAATATAGTTAATAATAAAATATAATAACGGGAGAGTAAATGAAGTTATCAGAAGAGCTGAAATGGCGTGGTTTCTGGAATCAAACCACTTTTCAAGATTCAAAAGTTTTAGATGGTGAAAAGCGAACTATCTATCTTGGTGCCGACCCTTCCGCTGACAGCCTTCATATTGGCCATTTAAGTGTTTATATGATGGTTAGGCGATTTCTTGATCATGGTCATAAAGTAGTTCTTCTAATTGGTGGTGGCACTGGAATGATTGGTGATATGCGCGATACTGAAGAGCGCCAACTCCTCTCGCCTGAAATAGTAGCTAAAAATACCGAGGCTCTCAAATCTCAGGTTTCGAAACTTTTTGCTGGGCAAGATTTTGAAGTTGTAAATAATGCGGATTGGCTTTCGAAAATAGAGTTAATACCTTTTTTACGTAATATTGGTAAAAACTTTAATATGGCGGAGTTAACAAGCCGAGATTTTTTCAAAAGTAGAGTAAATAATGGTAGCGGATTAAGTTTTGCGGAGTTTACATACACTCTTCTCCAAGGTTACGATTTTTGGTATTTATATAAAAATAACGGTGTTTCACTTCAAATCGGAGGAAGCGATCAGTGGGGAAATTTACTTTCTGGTGTAAATTTAATTCGAAAGAAAGAAGGTGCTGAAGTTTTTGCAATGACAGCACCACTCCTTATTAATCGTTCAACTGGCCGAAAATTTGGCAAGTCAGAAGGTGGGGCTTTATGGCTTGACGCTTCAAAAACATCACCATTCAAAATGTATCAATTCCTCCTTAACTCAGATGATCAAAGTGTTTTCGAATACTTAAAAATTCTAACAACACTTTCGAAAGAAGAGATTGAAACAATTGAAAAAAATCACCAGGAAAATCAGCACCTGCGAATTGCTCAAAAAGCATTGGCGAAGAATGTTGTAGAAATTGTTCATGGCGAAGAAGTTGCAAAAAATGTAATTTCTGCTACAGAAGTCCTCTTTGGCGGAAAAACTTTCGAAAATCTAACTAAAGCTGAAATCGAAGTATTAAAATATGAAATTCCTGTGGCTCCAAAAGATAAAACTGTTAGCGAAATATTGATAGAAATAAATTTTGCTAAAAGCAAAGGTGAGGCCAAAAGGTTAATTTCAGCAAATTCAATTTCATTTAACGGTAATAAACTTCAAGAGGATATTCAAATAACTGAAAAAGGTCTACTTAAAAAAGGCAAAAATAGTTTTATACTCATTGACTAGTAAAATAAAAATCGCTCAAATTTAATTGAGCGATTTTCTATAATTAAACTTTCTTTTCAAAACCTTTTTTAGCACCTTCGAAAGTATTTAGGGCACGTTTTTGAATTTTACCAGCTTCTTTTTTTGCATTTTCTACAACTTCACCAGTTTTACTTTTAGCACCTTCGGCAAATTCAGTAACTTTTTCTTTGGTTTCTTCAACAAATTCGCCTGCGTTTTCAGCAACTTCACCGGTTTTTTGCGTGGCTACATCAGCAACTTTTTTAGCTTTTAATTTTAAATCTTTTCGAGTTTCTTCACCACTTTTAGGAGCGGTTAAAATTCCAGCAACTACACCAACTAAAGCCCCAACAGCTAATCCTAGTCCAAATTTTTTACTCATTATTTTTTCTCCTTTTTAGTTTTAAATTTATTAAAAATGTCAAAAATTGTTTTTCCGATAATTATCGGTGAAGTCACCTGAGCGACATTTTGTGCGATTCCATCAATACTTGCTGTTATATTTTGCATCTTTTCTGCAACATCACCAATTTGGCGAGTTACACGAATTACTAGAATAAAAGTAACAATTCCAAGTGTGATGAAAACCGCAAGAGCTATAGAAAGAAAAACAACTAATATTTCTGCAGCCGAACTCATTCTTCTCCTTTTTAATTTTTTATTTTATTTTTTTGATTTTATTCAAATCTATTTTGTATTTTACCATAAAATAATTCTTATGTCAATAGTTTTTTGAAAAAATCTAAAAATATCCTGATACAATCTTGTTTACTTGAGTTTGAATATCTAGCGAAGAATAGCCGTTTATAGTAAAATAATAAAGATTTCCATCGAGCATTTCAACCTCGATTCGGCAAGATTTCTTCTGCCAATTTTTTGGGCGGCCAAAAGCTAACATTCCTAAAAATAGAATTCGAAAAATTCCCGGCTGATAAACTTCATCAGTGGTATCAATAAAATTAATCTCTTGAATTTCATTTGGTTTTAAACAGATCTCAAGCGGGCGAGATAGAGAAAAATCTTCATAAAACTCTACCCCGCTAGCTGAAAAAATCAAACTACCAGCGATATTTTTATCGCCGTTAAAATTAGCTTGAAATTCAAATTTCTCTTTCACTTATAACCTTTCACGAATCAATTTTTGCGCCAAAGCCGGATTGGCCTTACCTTGTGACTTTTTCATAATCTGACCAACCAAAAAGCCAATCGCTTTATCGTTGCCACTTCGAATATCCTCAATCGCTTTCTGTGAAGCCGTATCACTCATTACTTCATCAACAATTTTTGCAATCTCACCTTCATCAGAAACTTGGAGAAGATTCATGTTTTCAGCGATTTTTTCTGGCATAAACTCTAGATTTTCATCTTTAAGCATTGCCAAGAAAATTTGATGGCCACTATTTGAGCTAACTTTTTTCTCATGAACCAAATGAGCGAGAAGAGTTAGTCTACGAGGACCAAGATAACCTTTGTAGAGTTTTTCTAGATCAAGCTCTTCGCTTGGCGTTGAAGCAAACCAGTTGAAAATTCGCTTCATGTTTTCTTTATGCTCTTCAATAGTGTAATTATCAATTCCAACTTCACTGATTAACTCTTCTTGAGAAACCGGCCAAGGACCATCACCCCAAGTTGCAAGGAGCAGTTCAGCAATTCTATAATCACTCAAGGCGTATTCGACCACAGAGATATCAAGCCCGAAAACACTAAATTTTTCGCGGAAATAATCTGGCATAATTGGAAATTGCGCCTGCATTTTCGAAATTTCTTCATCACTCAAAACAATCGGTGGGATATCTGGATCGGGCATATATCGGTAATCTTGAGCTTCTTCCTTGCTTCGTTGCGAAACTGTTTTTTGCTCGTCATCAAGCCAACCGCGAGTTTCCTGCTTAATTTTCTCACCCTTTTCAAGCAATCTCACTTGGCGTTCAAATTCATATTGAGCCGCTCGTTCAACACTTCGAAAACTATTTAAATTCTTAATTTCAGTTCGCGTTCCAAGCTTTTTATCACCGAATTTTCGCGCTGAGATGTTCACATCAAAACGCATATTCCCTTGATATAAATCACCATTTGTAACATCTGCAAAAACCATTCGCTTATGAAGCTCTTCAGCATAGGCACGCGCCTCTTCAGCTGAATGAATATCTGGCATCGATACAATTTCAATTAAAGGCGTTCCAGCGCGATTCAAATCAACCAAAGAATGATCACCAAAGTGAGTGAGTTTTCCGGCGTCTTCTTCAAGATGAGCATGTTCAATTCGAACTTTTACTTCACCACCGCTAGGAAGTGGAGCAATAATTTCTCCTTCACCAATGATCGGCTGATAAAGCTGCGATGTTTGATAACCCTTTGGTAAATCTGGGTAAAAATAATGTTTACGATCAAATCGGCTCACATTAGCAATTTTTGCGTTTAATGCCTTTCCAGCTCGTACCGCTAAGCGAACCGCTTCCTTATTTAGAACCGGCAACATTCCTGGCAAGCCAAAATCAATCGGCGAAGTTGCTTCGTTCGGTGATTTTTCGCGAGCGTCATTATCACTTCCGCTAAAAAGCTTAGTTTTAGTTTTTAATTGAACATGACATTCAATTCCGATTGTCATTTCGTATTTCTTTAAAATGTCTTCCATCAAATTGCTCCTAAATCTTTCAAAGCTTGTTTAAAACTAGCCATCGCTCGGCGAGTTTGGTCGAAATTAATTTGTGCGTCATTCTCATGAGCAACCACATTTCGAAGTTTGTGAGCGTGCCAGATTGAATTCGGGCTTGAAAATTTATCTTTTGAATTCTTCAGCCGCTCACCCATCGTTTGGCCGGAAATTCGAAGCTCCCGCATCGCTGTATCAACAAGTTTATCGGCATTAATTAACGCCAAGTGCCAAGTTGCAGGTTCATCTTTTTTGATTGAATTTTCTATTTTTAGCCAATCGCCCTGAAACTTTAATTTATCAAGTTGTATTTTTTCAGTTTTTGTAATTCCAATAAAGAAAAACAAAAGGCCAGCGCAAATCAAAATAGAAACCGAAAGAATTACTAAATCCATTAGTTTTTCTCCAATTCATCAGTTAAAGCTAGAATTTTTGCATCCGATTTCATCTTTCCGATAATTTGAACACCGACAGGTAAGCCATTTTCAATTTTACCAACCGGAACAGAAACCGCAGGAAGTCCAGCAAGCGAAGCTGGCACGCTCAAAACATCAGCTAGATACATTTTTACTGGGTCTTGAGTATTTTCACCAATTTTAAATGCAGGAGTTGGAGCAACTGGGCCGACCAAAAAATCAACCTCTTCGAAAAGTTTATTAAACTCATTAATTAAAAGTGTTCGAGCTTTTTGTGCTTTCAAATAATAAGCATCATAAAATCCGCTTGAAAGCACGTATGATCCGATCATAATTCGGCGTTTATTCTCAGCTTCAAAACCTTCATCGCGAGACTTGCCAAAAACTTCACTCAAGTTTTGAGCAGACTTTGAGCGCAAGCCGTAGCGAATTCCATCATATCGTGCTAAGTTTGAGGAAACTTCGGCTGGAACAATGATATAATAGATGGCAAGCGAATATTTACTCATCGGTAGAGAAACCTCCACAATCTCGTGCCCAGCTTTTCGCATTTTTTCAATATAATCTTCCGTTATTTTTCGAACTTCCGAATCAATCCCTTCACCAAGGAATTCTTTAACTACTCCAATTTTTGCCTTTTTTGAAACTTGCTCTTCTTGCCAAAAATCAGGCAAAGTCATTGCATCACGTATGTCAAGACCAGCCATGATGCGCATTACAAGGTCACTTTCTTTAGCAGTTTTTGCAAAAACACCAACTGTATCAGTTGAAGAAGCCATTGCTACTACACCAAATCGTGAAACCGTACCATAAGTTGGCTTTACACCATATATACCGTTAAAGCTTGCCGGCTGACGAATTGAACCGCCAGTATCAGTTCCAAGCGCAAAAGGCACGATATCAAGTGCAGTAATTACCGCCGAACCACCAGATGAACCACCCGCAACCCGCGTTTCATCAACTGAGTTTTTAGTTACACCGAAAGCTGAGTTCTCGGTTGAACCACCGTGAGCAAAAGCGTCTAAGTTTGATTTTCCAATACAGATTGCACCAGCTTTTTCAAGTTTTTCAACCGCAGTCGCTTGAATCGGTGTTTCGAAATCTTTCAACATTTTACTTGAAGCTGTTGAAGGTGAACCAAATACCAAAAAATTATCCTTCGCCACAAAAGGAACACCTGCAAGTTCACCGACTTCTTCACCTTTTGAAATCTTATCATCAATTTCTTGTGCTCGCGCTAAAGCTCGCTCTTCAGTCAAACTTGTAAAAGCATTGAATTTTTCAGCATTTTTTGCTTTCGAAATAGCTTCTTTAACAAACTCAACTGCAGTCTTCTTTCCAGATAGAACTTGTTCTCTAATTTCAAAAATATTCGTCATAATTCTCCTACAAAACCTTTGGAACTTTTACCTGATTATCTTCAACATTTTCACCCGCCAACTTTAAAAGCTCATCTCGTTTTACACCATAATCATCAATTTCATCCTCGCGCCAAACATTTTGATTTTTCGAAACCGAATAAGTTGGTTCAACGCCATCTGTGTTTAATTCGCTAAGTTGCTCGATATATTCAACAATATTCCCCAAATCAGTTTGAAGATTCGAAATTTCTTCTTCACTTAGCGAAATGCTCGAAAGTTCTGCCAAGTGTTTAACTTCATCTTTTGATATTTTTTCCATACACTTAAGTATATCACTTTTCGAAAGATTTTTAAAGTAAAAACTTCCAAAAATTGGAAGTCTTTAAGTTTATTTTTTCTCAAGTTTTTTGATTCGTTGATTTAGATCGTTTATTAAATTCATTTGAGCGACATTAATTTCACCCGAAGTCTTAATATCGTTATTAATTCTTTGGTGAAGAAAAATTATTCCAACCGAAAGAATTAAATTCCATAAGATGAGCAACAAAACCGCAATTATTTTAAAAACTTTCTTGTTTTTTATTAATAAATTTCATAAATCTCCTATTTCACCATCTTCTTTCGAATCTCCGCAATCTGGTCGCGCAAATCTGCCGCTTCCTCAAAAAGCAAATTCGTACTGGCAAGATTCATTTGATTTGTTAGATCTCGCACCAAATTCTCCCATTCTTCACGCGGAATTTTTCGCAAATCCAATTTTGGCTTTTTATCTTTTTGCGGAATAATCGCACGCAAACCTTCACTAATCTCACTCGCCACACTTTTTGGCGTAATTCCATTTTCGAAATTATATTCTTGTTGAATTTCTCGCCGACGGTTTGTTTCATCAATCGCGATCTTCATCGAGCGTGTAATTTTATCAGCATACATAATCACCTTGCCATCCTCATGCCGAGCTGCCCGCCCAATTGTTTGAATCAACGCACTTTCTGAGCGCAAAAAGCCTTCTTTATCGGCATCCATAATTGCTACCAGTGAGACTTCTGGCAAGTCCAAGCCTTCACGTAAAAGATTAATCCCCACAAGCACATCGTAAGTACCATTTCGCAAATCACGCAAAATATCACCACGCTCCAACGTGTCAATTTCGCTATGAATATATGCTGTTTTCACACCATTTTCTTCTAAAAATCCACTCAGATCTTCCGCCATTCGCTTGGTTAAAGTTGTCACTAAAACACGCTGGTTCTTCTGAATTCGCTTTTGAATTTCTTCCATTAAATCATCAACTTGACCTTCAATTTTTCGAACTTCAATTTTAGGATCAAGCAAACCTGTTGGGCGAATTACCTGCTGGGCTGGTTTTGGTGAATGTTCGAGTTCGAAATTACCAGGAGTTGCTGAAACGTAAATCGCCCGATTGATATGTTTATAGAATTCTTCAAAAGTTAGCGGCCGATTATCGAGAGCAGATGGTAAACGAAAGCCATTATCCACCAAAACTGTTTTGCGAGCACGGTCACCATTAAACATCCCTCGAACTTGTGGTAAAGTCATATGTGATTCATCAACTAAAAGCAAAAAATCATCAGGAAAATAATCTAGTAAAGTTGCCGGCTGCTCACCAGCTGAACGCTCAGTTAAATAGCGCGTGTAATTTTCGATACCTTTAACAAAACCAGTTTCGCGGAGCATTTCAAGATCATATTTAGTGCGCTGTGTTAGGCGTTGAGCTTCCAAAAACTTCTTATTTTTTTCGAAATATTCATGGCGTGCATAAAATTCCTTCTCAATTTGTGGAATCGCTCGATCAATAATTTTCTTTGGCGTAGCATAATGTGAATTTGGAAAAATATCAAAAAACTGTGGTTTTTCTATAATTTCGCCCGTAAGTGGATTCAATATAATCAAGCGGTCGATTTCATCACCAAAAAATTCCACTCGCACTGCCAAGTCTGAACCAGCCGTAAAAATATCAACCGTGTCACCACGAACCCGAAAAGTTCCGCGCGCAAAATCTACATCATTTCGCTCATATTGAATGTCTTTCAAATGTCGCAAAAACTTCTCGCGATTATATCGCATTCCAGGCTTAATATGAAGCGCCATTTGCATATAACTCGCCGGCGAACCGATACCATAAATACAGCTCACACTTGAAACAATAATTGTATCACTTCGAGTTAAAAGCGCCTCAGTTGCAGCATGGCGGAGTTTTTCAATTTCTTCATTGATTCGCGAATCTTTCTCAATATATGTATCTGTGCTGGCAATGTAAGCTTCGGGCTGATAATAATCAAAATAGCTCACAAAATAATGAACTTCGTTCTCAGGAAAAAATTTTTTAAATTCACCGTAAAGCTGTGCGGCAAGGGTTTTATTATGCGCCAAAATCAAAGTTGGCTTTTGAACCGCTTGAATAATATTTGCCATTGTAAAAGTTTTACCCGAACCAGTCACGCCCAACAAAGTTTGTTCACGCTCACCATTTTTTAAACCTTCAACTAATTGCGAAATTGCTTGCGGTTGATCACCTGTGGGCTGATATTTTGATTTTAATTTAAACTCGCGATATTTCATTATTTATATTTTATAATATTTTTGAATAAAAAGCAAAACCACCCATTTTTGAGCAGCTAAACCACTTTATATATCTAAAATTTTCTTTTTTGCTTTTTCGAATTCTTCTTCAGTTAAAATCCCTTCATCGTAAAGTTTTTTAATTTCCCTAATATCATTTTTGTGATAATTTTCTTCTTTGGGCAGTATAGTCTCTTCTAGATTATTTTCGATATCCCTATCTTCAGCTAAAATTCTCTGTTTATCTTTATGATTATCTGTCCAAAATCTAACTAAAACAATCATAAGCATTAAAAATACTAAAAAGATAACGAGGCTAAGAATTATATTCAGATTAGAATCGGGTGCTTGATTTGTATTATTTATATTTGGTTGAACCGCTTTAGATGACTGGTTATTGTTCTGATTTTTATTATACTCCTTACCAATTCCATAAGAACCATCTGGATTTTGAATAACATCGGCATCTCGAACCTTTTTTCCGCTTGATTATAAATCTGTTTCACCCTCAGCTGGTTTTGCCCAGCCATAGTTCGTACCGTGTGCTTTATTATACTCAGTAATAACTTTATTTGCCTCTTCGGGAGTTTCATTATTAGTCAAAACTAATCTACCGTCTGGTCCTACATATGCCATTTTTTATTAAACCATTTTCCTTTCTTAGTATTATTTCTATATTTAATCTATCAATATAATTCAATCTTATTTTCGTTACAATAATATCATTTTCATTTTTTCAAGTCAATTACTTTACACAAAAAGCAAAACCGCCCAAATTGAGCGGTTAGTTTTATCCGTTTCCAGCACGCTTTTCTGAAAGATGTTCATCATCTCGTGGCGCAATGAAGTCCGCATTTTTCTCATCAAGCCTTGCAATCACTTTTCGAACGAGTCGCTCTGGGTTATTATCATAAATAATATCTTTTGTCCCTGGAGCTTCAACATTTTGCAAAAGTGTCGGAACATAATCCGCTAAAGCAGTGCTTCCAAGCAAAACACCACAAACCTTGCGAGATTCTAAAGCAGTCGCAAGTTCATGGAGCGAGCCCATTCGACCACCAACTGCAATCACTGCATCACTCGAAAGCACTAAATGAATATCGCGCCCAACATAACTCATTCCCGTAAAATTAATATAATCAAAAGGCTTAAACGGTAATTTATATGTATTAACATGCTGCCGAAAACTTGAAGCCGGCGAAAAACCAATGCTTAATCCTGTTCGCCCCTTAACACTCACTGCACCTAAAGCTGCGTGGTGCGGTAGACCGACCGTTGCACCAGTTGTTAGGATTTTCCCTTGCCGAACAATCTCTTGCCCGAGCCTAAAAGCTAAATCTCGTGAAGCTAAAACACTATCACCCGTTGCCGCTCCCGAAACACAAATTTGATATCTCATTTTTCTCCTTTTAAAATAATTTTTCTTCTATTTGCTTGATTGAATAATTTGAAAATTCCTGCTGATATTTTTCAAGAATTTGATGTTTTAATTCTTTTTCGAAAAAAGTTTTTGAATGTTCAGTCAAGTTCATTATTCTTTTATTTTTTTCAACGTCTTTTTTGTTTGCTGAGACCAAACCATCCTCTGCGAAAAATATTGCATTGCCAAATTCAGCCCAAAATTCTTCATTATTCAGATGATTAGCTAAAGCCGAAAAAGCTTCAATCATCAAAACACTATCACCAGAAAACCCCAGCCTTTCCTCAATATTATGTGATTTTCGATACAACTCCGCCATAATTTGAGCCGAAACACTCTTTAATTCTGGTTTTTTAGCTTCTATTTTCAAAACGCCAAAATCAAATTTTCTTGCATAAGCACCGCTCAATCCGAGCAATTCCGAAAGTTTATAGCTTCTCATAACCGAATCTCCTGCATTGGCATTGAATGAAGCTTGGTATTTTTATATAAAATCCCTTTTTTTGCGCCCATATATTGAATTACTGATGTTGAATTTGCGCTAGCGAATAAAATACTTTCTTTAACATCAGCGCCCTGAGCCCACTGGCTCACAAAACCCGAGCCAAACGCATCACCAGCACCAGTTCTATCTAGCGATGGTACATCTTCATACATTCCAGCACGAATGATTTTGCCATCAGAAGCCGCCCAAACACCATTCGCTCCATCTGTTAAAATTGCAACTTCCACAAAACTATAAGCATTTCGAACCAGCTCTTCAGCAGAAACTCCCTCAAAAATTAAACTTGCCTCCTCTTTATTTACAATTAAAATTTCAACATCTTGAAGTAGAGTTCGAACTTTTTCAGGCTCTTGGAGTTCTTTTTTGCCAGGATTCCATGCTATTTTTGCACCCTTTTTTATAGCTTCTTTAAAAATTTTTAGGAGAGCGTCAAATCTACCAGCTAAGTTCGAAACATAAACCCAATCAAATTCGCCATATTTTAATTCAAAATTTTCAGCGTAAATATGTTCCGAGGTGCCACGATAAGTTAAAATCGTTCGTTCACCATTTGGTGCTAAAATAATAGTTGAATAATCTGTATTAAATCTTTTCGAAAATTCAACACGCGAAGTATCAATAGATTCTTCATCAAGCATTTTTAAAATTTGTTCGCCCGAAGAATCCTCTCCAACCACACCCATAAAACTTGAAATCAGACCTTGCCTCGCAAAAGTTGTTGCAGCATTGGTAGCGCCACCACCACTCGAAATCTCAATATTTTGAATATCAATCTTAGAACCAAGCTGGAATTCAACTACATCTTGGTTTTCCGCCATTGAAATCAAACGAAATTCAGGTGAATTGCTCAAAAAAACATCCTGGGTAGCCGCTCCAATTGAAAGAATTTTTGGCAAATTCACTTTTAAATTGCCCCTTTTCGGTTGATCTCAGCTTCCATCTGCTTATAGCTTTGTTCAGGATTTTGTGAATTCATAATTGCTGAACCAACATTTATAACGTCAACACCAGATTGTGCTAAATTGAAAATATTCGAAAGATTAGCTCCGCCATCCCAGCCAATCTCAACATTACTGTTAATCTTTTTAATCAAGCGAATTTTCTCGAGTTGCATCATACTTGCATGACCGCCCATTTTGCCTAAATTTCCGCTAAAAATCAAAATATGCTCAGCCGCCTGAATTGCGGGCGCAACAGTTTCTGGAACAGTTGAACGAAGCAAAGCTAAACCAGGTTTAATCATTGTTTCGTTTTTAAGCCTTTCGAAAATTGGCACTAAGTCTTCTTCAACTTCAGCATGAAAAATTACCATATTTGGATTAAGTTGAATAATTGTATCAATATGTTCGCTTGGGCGAGCAACCATCATATGAATATCAACCTTCCATTCTTGAGGCCACCAAATTTGCGTTTCAGGCAGTGTTAAATTAGGCGCAAAACTGCCATCTGTTACATCAATATGAACTCTTTCCGCAAAAGGAAAGATTGCTTCAACTTGAGCTTTATATTCATCTGGATTGGTTGCTAAAATTGCTGGTGTTATTATCGACATCTATACCTCATCAATCTGTTTATTTCTTCTTACAAATCTTGGAGCAGCCGCAAATGGAGTTTTTAGCCAAACATCAACTGTCTCTTTCCACTTAGCTTCAGCTTCATCTTTATCGAAAACACGGGCCGGTAAACAAATTATATTGCTATCATTATCATTGCGAGTCCATTTAGCTTCTTCTGGCTCCCAAACAACAGATGCACGAATACCTTTAAAACGATTTGCCGCCATTCCCATTCCTTGAGCACCACCACAAATCAAAATTGCTCTTGGATCATATTTTTCATTGGCTCGTATTTTCGAAACCGCCACACGAGCGAATTCAGGAAAATCATCATTTGGGTCATACTCAAAACCGCCGATATCTTCGACATCGTATCCGCCCTCTTTTAAGTATTTAAAAACTTTCTCTTTTAAGTAAAAACCCCTGTGGTCTGCGCCAAGAAAAATCTTCATTTTACTCCTTAAATATTAGCTGCAACATCTGCAACAATTTCTACTAATCTGTTAGAATATCCCCATTCGTTATCATACCAAGCAACAATTTTAACCAAATTTCCACCAACAACATTAGTTAGTTCAAGGTCAACAATAGAGCTGTGGGAATTTCCTTTAAAATCTGTAGATACAAGCGGTTCTTCAGTCACAGTTAAAATACCTTGATAAAAAGGATCAGCCGCAGCACGCTTAAATATCTCATTAATTTCTTCTTTCGTAGTATTTCTTTTCAAAACAGCAGTAATATCGCTTAACGAAACTACCGCAGTTGGAACACGCACAGAAAGACCGTCGAACTTACCAACCAAAGAAGGAATAACTTTTGCGGTTGCAATAGCAGCACCAGTTGTTGTTGGAACAATATTCTCGGCCGCAGAACGAGCTTCTCGCAAATCTTTTGCGGGAGCATCTAAAATTCGCTGGCTCGCAGTATAAGAATGGACTGTTGTCATCAAAGATTTTTCAATTCCAAATTCTCGTTCAAGAATTGCCATAACAGGAGCAATACAATTTGTTGTGCAGCTCGCATTCGAAATAATATCATCTTCACGAGTGAGCTCATGCTCGTTCACGCCAAGCACAATAAATTTTGCACCTTCACCTTTTGCAGGAGCCGAAATTACAACTTTTTTAGCGCCAGCATTAATATGCGCTCGAGCTTTTTCTGGTTGAACAAATAATCCGGTTGCCTCAATAACAACATCAACACCAAATTCTCCCCAAGGCAAAAGCGCTGGGTCTTTTTCCGCTAAAACACGAATTCGTTTTCCGGCAACAAAAATCGAATTGTCATCATAAGAAACGTCATGGTGATAAGTTCCGTAAGTTGAGTCATGTTTTAAGAGATGAGCTAGGGTTTTTGTATCTGTTAAATCGTTGATAGCAACAACTTCAATATCATCTCTTTCGAAAGCTAATTTAAAAGCATTGCGACCAATTCGCCCAAATCCATTAATTGCAATTTTTTTAGACATTTCGTCTCCTTTTTTATTAAATTTCCTACAACCATTTTAACATAACCGCTTTTAAAAATCCAGATTTAAAATCGTTGACTTTTGATTAAGCTTATGCTAATATTGTTGCGTTGATACAGAAATTAACAAATAGTAAATTTCAAAAAGGATTTTCGAATGAAAATCAAAAAAATATTTTAGAAGCTACGATAGTTCTGAGCGAGACTTAAAATTACTCATTTTTAACATAAAGGAGAATATATGAAAAAGCCACAAAAAAGCAAAAAAGATATTGCAATTATTTCATCAATAATATTAGCTTTTATATGGTTAACTATATTAACTGGATTATTTATTTGGCACTACAAAGGCTCTGAAGAAAATTATTGGAACACGATGGTTGAAGTATATAATAACAAGAATAAAATAATAAAACTTGAAGAAAAAATAAGTAAAAATCTTTAGCAAAAAAGACATTCACCCGAACGTCTTTTTATTTTTCTATTTCTCGCTAGATTTTCTTGCTTTGATTGCCTCTGCATTTTTGATAGGCTCTAAATCTCCTCTTTGGCGAAGTTGTGAACGGAGCTTAATCCTTGCGTGCGAAGTTTTCACTAGTTCCAGCCAATCAATTTTTGGTTCAGAATTTTTTCGCGTCAAAACCTCAACAACATCACCTTTTTCAAGTGGCTTATCGAAAGCGTGAATTTTTTCATTAATCCGAAAAGCATAAGCATGTTTACCGATATCGCTATGCACCATATAGGCAAAATCAAGCGGTAATGCGCCTTCTGGTAGATTATAAATATCACCTTTTGGTGAATAAACAAAAATTCTATCACCAAAAATATCAATCTGAAGTTGCTCTGGGTCAATTTCCTCACCATCTCTTAAGCGTTGCGCTACATCTTGGAGTTGAACAATCCATTGTAATTCGTTCGAAAGCCCGCCATTACCTTTAACTTCACTCCGCTTTTTCGAAGTAGCTCCAGAAATATAATCTTTACTCGATTTCTGTTCATGATAATGAAAACTTGCTGCCAAACCACGCTCGGCAAATTCATGCATATCGCGAGTTCGAATTTGAAACTCCGCAATCAGTTTCGAAGGAGTAATTACCGTTGTGTGAAGTGATTGATAGCCATTTGGCTTTGGCATTGAAATATAATCTTTAATTCGCTCAATCATTGGTTTATAAATCGAATGCAAAACCCCCAAAACACGATAACAATCATCTTTCGAATTCACAATAATCCGCAAAGCCATTAAATCATAAACTCGGTCAATATCACCTTTTGTCTTTTTTAATTTTTTATGAAGCGAATAAACACTTTTTACGCGGCCAGAAATTTCAAAATCTAAACCAGCCTTTTTCAATTCTTGCTCAACTTCTTCTCGAACTTTTCCTAGTTTTCGCGTACTTTTACCAAGGCGCTTTCGAATTTCATTTTCAAGCCGTTTATATTCTTTTGGGTTTAAATACAAAAAAGCTTGCTCTTCCATCTGCATTCGAACTCGCCCCATTCCCAAGCGATCAGCGATTCTTGCAAAAACATCCAAAGTTTCACGGGCAATTTTTTGCTGTTTTTCGGGCGACATATATTGCAAAGTTTGAACATTATGCAGTCTATCGGCCAACTTAATAATAACCACTCGCACATCTTGCCCAACAGCAATCAATAATTTCGAAAGATTATCTTTAGTTTGAGGCAAATAGGTTTCAAGATTCCCCATTCCAGCACGTGCTTTGCCAACTTTAGTTACACCGTCAACCAAAAACGCAATATCGTCATCAAAATTTTCAGCAATTTCGTCAAGGGGAGTTTCAGTGTCTTCCACAACATCATGCAAAACACCAGCAACAACCGTGTCGATATCCATTCCCCATTCAACCAAAAAACTCGCAACTTTCAAAGGGTGCGTAATATATTCTTCGCCAGATTTTCGCATCTGTCCTTTATGTTTTTCGGTTGCAAATTCAATTGCTTTTTCTAGTCTTTTTATATCTTCCACCGAATAAAACGGTTTTGCAATTCTCAAGAGTTCAGCCTTTTCCATATATTAATTATACACTTTTTTCGATAAAAATAAAGCTTTTTCATTTTTTAGCAGAATTTTAATAAATAAAAACTGAGTATTTTCACTCAGTTTCCAATCTATTTATAATTATTTTTTGTTCCAGCGAACAATTGATTCTGCAATAACTTCTTTTGCTTCTTCGATATCGCCAAACTTTTCAACCTTAGTTGTACCAGCTTTTTTCAAATCTTTGTAGTGATTAAAGTGAAATTCAATCTGTTTAATAAGTTGCTCTGGTAAATCAGCCAAAGTTTTATAAGCATTTCCGGTATCACGGTCATCAGCAGGTACGGCAATAATTTTGTCGTCAACTTCTCCATCATCAACGAATTTCATTACACCCAAGATTCGCGCTTCTAGGAAAATTCCAGTTGTAAGTGGATCATTTGTAATAAGTAAAACATCAAGCTCATCGCCATCTTCATCTAAAGTTTGCGGAATAAAACCATAATTAGTTGGCTTCGCAAAAGCTTTTGGCTCCACGCGGTCAAGTTGCATTACAGCCAAATCACGGTTCCATTCAATTTTATGGGTTGAGCCAGTTGGAATTTCTACCACAACATTAATAATTCCATTTTTATAATCACCAGGAGTTAAAATTTTATTAAAATCTGCCATATTTTCCTTTCTTTTATTCTTTAATTTTAGCAAAAAAACTTTAAAAGTTCAACCACTAATCACGATTAGCAAGCTTAACTAAACTGTCTTCTACTGTTTTTTGAGTTCGATGACGAGTTTGAGTTTTAGTTTTAGCTTTCGAATTCTGCTTAATATTTTTTGATTTTTTAGAAGATTCTTTCGATTTTTTTTCGCCTGTTACATTTTTTAAAACTGGCGCTCGCCCTTTACTTTTTTGAGTATCAACTTTCGAAACCTTAACACCGACAGGTCGCGCAAACATCATCTTTCCTGCAGCAGTTTGAAGCGAACGAATAAATTCAACTTCACTAATCGTGCCAATTAATCCTTCACCATTTTCAACTACAACCATTGTGCCATCTGGTAAATGCCCAATTCCTTGTTTTTTCTCATTACCTTTTTGAGTAATTTCAAGCATAATTTTTTCGCCCGGTAAATAGTCTGCACGAACCGACTGCACTAGCTCATTAATATTTAAAACTTCAATTCCCTCAACTTTTGCAACTTTATTTAAGTTGTAATCTGCCGTTAAGATATCAGCATTCATTTTTTTGGCTAGCGAAATCAAACGATTGTCCACTCCTTCTGCCGCAGAATTTCCATCCGCCAAAATGCTTACAGTTATTTTTTCTTCATTTTGAAGAGCCGAAATAATATCCAAGCCATATCTTGCACGAACTCGTTTTTCGTCATCACCTCCATCCGCCAAGATTTGAAGCTCACCAACTACACTCCGCGGAATCAGAATGCCAAAATTAATAAATCCAGTTCTTGCTACTGCTAAAAATCGGCCATCAATTAAAATTGATGTGTCAACCAACACTTGTTTTTTTGTTTTCGAAATCAACGGTTTATCATTTTTCGAATCAAACCAAATTCCACAAACAATAAATAAAATTAAAAATAGTAAAAATGTTTCCATACTTTCCTTTATTGCAAATATTTAATTAAAGCTTCTCGCAAATCACGAACAGATGTCACAATGCTATCTTTCGAAGAATTTTTCGGAGCAAGAACATTGTTAAATCCAAGCTTCTTTGCTTCAGAGATTCTTCTTTCAGCCTGAATCACTGTTCGAATTTCACCACCCAAGCCAACTTCACCAAAAACTACTACACCGTCAGAGAGTTTTCGCTTTGCGGCCGCCGAAGCAATCGCCATCGTAACAGCCAAGTCGGCCGCTCGGTCATCAAGTTTTAACCCACCAACCACATTTATGTGAATATCTTTATCACTTAGATCAAGTTTAGTTCGTCGCTGAAGAACTGCGATCAATAAATTGAGGCGATTTATATCAAATCCGCTCGCTGCTCGCTTTGGATACCCAAAATTTGAAGTTGTTACTAAAGCCTGAATCTCAACCAGAATTGGGCGAGTTCCCTCTAGAGTCGCCATAATTATCGAGCCATCCGTATTTTGGCGCTCAGCTAAAAGTGCCGCCGAAGGATTTTCGACAATTTTCAAACCATTATCAACCATTTCAAAAATCGCCGCCTCGCTAGTTGAACCATAGCGATTTTTTACCGCTCGCACAACCTTAAAGCCACCATATCGGTCGCCTTCGAAATTTAAAACTACATCAACTAGATGTTCAAGTGTTTTTGGCCCAGCGATTGAACCTTCTTTTGTAATATGGCCAACCAAAATAACAGCCGTTCCAGAACTTTTTGCTGCTTGAATTATTAAATTAGAAGAATTCGTAATTTGCGAAACCGTTCCTGGTGCGCTCGAAATTTCTTCCATCGCCAAAGTCTGAATTGAATCAATAATCACTAGGTCAAAACCACCTTCGCGAATTGTTGCCGAGATATCATCAGCTGAAGTTGAGGCGGCAAATTTAAGATTTTTAGCTTCAGAAGCACCAAGCCTTTTTGCGCGCAATGCTACTTGCTCTGCCGATTCTTCGCCTGAAACATACAAAACATTTTTCGAACCAGCAATAAAATCTGAAATCTGCATTAAAAGCGTAGATTTTCCGATTCCAGGCTGTCCCGCAATCAAAAGCACTCCTGCCGGCAAAATTCCACCACCCAAAACAATATCAAGATCTCTTATACCGCTCGAAATCCTTTCTTGTTTTTTTTCATAAATAACTTCATTCAAATCTTGCACATTCAAAATACGACCAGTTTTCGCACTTTTACTGATTGCATTTTTTCCTAAAGCTTCTTCAACTTGCTCAACCAAGGTATTCCAATGGCCACAGTTTTCACATTTTCCCGACCATTTAGGATAAGAAGCTCCACAATTTTGACATACAAATTTTGTTTTTAACTTCGCCACAACTAATATTTTATCACAATAAATCTTTTTTGAAAACTATAAACTTGGTGAATTTAAATTCGAATTTATACTCTTATAGAGTTCATTTTGCTGGACTGAAACTTCATTAAATTCATTAATTTTCGAATTGTAACTATTCACTAAATTATTAATTTTCAACCTTGAATTTTCAAGATTTCGAATTCTTTGCAATAATTTTGCACGGTCAGCGTTAAATTCTGCCTGAGTTTCATACTTTCCAGTTTTAGCATCATTATTAAACTCAGCAATATCTCCCTCCAATTCTTTAGAATCTTCAGAGTATTTTTTCGTAGATTGTTCAATCTCTGGCTTCATTTTTTCAAGCTCCGCAGTCAAAGCTTCTGCTCGGTTCTTTAAATCTTTAAAGTTTTTATTATAACTTTGATAGATCTGAGCGATTTCTCTACGATTTTTAAAAAACTTAGCATAATGTTCTTCAAGCTCTTTCGAGATTTCCAGCTGTTCCGTGCCAATTAAGGAATGAAGCTCGTTGATTCGCTCACCAGGCTCAGTCCGATCATAAGATTGCATCAACTTTTCGAAATCCGCATCTTTAACCCTCTCATACTCAGTATTAAGCAGTTTACCAATCTTATCTCGTTCACTCAAGCTCATTCGCTCCCAAATTGCATGCAAAAGCTCGTGAGCCGCCGTTACTTCTTTTATACCATCAAGTTTCGAGTTTTTTACATTATAAAGATGAATTTTACCCAACTTATAGCACCCCAAAATCGCTGAATCTTCTTCACGATTTTTGCAATTTTTATTAAATTCCTCTGAATCTTCAACCTTCGGATTAGAAGCGTAAAAAATTGTCTTAGCATTAGTGGTTGGTTTAATTTTATTTTCTATTTTTAAAATTTCAGAATCTGGCTTATAATTTTGTGCTGCAAAATAATCACGGATCCCGCGTTGGTTCGATAGAACAAAAAATGCTGCACTACCAAGAATAGCGATAACAACTAAAGTTCGAGCTACCTTCCAAAAAGTTTTCTGTTGAAAAATCATATCATAACCATTATAATATTTTTATGAGAAAAAAGCAAAGTATTTTTCGAAGAAGGAGAATTTTTGGTTTATTTTTTATAGCCACGATCGCAATTGCAGCAATTTTAGCAAATTCAGATTTTTGGCAAATTTCAAAACCGAATTCAAATAAAAAATCAGATTTTCAAACTGCTCTAGCTGATTTAAATTCACTTGAAGTTAAAGGTCGTTCACCAAAAACTGGTTATTCTCGCGAGCAATTTGGTAAAGGCTGGGCAAAAGATTCTAGCGGTTGCGATACACGAAATCGTATTTTAAAACGTGATTTAATAAATGTTGTAGAAAATTCAGACTGCAAAATTTTAAGCGGAACTCTAAAAGACCCTTACACTGGCAAAGAGATTAATTTCTCACGCAAGCAAAATGCTTCCGCCGTTCAAATTGACCACATCGTTGCACTTTCTGACGCTTGGCAAAAAGGCGCCCAACAATTTTCAAAAGAAAAACGAATTGAATTTGCGAATGATCCACTAAATCTTTTAGCTTCAGATGGCCCAGCTAATCAGCAAAAAGGTGATTCTGATGCCGCCTCTTGGCTTCCTTCAAATAAAGATTTTCGCTGTGAATATATTTCTCGCCAAATTTCAATCAAGAAAAAATACTCAATTTGGGTAACTACCTCTGAAAAATCAGCAATGCAAAATATTTTGCAAAATTGCTAATCGGTAATTTCAAACCAATCAAACTTTTTAAAATTCTCACCCTCAACTATTGCCACAGCAAGCTGCATCTCGCTATTTTTTATATTATTTTTATAAGCAAAAAATTCTGCCGCAAACCTCATTTGATTAATTTTATTCTTTGAAATTGCAGCCTCTCCACCACCAAAATCATTGTTTTTTCGAAATTTAACCTCTGTAAAATAATAATTTTCACCATATTTCGAAACAATATCAATTTCGCAAAATTTCGTTCGCCAATTTCGCTCCAGAATTTCGTGTTTCTCTTGCTTTAGGAATTCCGCCACAAAATCCTCGGCCTTATCACCAAGCTCTTTTGTAGTAATTTTTTTAGCTTTCTTCACATTAAAGGTGTTCACGCTCTTATTTTTAGAATTTTCTAAAAATTCCGCAATTGGTTTAAAACTTTTGCGATGTATTTTACTTACTCCAAATTCATATAAAGCTGCTCTATGTTTTGATGTTCCATATCCTGCGTGATTTTCAAAGCAAAAAGGTGCAAACTCAGGTTTTTTCGAAAGTTCTGTCATAAAATTATCTCTCGCAACTTTAGCACAAATTGCAGCTGCAGAAACGCTTGAAATTAGTAAATCAGCCTTTTTAAGAGTGGAGACATAATTTTCAAGTGGCGTGCCAGCCAAGAAATTTACAGTACCATCAATGATAATTTCATTAAATTTGATATTTTGTTTTTTACATTTTAGCTGCACTTCCTTAACAGCTCGCCTTGTTGCAAGTTTTAAGGCAGCACTCAAACCAATTTTATCGAGCTCATCGTTTGAAACCCAACCTAAACCAATAATCGCAGAACTTTCGGAAATCTCTGTCGATAGCTTCTCTCTCTGTTTTTTTGAAAGAGCTTTCGAATCTGTTAGCCCTTCAATTTTGGCACCATTCAAAACGCAAGCACCCACAACCAAGGGGCCAGCCCACGCTCCACGACCAACTTCGTCAATCCCAAGAATCATTTTATTTCCTAAATACATGAAAATTATAATAAAAATCGGCTTTTAATTAAGATTTTTAAGTTTTAATTACTATAACAAATATCTATGTAAACATACTAACAAAAAAATATGCCTTAGTCAATAAACTTGATTTTTAGGAGGTGATATAATTAAAACTATGAAAAAGCATAATTGCAATTATTGAAGTTGTTATAGTTATTGCAGTGGCTGGGCTAATATTTTTAACGATGTTTCTTGCCGCCCCTACTCTTGGGCGATCTCAAAGATATACGGCGAAGAAAAATGATGCCCGCAATCTTTTAGCTGCAATTATTTAATTTAAAACTGATAATGGCGGCAAGGTTCCCTTTAATGAAAATAACGATGCATGGACAGAACTTAAACCTTATTGGAATAAAAGCCCATACTTAAATGATCGTCCTAATGGTTATATCGACAACTTCGGCTCCTTTAATTCTACCACAACTCAAATTGCTACATATAGTAGACTTGATAGTGGTTGGCGTAGGCCGGGAAGTTGGAATATCGTTCTTGGCGCAATTTGCAAAAAAAGCGATAGCGACAGATACTGTTTAAAATATGGCGGATCTATTCCAACTAAAGATATTACTATATTGGTAAGTATAGCTCTAGAGTATTCATACTAATAACAGTTGGGGATACTACATAGATTCAGAAAGTAATTAAAAATAGAAGAACTATCATTATTCCATTTTAGTGTTTTTGCGGTTTAGCTGATTTTTGAGAATATCCCGTACCCAAAAAATAGTTTTTAGCTCTTCGTTATCATACCACTCTTCCGTTCCAAAATCCAAATAATGTGCACTTGCTACTTCAATATTGTCGATATAAATCGTTAGATGTTGATTACCTATTCCGAAATCACCTACATTAAGGTCGCGACTTTCAATTTCATATCTTCCGTCGGAATATAATTCCCAGGGTTGATCATAGCCTCCACCGTCATGCACTAAATCTGGGTTATAACTTTGATTCAGCTGCCCTTCATCAACGAGAGCAAGATTTGATAAATCTAAATCATCTATTGCTCTTTTAACATTTTCTGGAGATGATTTCAATGTGAAATATTTGTTGTAAGACGGCTGATTTCGAAAACCCTTATTTGCGTTTAACGCCCATTCAGCATAAGCGTTATCTAAAAGATATTGTTGAGTTTTTGATTTATTTAAGTTTTTTTCCACAAGATTCCTTTGATGAGACTTTATAACCTTCGCCTAAAGTCATCTCAAACTCTAGGGCAATATAATAACATAATAATAAAATAAAGTCAATAGTAGTAATACATTTTTATAAAAAACAAAATCGCCCAAAATTGAGCGATTTTCGAAAATCTTAAATTAGGTCGATTTGATTTGTGTTATAATTAAGCAAGCTCAACAGTTGCGCCAGCTTCTTCAAGTTTCTTTTTAGCTTCTTCAGCTTCATCTTTAGAAACTTTTTCTTTAACTGGTGCTGGAGCACCGTCAACGATAGCTTTAGCTTCACCAAGTCCAAGACCTGTGATTTCTTTAACTGCTTTAATAACAGCAACTTTTTGCGCACCAGCGTCTTTCAAAGTAACTGTAAATTCTGTTTGTTCGTCAGCAGCGTCAGCAGCACCGGCAGTAGCAGCAACAGCAACAGCAGCTGGTTCAATTCCGTATTCCTCTTTGAGGTGTTCTTTCAATTCGTTAGCTTCAAGAATGGTCAATTTTACCAATTCTTCAGCCAATTTTTTAATGTCAGCCATTTTTGACTCCTTTAAAAATTTAAGTGGTTAATATTCTAAAATAAATTAATTGGTTGCTTTTCGAAATTCCAAATCTTCGTTTGTAAGACCACCAGTAATCGCGTTGATTGGCGAAAGAAGTGTGTCCACGATTTGACCAATAAGTTGATCTCTGCTTGGAAGTTCTGAAAGTGTCGTAACAGTTGCAGTATCAATTACATCACCGTTGTCAGCAAACGCACCAACAAGCTTCATTTCTGGGTGATTTTTTGCAAATTTACCCAAAACTTGCGCAGCAGCAATCTCATCTTCGCTTGAAATTGCGTAAACAAGTTGCCCTTTTAATGCGGAAGTGTCAGACTCTTTTAGAGCTTCAACTTCTTGCATTGCAACTCGCACTAGGCGGTTTTTAACAACTTTGATTTGAACACCAGCTTCACGAGCTTCTTTTCGAAGTTCTTGAAGGTCGGCAACTGTCAAACCTTTATATTCAGCAAAAGCTGTCATTTTTGCGTCTTTAAGAGCGGCGCTTAATTCAGCAACCAATTGGTTCTTTTTATCGCGTGATAATGCCATAAAAACTCCTTTTTTGGTTAATATTCTTCGACCTAATTGTTAAGATTCTGGCGTTTTGAAAGCCTCCCTTCAAAACTCGTTGGCAGATAGAAAAAGTATTCCTCGGTAGCAGATTAAGCCTAGCTAACGCGAGGCGGCTACTGTCTCTGGCAACTTGTTTTATTTTAACACAAAAAAACTAAAATTTCAAGCGTTTTAAGTTCAAAAATATTGCAAAAATATCTAATTTTATTATTGACAAGCTAGAATATTTTTATTATAATTTAATAGTTATCATTTATTGAAAGTTTATATTAGATATAAAATATAAAAAATTTTTTATTTACAATCCGATAAATGATAACTAAAAAAACCACCTCCGAAAACGGAAGCAGTTCTTTACCTAAGTAACTCCATAAGCTACTGCCATAGTTTATGGAAGAGGTCACCTCTCAACTAGGAGAATTTTATTATTTTCGGTTACGCTTGTTCTTGCGTAGCCTTTTTTACTGCGTAAAATTAAGCTGCTCCAAACCCAAAACCAGAATAAACTCCAAAAGAATATTAACTGCACTACTACCGTTTTTAGTCGCTGCTGAGTTTTTTCATAGTAAAATAAAATGTTTAAAATCTAAAAATTCTAAGAGCAACTCTCGCCAACTTTTCTAAAAAATGTTATAATTAAATTATTATGAAAAATTTAAAAAAGCTTGATTTCAAAAAATACTTTAAAGAAATTTTTAAAAAATATTTATCTAAAAAATCACAAAAAAACGTTATAAAATACGCAAAAATTAGCAAAAAAATTATTCAAAGCAAAGCTACTTTTTTGACATTTTCAACAATTTGTATTTATTTATTAGGAACTTTTCTTGCAAAATATATTTTAAATCTCCAATTTGGTGGCTGGGAAAAGGCTAACGAGCTCCTCTTAAAAAATCCAAAAATTGCCGAGTATAGCAAAATTGTAATAATTTTAGTCAGTTTTTTATTTGTTGGAATCTTTCGAAACTGGCGAATTTCAATGGGCATTTTGTTCTCGCTCGCCACAATTGTGATGTATATCAATACTGAAAAAATGGCCTCGCGCAATACGCCGTTTTTACCTGAAGATTTAGCGATGTCTGGTGAGGCTGGCGGACTAGCCTCGATGATTAATTTTGGGCGATTCTCGAACATGCTTTTTATGATTGTAGCAATTATAATCATAACCATTATTGTAAATAAAATTTCAAAAAAAATCTGGCATTTTAAATTTTCAAGAAAGCAAAAAATAGCGATCTTTATTCCACAAATTGCTTTAATTCTAATTTGTGCGCACTTTTTAAATTTACACACTTTAGAAATTCGAAATCTTAGTGGAAAAGGCACTTTCATTAAAGTTGAGAATCTCGAGACTTCTATTGACTTCACTGATCAAGCTTACAACTACCGAACTAATGGCTTTATTTTAGCAACGATCTCAAACCTTCAAACTAAAACTCAAAAACAGCCAGAAGGTTATTCAAAAGAGGCCGTGCAAAAAATTGTCCAAAAATATCAAAAAATTGCTGAAGAAAATAATAAAAATCGCAAAAAATTAAGTGATGAAAAAGTAAATGTCGTTTATGTGATGAGCGAGAGCTTTATCGACCCAAAGCTTGGCAAGCATCTTTATGATTACGGAAATAAAGAGCCAATTCCATACACGAAAGACATTAAAAAATCACAAAGTTCTGGCTGGGCTGCTTCGAGCGAATATGGCGGCGGAACAGCCAATGTTGAATTCGAAGCTTTAACAGGATTAAGCAATTTCTTTCTAAATTCAATCCCCTATACTTCAATTGTGCCTGCAAATAAAGACACACCTTCAATCGTGAAAAATTTTAATGAAAACGGCTACAAAACAATCGCAATGCATCCGTATAATCGCAATATGTATCGCCGTGAAGTTGTTTATCCAAACCTTGGCTTTCAAGAATACAAGAGTGCTGATGGTTTCAAAAATAATTCAAAAATTGATAACTCAAAATATATTTCAGATGAATCCGCCTTTAATGAAGTTTTGGCTGAACTAAAAAATAGCCAAAAGCCTGAATTCATTCATCTCGTGACAATGCAAAATCATATGCCATATGAAGAAAATGCTTATTCAGAACATAATTTTAGCGTTAATGCAAAAAATGGCGCAAATCCAGAAAATGCAAAAACTGTTCAAGCTTATCTTGAAGGAATTTCACGTTCAGATAAAGCAATGAAAAATTTTCTTTCTGAAATTGAAAAATTAAACGAAAAAACCATTGTAGTTTTCTGGGGCGATCACTGGCCAGGAATTTATGGCGAAATGTTCGAAAAAGAATTAAATAAAAATGATATCCGCCGCACACCGCTCTTTGTTTATTCGAATTTCAAAAAAGAAAAGCAAGATTTAGGAACTTCAAGTTTAATTTATAATCAAATTTTAGCTCTAAATGCATTCAATTCAAAGCTTTCGCCATTTCAATATTTATTAAGTGATTTGCGAGAAAAATATCCAGCCTTAACTAAACAATTCGTAAAAATAGACGAAAAAAGTGATGTTTTAAAAGATTTCGAAATGATTGAATACGATATTTTAAGCGGAAATAAATACAGCCTTGGTGATTTTTATAAAATTAAATAGCCTAATTTTATTATATTACAAAAAGCTGCTTACATATTTCTATGCAAAATAATACACTTCAAGAATTAATATAGTGTTATTTAAGTTTAAACTCATAGCTTAAGTTTTGAGTGAATTCTTGTTTGTTTATAATAAACAATATGAGCGACAGAAACTATTTTTATTTTAATTACTAATACTATAAAAAATATATAATAAAATCGCCCAAAATTTGAGCGATTTTTTAAAAAACTTTAAGCTTCTTTTTCTTCGGTAGATTCTACTTTTTCTTCAGCTTTTGGAGCTTCAGGTAAAGTATTTACAGCTTCACGATCAAAAGCAACTTGTTTAAGACGAGCACTCTTACCGCTTCGGTTTCTCAAGAATGAAAGGTAATTTCGGCGAACTTTCGAACGGCGAACAATTTCAATCTTTTCAATTAACGGGCTATGAAGAAGGAAAGACTTCTCAACTCCAACACCGCTAGCAACTTTTCGAACAGTAATTCGAGAAGTATGTGATTTCTTGCGGTCAGTTCGAATAACTACACCTTCGAAAATCTGGATTCGTTCTTTATTACCTTCTTTAATTTTTTGGTGAACGCGAACAGTATCGCCACTTTTAATATCAAGAACGGCTTCTTTTTTCTGTGCGTCATTAACTTTTTTGATTAACTCAAAACTCATATTTTCCACTCACTTTTAAATTTAATATATACAATCAAGATTCATTATATCATACTTTTTAGTTTTTGTGAAGAGCTAAATTACACGATTTACTTCTTCAATAGTTGTATCACCACGAAGCGCTGAAATTACACCCTGTTGTAAAAGGGTTAACAAGCCATCTTTGCGAGCTTGAGCCTCAATAGCTTCAGTCGAAATTACACCTCTTTCCCCGCGCAAAAATGCTGCAATATTATCGTTCACAACCATCATTTCCATAACCACAATTCGCCCCTTATAGCCAAACGGACTATCTTCTGAAGCTACTGGCTTCCAAAGCTTAAAATCTCCAGAAATATCTTGTGGAAGTTTTTCAGCTGGGACGCCTTCAAGAACATTTCGAACCCATTTTTTAGTTGCTTCATCTGGGATATACTCTTTAGCATTTTTGTCGAGTTTTCGAACAAGACGCTGAGCAATCAAAAGTCGAATCGCGCTCGAGAAAATTGGATTCATACCAATCATATCAATCATACGCGAAAAAGCCGCACTCGTTGAATTGGCGTGAAAACTTGAAAGCACCAAGTGGCCAGTGATTGAAGCCTGAATTGTGGTTTTTGCCGTATCGTTATCACGAATCTCACCAACCATTACAACATCTGGATCAAGACGCAAAACTGAACGCAAGCCGTCGGCAAAACTAGCGCCATGCGTTGTATCAATCGGGATTTGCGAAATCCCGCCAATACCATATTCAATTGGATCTTCAAGCGTGATAATCTTACGGTCAAGTGTATTTAAGGCATTAAGCATAGAATAAAGAGTTGTTGACTTACCAGAACCAGTTGGACCAACCATCAAGACCATTCCACGCGGGTGTGAAATAATCTCATCAATTTCAGCTCGCTCTTTTGGTGCAATTCCAAGCAAATCAAGCTGAAGCATACTTTCATCAAAGTTAAATAAACGCATTACCGCATCCATTCCGTACATTGTTGGCACAGTTTCGACACGCAAATTTAAAAGATGCGAAGTTCCGTCACGATAAATATCCTTCTGCATATGCCCGGATTGTGAAGTTTTTGAAGCGCTCGATACCCCCGCTCGCGAAGAAAGTTCACCCATAATAACACGGTATCGATCTCGCCCAAGCTCAGCAACTGGGTGGAGCGCACCATCAACACGCATTCTAATTCGAATCGTCTGGCGTTGATTTTCAATGTGAATATCACTTGCGCCAAGCCTATCTGCTTGATCGATTAGATAATCAAAAACCTGATCGGAAGCAACATTTGCCAAAGTTTGGCTAACCTTATCTAAAGTAGCACTATCGCCCTCACCGGCAATTTCAATATCGTCATAAACAACCTTTTTCGGCGGGTCATAACGCCGCATAATATTCTTCCATGCACTTTCAGAAACCAAGAAAAGCTCAAGGGTCTTGCCTTCATCTTGATATTTTTTACTTAATTTTTGAATAACTGAGCGTGGAGTTAAGCTGGTGATCAAAACTCGCCAAGGCTTATTTTCATCAACATCACCAATTTGAAGTGGCGCCAAAAATGCCCGATACATCTGCTCATTTGTAAAAAGATCTCTTGCGAGAGGAAAAATATCTTCGAAATCTCGCGTATCAAGATACGTTAGCCCAAGGATTCTAGCCCGTTGCTCGGTCGCCTCTTCTTCCTTTTGCCTACGCATTAGCTGAACTTTATTTTCTTCCATTAACTCAATTTTACCACAAGCACTTTATTTTTTCAATCAAAAATGCTAAAATATTCTCATCGCTTCAAGCGAAATTTTTAGAATGAGGTAAGAAAAAATGCACCTTAAAGAATCTTTAGAACATATAGTTCTGGCAAGCAGCCGGGATGTTCGAAAACTCGAAAATACCGAGATTCCAAAACTTGATTGGAATTCACATCTTCAAATCGATGGTGAGTTCATAGTTGAAATTGGCGTGACTCGGCAATATTCTGCTTTTATGAAAGTTTGCGGTATCGGCAACACTAATTCCAACTCAAATACAGCTTTAATAAAAGTTGAAAAAGAATACTTGGAAGATCCTTATAACTTTAAGTTGGAAATCGGAAAAGTTTCGAAAGAAGTTGAAAAATACACTCTCGAGCTTTTCGGACGTACTTTTTTGCTTCTAGATTCCTCAAGATAGAAGCCGTTTTGAGCCTTTGGGCTCTTTTTATTTTTTAAAAAATCTGCTAAAATAGAAGATAATGAAAAATCCTAACTCTTTCGAAAATCAAAACCGTGCACAAAATCGTGAAATTATTGTTTTAGCACACAATATTCGCTCAACTCATAACATTGGTGCGATTTTACGAACTAGCGAAGGTTTTGGTATTTCAAAAATTATCTTCAGCGGATATTCGCCCTTCCCAATCTTAAAGGACGAAAATTTCCAAAAGACTGGTCGCTTACCACACGTTGCACAAAAAATTGATTCACAAATTCACAAAACTGCACTCGGGTCTGAAAAAATTGTTCCAGCTGAAATTTCTAAAGATATTTTTAAAACAATTCAAAATTTAAAAAGTCAAGGTTTCGAAATCTTTGCGCTCGAACAAAGTAAAAAATCAATCTTTTTAAAAGATTTTATGGCCAATAAAAACGCCAAAATTGCCTTGCTTTTAGGTGAAGAAGTTGAAGGCATTTCGAAAGAATTACTCGATCTATGCGATAAAACTCTTGAAATTCCAATGTTTGGCCAAAAAGAAAGCTTTAACGTTTCAGTTGCAACCGGAATAGCCCTTTATAAAATTGCTTGTGAATAGTTATTTTTCAATTTTTGCTCGGGCTTTTTCAATAATTTTTAGTGTAAATTCTGGCGAATCTGTAAAATCTTCAGGGTACTCTTCAATCATTTTTCGAAATTCTTTAAAATTAACTAGCTTGATTTCAGCGACTTCATCGCGCGCAATCGCTAGCTCTTCAAGATTAAAATTCGTTTTTGCAGCAAAAACTTGCATAAAACGCCGCTTATTTTCTTTGGTATGAATAAAAACCTTTTCAACTTTAATAAAATCTTGAAATCGCAAGTTCAAACCAATTTCTTCGATAGTTTCACGATGAATTGCATCCAGATAACTTTCACCAATCTGAACATGACCAGCCGCTGCCGAATTTTGCCATTTTCCGGCAAATGTAGCTTTCGAAAAAGATCGCCGCTGAATTAAAAAATCACCATCTAAATTAAATAAAATTAACGAAACCGTTCGATAAATTCGCCCCGTAGTTTTATCAAATTCAGCCTTATCAATTTCGTCAATAATTTTATCATTTTCATCAACAATCGGTAAAATTTCTTTCATCTAAACCTCGTCTTCAGCAACTTCTGTGAAGCTACTAAAAAAGTCATCTTTGGTTTTTTTCCATTTTTCATCCTGACGAACCAACCATTTTTCATCATCTTTATTTAAAAGTAGGATTTTTGTGGCCTCCTCTAGGTAAATTTCACCTTGAGAACCTTTAAGTAGGACTAAAGCCCCTCGCTCCATAATCTTGTGAACAAAAGTTCCCGCATCAATTGCATTTTTTGCTTCATAAACCTGACAGCCTCGCAATCTTGCAGCCGGAGCAAGAAACTTATTTGCATGCTCACCAACAGTAACCACCCAGGAAAGAGAAACCCCATCAAGCATTTCACCTATTTTTTGATGTTCAAAAGCAGAATCCTCACCAAGCTCATTCATACTTCCAATAACTGCAATTTTCGAAGGCGCAGAAAGAGAATAAAGTGTTTGAATCGCGGCCTCTAATGCTGCCGGACTCGAATTATAAGTATCGTCAATTAAAACAGAGTCTTTAACGCCTCGCATAAAATTCATTCTACCGGGAACTGGTTTTAAACTTGCCAAACCACCTACAATTTCTTGTGGGTTTAAGCCAAGCTTAATAGAGACCGCTACTGCACCAGTAATTGGCCTGAGAGAATGCTCGCCAAAAACTTTTGCTCGAACATTAATTTCACCATATTCTGGAGTTTGAATTTTGCCACTAAAACCATCGAGCAAAGAGAAATTATTAGCTATAAAATTATAGTTAGCTCCACCAACCGAGCTATAAGTTGCAATATTCGAATTTCGAACATATTTAAAAAAATCTGGCGAAATATCATCTTGATTTAAAATTGCCATTTTAGCAAAACTCGCAGCTTCAAGCTCTTCTTGCGCAACAGCATCAATACTCCCAAAAAACTCCATATGTTCAGGAGTAACAGAGGTAATAACTGCAATATTTGGAGCAAGATATTTGCTAAACTGTTCAATATCACTGGGGTGGTCAGTTCCAAGTTCTTGAATGATAATTTGTGGCTCTTGATCACTCGGTGATTTAATTCGCTTTCTTGCAGCTTTAAAAACTCTATGCCACTGCCAAAAATTACGAGGATTTCCAGGAAAATTTATTCCCAAAATTGCCAAAGGAGCACTCAAATGTGTATTGTGGTTCCCCTCATGCAATCGTACACGATATTTTTGACTCAAGATAGTTGCAATCGCAAGTTTTGTACTAGTTTTTCCAACAGAACCAGCAACCGTAATCAATTTAATGTCTGGGTGAGTTTCGAAATATTTTCGAACATATTTTTCAAGTTTTCTTTGAATTCCTTTTTTAAACATAATCTAATTCATTATAATATAAAATCACTACTTTTTCAAGCAGTGATTTATTTGTTGATGTGTGCCCACCCTGGGCGGTTTTTGTTATTTATTTTTATTTATAAGTGTTATTTAGGGGAGAAAACAAACATCGCCCTTGATAACACATCAACTATGATAGAATTGTATCAAAACGTTTAAGCTTTGTCAATACCTATTTTAAAAAAAAGGTTTATTTTCACTAACTTGAGTTAACAATTCATCATTCGAAAAATCTCGGCGAATATCAAATTCTTCCCAATCTCCATATTTTCCGTCAGCTTCGCCCAAGTTCAAAACCCTCCGCCAAGCAAAATTTTCACGGACGTCACTCGCATTCATTGGATTGATTCTTGAATACTCAATTGCTCCCAAATTTGGTACATCGTAAATATCTCGTATTCGATTATCATTCCATTGTTCAGGCAAAAATCCTTCAATTAAATAACAAGCAGATTGAATCAACTGTTTATGAGAAACAATCAAAACATTCTGGTTCGACTCCTCCCTCTTTAAACGCTCACAAAAACTTCGAAAACGCAAATAAACATCAAAAATACTCTCACCACCATCAAGCCGCATAAAAAATGGATCATTATAAAGATATCTCATTGTAATTGGAAAATTATCAACTCGCTCATTCATATCTACGCGACCAAAAATTCCCCAGTTTCGTTCTGAGAGTAAGTCATCAATCTTCCAGAAATGGCAATTTTCTCCACTTAAAATTGCAGCAGTTTCTCTTGCTCGAATAAAAGGTGAGGTATATTTCGAATCAAAAAAATCCAAACTTCCATAAATTTTAGAAAGTTCTCTACTTGCTCTCTCAGCCTGCTCTTTACCTTTCGGCGAGAGCCGCTGCCGCCAGTCTGCACGCGCCTCAACCTTTTTTTCTAGATCAATTTTTTGCCCGAGCTTTTGAGCGTGCTGAACAACGTTAGCCTCACTTTGCCCATGCCGAATCATCACTAGTCGCAGCGGATTTGCCATTTTTTCCTTTCTTTTTATTTAAAAATTCTTAAGCTTTAAATATATTATATCACAACTTATACTTTTTCGAAAGTGCATTTTGTAATTAGGCCTCAAAAATGGTATAATTATACAATGAATCTAAAATCTTGGCGAAGAAATCTAAAAAATGAATTTATCGATATTGATGGTAATAAAATTTCAATATATAAAAATTTAGAAGAAAATAAACCAATTGCCGTTCTTTTTCATGGTTTTGGTGGAAACTATTTTGGACTGACTCCACTTGGATTTGAACTTTCAAAAAAATATTCAATTATTATTTGCGAGTTGCCCGCTCACGGTAAAAGTTCACTTAACACCTTTCAAAATATCGATATTTTTCGAATTTTCTACCAAAAAACGATTTCAAAACTTAGCAATTTTGGTGAAATCCATCTTATTGTTGGCCACTCTTTTAGTTCTTATTTTGTTAGCGATGATGAGATTTCGAAAAAAATTCCAACCATTATTATAAATCCTGTTTTTGAGCCCAGCGATTCATTTTTAGCTGGAATGAAATTATTAAATAAATCTAGATTTTTAATGATTTTTTCAAATCTACCAGTTTTTTCACCTTTTAAAGCAGCCACTCTCCAAAAAACTTGGTCACTTGAAGCAAATAAAAATATTTATCAAAATATGTTTTTATGTCAAAACTCAGCAAGGAATTTACTCGCGCAAAAATCAACAATCCCAATCGCACTTGATAAAAAAGTGTTTGAAACCGAGAATTATATCAAAATTGCTATTATCGGCGATAAAGATGGAACGGTTCAGCCTTTTAATGAAGAGGAATTTCGCAAAAACTTCCCTAAATCAGATTTTCATATTCTTGAAAATTCTGGCCATTTGTCGCCAATGGAAAAACCGCGAGAAATTGCTAAAATTATTTTCGAAAATATTAAATAAACTCCGTTTGTCACGGAGCTTATTTTTACATTTTTCCAATTTCTTGTAGTGAATTTTTAAGGCGTTTTACACTTTCGTCCTTACCAATTGCTCGCAGAGTTTGATTCAAAGCCGGCGAAAATGGAGCCCAAGTTAATGAAATCCGAATAATCTGGAATAGAATTCCTGGTTTCCGACCAGTCTTTTTAAGCAACCTGTTTAGCAATTCTTGGATTTCATCATCATTCCACGCCTCAAGCTGTTCAAACTCAGAAATAACCAAACTTAAAAGTTCCACAATTTGCGATTTTTCAAGTTTTTTAAGCTGCTTATTTTTCGAAATCATCTCTAAATCGGCATCTTGTTCAGCAAAGAAATATTCGCTAGCAAGCGGGAGATCTTTAAGTGTTTTTAAGCGATCAAAAACTAGACCAAGAACTTCCCTTTTGTATTCTTCGCTAGCATTCTTAGCATTTTCTCCCCAAAAATCTTGCACACGCTCAAATAAATCTTCAAGCGTAATTTTGCGAATCCACTGACCATTGAGCCACAAAAGTCGCTGTTCGTCAAATCTTGCCCCAGATTTTTGCACACGGTCAAGAGAGAATTTTTCAATTAACTCTTCTTTGGTAAAAATCTCTTGTTCAGTACCATCATTCCAGCCAAGTTGAGCCAAAAAATTCAACATTGCCTCTGGTAAAATTCCGTCTGCTCGATATTCGCTAACACTTTTCGCTCCATCGCGCTTACCAAGTTTTTTATTGCCTTCCGGTGCTAAGATATGCGGTAAATGAGCTAAAATTGGTGGCTGAATTTCGAGTGCCTCATACAACGAAAGATATTTTGGAGTGCTAGCAACGTATTCTGAGCCGCGAATTACGTGTGTAACTTTCATTTCGAAATCGTCAACAATATGCGCAAAATTATAAGTTGGAAGGCCATCCGCTTTAATTAAAATAAAATCATCTAAAGCCTCTGCGCCAGCCGAAAGCTCACCCATCACAGCATCATTCCAGGAATAACGTTTAATTTCTGGGGTCTTAAAACGAAGCGGCATTCCAAGTTTCCATTCTGGCGGGTTTTCCGGGCGATGGTTGCGATATAAAAATGCACGCTTTTCAGATTTAGCTTTTTTTCGAAATTCTTCAACTTCTTCTGGCGAATATGGGTCGGCATAAGCTAAGCCTTTCTCAATCATTTTTTGCGCCCACTCAAGATATTTTTCACGACGTTGAGTTTGATGATATGGCCCAAAATCACCTTTTTCTTGATTTTTTTCGTTATAAACTGGGCCTTCATCCCAGTCTAGCCCAAGCCATTTTAAAGTATCAAGGATTAAATCTTCTGCACCATCAACAAATCGAGCTTGGTCGGTATCTTCAATTCGTAGAATAAAATCTCCACCAGTTTGTTTGGCGATTAAATAAGGGTAAAGTGCGCTTCGAACATTTCCAACGTGAATATAACCAGTTGGACTTGGCGCAAAACGAGTTCTTGCTTTCATAATTATCTATTATACTTTAATTTTTATTTTTTCTCAACCCAAAACAAAAAAAGTAGCCAAAAGCCACTTTTTTTATGCACTAAGGCTGGTTGCGATTTTTCGAATTTCTTCATCTGAAATCTTATTGCCAGAAACCTCAACTTTATAAAGTTTTCCATTATTCACCCAAACAGATTCCCCACGACGATTCGAATAAATCGTTAACCCATTACTATAAGTTGTTGAATAATCTTCACTCCATTTTTTTGTAACATAATTTTGTAATAACGCTGAGCTATCCCAGCCACTTTGCGATTGTTGAACCTTATAATTAGAATCACCTTTTTTATATTCGAAATTAACATTTTTTCCATCAAAATAAGCTAGGCCTTTTGGAGAGTATCCACTTGCAATATAAGCAGGAGTTTCAACCGCCATTCCAGATTGAAAAGCCGTAATTCTGCTTGCAATATCTGGTAGGTTGACATAAGTTAGATGTCCAACGCCAAAAATCGCAACAGCAAAGCCCATCGAGAAACTAATAAACTTCTTGCGCACAAAAAAACTCTTTCGATGAATTCCGCGGCTTTTCTTACTTTCTTCGCGAGACTTTTTAATTGCTTGACTAATTGCAAATTCTTTAACTTCTTGGTTTGAAATTTCTTGTTTTTGAGCTTTTTTTGCTCGAAGTTCTTCATTGGCTTTTTTAGCAAGTGGATGCTCTTCGAAAGGCGCAATCTTCTCAACTTCTTTAATTTGCTCTTTTGAAATTGGTGATATTATTTTAGAATTTTTCGAAAAACGCGAAATTAAGATTCGGTCTTGTTGAGTCTCTTTTGCTTCACGCGCGCGCAAAATCGCCTCTTGATAATCGTGGCGACGTTTGAACTGACTAATCATTTCATCTTGGTGAAGAGAAACTCCTTGCCTCTTTGGAACTGTAACATATTTACGATTCAAAGTGCTTGAACGTTGCAAATTATTATGAATTTTCGAAATATCTTTATTTTTAATACTACAATTATTTTTTGGAGCACTTAAAAGTTCACCCGTGATTGCATCATATTTTTTTCCGTTTATGATAATTTCGTCTCTCATTTTATTCCCTATTTAGCTTATGTATATTTTACTTTATTTTTACTAAATTTTCAAGGGTTTTCAAAAAAAATAAATTGCTCAAATTTAAGCTTGAGCAATTTATTATCTTAATCCCATTTCCAACTAAATAATCTTTCAAAAAATGTTAGAGAATTCCTAGGAAGCGTTACTTCTTTATTCTCAGAATTCTCCTGGCTGGCTGGTTTTTCAGCTTTGGTTGGATCTGGAGAAACCTGTTCGGCAAAAACGAGCAAACGCTTTTCAGCAGTTCCAAGAGGAACGCAAGTAATTAAAGTCAGCATTGGTTTATCTGTCCCAATTTGAACTCTATTTACTTGATTCGGCATTACAACTTCTGTTTTTGTTACATTATAAGTATATCGTTTGCCGTTATAATTAGCATAAATTACATCACCTTGTTTAAGTTTATCAAGCTGAGCAAAAATAAATTTATAATCACCTGTATCAAACAAATCATTACTTGAGTGCCCACTCAAAACGGTATTTCCATTTTGCCCCGGAACCGCATTTGCGCCTGGGATTGAAAAATGTGCAACGCCCTTTTCCATCGCTTTCAATTGAGATGCATTATCATTGCCAACACCATAAACAACTGGAACATCAACATTAATTTTTGGAATAATCAATTTTGGCTCTTGTCCAACCGAGTTAGAAGAATTAGGACTATAAATTGTTTGAGCAGCATTCGAATTTCCCGGCGCAACATAAGCCTCAACTGAAGCAAAAATCAATCTATTATATTGCAAAAATAGAAACAAAGCTACCACAACAACTGCTGAAAAAATTGGTACAAAATGGCGGGATTTTCGAATTTTCTCAGTTTGCTGACGTGCTTTTTCTGAAATATCTTTTCGAAGCTTCGCCAAAGCTCGTTCTTTTTTCTGGTTTTCTGTTAAATCTTCTGCAACTTCTGGTTGAATATTTGCCGTTTGCTTTTTTTGCTGCTCTAAGGCTGCTGAATAATAGGTTTCGTAATATTTTTGATAATAATTCTGCCAAGCCGCGTGATATCGTTTCCATTGCTCACTCGGCTGATTTTCTTGCTGAATATTATACAAATTTTGAACAGTTTGCTGAGGCTTGTATTTTACCGCTCCTAAATTGTGTGAGTTTTCATCAACTTTTACAACATCTTGCTTGTTCTGAAGTGGTTGAATAACTTTTTGGCGAGCTTTAAAGTCGTCAGTCTCTTGACCAACACCAGAATTAAAACTAGCTTTTGGTTGTGGTTGAAATGGTTTCGAAACTTCCTCAATTGAGCTCTTAATTAATTCTTCTCGCTGCCCATCAACTTTTTTAGAGTTATTTTGATTTTTTAAATATTCTGCCAAGTTAATTTTCTCTGGCCGAGCTTCTTTTTTGCTTTGCTGAATTTCTAAAATTTGTTCAGTATTGGCTTTTTGATAAAGCTGTTGAACTTTTTGCCTTCGAAATTCAATCGCAGCACGATTTCTATCATTTGAAAAAGTACTCTGCAGCTGCCTCTCAGGTATATTCAATCCATTGTTTTGATTTTTTTTATTATTATCATTCATTTCTCTTGATTTTTCCCTACTCTTAGTATACAATAGATACTGAGCTATGTAAATAGTCAAAACCATAATAAGCCGCGATGGTGGAATTGGTAGACACGCTAGACTCAAAATCTGGTGAGCATTACGCTCGTGCCGGTTCAAGTCCGGCTCGCGGTACCACAGAAGAATGACTGAGCAACGAACGGTCACTCTTTTTATTTAAAAGAATAGACCCACAGTTCAATGACAGCCGTGGGTTTTTTGTTGCTCCAATTGAGAAGATTCCACGTAAATCACCTCTGAGGACTAGCAAAACCTTCAAATGTTAAACTTAACAATATGGCAATTATTTAAAGAAACCTTCCCTTTCGAAAACAAGCTAATCAGTAATAATTTAGAGCTTAAGCAATTAGATTGAGAAGATTTAAAATATAAATAAACTAATCGAGGCTATTAAAAAACTTTAGTAGTCTATATTATTGTTATAAAATAAAGACCGCCTAAGCAGCCATTTTCATATCCATATTGGTGCGGGTTAGGAGACTCTAACTCCTGGCCTCTTCCATGGCAAGGAAGCGCTCTAACCCGCAGCATTATTGCCGAACTACAGTTCGGACTTAGTTTATGGTTTTTTATGTACTATTCAATTATGTTTTCATTATATCACACATTTTTCAAAAAGTCAATATCTAAGCATAAGTTTTAAATATTTGCTTTCTCATAAACTTCTCTGAGTTTATTATTTGAGTAGTGAGTGTAGATTTTTGTAGTGTCCAAACTTTGATGACCCATAAAATCCTGTATATAAACAATATCTACTCCTCGATCAAGCATACTGGTTGCAAAACAGTGTCGTAAAGTGTGTGGATGAACCTTTTCAAATTTACCATTCGAATTTTCGCAAACTCTCTGAAAAATCCTTTGAATATTCGACTCAGTTATTCTCTTTCCGTTTTGGTTAGAGATAAAAAGTGCGGGCTCAATATCGTTTCGAGCGCTTAAATACTCATAAATAGCAAGTTCAGTGTCTCGATTAATAAAACACAGTCTCGGCTCTAAACTTTTACCCACAATCGTCATTTGTCTATTTTTGATAGAATTTTTATTTAATTTACAAACTTCCCCAACTATTAATCCAGAACAGTAAATTAGCTTAGCTATTGCGATATTTCTGAGACGATTAACTTCACTGTATCCACGTTTCTTTTCGCCGATGGCGTTTATGAAATCGATAACTTCGTCATTTGTCAATATATCAATTTTTCTTTTTTCTCTCCTTGGAACTTTTATATTTTCGGCAGAAATTTTCATATCAAACCTTCGCTCACAATATCTAATAAATTTCCTAAGGCAAATCACATAACCCCTAACTGTATCTGGCGATTGATATTTAGCAAGATATTCTCTCCATTCTCTAACTTTTCTATCATCCAATCTTGATATTTCTATATTGCCGAAAAATTTAGTGATTAATCTTGAAAAAACTACATATCTTTCTTCTGTTTTTCTACTATACCCAATAGAAATTATTTCATCATATAAAAAACTATCAAATATTTCTAAAAACATATACTCCTTTCTGAGCTATAATTAAAAATTAAAAAGAAATCAAAAAGAATTCTAATTAGAACCTAAAAACTTAAATTTTTATCATTTTCCACTCATTAAAAAATAAAATACTTTATTGCTAAATAATATAGAATATTGCATAGTATTTTACATATTACACATTTATGATCCTATATTTTACAAATATTAAATATTATTATATAATAATTTAGCTAAAACGCAATAAACAACAGTTTTAGAAACTGTTTTTATAGTTTTGTCAAATTGTGAATTAACTTAAATTAAAATTATGTTTCATTGCTTGAAATTTTAAATAGCCCGAGTTATTAAAGCTTTTCGAAATTATCTCATTGCGTTTATTTTGTTTTTTCTGTTCGCGTTTTTCGGCTAGTTTTGAAACTTGACGATTTAAAAATTCTCGCACGATTTTTAATGTCTTATTAATATTTTCTTTTTTCCAAATCTTAGCAAAATAATGACTAGTATTCTTAATTTTACCTGCTTTTTTCATTAATTTAACCATTTTAACAGATTGGTCAAATTCTTTTTCATAGTTAATTTGACGATTTCTAAAAACGCCTAAAAATTGATCATTGTCTATTAAGTCGCAAGCTTTGCCAAGCCGTTCGCGCATAGTTTTTATTCGACGGCCGCATAAAATAAAACTTTTTTCCATTTTCCCTCCAAAAGTCTTGACAAGATTTTTAGTAAAATGGAGCGGTTGGTTTTCGGCTGTCTCATTTTTCCAAGAAAGCAAAACGCCCCTACACTGATTTTCATCAGCGTGAGGCGTTTTTGTTGCTCCATATAGCTTTTTAATTATATCAAACTAATTAATTAAAGTCAACCTTGTTCTATATTATCATTAAATGTTATTATAGATAAGGTAAAATAAATGGAGTTAAGAAATGAATTTTAATGAATACCAAAATCAAGCAATTCAAACAGACGTTGCACATAACGCTACTACAGACTCTGCTCGCTATAACGGCTATATGGAAAAAGCTCTTGGCTTAGCTGGAGAAACTGGTGAAGTTTTAGAAATAATTAAGAAAATGATTCGAGATAAAGGTGGAGTTTTCGAAACTACGCCAGAAGACCGCGAAAAACTTAAAAAAGAGATTGGTGATGTCTTGTGGTATCTTTCTGCCCTAGCCTTTTATAATGATATTGAACTTGAAGATATTGCAAAAACTAACCTTAATAAATTAGCTAGCCGACAAAAACGCAATAAGATTCACGGCAGCGGAGATAATCGATAAATCACCTACGGGTTAATAAGATTATTAAAATAGTACCATAGATAGACTATTGTAATTTCGTTGTATATTTTACAACTCTTATAAGGTGCCATTTTGTTGTTTTTATACCAGTATTGATATATAATAACAGATATGATTACAGTTTTTGTTGATGAATCTGGAAATTTAGGAAGAGGCGGAAGATATTTTGTTCTTGCGGCTGTTGTTTTTGATGATAGGAATTCTGGATCTAAAAGAATAAAGAGATTAGTTAAAAGGACCGCTCTTAATGTTGGGAAAGCTCAAAATGGTAAAGCTCTTGAAGAGCTTAAGTCATACGATTTATCTTTTGTTGATAGACAGAAATTTTTACATTTAATGGCAAAACAACCAGACCACGAAATTTTCTACTTTATTGCAGATAAAAATAATGTCGCTATGTTGAAACAAGGTAAGCCTAAGAACCTTGTATATAATTATTTTTCAGGTTTGTTGGCTATAGAGATTGCTAAAAAATACCCTACTCAGGATATACACATGCTGTTTGATGAGAGAACAACTAAAGTTGCATCAATGAATTCATTAAGTGACTACATAAGAATTAAACTATATACTATGACGGGTTTTTATGGAAATATTACAGTTGATCAAGCAAATTCTAAAAGTTCTTTAGGGCTACAAGCCGCTGATGTTATTAGTAATACTATCTATCAATCCATAAAGAGTGGAAAACAGCATTTCTTAAAAATAATTGAAAGTAGAATAGAAAGCCGCCAACATTTTCCACAAGGTAAGTTTGGAAAATAGAAAAAAAGTATTGACTTTTTTAAAAAAATAATATAAAATAATAATGTAGCATAAGCCTTACAGTGAGCTTTAGTTAGTAAGTATAGTTTTTCCTATACCGACCTGTAAGCAGCTGAGAACACTCTTCGGGGTGTTTTCTTTTTTATTAAAACTATTAGCCTGGCATAATTAAATTAGTTCAAAAAACTTACTAAAAGAACCATTATGAGTAAAAATGGCTCAAAGGTGGTTCAGGGTTCTGGAAAAACCTCTCCCTGAAGAACGCTCGAAAGTCGCTCGAGGGCGTGGTAAGGCTGGTGCAGAAAAACGCTGGGGTGATAAAAATAAGGATAAATAAAAAACCCGTTTTGGGTTCTTTTAGTTAATAAAAATACAATAGAAAACCACTCATGATGAGTGATTTATTCTGCGGCTATCCAGCCATCTTTGAAAGGGCTTAGCTGAATATCACTTGGAAGGAACTTATAGTGTTTTTCTACTCCCTTTGCTCCATCAACTAAATAACTGAAAGTGCTAAACTCTGCCGTCCGTTCTCCTGAATAAATCAGCACAACTGGCTTCGTTTCATCATCTTCATGAAAAAATCCGTAGACTTTATCATAACGCATCAATAGTCCTATTTCCATAGCAACCACCTCTTTTTTCTTTTATTATACCAGAAAGTGCGAAATAAAAGAACCCAAAACGGGTTCTTTTTATTCTCTCAACTTTCACTATTCTCTTTAAGCCAACTCCCCTGTCGCAATCACCGAAACAGTAACGTCAAGCTCTTGACTAATTCTAGCTAAAGATGCCATTGTAAATTCAACATAGGTCGTAGTAACCACCGTGCTAAATACAGTCAGCGGGTTTATTCCTGCATTCAAAATTTGAACTGCTACAGCTGGTGGATTTTTAAACGCTTTAGGAAATTCAATTCTTGTTTTTTCATTCCTTTGTCGGAAGAAATTGGCGTTCCAATATGTCTGATCGAACCACTGAGTGTGCACTTGTTGCGTTTTATGCTGAGTGGCTAGATTTCCAGATTGAATAATCTGAACGTTAGACTGTTTGAGTTTAATCGGTTCAATAGAGCTATCATCAATATTTTTTCCACTTGCTAAGCCATTCGCAAAATCAGCCACCGCTTTATTATTAGCCACCATTTCATCAAGTTCTTGCGCCGTTAGCGGAGATAGCGGCACAAAATCTTTATTTGGGTGCGGTAAAGTCAATTTGGCCATTATTTTTTAGCTCCTAGTTTGAAAATAGGTTTTAATCCTGCGAATGCTGTAGCAATTGCGCCACTAACAGCCAAAATTTCTTTCGTTGCATTTGGAATTAAAATCACACAAATTGTGGCAATAAGCATATTTGTTAAAATTCCTAAGTCAGCAATAAAATACACTGTAGTTTTAGCTTTCTCGCTGATCCGTGGTTCATATTCCGTATTTGCGATATTCTCAACCGTATTTTTCTGTAAATCTTCCAACATTTTTAACTCCTCTTCTGTTAATGGTCTTGCATTGATTTGAATTAACTGCTTTTTCTCTGCTATTTTAGAATTTCCAGCTTTTCCGCTATTTTCTAAATTGTGCGACATATCTTTTTTCTCCTCTTCTTGAACTGTTAACCCTTGGTTTTCAGCTGGTTTTTCTTCAGTAGCTGTCGATTCTTGACTATCTACTGGTTTCTCTTCCTTAACTTCTGGTTTAGGTGGTTCAACTGGTGCTGGTTGTGGTGCTGGTGCTGGGCGATAATTAGTAATAGTTCCTTTATCATCAGCTGGGATTTCAGTTACTGGTGTTAGCTCTATCCAAACATCAACACCATTACGATTTACTCGTGCAAACCACATTCCATCGTTTTGAACCACTTCTTGAGCGACAAAAGCTCCTTGAATTTTGACCAAATCTCCTGCGTTAATTTCGCCATCAATTTTATAGCCGTCATCATCAACCTTAAACGCCCAATCTGCTGGAACACCATTTTCTTCCCAAGTAAAACCTCGTGGGCAAAGCTCATTAATTTTTAGCTCTCTTCGATCTTCATGAACATTAACTTCCGCTACTCGCATCGATTTAGTAATCTTAAAATGCGAGCCGATATTGATTACATCATCAATAACTTCATTTTGCGGTGCTGGTGTTGGTGCGTCTTGAGGCTTTCCAGTGTATCGGAAGATAGTCAAGTATTGTACATTATTCCAGCCTGCTAATTCATCGTGTTCATCAGTGTGAATGCCATTATAAGCATACGCACAGTGAATAATATTGTTATTATCAATAAATATTCCAGTATGTCCGTTCGCACCTAATGTATACCCTTGTTTACCCCAAATAAAGATATCACCCCTTTGTGTCGGAATATAACCATTTGCATCCGCCTCAATTCGTTGGAAACCGAACTTCGGTAGGTCTACAAATTCTGTTTCAGTATTACCAATGCGGAAACCTTGTGGTAAAATTCCAGCGTAAATTAGGGCATGATAAATCGCACTCGAACAATCGTAAGAATTCGGGCCATTTCTATAGTCCATCGAATAGCTAACTCTGCCCTGTCTTTGTTGAAACCAATCAATTACTTTGTCCATTGTTTTCCTTTCTTTTAATTCTTGCCTTAATTAAATCTTTCTCGTATTCTTCTCGCCAAGCTTGAACCAAACTATCTATATAACCATTACCTCCTAATGCTTTATATTCTTCAAATGCTCGCTCGATCTCATCAACTTTTTCAGGTTGAACATTAATCATTAATAAAATTTCGTTACGCTTGCCATTCTTGGCGTTGTTCTGCCCAATATCTCGAACTTCGTGTATTTCCTTTCGAACAGAATCAAAATTTTCATTTACCCCTTCGAACTCTCCTTTGAGCATTTCTTTCAGGCCATTTTTAGCGTGGCGAAAAAGTGTTAAAACTCCGCCAATTAACCCAACCAGAAATGCAATAAAAGTCCCGATTTCACCAACTGTTATTTGCATATTAGTTTTTAGCTTCTCCTTTAAATTGTAATTTCTATCTACCCATATTGTAAAAATAAATAGTCGAGTGATAAAACCACATCACCAATTATTCTTAATGAAGTTCATCCTAATTTTTACATCCACCTTCTGCGAGGAGATCGTTTGATTATTTCGGCTTCCCTCTCCATCTGTAAATTCCATATATTCAGCTGTAACAATAATGTCATCATCACGCCTAATTATCTCAAAATATATTACATTCTCTGTTGAACCATTAGAGCTAATTTTATACTCGTTTCTTGATCCCCATTGTCCATTAAAACAATAGTGATCAATAATCAAACCTTTGCGGTTCCTACTAGGAAAAACTCTTTTAGTCTTATATCCGTTCTCAAAATCTCCAGCTGGCAAGCTAAAATCCAAAACAACACTTTCACCATCAAGTGACATCTGCCAGAAATCAGAATTTTTAACAAAACTATTAACTTTCATCTATTGCATCTCCAAAAATAGCATAATATCCTTTTCCATCACCTCTTCCAGATATATGAACTTCGTTATTATTAATGCTGTTAACAGGGCTACTTGGCCTCAAGCATTTTTCTAAGTCAAGAATAGATGAATTATTTTTTCTAAAGATAACCGTTTCTTCCCAAAAATAAACCATCGGCAAATAACCCAAATTATGTTCAATAGTGCTATCATTTCTAAATGTCCCAAAGTTTAAAATCTTCAGGCTTCTATTTCTTGAATCATTTAATATTCTTCGCTTTAATGGCGTCACTTCTCCCGAGTAATCAGGCGGAGCAATACCAATTAAACGCACATAAACTTTTCGCGGTGGATCGACCCCTCGAATAGCAAACCGAATAGTTTTCTCTAACGCGCCAACAAGAAAGTTTTCATCTCCACTTGTCCAAAAACGGAAATCTCGAGCATTCGAGAAATCGCTATTTAAACTATACTCGCCTATAATCAATGGCACGAACGGCAGGTTATGCTCAATATCAAAAGTTTTAATATTACTCATAAAGCTACCGTTGTATTCAAAAACTACAACAGGCTTGATAAATTCACTTCGATCAATAAATTTATTAGGTTTCATTCTCTAAAATCTCAATCACATCTTCACCAACCACGCTAACCCACTCACCCACAGCCCCAGTTTTAGGATGCCTTCCAATTAAAATTCGTCGAGTGCCATTTTCTTCCGAATAAACAAAGCCGTCCTTATTAATTTTTGTCAAAATCACCCCATTTTTTGACACAATCAGCTCACCCGTAGTCTGATTTAGTTTTATATTTCCACCCAGCGAATTTACCACTCTGTCGCCCTGAAATTCAATATTTTTTTCAATCGCCATTACGCCAATAGATCCTTTCCATCCAAAATAGACTTATCCAAAATAAATGATTTCGAAACAATATGTGGCTTTCCAGTTATAGTCGTTTCATAACCGCTATCGCTTAGGCTCATCTTAATACCTGTTACCAAATAGTCGCCTTTATCTTTGTAATTCACACTAATAACATCTCCCAATTGTAGGGCTGGATTACCTTTAACTTTCATTGAAATTGTTGGCGAAAAACTAGCATATTTCTTTAAAATATCTGTCGCAAAAAGGTCGCAGTTACGATAATTACCAAAATATGGATTGTCGGTAATTTCGATCGCTTTTTTACCGTAGCGCTCCATACTCTCACGGTCAAAAGCCTCATATTTAATGGTATCTACGACTTTTGCACTCTCGCCCCATAGTTCAATTTTTGATATTTTCGAAGGGCTTGTTCCTTGGTTATTAACTGTCAATTTGTAGGCATCGGCAAAAAGATCACCTTTTAATTGGATGCCTGAATTGTCGATTTTCTCGCCTTTTTTAAATTCCACCCAACTTTCACCAGTTTTTTGGCCAACCGAGATAGGGCGAACGCTCCATGCAGGGTCATCAAGAGTTAACCATATAGACAAGCTGGCTCTAGGCTGAATAACCCACTCATTTTTACCTTCCGCACTAAAAATTGGCTGCAAAGGTTGAACTTCTCGCACATCACTTTTAATACTAACATAATTAACCACATCATTAGCTTTTTCTGTTTCAATATCAATAATATTACTTGCGTTAAATATCATTACTGGCATTTTATCCAAATTGCCACTGCGATTCTCAAAACGAATTATCCCTTGCTCATCAAGCCACAATAAACCGTTCTCAGCTTGAACCAAATTCTTTAATATCGTGCTAACATTGTCATCATTTTTAAAATAAACAAATGGAATTATATTTTGCCCCCTACTTATACGGTATTGGTTTTCGTCCATTCCATATTGTTTAAATATTTCTTTCAAGAGTGCATCGGTTGAAACATCCCTCAACATAACAGTTCGATTAATTTTTGTTTCAGCAATATCACTCAAAAAGTCTAACGCAGACCAAGTAATCGTTTTATCATTATTGTAAGTCGGTATTTTTTCAGTATTCCCAACGAAAACTGGAACCGTTCCTACATTTTTTGCACCCAAATAAAGCCTCAAAGGTCGTTTTGGCAGAATATATTCAGCAATCGGGCTCTTTTTTGTTGTTTCGAAAAATGAGAAATAATCATCATAATTATTTAGCTTTATATCAGCTATTCCAGACTGCACATTATACGGAAATTTAACCGAACGCTCCACGCTCATTTCCAATAAGCGATCAGAAATATCATCATACTGAAAAGCATCCCAAACTTGCGCTGGGTTTCCTTCTGGCGTGGCTAACATATCAGTTTCGTTTAATTTAGATTTGCCAAGAATGAACCAATTAGTTGATTCATTCTTTTTGCGAGTAAAACTCATCTTTGCTCGCCAATCCAAAGCCACAATACTGCCTGCAAACGCCTTATTAAACCTTTCACTAACAATCTGCATTTATTAAATCTCCGTAAAGCTCACTTCCGCTTGTTTCACCATTCCATCAAAGCTTATCACTTCTCGCTTGCCAAGCTCCATATAGACTGGAACATTTACCACATTTTCCATTCCTTCAATAGTTAATCTCACTGGCTCTTGGTTTTGAATTTGCCGGTCATAAAAGCCTTTAATCTCATCAAATTCTTCCTTGGTTGGGTAGTTCCAAGTATGCCCCCAAGTTCGCTTTCTCGCACCAACAACATAAGTCGTTAGTGAGTTATCAAGCGTTTTAACTTTCTTAACATTATCCACTGTCGTTTCTGGTAGTGGCACTTCAACGATTAGCCATTCAACAGTTTTAGTTGAATCACTCAGAATTATCTTCATTACGCAAACCTCCTTTTATCGTTTAGCTCTAACTGCTCACGAATCAATTCGGCTACTTTTCGTTGTTCGGCTGGGCTTGTCGCAAAAGTTCCGCTCACGTTAATCGTATAGTTATTTCCGCCAGTTCCACCAGTTTGGCTATTAATTTTATCAATCAGGCTCGCCATCTTGCTTTCAGGCACGATCCATTCATTTTCACCACCATCGCCAGCCCAAATCAAGCTTCCGCCACCTTGAGGACCAACAATACCACCAGTAGCGAACCGTGGAACACTAAGATGATTTAATTTATCGATATGCACACCAGGAATAGCATTTAATACACCAATAGCGATATTAATCATATTAATAAAGCCATTGATCGCATTAACCGCAAAGCTCAATACGCCATTAACTGCTCCACGAACTGCACCACCAATAGCACCACCGATAGCGTTAAAGATTCCAACAATTCCGTTCCAAATTCCAGCGAAAAAGCCGATAATACCGCTAAATACATTTCTAATGCCGTTCCATGCTGCTGAAAATACACCAATAAAGAATCCAGCAACTGCGCTAAATATTGCAACAATTCCATTCCATACCGCCGAATAATACGCAACTACAACGTTCCAAATAACCGTAATGCCAATCCATGCGGCCTGAAATATCGCACTAAAGAATTGTACAACTGGCGTAAATATCGCAACTATACCGTTCCATATACCTTGCAAGAATCCGAGGATTTGGTCTTTAAAAGTAAAGAATAAACCAACTAATAGCGAGATGGGCCAAAAAATAATCGCAAGAATAGTTAAGCCCCATTGACTGATAAAGCTCACGATTCCGTTAAATAAGCTAACAATTCCGTTCCAAACTCCAGTAAAGAACTCACCAACTCCCTTTAAGAAATTGCCAATGTTCGTGCCGACTTCACCAATAAAATTGAAGAAACCTTGTAAAACACTCTTTCCAAGTTCAGTTTGTGTAAAGAAGTATACCAACCCAGCTACTAGAGCCGCTATAGCCATCACCAATAACATTATTGGGTTAGCATTCATAACTAGATTAAATGCTGCCTGAACGGCTGTTGCTACTTTTGTTACTGCTTGCCAAGCCACTATTGCACCGTTCCAAACTCCCCATGCTGCAGCTGCTGCAGTAATAGCAACCGCTATAGTTTCAACTAATGGCGCCCAGCCTCCAAGTTTAGCTCTCATTTCCCCAACGGCTTTACCAATACCATCTAAAAGAACCTTAACTAAACTTTCAGCAATTTTTTGAACAACAGGCGTTAAATTTCCAAGCCAAGTTTTAACTGTTTCAACCAACTTTTGCATTGACTCATCAACATTGCCACCGCCACCTAAAGCAGTTGCGAAATTCTCCCAGGCACCTTTCATAGAATTGAACGAGCCTTCAATAGTCGTGCTTGCTTCCTTTGCAGTTGTTCCTGTAAAGCCTAATCTATCTTGTGTTACCTGAATAGCATCAATAATTTTATCAAATGAGATTTCATTGACATTTTTAGCAGTAGCCTTAAAGGTATTGCCCATAACACCAGAGTCATTAATAAGTCGAGCCATTTCTGATGCAGTACCACCATAACCAAGTTTAAGGTTATCAAGCATTGTATAATTCTGCTTTGCGAAACCTTGATAGGCGTATTGAATCGCAGACATCGATGTTCCCATCTTGTTTGCGTTATCGCTCATTGCAATCACTGCTTTATTAGCATACTGTGCCGTTTTCTCAGTGTTTCCACCTAATCCTTGTAAGAGTGAAGCTGAGAAACCGCTGACAGTTTCCATGTATTGGTTAGCACTCATTCCGGCCGTTTTATACGCTTCATTTGCGTATTTCATCACCTGATCTGCTGAACCTTTAAAGAGTGTCTGAATACCACCGGAAAGCTGTTCGTAGTCAGCATAAGATTTTACCGCTGCAGTTCCAAGTCCAACTACTGCGGCGGCAGATACGGCAAAGGCAGCCTTAAAAGCTGTCGCCATTGCTGATGACTTGTTAGCAGATTCAGACGTTGTCTTGTCAACGCTTTGGTCTGTATCTTTTAATTTCTTTTCTAATTCGGCTGTATTCGCTTTAAATCTATACTCTACAACTCCAACTTCACTCATTTATAGTTTTACTCCTTAAATTTAACTTGCTTTGAGTACGGCTCCATTCCCTTTTTAAAGGCTTCAATTGGGTCTTTGGACATAGAGGCACCGTGTGCGACCATTGAACCTTGTGAGGTTTCAATGAGCCGTGAGTACCAAACCTTACGGCATCCCTCTAATAGTGCAAACATCTCTTCGAACGAGATTTTATTCTCTCGCACATCTCTTACTGCCTCATATCCCAAATAATAGCCAAATTCAGCTAATAAATAGATTTCCGGAGATACTCTATCTTCTTTAGAATTTCTCCGCCGTTTCATCCTCGACTGATAGCGAGCTTTTACTTTCTCTCGCTCTTCATCACTTAATAAATCTAAAACGTTTTTCATTTTTAACCTTCTACAAAAATATCATTCAACAAATTCTGTATTTTATCAATTCCTACACGGTGGATTATTTCTTTTGATTTTTCACGGTCTTCAGTTCCATCATCGAACAGCTCAACAAATAATGCTTCCAATTTTTTAGTTGCATCTGAAAGCGTTTCAGCCGCTTCAAATTTTTCTTCATTTGTTTCTGCTGATTCCATCATTTTTTGTGCATTCATTGATTCACGAAATACTGCCATTGTGTCTAATTGAAAACCTGCTCCTGGTTTCTTAACCTTAAAATCAATTCCATCAATAACAACTTCCTTAATGTTATCTTGAATATATTTATCTGTGCTAATCGAAATTTTCGACATATTAAACCTTTCTTTTTAGTTATTAACAGATATAATTATAAATACGAATAGTCGAGTACTTGAAGATTAAAATAATACTATAATTTACAGCAAAAAACAGACCAATACAGGTCTGTCTAATTTATTTTTTATTTTTCTACCTTAGCACCCTTTGAACGGTTACATTTCCAACACAGAGTTTGAAGATTATCTTCAGAAGTAAGCCCTCCTTTAGATACAGGGATTATGTGGTCTATTTCTAATAAGAGATTGGGTTCTCTATGCGAGGTGTTTTTACATTTTTGGCAAGTATAATTATCACGCTCTTTAATTTTTTGACGTAAAGATGAAGTCATTAGTGCCCGTTGTCCCGCTGCACTCTTACGAAATTTCACAATATCGCCTAAATACCTAATAAACCTATCTAGGGTATTAGGATTTAGTGGAATTCGAACTTCACCACTAGCGTTACCACCAGCTGAAACATAATTAAAAATATAAGTTGGAACATATGCATCACTAAAATCTACTTCTTCAAAACCTAATTTTTTTTCAAGTTTTTTCCAACGAAAAGCCCGAATGAAAATTGGAACTTTAGACTTTATGCCGGACATAATTTTATCACGTTTGTTTTTCAAGAATTGAACACCCTGTTCCACCGCTGAGAAATTATTTAAAGCATCTTCAAACTTTGCCAAATTTTCTTCATTTGGCTTAATGTCAAAATATTTGCAGAGATATTTAAACGGTTGGTTTCTAGCCCCTCGCAAGACTGTCAAAGAGCAATCTACTGTATATTTGCTACTGATATATTTGTTGTAATTTTGAAGAGCTTTACGTTGATAGTTGTAAGCACTAGTATCATGAAATTCAGCCGATCCATGATCAATTTGTTTATGCCCTTCATAGGTATATTTAAGAGATTCAATATGTTGATTCATTTTATTACACTCGTCAATATATTGACTTAATTTCTCTTTCAACAATAAAAAATGGTCACTCTTATAGTAATTATACTCCCAAATAAAATACCCTATAATTGCAAATGGCCAGAGCCAAAACAAAAATGGAAATGTAATCACAATAAATGTCCAAAATAAAAACTTAAATATTTTTTCGTTTTTACTAAATGTATGTATAGCTTTCATGATATTATAATACTACCATTAAGATTAAGTTTCAACCCAAAAAAGACCCACAACGGGTCTCTTTCATTTCTCACCTAACTTTAGCTTTTAGCTTTAGTTTGTTGAGTTGCTACATCATAAATTGATTTCTTTGTTAAGTCACCAGTTCCGATGCGTACATAACCTTTATCTGTTGGCTGTGCATTCAATGTGATTTCAACACTTGGTTCATCTTTTGTAGTTTGTGAAAGCTCAAAGTCTACATCAACAGTTGCTTTAAAGAAGTAAACGTCATTTTCATCAGTTTCAGCGCCTTTTTGGTGCATGTTTACTGGCATTTCAGCCACACGAACGTTTTTACCACCAAACACTACTGCACCACCACCAACAGTTGAGCTTGAGTAATATTCTGGGAAGATTTGACCCAAAAAGTCCAAGTTTGGAAGGTAAAGTGTAAACTTAGCTTCAGCAGTTTCAACAACGTTAGTTCGGCGTTTGCTCTTTCCGGCTTGCGTTTCTTTTTCGATTGACTTTAAAGCAATCTTTGTTTTAATATCACCAAGAAGTTCAGCAGGAATTAATTTGTCACCAAGGGCAATTTCCCACAAACCAGCTTCAAGTGTTTTATTAGTTATTCCAGTTGCCATATTTTCTCCTTTTAATAAATTATTTCTCCACTGATAGAATAAATAATTCTACCTTGTTCATTTTCTCCAACGTTCGAAACTGTGGAAGGCGGCAAGATAGCCACATTTCGAACCACTTCACAAATCCCTTTAACCTCTGGTAATTCATTCACGGCATAGCTTCCTTTGAGCAGTTTTGCGACTGCTTCAATCTGCTTTAGGCCATCAACATCATTTTTACCAATGCTGAAGATCTCATAGTGTTGCGATTTTCTACGCCCACGATAGCCATTTTCTGCTATATTGGTAATATACAAACCAGTCTTGCCCAATCCGAGCTTTTGCCAGAAAAGGTCTTTGTCAATTTTACCAAATCCGTTTAGTTCTAGAAATTTTAGCAAATTTAGTGTAATCATGAGTCCCCTTTCATAATTATAAAGCCTTCTTTCTTGGTTTGATTACCAGCTCGCTCCAAATAGTGTATCGTTGCTGGATTTTTACGGTTTTCAAAGTGTCGTCTCCGAGCATAGGGTATTCGACTATCACCGAATACAACACTGTAGCCATCTTGTATCTTCTCCACTCGACCATCACTCTTCAAAGCTCCAGTTAGGACTGGTGCAAGCATTCTGGCACGACCAAGTGCTTTTTCAGCTTTAGCTTCCAACTCTTTTTTCATATTAAGTTGTTGGATTTGTGTGTAAACGTTCATCTTGCTTTTAAACGATACTTCAACCTTCGCCATAACTCGCCCTTTCTAGGGTTAATTTTAAATGTTCCACTTCGTTAGTATCAAAATTCTTGCCTTCATACATCGCAATAATAGTGTAGGTTTTGTGATTTATTCGAATACCGTTACCAACAGCATCTACTGGAATATCTTCAGGCTTTACGAACAGTGTTGAATTTTCTGCAAATTCTTCACCGTTCGTGCCTCGTTTCATTCCAGATTTTTCACGAAACACTCCTTTTCGGTTCGTTAATTCTTCTTCAATTGTGTTACCGTAAACATTCCCGCGATTAACTCGCAAAAATGAATATTCTGTTTCAGAAAAAGTGTCGAATATCCTCATAAATAGTCTTTCCGTGTCGAATGCCACCGTTAGAAATTCTATATTTAGCTATTAAATCTGCGTTCTCTTCACAGAACTGAGCGTAATAATTGGTATTTTCTTTAAAATCCACACTATAGCCATCCACGGCTTTTCTTGAAATACCCGCATCATGGTTTCGTTCCAACTCACTGATATTAAACAATCGCGCATACAACATCTTCAGCCCCGATGTCCAGTCAGTCGCAGAATCAAGCCCACCATTCAACAGTTTATTCAAGCGTTCCGAAGTTAGCTCATTCAAAATTGTAAAGTTCTGCTCTTCATAAGAAGAGAGAGGGCGCCCGATTAACGCCACAATCTCATCTTTTGAAATTGATTGCTTCATCTTAGCCCTCTCCTTTCAATTAAGCCGCAGCAGGATTTTTAATTACTACACCAGATTTAACTTTGGCCAAAGCACCACCAGCATAAATTTCTTGTAGGTATTCTTGTTTGTTCTGGCTCAATGAGAAGTTTGTGTAAGCTTCAATTGAGTTATCACCTACTGTTTCGTAAGCATCACCCACGAACATTACAGCCTGAACACCTTCTGGTGCGAACCAGCTCGGAGTAAAGATTTCTTTGACTTCCAAAGTGCCAGCAATATCACCACCAAGTGGGAATACTAATGCGCCGCTCTTAGTTTCAGAAAGTTTTAGATCAGCTTTTGAAGATTTGCTCATAACAATATATACATCACCTTCTGGAACAATTTTTGTAGCTGCTTTAACGATTGATTTGTAAAGTGGTTCATCTTTTGCAGGCGTATATTCAGTCGCAAAAGTTCCATCTTTAGCGTCTTTCAAGATTGACACAAAGCTTTCAATTACATCATCACCACCAGCAGTTCGACCATCACCAAGAACAATAGCACGTTCAATTTCTGTGATGATTCGTTTTGGTAGAGTTTCAAGAATGAATTTTACCAAAGCGCCAGTGTCTTGATTTTCACGGATATCTTCTTTGTTCAAAGTGATGTAATCATAGATATATCCAGCGCGAATAACTCGATCTGTAAATGTAAGCGACAGTTCTTTCTTAGTTGTACCGCGTTTGTGTCCTTGAGCGCGAGCTCCAGCAGTTTCAGCGTCGATTCGGCGAACTGTTAGACCAGTTTTATTAACTACGTTCCAGATAGTTCCAGCTTTTTCAATTCCATCTGAGATAGCTGACACCAAAGCACCAGGTAGCAATTGTTCAACGTTAGTAATACCTTTGCTTGCTACTTTAGCAGCCCAAGCTTTTTTAAAATCTTCAGATGATGCACCAGCGTTATCTTGCAAAACGTTTGCAAAATCTACTACAGCACCTTTAGTGTTGAGGTAATCTGTTGTAGCTTTTGAAACCTGTGAAGGCATTGCTGAAATAGCATCTTTTGCAATTTCTTTATTCATTTCTTCCTCTTTCTCTTCGTTATAATTATTATTTTCGGTTGAATTTTCAGCCTGCTCAACCTCAGGTTCATCGTCTGCTACAACTTCAGGATAAACTGTAGTTGTCGCCTCTTTTTTCAAAACTTCTGGAGTTTCTTTTTCTTGGCTCATTTCATCACCTTTCAGAGATTTTACGGCCAAAAGCCTTGCTTCTCTGTTAGCTCCGCGGAAAACCAAGCTCACCTCAATAATCTCAGCGTTACTAATCGTTTCGCTTTCGAAATTGTAGTCAAAATCTGACATTGTAATCGAGAACGCATTCGAGAGGTGTCCCTCTTCAAGAAGTAGTAGCATTTCTTGTGCTATTTCTCGTTTCGAGATACCTGCTTCAAAAATCAGCTCACCATTTTCATAGAAAGCACTACGCACTGAGCCGATTGTATCCCGAACATCACCAGAATGGTTTAGAATCAGTGGGATATCCACTAAATCATTCACTCCTTCTGTTGGAATTGCTCCAGCTCGAATCTCACCACCTTGCTTTAAAGGCAAGCGAAGGCTCGCAACGTCCACTTTCTCGTAATGGCGATCTTCGTTTACACTCGATGCTACAAACCTAATTTTTCGCTCCTCATTTTCTCCCACGGACTTCGAAATTTCAGTTTTCAGCTCCAGTGCTGTTTTCTTAACTTTTTCTGCCATATTTCCTCTTTAAATTTACTATTACAAATTAATATTACTAGCAAATAGTCGAGCAGTTAAAATATTTTTTAAAAAACAACATAAAATGTTGACTTTTATACCGAAATACAGTATAATGAAAATATTAAGAGGCATACTCTTGTGCTGGATAGCACTAGGGCGATGCCTCTTTTATTATTTCTTAATAATTTTATCACCAAGTATTACGTAAAATTCAAGATTTCTTATCGAGGTTTCGAATTGGGCTTTTTTAATAATCTTTTCCTCTGTCTCGAATAGCTCTTTCAAATCAAAGACAGCAATACCGCCTTCTCCAGTTTGTTTAGCTACCTTAGAACTGGCTTTCTCGATAGCTCGCAAGGAACTCACGCTCTTAATATCAGCTTTTATTCCATTAATCATTAGGTCTGGTGTCTTCACCCCATTAGGCTTCTCGACGCGTCGTAAAGAATATACTTTTGCATCAAGGCTATGTGATAGAATTTTAGCAACCTCTTTTTCTCGTTTATTCAGGGGTTCATTTCTATCAAAACTAAAATCTTTCCAGCCTTTACCATAAACCTCATTAAATTTCTCGGCTGGTAATTCTTCAATCTCAACACTCCGCCAAGGTTCATTATTATTTTCTTCAATCCCAAACTTCTCCACGCAAGAGCAGTTTGGGTGAGCACCAGCTGTGTCAATATCAGCATAATCATTAACACGGATTTTCGATTTACCAATCAAAATTCCACCCTTTTTAACATAACTTTCAGTTATATTAACTCGCCTGCCATTCATTCCACGGCAATATTTGCACGGGTTAGCGCTCACCACCACCCACTCTTTATAAATCTGTATGCCAGATTCATTCTGAATTTGCACACCAGCCTCCACGCCAGCCAAGCCATGTGCTCGGTGTGTTTCAGTGCGAGCTATTCGCTGAATTCGCCATTCTTCGGTTTTTGTTATATCTCGCAAGCTACGAGCTAACTGTTCCTTATTCCAGTCTTCTATTTCTGCTTGAGCAACTCTGTTAGCAATCGACCTTGCCGTATCTTCACTAAAACTCTTGGTAAAATCATTTATCATTTTGTCATAATGCTTTTTTAGCTTGTCAGAAATCTTAAATTCGGTTAGGTCATCAGTCGATATGTTGTTTTGCTTTAATATCGAGGCAAAATCACTCCAAGCCACCACACCACGCGTTACCAGCACGCTCAGCAATATCACCTTTATTCTTTGCTTAAATTTCTCACGATCTTTATCGCCAAGGTTAAAATCTTCAAAATCACTATCAATAGCTCGCTCAATCTGCTCATTAGTCATATCACGAAAGACAGTTTCTAGTGCATTCTGGTCTTTATCTTTTTGTTTTTCGTTTTTTGTTTTTGCTTCAGCTTTTAAACAGTGATGATCTCCGCAATGATTGCAGATATGCACACTTTTTGCGTTTAAATCTTCTGGCGATTCTTCAACTTCGCCACCGTCATCAACTTCAGGCTTGTCATTCTCAATTTTTAGTGGAGTTTCACCCATTTTAAGTGTTTTGTAGCCATTAGATAGCTCAAATGCATCAACAATGCTGTCTAATGAATAGCCCATATCTAAGCCAGTCTTAATTAAAGCTAGTTCAGCCGCTTTACGCTCAGCCTCAATCTTCTCTTCTTCAGCCACACCAGGAACATCAAGGTCAAAAGTTATCGCAAAGCCCAATCCACCTGTAATTCGGTTCAGTTGATGTGTAAACTCACTCCAGATCCGTGTTGCAAAAGGCTTAATTGTATATTTAATAAAAATCTGTTCATCCACTCGCACACTGGCATAAGTGTTGTTATCATTTACACCTCGAACGCTTGCAGGCACACCATAAATACTATCAATTTTCTTATTAGCTTGATCAAATAAGCTTTTCAAGTCAAGATTCTTGTTGCTCTCAGCAAACGGCACCCACTCAATCTGAGCATTAACTGGCTTACCTGTCGTACTCTCAATTGGGCGATGAACATAAACCACATTGTTATTATTGCCACTGCCACGGTGTCGTGCTTGCAGATTATCAACAATATTGTTATATTCTTCAACACTTCCAGCGGTAATAATAAACTGTCCAGCTGGCACGGCGCCGTTTTCAAAATAACCAGCTTGATAACTTGCAATGTAATCATCAATAGACGCCCATTTTCGAGCAGCATCAGTCGGACTATATCCTCCGCTCAAATCATATGGATTAACCCCACTTCGCAGTTCAATAATTTCATTTTCAGAGTATTCTTTAGCACCAACTCGATAGCGCTTCTCTTCACCAACATAATATTCAGTTACTCCCTCAAGAATAGTAAACCCTGCTATATTTTCAGGAGTAATATTTCGTCCAGTTGTTGGAGCGCCCTGTTCATTATAGCTCCAAACCAAAACATAAACTTTAGGAAAAACCAAACTTAGGAGTGCTAAAGCTTCACGGAAGGTTGCACCGCTCATCTGTTGATTCGGATGATATATTTTATTCATCACTACCGAATCTTGAATTGTTTTACCGTTATTATCTATCGCATACGGCCTAATTGTCATAAATTCATTTACAATTCGTGAAATAGACGGATATGAATTATCATATGATAATCCTTTATAAAATGTATGCGCACCCAACATTGATTTTGGCCGATTGAAAGCGTAGTGCGAGGCGCTCTTCTTTTTCATATTACCGCCGACCAAACGGCTAAAAAAATCTCTAAACATATTTAAAATATAAATTCAAATAGTCGAGCAGAGCTACATTATCTCACGCCAGCATAAACAATAGGTTTAGGTTTTGGCGGCGTATAATAACAAAGGATGCACGCATCAGCCAAGTCAGGACTTCTATTTCCCCGCTTCTTGTAATCTCCCTTGTTTTCAACCGCTCGCTTACCTTTTTTATCCATACTCCAAGTTCTAGTTGTCAATTCTTGGAGCAATTCCGTGTTGTTTGGCAGTTGTATTTCATCTATCACTTTTTGAAGATGAAACCAAGCTTCGCTGATCCAATTCGGGTATTTGTCATCATTTACCGCCTTTTGCGCAAAATTTATACCTTGAACATTGTAATTTTTAGCTAGCAACTGATCAGTCACACCACCACCAACGCCAGTGTCGTCAATCTTGATTAGCACTTCCTTATCTAATTGAGCGAACTGTTCTATCTTCTCCACAAGCTCGTTAGTCCTGAGTTTTTCATACACTTTAAAGTCAATTGTCTTCAATCCCTTACGCTTCCATAACACAGAGCGGTCATCACCAAGTCGTGCCACATCAACGCCTATTTGAATTTCGCCGTCATCTTCTATCTCTCGATCCATAGCATTCAGCACTCTATCACGGCTCAAAATAGCATTCTCAATTTGCGAAAGTGGCTCACCAAGCCAAGTATGAGCGAACTCTTGTGGGTTATTTTTCTTGTCATTCTCCATCTCAATTCGCATCACATCTGGAAAAAGCCCGTTCTTTTCTAACACATCATAATTTACCTTAATTGCATAAGTATTATCTGGCTTTTTCATCACATACTCAACATAGACTGGATCACGCTCAGTATCTCGGTTAAAGGTAAAAATAAGCCTCGAGTTGTCTTTACGTACAGTGTTTTTGAGTAGCGTAATAGAGCGCTTGGTAACAGTGCTTGCTTCTTCAACCCACGCTTCATCAATGTTTGGAATAGATTTTAAGCTTTCGACATTATCATGTAAGCCTTTAAAAATCCATTCGCTTTCAGTTCTTTTATGTTTTATAGAATCATTAGTAATTATAAATTCAGTTTCAAAGCCATATTCAAAAATAATAGCTTTCACTAAAGCATGCGTTGAATCTTTAATTGAGTTCTGAAATTCTCGACAGTTTAAAAATTTCAATCTCTTTTCTCTCGCTCTTAAAACTTGAGAAAGTGCGACATCGTGGCTTTTTCCACTTGATCGACCACCATAAAAAACAAGGTTTCGCCATTTGTTTTCTTCAAAAAGAGGCTTAAATTCAATCGGAACTTTAACTTTCTTTCGGATTATCTCCATTCACAAACTCCAATGTTGCAACAGTTAGCGTTTCGCCATTCGATACTATATCTTGCTTTTCGCTAAACTCCGTTGTAGTCTTCGCAATAAATTTAGCCGTATCTTGTGCTATCTTTTCATCTTCACTATCCAAGCTCTTATCTAGCACTCTTTTAGCTTTACGAACAAGCTTATCTTTCGAAACACCTTTTCCACCAATTTCCACCACAATATCTTCTAGCCATTCCAGATTCTTAACTGTAATATTCTTCGCGTATTTTTCAGAAAAACCAGCACGAATTGCGCTTTGTAGCGCGTTTCCAAAAGTCGGAGAATCTGGCAAATAATAAAACATCGCAAATTTAATTTGCTGTGGTGAAAAAATCCGCTCTTTACCTTTTGTTCTTTTAGTCGCCATAACCAATCTTTCTAAGTATATCTTGTTTTTCCTTTTCTGAATAATAGTCTGCCGTAAGTCTTCTTGTCCAAGTTCCTTTTTCTGAAATAAAATTTATTTCTTGGCTATTAGATTTGGGTTGTGGTATTTTAGTTCCCATAGCGTAGCTTACGCCATATTTTAACCCAGCATCTAGTAAGCGTTTAACTGTTAAGTGTTTCTTGCGCTTAGCTATTTCAGAAAATGGTTTGAAGTTTTTAGTGTAATACCCTTTTGGAGCAAACCAGCGATGAAAAACTAAAATTCCCATTTGGCTCTTAATATAAATTGAATGCTTATCGTAAAAAACAACTATTGAATCATCTTCTAGCTTACGAATTAGTATTTTTGAACTAAAATTAGGATTAGCCATCTTTCGCCTTTCTGCCCAAAAATAAAATGAGCACACTAAACAATCTTTTGACTGATAGTGTGCCCATTATTCCCTTAGTTATATTATATCATATATAGAGACTAAAGTAAATCTATTCTTTAGGTGAAAAAGCTTTAAAGAGTTCACCAAAACCAGTTAAATCTGATACTTTCAAAAGAGATTCTAGTTTCGGTGATAAATTAACATCACCGTTAATAACTAATCCGGCTTGTTTGATATTTTCAGCATCGCCTCTAATTAAACCTTCTGAGTAATCAATACCTTTAGCAGTTAGAGAAATTCCAACAAACAGAATACTATAATCCATCATTTCGGAAAAACTTTGACAAGAGATATAACCACTTTCGAGCAAATATTTTAAACAAGCAGACAACATAGCTTCGCTACCCGAAATATCTTTTAAAGCATCTATTAAATCTTCATTGTCATCATCGTCAATATCAAGACCATCTTGAGCTGAAAAGTATACTTGTTGTAATACTATATTAGGTGTTTTCATATATTGAGCATATAGAACCGCTAAGATTTGTTTTGCAATTTCTGTTAATTTTGGCATTAATTTCTTATCCTTTCATTTTTTATTTAACAGCTCACCCCCCATACTTACATTATATCATATTACAGCTTTAGCTAGTTATTTCACCTCTTCCCTAGTTAAAGATAAAACCCTCGACAGTATAGGTTTACTTTATCTCAACTTCTTTACCTTTATAATAACATTTACCATCGATAAAATCTATATCGTTCCGCCAAAAATCATTTGAATAAGTTCGGCAGATTTTGATTTTTCGAAGTGTGTCGGCACTGTGTTGTGGCGGTTCATTTTGGATACCCCATATAATTAGAAAAATAAACCAACCTATTAAAAGCATAATCATTAAGGATAAAAATACTTTTGACCAATCCATATCTTTAAACATATTCTTTATACTTCCTCTCATTTTCTAATTCTTTTTTATAGCATTCTTCGCATACTGGATAACCGAAGCCATATTCATTATGAATTGTTCTACTACAATAGCCATCTCCAAATTTGAATTTCTTTCTACAATTTGCACAATTTATTATTTTCTCCATATTGTGGCAGACTAGGGGACAGTTATCTGGCAATTCATAATCTTCGTATTCTTGTTTTTCGAAATTCCATTTTTCCGCTTTATTCATTTCTTATCCTTTTTTCTGAATTGAAACTATACTTGGTGGTTCTGGGAAACTCATCCAATAAACGACTTTTTCATCTGTATTTTCAAAACCGAGACCATAATTAAAATCATCAGTCCAAATATCTGTATATACTTCTTTGCTTCGAAGTGTATAAACAAGAACTTCTTCACCTATTTCAGGTTGATTGCCTTCCCACATAAAGTCAAATCTATTTCCGTAAACCTCTTTTTCTTCATTATTAAGAGGTCTTGTGGTAAGCTTATTCCATTCTGTATTTTTCATATCTACCTCAATTCGTTTACTATAAATTTTACAAACAACGCCACAATAGCTACAATCGCAATAATTCCAAGAACTACTGCGACTGGTATCCAGATAGGTGAGAGAACCCACCACCAACTCCAATCAATCACATTAGTTAGTTTTAAAACAATAAACAGAATTGTTAATACTCCTAAAAAGCCTATACCGCCGTTAGTTGATATGTTTATTGATTTATCTTCATTTTCCATTCTTTGTTCTCCTTTAATATTATTGAGGTATGGCAGAAACACTTGAAAATTGCTTATGATCGTGTTGAGGTGCCTGTTTCTGTCTAGTCCCTCAAATCTGAACATAACCTTGCGCGTATGACAAAACCACGCTAAAACTATTATTATAACTACCACATTATTTTTATAATTTTAGTTATATTCAGGTTCGAGGGGCGAAATTTCTTTCGCCACTACTATGAATTTATGACATATTATATTTTATAAGCAACCGTTTTTCGAACGGATAAAATTAGGTTTTGCGACGCCCAGTTTAACGCCATATGGCAGGGCGTAGGACTGAAAAACTGAAAGGAAGGCAAAAGCATTGAGAGTGCTCAGCATATTGCTTACCCCATTCTGGGACTCAGCGTCTCCTCCTATCTAGAATACAGTCAGTTTCCAGCCCTACAAGGGACGATTAAAAAGTTTAATCCTCCCTTTGCATAAATATTTTAGAACATTCGGGCTTTCGCCCCTTGTAAGGCTGGAATTGAATTGTTAAGGTTTTATGAGATTTTATTGCTCATAGGTTAGATAAGTTCTCCACTCATCTGGGTGTTTTTCAAAACTTTCCTCTAGGTCTTCACGAGATTTGAAATAAAACTCTTGACTTTTGCACGAGGTTTCACGCTCCCAGGTGCTTTCATTTTGGTCAAAATTCCAATGAGCATAGTATCTATCTTCAAAATGATTATTCCAATCAGGTCTAAAGCCTTTGGCATCTTGTTTGATAATTGTTTTAGCTTTTAGGTATTCAAGGTATTTTTCAGCTTCTTCGATTGTTTCAAAATAGTTGCCGATTGCTTTTCTGTTCTTGTCTAATTCCTTATCTTTATTTTTAGGACATAACCATACAGAACCATCTGTGGTGATATAGAAATAATCTTCAACTTCTTCAAACCATAGCGGGAACATTCGTACATCTTCCTTATTAAATCGTGGAAGATTGGGTTCGCCTACAAAAGCCATAGTCCCATCACTCCACATTTCCACCATATCACCAGCTTTTGCGAATGGCATATCTTTTAGTAGTTTATATTGTTTCATTTTTTTACTCCTTTGTTAGTCATCAAATTGGACTTCTTGAACTTCAACCATATACTGTTGGATTCTTCCATTTTCATCGAGTTTTTCGGCTATTTGGAGGAAATTTGCATAGAGATCTTCACTAACTATTGTTTTATAATCTTCTGGCTTGTTTTCTTTATAAAATTCTCTTGCATCAGCAGTGGCTCTCTCAAAAAGCTGATATCTACCAACGGTAGTTCTTACTTCGTCTGGATTTTTACTACTGTCATATTTAGCTTCTATAATTTCATAAAACATTATTTAGTCTCCTTGCAATAATAATCTTGCGAACCATTGGCTACGGCGTTTAGCTTAGCTTTAGTACTTTTGAGTTCAGCTTCTGAGCCGATAAACAATCCAATCGCACCCGAAAAGAGTATTAGAGTAATGATCGCAATCGCTCGCCAAGCCGACATTTTAAATTTCAAGTCTTGCATAATTAGGTGATTAATGTCAGGCTGCCTCATAACTGTCCTTCCTTGCCATACCACGCTTACTAGTTATACCACCTTTTCGCCCAGCGCGTCTAGCTAGCTCTGGATTATTATAAAATCCGCCAGTTTTGCCGTTTTGCCCACCCTTTTTGCCGATTCGGGCGTAAAAATCTTTGCCGAATTTTTCCTTATTTTTTGCGGCGGTTTTTAAGCCACCTGTTCTGTTCCCTGCCATTTCTTTCTCCTTTTAATATTTAAGTTTCTATATAACGCTTTCATAGAGCAGGGACTATCTCAACTGATATCATCTGTCTATTAGTAGATTTATCGATAACTTCAATTTTCATATTCCTCCTTTATTTATTGATAAATATTTCAACTTGTTTAGCGCCGTGTTTCAATAACCAGTTGCGAGCATATGTTGCATCGTTTATGTTTTTATAGTTTTTAGAGTGCTCGACACCTTTTTCGTCTTTCCATCTAACTGTAAAATCATTCATTGATTAGTTTCTTTCTCTTTCTTCGTTGCTTCTTGCGCAATGCTTTTTTACTCATCAGAATTCAACTTTCTTTGGTTTTGGCTCGCCAAGATATTGCTGAATTTCAAAAATTGCTTGATTATATCCAATCGCGAATCTTGCGCGATAACCTTTTTTTCTTAGTTCTTTGAGCATTTTATCTTGTTCAATTAAGTGCTTATTCTTTCTAACTTTGCCATTCCTATTAAAGACAATAACATCTTCAGCTTTAATTTCGAGAAATAGACCGCTCGCGAAGTTATTACTTTCTGCGATAAATAGATCTGGCCAAGCTCGTCCTTTCTGAAATTTCTTGTGCTTGGCGGCTTGGCCTGGGCTCATTTTCATACCTGAGCTAAAATCTGTGCGAAATAACACATCAGGGTAGTTCTTGCGCAGATAATCGCAAACTTTAAGGTGTAAGAATTCTTCTTTCTTGATCATTTCCACTCCTTAAAAAGGAATATCACTTAAATCAACTGGTTCATCAAAGTTATCAGGTGTTTCGGGTTCTTGAGTTTCAGATTTAGCTTCAGTCTGAGTTTTTGGAGTATCAGATTTTGGCTCATAGCCGTAAATCCGGCGATTAATTGACTTTTTAACCTTACCGTCTTTCTCATAAGTTCGGTTTTCATCTTCGCTAACCTTGAACCAAGCTGTGCAGCCAACTGTTTTTTCGAGTAAAACTGCAAAATCTGCCAAGTTTTTAATTTGCTGAATTTTCTCACGAATCTTTTGCTTAATATTTTCGTCTTCTTGATTGTGAACTAAAATCTTGCGCACAGTATCAATTGAAATTCGACGCGTGTCTGGGGTATGCAACCAGAGTCGGGCACGATCTTCAGCAGAATCGTTTTCAACAAAGATTTCTGCGTAGGGTTTGTTATCGTGCTTATCAATCTTAGTTTTAGCAATCTTTACTTCATGCACACCAAATTCGAAATAGCCGCTTTCTTTAGTTTCTTCTGGTGTAATGGTGATGCTTTTTAGTTCTTCTTGAGTCATAAAATCCTTTCATTAAAATAATAGTTTTTCCACTTCTTGTTCAACTAACGCGAGAGCAGATTGTTCAAAATAAATCGCTCGCTGAATTTCTTTCTCAAAGTCTTTGCGGTTAAGTTCAAAGATTAAGAGTTCAAGCTGTGGTGCAAGAGCGAAAGAGTCTGAATACATTGCGAAGTAGAGTTTTTCAAGTTTCTCATTCACTGCAAAGTATTGAATAATTTGTTGTCTATATTCACTAGGTGGTTGTTGTTCATAAAACGAACGAACCTGCTTCCAATTATCTAAACATTTAATTTCAACCGCTTCAGTGATTTCGCCATTTTCGTTAGCAATCTCGCCATCTGGTGAACAAATGATATTTTCGTTAATATCAGATTGCCAAACCCGACCTTCGATAATTTCTTTGCCAAGTTTTTGTGCAACCTTTTCACGCGCTTCTTCTTCAAGTATTTCACCACGAAGAGCGGCAGAATATTTGCGACCATTTAAACGATCTGCGTAATCATTCTCGTTGATTGGTTTGGCGATTCGTTCAGCGATAAGCTTATAAATTGCATCACCGAGTTCAACTTCACATTCTTTCTTTTCAACTTCAGCTTCACCAATGAGTTCTTTAAGTTCTTGAATTGTTAAGTTTTTTGGTTGACCTTTTTGGTTTAAAGGAATCTCAACTTTTAACTTTTCCGCAAGATCTAACCATTCAGATTTTAAAACCGTTCGAGGTGTGCCAAATTCTTTAGCTTTACTTCCGCTGATTTTGCCTTCGCGGAAGTGTAGCCATTCATCTGAGCGTTGTTCAAGGTTTAAGATTTTCATTTCAATTTACCTTTCAATTCGTCCTTAATTTTAATTAGCTCTGCGATTATTTCGTTATTACCCTTAAATTGATTAACTCCTTTTACGAAATTGGCCTGAAGTTCTTTAAGGTTTTTTGAAGATTTAAGTTGAGTGATAAGTTCTTGCGAATTATCTTTAACTTCTTTTTGCTGTTCCTGCTCATCTTTATACAAAAATTTATAGCCGACCGTATCACTTCGATTAAGATCTCGACCAAACATTTTACCAAGATGTTCAACTGCATCTTTTATTGCATAAGATTTAGCAGCAGGAGCGGCTAATTGAACTGCATTATTCTTGATATTCGCAAGGTCTGCAGCAGATTTTCCAGCATTAGTTTGAAGTGGGCTTGCGCCGACACCATCGTGAAAACTCCACTCGCCAGTGATTGGGTTTTTGTAATGAACCCGAACTGTTGCACAAACACTTTGTGCGAGCTGTGAAATGTTTAAAATCTCAATCCGCCACTCCTGAAAAATCATATCAAGCAATATCTCAATTTTATCGATTGGAAGATATTTAACATTTTTTGCGGTAGGGTGATTTTTGAGCCACTTGGTGTTTACGGGGCTATTTAAGATACTTTTCAATCGGGCTGAGTCTTGTATCTCTTCAATCCTAACTTCGTTATTTACATATTTGACTAAACTATTCATCTTAAAATCCTCCTTCGTTGTATTCTCGGTAAGCTTCAACGCTTGGCGATTCTTCCCAAAAGCTGATGCTATCTAAATATTCGTTAAATTCTTCATCGAATGAATCGCCTGTAATTGTAGCGTAGCTTTTGCCGTCACAATCGACATCCTCGATATAGGCTTTTTCTTTCAATACGATTTCAAAGAATAATTCTTTAATTTGTTGGTCTGTTAATTGGTTGTTCATAAAATTTCTCCATTATTTCATAAATTTCAAGTAAGATCCGTTGTTGTATGCACTCCACGCTCGGTAGCCCTGTGATTGCCAGATTTTGAAAGCAATCTCGGTGTTTTTAGCCGGATTTGCTAGAATACTTCGACTGTGGCCGTGAACACTGTTAATTTGGAATAATCCGTAGTCGTAAGTTCCGTTGGTGTTTAGTCCAGAATTATCCGACTTTGGATTGCAATTGCTCTCCGCTTGAGCAATTGCCAGCATAACTTTTGAGTTCCACGGGTATTTTTCCACCAATTCTCGAAACTCTTCGCACCGACCAGCAACCTGTGAACTCGCAGTTTTGGGCGAGGGCTGAACTCGAACCTCCACAGTTCGAGCTGAGCTTGGTTGTTTGGTCGCAGCTTCGAGAGTTGATTTTAATTGTGGCGAATTCGCCATATTTAAGCCTATCGAATTCGATACCTTTGGATTTACTTGTTTTGGTTTAAATTTCGAATTGTCTCAACTAATTTATCGTTATTTACTTTAGTGTTAGCTTCACCTTGTTTCATACCAAAGTAGAAAGCTAAACCTGCGATTACGGCAGTATAAATTACAATTGTTTTAGTTGTTTCGATTAATTTCTTGTAGTTAAATTTCTTAATATTTTTCATTTTATTTTCTCCTTGTTTTTGTTTTGTTGGTTTGAGTTCAATTTTAGAGTTCTTGATTTTCTCAAGCTCTTTTTCGAACTCGGTTTCATTGATATTTTTCATAAAAATCTTTCTTCATTAGCCCAGCTAGGCCGATAGTGGATGTGGGCACCTATCAGCCCGACTGAGCTAATGAAAACTTATTTCACTATTCATTAAACTATTGGCTCGCAATCTTTAATCTTTACTATTTTTACGGTTTTCGTTCAATAAAAGTGAAAATTTATATCTTATATTCATACTTTTTACCAAATTGTTAAGGTTTAAATTGATTAGTAGAGTTTTTCTTATCTCTATGAGACTTTGCTATATGGGCAACGCCTCAATTGAAATAACAAAAGGAGCACCCCTTGCAGTAGGTGCCCCTTAAAACAAAAGAAAAAAACTACTGCAAGGTAGTCCTTACAGTAGTATAATTAGCAATTTCTGGTGCGGGTTAGGAGACTCTAACTCCTGGCCTCTTCCATGGCAAGGAAGCGCTCTAACAACTGAGCTAAACCCGCGTATGTTTTAATTTTACCAAAAAACATTATTCAAGTCAACACTTTCCATTAAAATTCTTTCAAAAAATTAATAATCCAAGTTTTATATTTCGAAAGCTTATCTATATATATAAATTCATTCTGGTGATGAGCCTCATCCCATTCACCAGGGCCAAAAACAACTACTTGAGCATTTTTTAGCCCATTCACAAATTCACCTTGGTCGGTTGCTCCTGGGCTAACCATAATCGATTTTTCACTTAATTTTGAAACCTTCAAAATATTTTCAATAACCCTTGATTTTTTTGAAACAAGGCTTGAAGGAACCGGATCACTATGGTATTCCCACTTGAAATCATATTTTTCAGCCAATAAATTGAAGGCATTTTTAAAATCAGAGTCGAGTTCAGGCGTGGTTCGAACATCTAGAATCAATTCGGCAGAAGGTGCAGTTTTATTTGGACTCTTATCTTCACCAGCTTTTAATGAAGTTGGAACCAAACTTGGTGAACCTAAAAAATCGTTCGAAAAACTTTCTTGCCAATTTTCAAAAATATCATTAATTTGTGACAGAAAAAATGAAGCTTTCGAAAGTGCAGATTTCTGAAAATTCATCTGTTGTGAAGCATGACCACTTTCACCTTTAAATTTCAATCGAACAAAACGATTTCCACGATGGCCAATTTCAATATTTTCACAATTTGTTGGTTCGGCAATTACTCCAAAAAATTCGCTATAATCAAATTCTTTTTGTTCATTCAACCATTTCACAAAATTTCGACTTCCACGGCCATCAATTTCTTCATTCGAAACTGCAACCAGCCAAAGGTCAAAATTGCTTTCGAAATTATTTTCTTTAGCAAATTCAAGACCAGCAATAAATTGAGCCGCCAATCCACCTTTCATATCACTTGCGCCCAAACCAATAATCTTTCCATTCGTTTCAGTCGCTTCCCAAGGTGATTTCTTCCAAGCTCGCAAATCACCAGCTGAAACGGTATCAATGTGCCCCGTCAAAATAATTGCTCGGCTACTTTTTGAAAACTCATTTCCATTTGTTCTAATTTTTAAAACACCAGCCGCAAAATCTTTATTTTGCCAAACTTCAGCCGAATTCTCCCGCAAAAAATCTGCCAAAAATTCTAAAATCTCCGTCTCATTTCCAGAAACACTCTCGATTTCAATAAGTTTTTTTGTTAGCTCAATTTCATTCATTTCAACCTCTATAAAATCTCAATTATTTTATCGCTTATCTTTGCTTCAATAGTTTGCACTTTTTTAATTTTGCAAACCTCACCTTCAATTTGAACTACAATATTTTGCGGTTTTTTAAAAGCTATCTCTACACGATCAGCCCTTCTAAGCGGAATTTTACCAAAAAAACCTTTCATCAAAAACGGAGAATTCCGTATAAGCCCTGCTGAATTTAAGACTTCAAATCCAAAATTATCGCTATCTTTTTTATTAATTGAACTTCGCATAATCCTCGCCATCCTTGGCCCATTCATAAAAACAATATCAGTTGGATTTTGTGGAATATTTAAAAAATCTTCATCATTAATTTTAATTTTCGAAAGATTTAAAATGTGATTACGGCAATGTTTAAAATAAAATCGCGTTGCAGCAGAAAGTGAAAGAATTAAACGTATATTTCGATTATAAACCTTTTTCAAAACCTTTCGGATCCTTCCTCCCTCAAAAATTTCAGCCATTTCAGCAGTCAAGCCAACCGTTGCGTAAAGTGGCGCATATCTAAAAAATTCACCATCAATTTTCAATTCAATCGGTCTAATTTTAGCTTGAACCTTTAATATTTCGAAAGACTTAATCGCTGCTTTTCCGCTATTTTTCGAAAAGCTATGAGCATAATCGTTAAAGTTTCCGAATCCTGTAAATTTAATTTTTATGTTCTTTTTTCCAGAAATAGCCACAGCATTTGCTGCAATATGTGCCGTTCCATCACCACCAGCAACTAGAATAATATCATCATCTTTCAAACCTTTTGCCATTTCATGAGCGTTTTTCATAGGTGAAGTTGGCTGAATTTCAAAAGTTTTAAAACTGCCTTTTTCGAAATGAGTTTCATCTAAAAAAGGTAAAATCTTTTTTTGAATCAGTTCGAAACCGCTTGAACGAGGATTCACAACAAGTGTAAGATTTTTCTTCATATTGGTATTATTTTACCATATAACATCATAAGCGTAAAGATATAACTCTAAAAAACGCACATC
>CAUQWN010000002.1:0-191512 GCA_963522115.1 uncultured Saccharimonas sp. (SeqCode) | reverse complement strand
ACATCGATCAAGAAAAAGCTGGCGTCCTAAGGTACATCGATCAAGAAAAAGCTGGCGTCCTAAGGTACATCGATCAAGAAAAAGCTGGTGTCCTAAGATATGTTGATCAAGAAAAAGCTGGTATCATCAAGCATATCGCTCAAGAAAAAGATGGTATCATCAAATACGTTAAAGTTCAGAAGGCTGAAGTTGAAGCGCAAATTAAAGAAGCAAAAACTCAATTTACTACTAAAATTAATAATCTTGAAAATAAAATTGCTGAGTTGGAAGCTAAAAATGATTCTCAGGATGACGAGATTAAAGCTTTGAAAGCTGAATTAGCATCTTTACGAAATTCTGTTTCAGAACTTGACAATAAGATTGATAGTTTTAAAACTGAGCTTGACGGAAAGATCAATAACCTTGAATCAGAAGTTGGAAATCTAAAAGCTGATTTTGAAGATCTAGATGCTGAAGTTGAAAATATCTGGGAATCTATTTCTGAAATTTGGGCAGAAATCGACGAACTTCTCAAGAAAATTAAAACAGAATCTCTAGAAGCTGAAAAACGAGCTAATGAATATACTAATTCAAAAATAGCTGAGTTGGCTTCACGAATCGAAAATAATTTGAATGAACGATTTGGTAAAGTTGATAAGCAAATTGCAAAACTTAACTTTAAAGGTCTTACAGCTCCAAACACTGGTGTAGAAAAACAGAATTCTAATGCATTCCTTGCGTTAAATTATATTATTTTAACTTTGATCAGTAGTGCAGCTGTTATTCGAAAGAAGTTCTAAATCGATAATTAGAGATAGCGAGAAAGAGGCGAAAGCCTCTTTTCTTTTTTGAATATATTTCGAAGATGGTTAAGGTTAGCTTGTATTATCAAGGCAAATAATATATACTTAAAAAGTAGTAAAAGGAGTTTTATGTATAAAAAAATAATAATTGGATTTTTGCTTATTGCTATGTTTAGCTTTTTTACAGGAGCAAGAACATTTGCCAAGAACCCTATTCAAGACTTAAAAGATAAAATTGACGAAAATTCTTTATATCTTAATAGCCATAGCGGTTTCTTGGCTACTTTTGAGGAAAAAGTTTCTAAAGCTATCAAAAATAAAGATAATAATTTACGTAATATGGCCGAAGTTCAAGCTAAGAGATATCTTGCTGCGTTAGAAGAGAAAATTATTTATTTCGAAAATATAAATAAGATAGTTAATGCTGAGATCAACAAGATGAATGAACAGGTTAAAAACGGAGATCAAAATTACCAGAAATCTGAAGAACTTACAAAGCTTCAATCTAGAATTGACCGCACTATTGAGGCTTTGGATAAAGAAAACGAATTTATAACTAAAATTGTAGATAGAAAAGATAAAGTTCTTGATGAAAAAGATATTGAAAAATCCTACGAGCAAGCTGCGGCTATTAGGGATGAAGTTGAAAAATTTATTACCGAAATGGACCAACAATATGGCGAAGATTTTGCTCTAAGGCAGGATTTTGCTGGTATATTGACAGCTCTGGCTGATGAGTTGCTATCGCAAATTAAAGCTAAAATGCCAGCTCCGAAAGGCGATAAAGACAATGCGCAAAAAGAAACTAATAAGAATACTATCGAAAAGCCTATTATTAAGGGCCCTGAGCTAGAAAAGCAATCTCTGTCAGCTTCACTGTTAGCTCCCTCGACTGGATTTTTAGCAGGAGATGCTAAATTAGCAATCATCTTTGTTTCTTGGTCAATACTTCTTACAATATCTTCTTTGTTCGTTATTAAACTAATTTAGTGTTTCAATAATAAAACCGTCTTTGTTGGCGGTTTTCTTGATTTATATATTTTTTTATGATAAAATTAAACAGTAATATAAATTAATGAAACAATTTTTGGGAGAATTCCTTTCGAATATGATTTCGAAAATAACCTCAAAAATGAAGACAAAGGAGTTAAAATGTCTGTAAAAGTTGATATCAAGCAATTGCTTGAAGCTGGCGTTCATTTTGGTCACAAAACTTCGCGCTGGCACCCAAAAATGGCGCCATACATTCACAGTAAGCGTCAAGATAGCCACATTATCGACCTAACTAAAACTGTTGAAGGTCTTGAAAAGGCTCTTCCAGCTATTACTAAAGCTGTTGAATCTGGCCGAAAAGTTCTTTTTGTGGGAACTAAAAAACAAGTTAAAGAAGCTGTTCGCGAAGCTGCTGAAAGTGTAAAACAACCATATGTTGTTGAACGATGGGTTGGCGGAATGCTTACAAACTCAGCAACTGTGAACCAACAAATCAAGAAATTAAAAACTCTTGAAAAACGAATGGACAGCGGTGAGCTTGCAAAACGATATTCAAAACTTGAAGTTCAACGATATGCTGAAGAAATTGAAGCTTTAAATACAAAATATGGTGGAATCAAAGATTTAATGGGTCGCCCAGGAATTTTGTTTGTAACTGATGCAATCGCTGACGCAAACGCAATTCGTGAAGCTAAAACTTTGAATATTCCAGTAGTCGCAATTGTTGATACAAATGTGAACCCAGACGGAATTGATTACGTAATTCCAGCCAATGATGACGCTATTAAAGGTGTTAAATTGCTTTTGGATTATGTGATCGAAGCTATTAAAGAAGCTAAAACTGATAAATAATTCTTAAATTCGAAAGGATAAAAATGGCTGTTTCTATTGAAGAAATTAAGAAACTTAAAGAATTGACAGGTCTTGGCTTGACCGATGCCAAAAAAGCCCTTGTTGAGGCTGAAGGCGATTTTGATAAAGCACTTGAAGCTCTTCGCAAAAAAGGTCTAACAAAGGCTGAGAAAAAAGGTGACCGCGAAGCTCGTGAAGGTTTGGTTGAGGCTTACGTTCACGGTGGCCGAATTGGTGTTATTGTTGAAGTTAACTGTGAAACTGATTTCGTTGCGCGAACGGAAGATTTCAAAAACTTTGCGCACCAAATCGCTATGCAAATTGCTGCTATGGCACCAGTTTACGCTACTGAAGCTGATATTCCGGCTGAAGAAATCGCTCGCGTAAAAGCTGAAGCTGAAGAGCGAGTTTCGAAAGAAGGAAAGCCAGCTGAAATTGCTGCCAAAATTGTTGACGGTCAAGTGAAAAAATACTTTGCTGAAAAAGTTCTTCTTTCACAAACTTACATTATGGATGATAGCAAAACAGTTGAACAATTCTTGAAAGAAACTGTTGCAAAACTTGGTGAAAATATCGTTGTGCGCCAATTCTCACGAATTGAACTTGGTGTTAACGAATAATAAATAATTTTTTACAATAAAACTCTACCACTAACGGTGGAGTTTTATTTTTGTGATTTTTAAAGTCTTGACTTTTTATGCGTAACCAGTTATAATTTTAAGCATAAGTAATAAAAAATAAAGGGAGAGAAATGTTTAAGAACAAAATTGCAGTTTATGCTTTTATGGGTGCTGTTTGTGCTTTATTTTTAGCTCAACCTGCATTTGCTGATACAGCAAAGAGAATTGATGTTGATGCAACGGGTGAGATTAAAGAGCTTCAATCAGGTGGTACGTATAATCGGACTAATACTAAGGTTAATATAAATATTAAAAATGGGCAGAATATTAATGCTGGTGACTATGTTGATCTTAAATTTGAGAGTCTTAACGATGCTTGGCTGGAAGATAGAGATATTCGTTACAAAGATACAATTATCGGCAAGATTAAGTTCATTAAAGCTAAAAATAACGTTGGCGAATTTTCTAGAAGATCTATTAAGGGGCATCCTGAAGCAGAAAATATCATTCCAGAAAAGAGTACTGCTAGAGATTCAGAATATAGGTTAATTTTTAATGATCAGGCTAAAAAATTCTCTAATATGGAGTTGTCGATAGATATTGTAGCTTATAATTATGCTGCTTGGACTAACCATAAATATAATATTGAGCATTCTGTAAAAGTAAATAATAAAGAGATTGCACATAAAACTGGAACAATTAGCGGTGTAAATAAAATTTCTCCTGAAATAGATTTTAGGATAAATACTTTTCTAGCTAGCAGTAAAGACGGTGAAAATGTAGATGGAAATATTTTTGATTTTGGAATACGACAATCAGATAAAAATAATCCTAAACACATTAAACCGGGTGACATTGTTAAGATGAAATTACCTGAATCTTCTGGAGTTGCGTTTGATGCAAAATCAAATCCGAAAGAGGGCGCAGTTGGTACCGCAAATACTCAAGAACTATATTCTAACTATGGTGATAATGCTACTTCAAAAGGCGTCTTGCTCAAGACTGGTGTAGACTTAAAGTATAAAGTTATAAAAAATTCAAGCCACGAGCTTGTATATCAGATTGTAGAAGTTGCTGATGATAAAGCTTTGTATCAATTCTTGCCAAGATTAACTATTTTAGATACTAGCGAAAAAACAGTCAACTATAATGAAGGTAGATTAAACCCAATTTCTGCAACTGCAGAGATCTACCGAGGTGATGATAAATATTTTTCTTCAGAAAGGTCTGCGGGTGGTACAATAAACGGTACAAAAATGAAAGCTTACGCAGATATCAAAAAGCGTGGATCTGTGATTGTACGCTATCAAGATGAAAATGGCGCAAGCCTTGCTCCTGAAATTTTGTTAGCAAATAAAGTTCAAGTAGGCACAGATTACACTGCCGAAGAAAAGCAATTTAAAGGATTCGAAAAAGCGGAACTACTCAAAAACTCATCGCCTAAAACTGGAAAAGTTGAAGAAGGCGTAAAGACTGTGACATTTGTTTATAAAAAGAAAAGTGTTCCTGCGCCCGAAAAACCTTCAAACCCAATAAAGGAAGAGAAGAGGCCAAAAGAAAACATTAGTGCACCAAACACAGGTTTCGAAAATAATTTTGTTAAAAATTTACTTTTCATCGGTGGTGCTGCACTTTCTGTGATTTCTATAATTGTTATTAAGAGAAACTATTAAATAGAATAGATAAGATAAAAGACCTCTGTCATTAAAATTTAAGAGGTCTTTTATTATTGCTACGATCAATTATATTAAGCTAAACTCTTTTCGATAAAGGCGATAATCCGTACGTCGCGAGATTCCAGCTCGCTTTCTTCATTGATTTCATTCACGCCGAACATTTCTTCTGCGCCTTCACCAAACTTTGCATGTAAAGTTTTGATCCAGTTGCCATTTGCGAGCTTTTTTAGGCTAACATTTTCACTAAAGCTCACGCCACGAAAGAAGTTTTTTTCGTTAGGTAGTTCAATTTTTATTTCTTTATTGTTTTTTTCAATTTTCAATTTAAAATTTTTCTTAAAAATTGGGTCAAAATATTCAATTACTTTTTTAATCTTTTTTTGTTTCATTTGATTCCTTTTTGTTTTTTGCTTTAAAACATAACTATAATAACATAAAAAAATAAAAAAGTCAATAGAAAACCCCGCCATTTTGGCGAGGCGTGTTGACCGCTTAGGGTTTATAATGCTTGTGGTCCTTAGGAAGGAACTTCCTAACGTCACCACGAAGCCATACTCTTGCATTTGTACGCTTTGCATTGTCATCTTTGAATAATGTAATTCTTTTAACAACATTGAATAGTGTGCTCACCCTTAATGTATTATCGATATCGTATTGATGATTTTTATCGAAGATATCGCTAACGAGTATCACAATAGTATAGCTTCTGCCAATAGAGCACGTTGCTAGTGCATTTTCAACCTCTTGTTCGCTTAATCCTGCAAAAACTTCGCGAATCTTCTGTGAAAGCTCATCATGATAAGCTTTCGAAGAAGCAGCTCGAGCGTTTTCGATCAATTCTGCATTTGTTAAGATTGTTGTAGCCATAGGCGGTTTCCTCCTTTAAATGTGCATCCCAAAAGGGAATAGTGATAACTTAATTATATCACTTTTAAAAATAAAAGTCAAACAAAAAGCCCCAAATTTAAATTGGAGCTTCAGAACTTAAAAATCCAGTCCAGCTACTTTGACATACAGGTTGTATCCCTTTTTTCGGGATTCACTATTAGCATGCGGCCGCCTGAAACCAGTAATATTTCTGAATATTTCTGGGTATTTATTAAGGTATCTTTGCAAAGTTGGCGGATGAATATTCTCTGGCAAAGCAATTGGAATTTCAATTGTTCCGTCAATGCAAAGTTGCTCATGTAGGCTTTCATAAGCATCTTTTGAAAGATTTGTTAAAAACTTCTTCACTTCTTCCGAAATTACTTCATAATAACGAGTAACTTTACCGTTTTGACTTGGCTTATCAGCAGATTCAAAAATAAATTCTAGCTCTATCAAGAAGAAAATTTGTTCTACTCCATCTTTTTCGGCTTCATATTCTTCAAAAATATAAAACTTACTATTGACGATCCCCCGAATTTCGGTGAATTTACTATTTCCATAGCCCATTTCAAGTGCTACAGCTTTTGGGATGCTGATTTTAGTGGAATACTTCCTCCGAAATTTATCGAGCTCCTCAGGAATGATCTGCTGCCGTTCGATCGACTGGCCAAGCTCTTTTGTGATATACTCAATAATTTTATACAAGATTATTGAGTATTCTTCTTGTAATTTCTTCAGTTTAGCCTTGCTTTCTAAAGGCTTGGCAAGTTTATCTTTTTCCATAAAAAATTCCTCCTGATTTTTTGCGTAGAGTTTTTAAAGAACTATGCTATATATTATATAATTTTATACTAATAAAGTCAAGCCAAAAAGGGGTTAAAATTTTGCTGAAACTGTAGTATAATTATTTTATGTTAGATATTAGATTTATTCGTGAAAATGCTGAGCGTGTGCAAAAAGATGCGTTGAATAAAGGTTATAAAAATGCTGATGTTCAAGCTGTAATTTCGCTCGATGACGAAAGAAAAGCTCTTACGGCTCAAATTGACGAACTTCGAACTCGCCGTAACCAAATTGCGGCCTCAATGAAAAACTCTGGTGGAAAGCCAAGTGATGAGCAAATTGCAGAAGGCAAGAAAATCAAAGAAGAACTTGCCGCGCTTGAAAAAACTTATCGCGAACTTGATGAAAAACTTTCGAATGCTTTAAATGGCATTCCAAATATTCTTCAACCAGATGTGCCAATTGGTGAAGAGGGTGAAGATGATTTAGTAAAAACTTGGGGCGAAGAACTTTTCGAAAGCCGTAAAGGCGCTGAAGATCACTTAGATTTTGCAAACAAAAAAGGTTGGGTTGATTTTGAGCGTGGATCAAAAGTTGCTGGAACAAAATTCTATTTCTTGAAAGGTGATTTGGCGCTTCTTGAAAATGCGATTTATCAGTTTGCACTCAATAAATTAATTTCGAAAGGCTTTAATTTTATGACCGTTCCGCATATGGTTAATGGTGAAGTTGCCACGGGAACTGGTTTCGCGCCTCGCTCAAGTGAGCAAAGTGATGAATATTTCATTGAAGGTGAGGATTTAAGTTTGATTGCAACTGCTGAAATGTCATTAACTGGTTTTCACGCTGGTGAAATTTTGAACGAAAAAGATTTGCCAATTTTTTATGCTGGATATTCACCATGCTACCGAAAAGAGGCGGGAACTTACGGTAAACACACGCGCGGGCTTTTCCGTGTTCATCAATTCAATAAGCTTGAAATGTATGCTTACACTTTGCCAGAACAGAGCACTGAAATTCATGAAAAAATTCTGGCAGTTGAAGAGGAAATTTATCAAGAACTTGGTATTCCTTATCGCGTGATTAATATCGCCAGTGGCGATTTGGGTGCACCAGCTTCGAAGAAATATGATATTGAGTATTGGAGCCCAGTTGATGGCAACTATCGTGAAATTACAAGTTGTTCGAACTGTACAGATTATCAGGCACGAAACTTAAATATTCGTGTGCGTCGTGAGAACGGTGATTTGCAAGTTGTTCACACTTTGAATGGCACAGCCGTTTCACTTGCGCGTTGTTTGGTTGCGGTAATCGAAAATTTCCAAGATGGGGAAGACCTTGTTTTGCCAAAAGTTCTTCAACCATACATGAATAATCGCGAACGAATTTAAAAATAAAATAAGCACTAAATGTAGCGTTTTGTAAATTTTACAACACTAAATCTAGTGCTTTTTATTTTTTATTGTGTTATAATAAAAATAAGCTTAATTGATGCCGGAATAAATAGAAAGAGGTGAATAAAATGGCTCAAAAAGTAGTTCTTTATTCTAGAAATGATTGTCGTCAGTGTAAAGAAACCAAAAAACGCTTTAAGGAATTTGGAATTGATTTTGAAGAAATCAATCTTGATGAACATCCAGAACTTATTGATTATGTCAAGTATGAGCTTGGCTATAGCTCTACCCCAGTTATTGTAACTGATAATGGAGTATGGGCTGGTTTTCAGCCAAGTAAGATTAGGGCAATCAAAAAATAGCTCGCAATAAAAGCGGGCTTTTTGCTTGACAAAATAAAATGTTTATGCTAATATAGAGCTATAAACTAACAAAAAAGGATTATATATGATCTCACAGATTGAAATTACAGGAAATAAATACGAAATTGACGAAACGACCAAAAAATACGCAGAAAAACACATTGGTAAATTAGATAAATACTTGCCACGACACGCTAAAAAATCAGCTTCAGCCCGCGTGGTGATTTCGCAAATCAATGGCACTCACGACAACAAATATGAAGTTGAGGCGGTTATTAATGTGCCAGATAAAACTTTGGTAGCGAAAGACCAAAGCTCAAATGTTTTAGCAGCAATTGATATTGTTGAAGCTAAGCTTGACGGACAAATTCGCCGTTATAAAACTGAAAAAAATCCACGCCTTGGCAAATCTGGAATTATGGCGAAATTCAAGCATTCTCTAAAACGAGGCTAAAAAATTTCGAAAAATATTAAAATCTCCGTATTTTTGCGGAGATTTTGCTTTTTAAATAAAATATGATATAATTAAGTTATTGCTATTTTAAAAATTTTTTGTGGGGTGAAAAAATGAATAAACAGAATAAACAGCAGGAACTTTTACGTAAAGCACTGAAAAAATCCAAAAGTCTGGGTTTGGCCGCGATTGCTCGTGAAGTCAACGAAGAATCAACTAATTATGAAATCTCTTTTTATAGCAAAGAAGGAGAAAAAATTGTTCCAGAGATTGGTATTCAAATTAATATTTATCGAAACGGGAACTTCCCTGAATTTGAGAAATTGTTCGGTTGTATTGTAGATATTAAACCATGCGAGGTTAAGATTAAAAGTGGGGATAGCCTTCCGAATATGACGGTTGAAGAATGTCTCCAAAAATATCGTCATTTTGTAGTTGAAGGGCAAGAGCGATGGGTCGATGGCCTTTTCGAAATAAAGGATGTCGCATTATTAGCTTATTGCAATTCTCTTGCAGGTAAAGGTGATCCTGATGATATTCTGTATCTAAGTGAATTGCTTTTAGAATTTATTCCTCAATTTTGCTATCAAGTCAATAAAGGAGATCTTAGCTATGAATGGTAATGGTGAATTAACAATTAAAGACTTATTCGAAAAATATGGTCGGCGATTTGCTTCTGTATCTAAGAATACTGAGGGAATTGATACAATTGTGATTTATGAAATTGTAACTGTTAAAGGTGAAAAGCCGATTGTTAAAATCAAGACCATTGATTTTGATCCGGCAAAGAAAGAATTGCTCATTTCGAATGACGATGAGGAAGAAGATTGGGCTGAAGCTTTTGAAATAGCGACTCTAATTGACGATGACACCATTCTTCCACTTTCGGTGTTATCAAGCGATGTACAAAAAATTCGAGAACTAGGAGCAAAAGTTCTCGAATATGAAAAAGCTTTAAGAAGTCTTGAAGTATTCACCAAAAAGTATGAAGTACTAAGAGATGAAGTGATTGAAGCTTTTATCAGTGCTACCGATGCGGTTTTAAAATAAAAAGTCCCTTAAAGGGCTTTTTTTAATGTTAAAATTATGGTAAAATTGTAATAGATTTTATACTGTTTTTAATGGAGAGGGAAATGTCTAAAAAAACTGCGAAGAAAAAAAATGTAATGGTAGAAGAAAATAAAGTTGATAAACTTTTAACTACTGTTTTTGGTGACCCGCAAAAAAAGATTTTGCGCCGACTGCAACGAAAAGTTGATGAAATCAACGATTTGAGCGAAAAATATGAAAAAATGAGCGACGAAAAGCTCAAAGAAACTTTCGAAAAACTCAAAAAAAGCCTTTCGAAAAAAGATTTGGACGATATTCTACCAGATGTTTTTGCACTTGTGCGTGAAGCTTCAACTCGTGTGCTTGGAATGCGCCATTTTGATGTTCAATTAATTGGTGGAATGGTTCTTCATGAAGGAAAAGTTGCCGAAATGAAAACTGGTGAAGGTAAAACTTTGGTGGCAACTTTGCCAGTTTCTTTGAATGCAATGGAAGGAAAAGGCGTGCATGTTGTGACTGTGAATGATTATCTTGCGCAACGTGATGCTTCTTGGATGGGAAATTTGTATAATTTTCTTGGTCTTTCAGTTGGTGTAATTATCAACGAAGAAAGCTTTATTTTTGATCCAGAATATGACAACGAAGAGCATGAAGATGAAAATATGCGGAAGCTTCGCCCGGCAACTCGAAAAGAGGCATACGCGGCGGATATTACTTATGGAACAAACAACGAGTTTGGTTTCGATTATTTGCGCGACAACATGGTAAATGAGGTTGATTTACTACGCCAGCGTGAGCTTAATTTTGCAATTGTCGATGAGGTTGACTCTATCTTAATCGATGAAGCTCGAACTCCATTAATTATCTCTGCTCCTGCGGCTGAAAATCCAGAGAGCTATATTCAGTTTGCGCAAGTTATTTCGCAACTTTCGAAAGATGATTATGAAGTTGATGAAAAGCGCCGAAGTGTGGCATTAACTGAATCTGGAATTGATAAGATTGAAAAACTTCTTAACATGAAGAATCTTTACACACCAGAGCATTCGCGTGCGGTTTATCACGTTGAGCAAGCTTTACGCGCCGAGACTCTTTTCAAACGTGACAAAGATTATGTTGTGACAAATGATGGTGAGGTGATTATTGTTGATGAACACACTGGTCGTTTAATGAATGGACGTCGTTATAACGAAGGTCTTCACCAAGCGATTGAGGCGAAAGAAAAAGTGCCAGTTCTTCAAGAATCAATGACTTTGGCAACAATTTCGTTCCAGAATTTCTTCCGTCTTTATAAAAAACTTTCTGGAATGACCGGAACGGCTTTCACTGAGGCTGAAGAATTCCAACAAATTTATTCTTTGGAAGTTGTACAAATCCCTTCGAACAAACCAGTTATTCGTGATGATAAAGAAGATTTGATTTTTAAAACTGAAAAAGCAAAACTTAAAGCTGTTGCGGAAGCGATTAAAGAATATCATGCGCAAGGTCGCCCAGTTTTGGTTGGTTCGGGTTCAATTGAAAAAAATGAACAAATCGCGAAATATCTTGATCAAGAGGGAATCAAATATAACCTTTTGAACGCTAAGAATAATGAACACGAGGCTTCAATTGTCGCTAAGGCTGGCGAAAAAGGCGCAATTACGCTTGCAACAAATATTGCCGGTCGTGGAACCGATATTAAGCTTGGAGAAGGTGTTAAAGAACTTGGCGGCTTAGTCGTGATTGGTTCAGAGCGCCATGAATCTCGCCGAATTGATAACCAATTCCGTGGTCGTGGTGGACGTCAGGGCGACCCTGGTGAAACACAATTTTATGTTTCAACTGAAGACGATTTGATGCGAATTTTCCAAGGTGAACGAATTGCGATGTTGATGGATCGACTTGGTGTGCCAGAAGATATGCCGATTCAGCATAAGTCTGTTTCGAAAACTCTTGAAAACGCTCAGAAACGTGTTGAAGGTTTCAATTTTGATACGCGTAAAAATGTTGTTCAATACGACAATGTGATCAACCGCCACCGAAAAGTTGTCTATACAATGCGCCGAAAAATTCTTGAAGGTGAAGATATTACAGATGAAATCAAGGCTTTGTTTATTTCTAAAGCAGAAGAACTCGCTGAACTTCCTTCAAAAAATAACGAAAAATTTGTTTCGAATTTTATTGAAATCTTCCCAGTCGAAGAAGAAAAAGTTGAAGCACTTGGTCGAATTTCGAATGATAAAAAACGTATCAAATTAGCAAAGCATATTGCCGAAGAACTTTACCAAGATAAAGAATATGAAATTGGTAAAGAAGCGTTCCAAAAAGTTGAACGTGAAGTTTATATGCAAATTCTTGATACACTTTGGATGAATCATCTTGAAAATATGAATTTCTTGCGTGAAGGAATTCATTGGCGAAGTGTTGGACAGCGTGATCCATTAGTTGAATATCGTGCTGAGTCGCAAAAATTATTTGATGGTTTGCAGAATACTTTGCGTGATGAAACTATTCGAATTTTGACTAGAATTACACCCAATGATGCTGCCGTTCGCCAAGAAGAAGATCATGATACTGAGCTCACTCGTCTTGCTGAAAATTCAGTTGAGAAGGGTGTTAATGAAGTTCAATCTGGTGAAAAAAACCGAGATGAAGACTTTTCGAAAGCTAAAAAGGCGTCTTCAAAAAATAGTGAAAATGCCAAGAAAAATAATGCACGGAAAGCTAAAAAAGCTCAACGTCAAAACAAGAAGAAGGGTCGTAAATAAATGCGGCACACCGTTGAAGAAGTACGTCTGAAAAATGGCGTACGTGGCCTTCTTGTAAATGTTCCAGATGCAACGGTGATGAGTTTTCAATTTCAGTTTCGGGCTGGTTCACGTTATACGAAAAGTCCAAAAATTTATGAAACCGCTCATATTATGGAACATATGGCTTTTGGCGCAAACGCAAAATTTGCCAGCGAGCATGAATTTGAAGCTGAATTCACTAAAAATGGCGCCTATCACAACGCTTCAACTTCAGATATGAGTATGAACTATGTGGCAGATTGTGCCGATTTTGAGTGGGATAGAATTTTTGAACTTCAACTCCTGTCAATTAGCCAGCCTAAATTTAACGAATTTGAGTTCAAAGCTGAAAAGGGGAACGTTCAAAATGAGCTTACGGGCTACTTAAACAATAATGCGCGCCTTCTTTGGCCAAAAATTCAGCAAGAATTTGGTGAAAAAGTTCTAACTTATGAAGAGCGCCTTAAAACGATTGATAATATCACGCTTGAGGATATTTGCGAGCATCATAAACGCACACACACAACCGATAATCTGCGTTTTGTGATTGCTGGAAAAATCACACCAACTCGCAAAAATAAAATTCTTGAAGGCTTTGAGAATTTACCACTTGAAAGAGGTGAGCGTTTCGAAATTATCACTGACGAAATGAAAAAACCAAAAGAGCCAATTTTTATTCATCGCCCAGATTTAAAAAATATAAGTTTTGGTATTTCGCTTTTGCTTCCACGAAAACTTACAACATCTGAAATGGATGCAATGCACGCTTTGAACCATATTTTAACTGGCACAATGCACGCTCGAATCCTTGGTCAAGCTCGCAAACGCGGTTTAACTTATGGTATTTATTCTGGTGCTTCACGTGGCCCAAAAGATTCTTCTTGGGATTTCGAAGGGCAAACTAATTATGGAACCGCTAAAGAGCTTTTTGAACTAATTGTTTCAGAGCTCAAAAAGGTTCTAAATGAAGAAATTACTGAAGAAGAGCTTGACGCTATGAAGAGCTATTCTCTTGGCTCGTTTCAAATGGGCGGGCAAACAGTAGCTTCAACGGCAGGATTCTATGCTTCTCGATATTTTTGGGATGGACATCTTCGAGATTATAAATCTCAGCCAAAATTTATTAAGCAGATTTCTCGCGAACAAATTTTTAAAGTTGCGAAAGAATTTATAGATGCAAATACTTGGATTTTGGGTGCAGTTTCTGGCGGTGAAAAATTACAAATTCAAGAGTTGAACCGGGAATTTTCTAAAATATTCGAAAAATAATCGCTTCCACGGCGGTTATTTTTTATGCTTAAAATGTGCTATAATAGTTTTATATGGATTTTGATGAATTTGAAGAGTTGTTAAATCTTGAAATAAAAAAACCTCAACCACACGAGGTAATTTATAGCGTCTCAGATTTTATTGCAACTAGCAATGATATTTTCGAAAAGAGTTTTCCGAGCGTTCTGATTGAAGGCGAAATTTCAAGCTTTAAGGTGAACCAAAATAAATTCGTTTTTTTTGATTTGAAAGATAAAGACTCGATCCTTGGTTGTTTTATGACTATTTGGCAAATGCGATTTCCGCTCGAAGATGGAATGAAAGTTGTTGTGCAAGCAAAGCCAAAACTCACAAATTGGGGAAAATTCAGCCTAACGATTGAGAAAATCATACCAAGAGGTGAAGGGAGTCTCAAAAAATCTTTCGAAATTTTAAAGGAAAAGTTAATGAAAGAGGGCTTATTCGATGAAAGCCGCAAACGTGAAATTCCGCGAAATCCTCAAAAAATTGCGGTGATTTCGAGCATTCAGGCAGCGGGTTATGCTGACTTTATTAAGATTATTAATGAGCGTTGGGGCGGGCTAGAGATTATTGTTGCACATACGCAGGTGCAGGGAATTTCTGCGAGCGACCAGATTATTCGAGCAATTGATTTTTTTAATTCGCAAAGTGAATTACCAGATGTGATTACTATTATTCGTGGTGGTGGAAGCGCCGATGATTTAGCGGTTTTTAATGACGAAAAATTAGTTCGTGCGATCGCTGCTTCTCGCGTGCCAGTTATTACAGGAATTGGCCACGAAATTGATGAAAGTTTATGTGATTTAGCGGCAGATTTTGCGGCTTCAACACCGAGTAATGTTGCGCAATTTTTAACACCGAATAAATTTGACGAAATGAGATTTTTATGTTCAAAAATTTTGCACACAAACGATTTTATTCTTTCGAAGATCGATGAATTAAAAATTGAAAACCATCAAAAGATTTATAAAATGAAAGATCTAATTTTGAATAATATTTTTGAACAGCAAAGAGAAATTCAAGCCAAAAAGCGAATTTTGGAAAGCTATAATCCACAAAACATACTTTCGAAAGGTTATGCTTTAGTAAGTGGAAAATTGGCGGCTGGTGAAGAAATTATGATTCAAACAATTGATAAAAAAATAACGGCGGAGGTAAAAAATGTCGAACGAAATTAGTAAAAAAATGGCTGAAATTGATGAGATTCTAATAAAAATTGAAAGTGGTGAAATTCCTCTTGAAGAGGTTTTTGAAAAATATAAAGAAGCGATTTCAAAAGCCGAAAAACTCGAGGAAGAACTCGATTCGCTTAAAAATGAAATTCAAATTTTGAGTAAAAATTTTGCACAAGAAGAATAAAATCTCGCCGTAGCGAGATTGAAACTAAACCGAAAAAATGAAAACTTGTGTTTTATATCTACCACGAGAATTTCCTTCTCCAATATGAAGGAGGAGATTTATCTTGTGTCGTTCACAAAAGTCAATCAAAATTTTACGCTGATAGTTTGAGTCTTTAGACTCACTGTAGCACTCAATATCACGGATGGTATTCTTTGAGTTAAAATTTATTTTGTGTATTTTCTTTGAAAGAATCTCAGCATCTTTGACTTTCGAAAAGCGAGAATTTTTATCAAAAATATGAATAAATTCTCGATGTCTTCGACCGCGGTCAGAAAGTTTAATTTGCAACACGCCAAATCTATCAATTAAATCAGTTTGGTTAGGGAAAAGTTCTTGGCTCATTTACCACCTCCATTTTTTAGTTTTAATATTTTAACATTTTTTATAATTTTAGTCAAGAAAAGCCCCGCAGTTTGTTGCGGGGGTATGAAATGTACTTTCTGCCTACCAAATAGCCATATTTTTGAGCTCTTCGCTCGAATCAAGATCTACCTCTCTGAAGAAATATGAGTCATATTCCTCATCTTCAGGATTTGTATTTTTGCAATAAAGTGAAATACTTAGTTCGATTCCCGCTTTATTGCATTCGTCTTTTAATATACGTAGGATTCCGAGCTTATCACTTCGCTGGTCAGCGAAAACAAGAAGCTTATCTTCGCCGTTTAGAGTTTCAATGAACTTTCGAATACTTATTCGGGCAGATTTTTCGTCTTGCGGATCACCAGACAAGATAAAATTATCAACTGTAAGATCAGCCTCTGTGAGTGCGTCTTTGGTAAGTTTTAAACATACCAGTACCATTTAGCGGTACCTCCTTTTTTTGTTTTTAGCTTTCTAAAAGCTATAACCAATATTATAGCATAAAAACTCTTAAAAGTCAATTTGAATAATAATAGTAATATATGATATAATAGGGCTATGTTTGATACAGATGAATTTAAATTAAAAATGACTGAAGCTGTTGAGCATTTTAAGGGTGAAATGAAGAAGGTTCGAACGGGTCGAGCGCATCCTTCAATGCTTGATGGTATTATGGTTGAAGTTTATGGCACAAAAATGCCATTGAACCAAGTTTCGAATATGACCGCACCAGAAGCTGGGATGATTTTAATTACACCATTTGATGCGAATAATATTTCGGCAATTTCGGCTGCAATTCGCAACGATCAAAGCCTTGGATTCAACCCGAGTGATGATGGCCGTGTTGTTCGCGTGCCAGTTCCGCCACTAACAGAGGAGCGCCGTAAGCAAATCGTAAAACAAACTTCAGAAAAAGTTGAAGGTGCAAAAATTACGCTTCGAAATATTCGCCAAGATGCTTTAAAACATGCCAAAAAACTTAAAGATGAAAAAGCTTTAACTGAAGATGATTTAAAGAGAATTGAAAAAGAAATTGATGCTGAAATTAAAGATTTTAGCACACAAATTGATACAATTTTTAAAGAAAAAGAGAAAGAAATTCTCACAATTTAAATTGTTTTTTGCTAGCACACAAAGTTGTGCCGGCAAAAGGTAATTTAAAGAATTTCGAAAGGGCAGAATGGAGATTTTGAATTTAATTTTTGGGATAATTATTGGTCTAATTTCGTTAACTTTTTTGGTGGCTATTCATGAGCTTGGTCACGCGCTTGCGGCTAAGAAAAACGGTGTAAAACTTAAAGAGTACGCAATCGGTTTTCCGCCAAGAATTAAAAGTTTTAGAGCAAAAACTAACAAAATTCTACCAAAAAGCACAAAAATTTCGATCGGTGCGATTCCGCTGGGCGGTTTTGTTCGGTTGAAAGGGGAGCACGATTCAGATTCGAAAAAAGGTGATTATGGTGCGGCAAGTTTTTGGGCAAAAACTCAAATTTTATTTGCTGGTGTTGCAATGAATTGGCTAGTTGCTTTTGTTATTTTTACGATTCTGTCGATTTTTGGAATGCCAAAGTTAATTTCGAATCAGTTTTATTTGAGCTCTGATGCTCGAATTTCTGGTGGTGGCGTGCAGGTTTCTGCAATTTCAAAAGAATCTCCAGCAGAAAAAGCTGGGTTGAACAAAAATGACACACTTTTAGAGTTTAACGGTCAAAAGGTTGAAAACTCCACTAAAATTCGCCAAGATTTAAAAAATAACGCCGGCAAAACAGTTTCTTTAAAGATTAGTCGAAACGGTAAAGAAATTTCGAAAAGTGTAAAACTCAACGAAAAAGGCAATAATAGCTTTTTGGGCGCATTTTTGACCGATGGAATGCAAAAAATTCATGCAACTTGGAGCGCACCGATTGTTGGGCTTGGCACAACAATTCAATTTACGAGCGAAACTTTTAAAGGTGTTGGCGAACTTTTTATGAACTTTTTTGGCGGAGTTTTCGAAAAAATAATTCCGAATCCGCAATCACAGCAGAAAGCAAATTCTCAGCTTTCGAAAGCAGGCGAAAGTGTTTCTGGCCCAATTTTAGTGATTGGTGAAATCTTCCCAAACATCATCTCGATGGGGCCTGATATGATCTTAATGCTGACTGCAATTATTTCAATTAGTTTAGCGTGCATGAATGTTCTGCCAATTCCTGCGCTTGATGGTGGTCGTTGGCTAATGACTTTCATTTTTCGAATTTTGCTCAAAAAGCCACTCTCGAAAGAGACTGAAGAAAATATTAACGGCTGGAGTTTTATGTTTTTAATGGGTCTTTCGCTTTTGATTATTTTTCTAGATTTTACAAAGATTTTTAGAGGTTAAAAATGAAGAATAGATTTAAAAATATATTTTTAAAACTTCAAAAAAAGAATGAAGAGATGCTTTCGAAAAAACCTTTAAAAATTATTTTTTGGATAATTTTTCCAATTTTGTCATATTTTGCGGCAAGTTATTTTTCGGCTGTAATAATTCGACTTTCACTCGCTTTGATTTTTTGGAATAATGATGTGGGCTATCGAAATGCGGCTTCGAACACGATTACCACTACAATTTATTCAGCGTTATTTCTTGGATTAATGTTTGCGATGGTATATTTTATCCCGACCAAACTTTTCAAGCAGAAGATTTCGAAAGACGACATAGCTTTAAAAGGTGTGATTACTTGGCAAGATTTAGGTTTGGCAATTTTGGGCTTTTTAGCATCGATGATTGTTTCTGGCGTTTTGCTAGAATTTTTGCCGAATATTCTTCATTTTGATAAATTGCAAGTTCAAGATTTAGTTTTTCAACGTAGCGGGATGATTTATTCTTGGCAATTTTTACTAGCTTTTATTTCAGTCGTTGTGATTGCGCCAGTTTTTGAAGAATTAATTTTTCGCGGAATAATTTATGGCCAACTTCGAAAAGTGAATGTTCCGCTAGCAATTTTTATAACGAGTTTACTTTTTGGATTTGTGCATTTTCAAATGAATGTTGGCGTAACGGTTTTTGTAATGAGCGTTGTGATGTGCTTTATTCGTGAAAAATGGACGCAAACAATTTGGTCGGGGATTGTGATTCATATGATTAAAAATGGGATTGCTTTCTTCCTGCTTTATGTTTTGCAAACTATTCAATTCTTTCAAGCTTAGCGTTGACTTGAATTGAAAACTTTGATATAATTATAAGACTTATTTAGAGGATTTTTATTTTATGAAACAAGAATTTAATATTACAAAAATGGGAAAAAAAGAACTCGAAGCTGAACTAGAGCTTTTGATTTCGCAACGTAAAGAAATTTCAGAAGAAGTTGCTACTGCACGTGATTTTGGTGATTTGCGTGAAAATTCAGAATATGATGCCGCTCGCAAAAAACAAGCTTTAGCAGAATCGCGAATTATGGAAATTGAAAATATTTTGCAAAATGCTGTGATTATTGGCGGTGGTGAAAAGGGTATTGTATCTCTTGGCAATCAAGTTAGCTTAAAAAACCTGGAAAACGGTAAAGAGGTAAAATATACAATGGTTGGTGCGGTTGAGGCAAACCCCCTTGAGGGTAAGATTTCGAATGAATCACCAATCGGCCAACAGATCATGGGCAAAAAGCTCGGCGAAGAAGTAGATATTACGACACCAAAAGGTGCAATCAAATACGAAATTACAGAAATTAACTAATTTTTAAAGCTCGGTTGGCCAATTCAGCCGAGTTTTATTTTTCGAAAAGGAGATTTTATGCGATTATCAAAATTATATACAAAAACGAGTAAAACAGCTCCATCTGGTGAAGAAGCTAAGAATGCGCAACTTTTAATTAAAGCCGGATTTGTTCATAAAGAAATGGCTGGCGCTTACGACTACTTACCACTTGGTTTTAAGGTGCTAGAAAATATCAAAAAAATCGTGCGAGAAGAGCTTGAAAAAATCGACGCAAATGAGATTTTAATGACAACGCTTCAACGCCGTGAAATTTGGGAACGCACAACTCGCTGGAATGATGATGTCGTTGATGTTTGGTTTAAAACCAATCTGAAAGATAAGACAGAGGTTGGATTAGGTTGGAGCCATGAAGAGCCAATTGTTGAAATGCTTAAAAATCATATTCAATCTTATAAAGATTTGCCAATTTCGGTTTTTCAATTTCAAAATAAAATGCGAAACGAGCTACGTGCGAAAAGTGGAATTATGCGTGGTCGCGAATTTTTGATGAAAGACCTGTATTCAATTCACGAAACTAAAGAAGATTTGGAAAGCTATTATTCTAAAGTTTCGAAAGCATATGAGCGAATTTTCGAACGTCTCGGTTTGGGTGAAGATACTTTTGTGACATTTGCTAGTGGCGGAGCATTTACGAAATTCAGTCACGAATTTCAAACAATTTGCGATGCTGGTGAAGATTATGTTTATTTGAAGCGTGACGGCGAAAAAATTCTTGCTTTTAACGAAGAAATTTTAGACCAAGCGATTGAAGCTGGCGAAATTAGTTCGAAAGAAGGTTTGGAGAAAGTTAAAACTGCTGAAGTCGGCAACATCTTTAATTTTGGCACGCAAAAAACTGATGAAATGGGGCTTTATTTCACTGACAAAAATGGTGAACAAAAATCTGCTTGGATGGGTTCATACGGAATTGGAATCACCCGCGTAATGGGTGTTATTGCTGAAAAATTTAGTGATGAAAAAGGTTTAATTTGGCCAGAAAATATTGCTCCAGCAAAAATTTATCTTGTGCAAATTGGTGAAAAATCACAAGAATTAGCAGAAGAAATCTATAATGAATTTTCGAAAAAGGGAATTGAGGTTCTATTTGATGACCGCAATCTTCGCCCAGGTCAAAAATTTGCTGACGCCGAATTAATGGGTATTCCGTATCGGTTGACAATTTCTGATCGTTTGCTTGAAAGCGGAAAATTCGAAGTTGTAACGCGTGCAAATGGTGAAGTTGAATTGCTTTCGAGAGAAGAACTTTTTGAAAAATTCGTAAAATAATCTCAGCTCTTGAAAAAAACAAGTATAAGCATTATAATTGATGTATGAAAATTATTGCTTATAGTGTACGAAAAGATGAGCTCCAATATTTCGAAAAATTCGCGGAGCAGTTTGGTATTGAATATGCTACAACTCCAAAAGACTTAAATACTGAAACCGTAAAACTGGCTGAAGGTTTTGACGCGGTTTCGTCTTATACTTCAAGTGAAGAGCTCAACGATATCTGGGAAACTCTTTCGAAAATGGGAATTTCTTATTTTACTGTTCGAACGGCCGGGTTTGATGGAATTGATATTGAAAAAGCTAAAAGTTTCGGTATTAAAATTTCGAATGTACCGCAATATTCACCAAGCGCAATTGCTGAATTTGCTGTTGCATTGGCACTAGCAACAATTCGAAAAATCCCACTTTGTCTTTCGCGTGCTAAAAATCAGAACTTTTCGGTAGATAATTTGATGGGTCGCGAACTTAATACAATGACCATTGGAATTATCGGCGTGGGCCATATTGGCTTAACAACCGCAAAGGCTTTTAAAGCTTTTGGTGCAAAAATAATTGCTTATGATACTTTCGAAAATGATTCTGCTCGTGAAATTTTGGAATATAAAAGTTTAGATGAAGTTTTCGCAGAAAGCGATTTAATTTCACTCCATATTCCTTTAACACCAGAAAATCGCCACATTATTAATGCAGAAAGTATTTCGAAAATGAAAGATGGCGTAGTTATTATTAACACTGCGCGCGGCGGACACATTAACTCTAAAGATTTGCGAGATGCTTTGGTGAGCGGAAAAGTTGCAGCAGCCGGCCTTGATGTTTTTGAGCATGAAAAGAATCTAATTCGAAAAGATTTGAGTGGAAAAATTATTAAGGATTCTGTTTATCGTGATTTAGCGAACTTTCCGAATGTTATTATTACTCCGCATGTTGCGTTTAATACAGATGTTGCCGTGCAAAATATGGTAAAAATGTCAACTGAGAATTTAATTAATTTTAAAAATGCAGGAACAACCGACAATGAAATCACGAAATAGTTTTCTTCGAAAAATAGCCAAAATTACGCCTCTATTTTTGGTGGCGGTTTTGGCTTTTAGTTTTACTTTTAGCAGTTTTTCGAATCAAGCTTTTGCCAGAAGACGGCGGAGTCGTGATACTGAAGAGGCTGAACAACGAATAAAAAATTATAATATTATTTTTTCAAAGTTTGATGCAAAATATAATTTTAGCGCCGACCAAAAAGGAAATACAAACCTTGAAATCACTGAAAATATCTCGACATATTTTGTCCGTGATGGCATAAATCATGGAATCGAGCGTGCAATTCCGCGGTTTTTTGATGGCAAAGCTATTTTTGATGGCGAAGCTGAAATTGAAATGGATGGCAAAAAAGTTTCATATTCAACTTATGAAAGTGATGGGAATATCGTATTTCGAATTGGTGAAAGCGGAAGTTTCGTTTACGGAAGGCATAATTATCAACTAAAATATCGGTTCAGAAATCTACTATTAACAGATGGCGGTGTACAAAAATTAATTATGAACACCAATGGAACTCAGTGGAAGCGGCCTTTTAATGAAGTTATTGCAACAGTTAATTTAGATTCATCGGTTTTGAAAGAATTTAATGGTACGGTGAGATGTTTTGCTGGAATACAAGGCTCAACTGAAAAGTGCAATACTTTTGAACGTAAGCCAGAAGAGGGATTTTTTAAGTTCTCGCAAAAAGATGTCCAAGCTGGCGAGAATCTAACTTTTGAAATTGACTTTAACAATAAATTTGCTCAACCAGAAGCGAGTAGTATCGACGTAAATACAATAATTTTTGGAATTTTGGCATTAATTTTAGCAGTAATTACATTATTCTTTGCTATTCGGGTTATTTTAAAATACAGCTCAGTTAAGAGAGAAAATAAGGTTTCGAAAGCGGTTGTTCCGCAATATTTGCCGCCAAAAATTGAAGAATTAGATATTCTAGACGCGGGAAACTTAGTAAAATCAAATAAAAAACTTACCGCCGCAATGCTATTTTTTGCGGTGAATGGCAATATTCAGATTGTTGAAAAAACTTCGAAGGGCTTTTTGGGTGGCGAGAAAAAGAGCTATACAATTCAACTATTGAATCGAGATAATTTGAATCAAGATATGCTTTCATTGTTAAATTCATTTTTTAGAAGTAAAACTGAGATTGATTTATCTAAACAAATGAGTAGTATGCAAGCCTCTGATATTTCTTCGAAAGTTTTGAATTCTGCATTTAGCGGAACTTCTTACTATGTTCAAGAAAAGCCAGCGGTTTTTAGCAATTCTCAGTTTTTTGCTGGTGGAGTGATCATTCTATCTGTAGTATTGTTCTTCGCAAATGGAATACTGGTTAATTTTATTTCAACTATTTCGCCTTGGTTTAAGGTAGCTATATATTCTTTCATTACAGCCATTGCACTTTCAATTTTAATATTTACTATTTCAAATATAAAAATTCCATCTCGTAAAGGTTTTGAGGCAAAGAATTATCTTGAAGGTTTAAAGCTTTATATTTCGGTGGCAGAAAGCGAACGGTTAATGTTCTCGCAAAGCCTGCAGAATTCTGAAAGATTCCATACTGAATTTGGTGGCTCTCGCGTAAAACTTTATGAAAAACTTTTACCTTGGGCAGCGTTGTTTGGGCTAGAGAAATCTTGGGCGAAGGTACTTGAATTACAATTTCAAGATGAAGACTATCTACCAGATTGGTATGTTGGCTCAACAGTATTTAATGCTATGGTGTTTTCGAACAGCTTGAACAGCTTTAATAGTGCAATGAACAGTTATTCTGCACCAAGTTCGAGTAGCTCTGGCGGAGGCGGCGGATTCTCTGGCGGCGGTGCCGGCGGCGGCGGAGGCGGCGGTTGGTAAAACCGCACCTTTCTACAAAGCAGATTTTCGAAAAGTAGCTTGCAAAATTGTAGGCTATTTTTTATGGCAAAAAGCATAACTATATTGATTTTTTTGCTTTTTTGTGATTAAATATAAGCATTATGAAAAGATTTTGGGTTGGGTTGAAAAATAAAAAAGTTTTAATAGTCATTTTTCTAGTATTTTTTTCTTTTTTTAGTAATAATTTTGCAAATGCTATCGATTTAACTAATCCTAATAGTAATTTTGTTACGCCTGATGAAGTTAAGAAAAAAGCAGAGCAAGAGAAGAAGAATAGAGAGATAGAAGAAAAAAGAAAAAAAGACAATCAGGTTGTTCCTACAACTCCAACTAATAGATCTTCACAGCCAACAACAGACAAAACTCAACAGGATGTAAGAAATAACACAGCTAATAACGATAAGATTAAATGTGAAGAGGCATATAAAAAGGCTAAAGCGGCTGGTGTTGACGAGAAGAAACTTAATGAGCTCAAGAAAAAATGTAATTATTCTCCCGCAACAAACGATGGCGATTGGACTAAAAAGAATAATGAAGCCAAGGCTGCAATTGAAGAAATGGACAAGCAAACTAAGGAATCTAATAAAGACAAAAATTCCTGCGCTATTGAATGGGTCGGTTGGATTGTTTGCCCGATTATTCGTGCTTCAACCGGTGTTGTTGTTACGCTATATAATTTTATGCAAGCAAATTTCTTAAATATTAAGTCTGATCAACTTTTCTCAAATTCTGGAAAGGGGCAAGAAGCATTTAAACACTGGGTAACATTTAGAGATATTGCAAACATATTTTTTGTAATTATAATCGCAATAATAATTTTCTCGCAAGTGACTGGTGTTGGAATTTCTAACTACGGCATTAAGAAGATGCTACCAAAAATTATTATTTATGCAATTTTAGTTAATATTTCTTGGTATATTGTTGTAATTGCTATTGATATTTCAAATATTGTTGGCAGTACTTTATTTAAATGGTTATCAGATAATGGTAGATGGGATTTTTCAAGTGATGCTCAAACGGGGCAGTCTCCTGTTGAAGGTATTCTAACAGGCCATGCAAAAATAGGTGCATTAATTGCGGCTGGAGTTACTGCTGCTCTTGTTGCGGGTAGTACAATTCTTCTTTTCCTTGTATCTGCAGCATTTGCTGTTGTGATGACAGTATTTATATTAATGGTAAGAGAAGCGGCTGTTATTATTCTTGTCGTAACTTCTCCTTTAGCTTTTGTTGCAGGGTTATTGCCAAATACAGAGGGAATTTTCAAGAAGTGGACTAAGCTTATGAAAAATATGTTAATGATTTACCCAATTTGTTCATTAATGGTGGGTGGAGCCTTGTTTGTCTCCAATCTATTATATAGCGTATCTGATGATGAATTGCTTAAAACTATTTATGGCGTTTTACCTATACTATCACTATTTGCAATTATTGCAGTTATTAAAACTGTGCTTTCATTTATTGATGGCTTAACTGGCGGAAATTTGCGTGGCGCTATTGATAGGATGTCTGGTAAAATTAATTCTGTTGGTCAGAATTCGAACTGGGCTAAAGCTCTAAGAGAGAAAGAAGCAAAAAGAAGCATCGGTGGAATTGCTATCGGTGAAAAAGCTCGTGCAGCTAAATATGAAGAAAAGCAATACGGAAGAAACCGCAAGGAACTTCGAAAACTTCAAGCAAAGAAGAACCTTACACCCTCAGATTATCGAAGAAGGGCACAACTTGGTGCTAATATTAGTAGTTTCGAAAAGAGCCAGACAGATGGAATGGTCGCTGCTATGGCGGATGGGATTGGCAATAATGTATCGAATGTCAATTCTGAGCTTGCAAGAATTTCGAATGTTTCTGATCCTGTTCAACAAGGTTTAATGTATAGTGCTCTTTCACAAGCAGTGACAAAATCGGGCCTTAATAGTGCTGGTCAGGCTGCTGCAATGAGTAGTATTGCTAGCAGCGCTTTAAGCATTAATGATGCTGAACAGAGAAAATCTGTTGCCGCTCAAATTGCATCAAAAGCTGGTAGTGATATTAAGAAGGTTAACCCTGCTGCAGCAAAAGCAGTCATGCAGGATTTTTCTTCAGAAAATATCAAATCTGTTCAAGATTTTGAAAATGATATTTCAACATACTCAGGCGCAAGTGCCAAACAAATGGCTGATTGGTCTGACATGTCTAGCGCAAATGTTAATGACAACAAAGCGTTTAAAGCAATGCAAAGTGCATTTAATAGCGGCGATCAAAGCAAGATTTCGCAAGCACAGAATATGGGTAAGATTGCCGAGCAAGCTCTTACTGCCAATGCTAATGGAACAATGTCTCTAACTCCAGACCAGCAAGCTAACTTTATGGCAATGCAAAAGCTGGCTCAATTACAGACTTCGCAGACGTCGGCTCCACAACAAGCTAAGGCTAGCTCCTCTGAGGCTGCTTTCAGTTCTAGCTCCGTTACGTATAGTGCGCCTGCAGCGCAAGTTAGCCAAGCCTCCCAGCCAATAAATAATAGCAATCAAAATGTTCAACCTCGGCAAACTGCAAGTGATCCATATCACCCAAATAGAAGGCGTCATTAAAACTAAAACACTCCGCGAGGGGTGTTTTTTCTTTGCTGAATGTGCTAAAATTAAATAAGTGAATAATTCGAAAAGGAGAAATATGAAAATTGCATTAATTGGTTTTGGGCTCGAGGCAAAAAGTGCTTATGACTATTTTAAAAATATTGATCAAAATAACACTTTTGAAATTTATGACGAAAACCCAAAAAGTAAAATTGAGCTACCAAGTGGCGTTAAATTCTTTGGTGATTTTCATGATTTTTCAAAAATTCAAGCAGATTTGATTGTGCGAACTCCCGCAGTTAATCCTAGCCGTTTGCCAAAAAATACTAAAATTACATCTGTTACAAATTTATTTTTCGAAAAATGCCCAGCACCAATTATTGGTGTAACCGGCTCAAAAGGCAAGGGAACGGTGTCGAGTTTTACTGCTGAAATTTTGCGTGCAGCTGGTTTAAGGGTTCATCTTGTTGGTAATATTGGCTTACCAGCGCTTAATGAGCTTTCGAAAATTCAAAAAGATGATGCCGTGATTTATGAACTCAGCAGTTTTCAGCTTTGGGATACTCAAAAATCGCCACATATTGCAATTTTAAATAATCTTGAAGTTGATCACCTTGATGTTCATGATGGCTTTGAAGATTATGTGGCAGCAAAAATGAATATTGCCAAAAATCAAACTGAGAACGATTTTTTTATTTTTAATGCTGAAAATCCGATAGTTTTAAAAAATGTTGAAAACTTAAAAGGCCAGCTCAAGGCGGAACTTCAGCCTTTTCAGGATTATAATTTAGCCCATATTCAAGAAAACCATTTTTTATGGGGAGATGAAGTTCTTTTCGAAACTAATATTTTGAAAATTCCAGGCGAACACAATCAAAAAAATGCTTGTGCCGCAATGATTGCAACTTTTGATTTTTTGCGTGAAAAAGGTTTTGAAAATGAGGAAATCTTCGTTTTTTGGCGAGAAGGGCTTTCGAAATTTACAGGTTTACCACATCGGTTAAAATTTGTTCGTGAGTTTGAAGGCGTGCGATTTTATGATGATTCCATTGCAACCACACCGGGTAGTGCGATTGCTACACTAAATTCTTTCGAAAAGCCAAAAATTCTAATTCTTGGCGGAAGTAATAAAGGCGCCGATTTGAGTGAGTTGATTGAAAAAATTGCAAAAATGCCAGAGCAAGAACTTCGAAAGGTAATTTTAATGGGGGCAGAATCTGAAAAATTAGCCCAGAAATTGATATCAAGCGGATTCGAGCGGTTTATAAATCTAGGTACAGAAACAAATATGCAAGAAGTTGTAAAAACTGCTTTCGAAAACGCAAAAAGCGGCGATGTGGTTATTTTAAGTCCAGCTCATGCCAGTTTTGATATGTTTAAGAGTTATGTTGATCGCGGTGAACAATTTGTTGAAAATGTAAATCTTTTATGATAAAATTTATATTATGACTAAAAAACAAGCTAAATCTACAAAGAAATCTGCTTTAAAATTAAAAGCAGTAGACCCAAAAGCACAATTTGCGGGTTTTAAAAAATTCATTAAAGATCAAGGATTGATCGGAATGGCGATCGGTTTAATTCTTGGAACGGCTTCTGGTGATCTTGTTAAATCTTTGATTAATAATATCATTATGCCACCACTTGGTTTCGTTCTTGGATCAGCCGAAGGTTTGAAGGGTGTTGTTTGGAATATGGGAAAAACACCAGCAGGTAAAGAAGCAGTTCTTTCTTACGGTGCATTTTTGAATGATATTATTAACTTTTTAGTAATTGCGTTCGTTGTATATTTCGTACTTTTGTTTGTTGAAAAACTTTTCACGGAAGACGATATTGAAGCAGAAGCTGAAGAGGCAGCAAAGAAATAAATTATGGATAAGCTGAAAGCTCGCGTTGGCGAAATTTTAAATGAGCTTGAAAAAGCGAGCTTGAAGCTTAATCTTGAAAGCAAAAAAAATCAAATCTCAGATTTAGAGGTTGAAATTTCGAATCCAGAAATTTGGCTAAACCCTAAAACTGCACAAGAAAAAGTTAAAAAACTTGCTGATCTAAACAAGGAAATCCACCCTTGGCTGGTTTTAAAAACGCAAGTTGAAGACATTCTAGAATTGATAAACCTTAGCGACGATGAGCTTCTTGAAGAGTTTGAAGCTCAAATTTTGCAATTCGAAAATGATTTCGAAGAGCTAAAAAAACAGCTTTTATTTGATGGAGAATTTGACAGCGGCGATGCAATCGTTCGAATTACAGCTGGTGTTGGCGGGACTGATGCGCAAGATTTTGCTGAAATGTTGGAGCGAATGTATTTGCGTTGGGCTGAAAAAAATAAACTAAAAACCGAGCAAATTGAGCGAAGTGTTGGTGAAGAAGCCGGGATCAAAACTAGTGTTTTCGAAATTCAAGGCCTTTATGCTTATGGTAAAATGCGAAGTGAAAATGGCGTACATCGTTTGGTGCGAATTTCGCCATTTAACAGTGGTGGAACTCGTGAAACTTCTTTTGCCTTAGTTGAAGTTTTACCAAAAATTGATACACCAGAACATGTTGAAATTGCTGAAAAAGACCTTCGAATTGATGTTTATCGTTCTGGCGGAAAGGGTGGGCAAGGTGTAAATACAACTGATTCAGCTGTGCGAATTACGCATATTCCAACTGGTACGGTTGTGGCAATTCAGAATGAACGCTCGCAGACGCAAAATAAAGAAACTGCAATGAGCATTTTGCGTGGAAAGCTCGTGCAAATGAAAATGGAACAGCATGCGCAGAATTTGAGTGAACTTCAAGCTGGAAAATCTGCTGATTGGGGCTCGCAAATTCGAAATTATGTCTTGAACCCCTATAAAATAGTTAAAGATACACGAACCAAATATGAAGAAAAAGATGTTGAAAAGGTATTAAACGGCGAAATTGACGGATTTATCTTTGCATTTTTAGAAAGTTCGAAAGAATAAAAACATAAGTGTATAACAAAACTCTAATTTTGTGATATGCTTATTTTGCAATAAACTTTTAAAAAACTCTTGCAATAAAAAAGCTTATACTGTATAATTAATAAAGGTTGGCTCTTTAGCTCAGTTGGTAGAGCAGAGGCCTGAAGAGCCTTGTGTCCCCAGTTCAAGTCTGGGAGGAGCCACCAATTTTTTTGATAAATTCCGCTTTGGCGGTTTTTTATTTTTATAAAATAAAGTTTCGAAAAGCACTTGAAAAATTTAAAAACATAAGTATAATGGTAGATATGAATAGATTCAAAAAAGGTGCAGTTAAAGGTTCAACAATCGCAATTATTCTGTTGAGTATCGGTTTTGCTGGTGCTGGTTCATTTGGAATTTGGGCTTACATTGAATACAACAATGTAAAAACAGATGTTGAAGGAAAGATTGATTTACAAGTTGCTGAAGGAAAACGAAAACAGCAAGAAGATGATGAAAAGAAATATAATGAAGAGCGACGAAAAACCGTTAAAGAATTTCGTGCTCCAGAAGATTTAGGAAAGGTAACTTTTAGTTATCCAACATTTTGGAATCAATATGTCGAATCTAATGGTTCCGATCGAAAGGGATTCTTCTCTTATTTCTATCCAGATACAGTGCCACCAGTTCCAAAAGATGGCAAAGATACTCAGCGTTTTGGTTTGCGCGTGGCTATTTATGAGAAGAGTGTAGACGAAGTTCTTAAAGAATTTAACGAAGCTATCAAAAAAGGTGAGCTTTCTTCTGAAGCCGTGACAGTTAATGGATATCCAGCAACAAAAATTGCAGGGCTATTCCCTGGGCCAGAGAAGAATAATCGAATTCGTGGAACAGCTTATTATTTTAAATTGAACAGTAAAACTTTGATGATTCGAACTGATGCCGATACTTACAATAATGTCTTGAACGAAAATATTTTAAGCACTCTGAAAATGGATTAGCTTTTAAAAATAGCAAAAATTTGCTATAATAAAAATATGGATGAGCGGGAGTTTTTAAATCTGGTAGCAAAAGAAAGTAGTTTTCTTATTGCTGCTCACGAGATGAAAACCCCGCTTTCAATTATTCGCCAGCTTTCTTTAACTTTGAATGATGATGAAATTGAGCTTTCTAATTCTGAAAAAAGCCGAATTTTGCGCCAAATCGATATCACTAGCGAGAGGGCTTTGCGACTCGTTCAAGATCTAACTAAAATTTCAAAGCTTGAAGATGCAATGTTCGAGCTTGAGCCTATAAATTCGAAAAAAATCTGCAATGATGTGGTTGCAGAAATTACCGATGTTTTCAAACTTCATGGTAGAGTTATTAGGTTTAAAAATGTTCGAAAAAATGAGCTAATCATGGCGAATTATGAATTACTTCGTTCAATTTTAATGAACTTCTCAGATAACGCACTTTATTCTTCGAACGAAAAGAGTGAAGTTGAAATTAAAATTTCAAATATTGGTGAAAAAGTTCGAATTTCAGTTCGAGATTATGGTGAAGAATTACCGCTTTCAATTTGGCGTTCAGTTAAAAAACAGAATCATCAGCCGGTTCGAGCAAATTCTCGGCCGCAGAGTTCTGGCTTGGGTATTTTTATTGCTCAAAGTTTTGCGGCGGCAATGGGAGCAAAAATCGGCGTGATCCGCCATCGTGATGGAAGCACTTTTTATGTTGATTTAAACCGTTCTGGTCAGTTGAGTTTATTGTGAAAAAAATTTTAATTATTGAAGATAATACAATCTTGGCAGATAGTTTTGAAATAATTTTGCGTTCAAATTTTCTAATTTCGAAAGTTAATTCTGCGCAAAAAGCAATCTTAGAGATTGATAGAAGTTTGCCAGACTTAATTTTTCTTGATATTTTGCTTGAAGGCCACTCGGCTTTTGCTCTTTTAAATGAATTGCAGAGCTATGCTGATACGGCAAAAATTCCAGTGGTGATTTGTTCAGATTTAGCAAGTGAAATAGATTTCGAAAGTTTAAAATTATTCAATGTCCGCCATATTTTTGATAAATCGCAGGTTTCACCAAAAGAAATTCGCACAAAAGTTAAGGAGATTCTAGGTGAATAATTCACGCAAAAAAACTCTGGCTATAGTTTTGCGACGAACTGATTTTGGCGAGGCTGACCGAATTATAAATTTATTAACTCCAAATGGTAAGCAGGTGGCAATTGCGCGTGGCGTTCGAAAACCAAAATCAAAGCTTGCTGGTGGAATTGAGTTTTTTTCGCTAAATGAAGTGGTTTTAATTGAGGGGAAGAGTGAAATGAAAACGCTTTCTTCAGCGAGAATGAGTGAGTTTTTTGGTGAAATTTTGAAAGATTTTGAAAGAACTGATTTTGCCTACCAAGCAATTAAAAAGGTTTCGAACCTTTGTGAGCATATTGAATCGGCTGAATTTTTCGAAATTTTGTTAAAAGTCTTTCGCAGTTTGAATGATTTTGAAATCAGCTTAGATTTGGTTCGAAAATGGTTTATTCTTAAAATTGCAGAATTTTCTGGCGATGAAATTAATCTTGAAACAGATAAAAATGGCAAAAAATTGCAGGCAAATTTAAAGTATGATTTTGATTTTTATGACAAGGTTTTTGTGGAAAGTTTTAGCGGTAAATTTGATGCAAATGATATTAAATTTTTGCGGTTAATGGTTTCAAGCGAGCCAAAAGTTGTTTCAAAAATTAAAGGTTGTGATATTTTTTTGAACAAAATTGAAGAGATAATTCCAAGGACTTAAAATAGGCTTTTAAAAGTCTATTTTTATTATTTACTTTTAAAAAAGAAAGTGGTATAATAATTTTAAGCATAAGTGTTTATATAATTAAAAAGGGAGAAAAAAATGAGTTTTCGAAGTAAAATAACAATTTTTATTCTTGCTGCGTTATTCTCGATATTTAACTTTGGTTCTTTAGCCTTTGCTACTAAGGATATAACCAGCCAGCTAAAGATTGAGCCTAAAAGCATTAAGAGCAGCGGGCGCGAGTGGTCTATTGATATCTCTGGCCAGAATGTTAAAGAAGGGGACTGGGCAACTTTTCGTGCTGAGAATATATCGTTGATTCCGGGTAATAGTGTTGACTTGAAATACAAGAATGATAAAATTGGTATTATTTCTGTAGATAAGATTTATAGTGATGGGCACGGATTAAACGTTTCAAGTGTTGTTCGTAATGATGAAAATGCCAAACCAGGGTCTACTGTCTGGCAGGGGAAAATTGTTTTCAATAAGAATATTGAAAAATATGCCGATTTTAAAACATCTATTTCTAACAATAATACTAATTATTTCTCATATGTAAATCGTGATGTTACTGTAGAAACTAAAATTATTGGTAGCACCACTCTAAAAGGTGAAGATGTTAAACTTACGAAACAGCCTCTTATAAATATAAATAAGACAACTACCGGTCTTAGTGGGGGTCAATTTAACTCTAACAGCGGTGGCTCCGTCTTTGGTCCAACTATAGTTTATTCTAAGAATGATCCTATCAAGGCTGGTTCTAAGATTAAGATTACTATGACTGAAGATTCTTCGATCCGTTTTGATGACAAGACCTATCCTGTTGGCTCAACTGTATTGTTAAACAGAATGCGTGAAAGTATAACCGCTTCCACTCCTGTAAATAAATATGGCGTTTACTTTGTTGGTGGGCCTTCTATGGAGTTAAAGGTTGTTTCTCGCTCTGAGACTGAGATAGTTCTTGAATTTATTAAAGATGCACCCGCAGTAGACGGTATCTATAGGGGCTGGATTTCTTCTATAAAAGTGGTAGATGGCTCGGCTATTAAAAACGGAACAATCAATAATGTTAAACATATAGTTGATTTAGTTGCCCCTAATGGAAACACTATTGATAAGAGGGGATTTAATGGAAGCGCGCCGATATTTGGTAGCAACGTAGAAACTTATGCCAAAATTCGCAAACCTGAAGCAAAGCCACAAAAACCTGCACCTGTACCAACTCCAGCTCAACCGCAACCGGCTGTTGAGGTTTCAAAATATGAAAAGCCTTCAGAAGAGAAAATTCAAGCTCCAAACACTGGTTTCGAAAAATCTCAGAATTTCATTATTTTAGCTTTTGCTGTTTTGGGCGTAACTACTGCAGTAGTTTTTCGCAAAAAATTGGCAAAAATAAAAATCTAATTTTATAGCAATTTAAATAAAAAGCTCTCGAAAAACGGGAGCTTTTTTGATATAATAGTTAAAAGATTATACGGAGGAAAAATGAAGAACGAAGATTTGATGGACAAAATTGTGAGCCTTGCTAAACGGCGTGGTTTTATTTGGCAGGGTAGTGAAGTTTATGGCGGAATGCGCGGAACTTGGGATTACGGCCCACTCGGGTTAGCTTTGAAACGCAAAATTATGAACGAATGGTGGGATTTTTTTGTTGAAAATCGTGAAGACATGTTTGGTGTTGATGCTGCAATTATCATGAATCCAAAAGTTTGGCAGGCGAGCGGCCATGCTGCAACTTTCGCCGACCCTTTGGTGGAAGATTTAAAAACGGGCGAGCGATATCGTGCCGATCACCTTTTAAAAGATGCTGGAATTGAGGCGGAAGGACTTTCAAACGAGAAAATTACTGAAATTATCCGTGAGCAAGGCTTGAAATCGCTAAAAGGAAATGAGCTTAGTGAAGTTCGAAGTTTCAATATGATGTTTCAAACCAATGTTGGCGCAGTGGTGAATGAAAATTCAACTGCATATCTTCGACCAGAAACTGCTCAGGGAATTTTTACTAATTACAAAAATGTTGTTGATTCGTTCTATCCAAGCTTGCCATTTGGCCTTGCGCAACAAGGAAAAGCTTTTCGAAACGAGATTTCGCCCCGAGATTTTGTTTTTCGTTCTCGCGAGTTTGAGCAAATGGAGATTGAATATTTTGTAGATCCTGAAAATTGGGAAGCTGAATTTAAAAAATTGCTTGATTTAGTTCGTGAATTCTTAACTAAAAAAATGGGCTTGCCACAAAATTCACTATATGAACTTGAAGTCCCAGAAGAAGACCGCGCGCATTATTCTAAGCGCACTGTTGATTTTGAATTTAATTATCCAATCGGCAAAGAAGAACTGATGGGGATTGCTTATCGCACTGATTTTGATCTTGCGAATATCCAGCGGGCAAGTGGCAAGAATATGGAATATACTGATAAGCAAACGCGCAAAAAGTTCATTCCTCATGTGATTGAGCCAAGTTTTGGCGTTGAACGGCTTTTGATGGCGGTTCTTTCTAATGCTTATCGCGAGCTTGAAACCGATGGCAAAACTCGTATTTTTTTGGCATTACCTGAAAATCTTGCTCCAACAAAAATCATTGTGGCACCACTTCTTAAAAATAAAGAAGCTTTGGTTGAAAAAGCACGAGAAATCTATCTTGAACTTCGCCAAAAATACAAAAATGTTGAATTTGATTTGAGTGGAAAAGTTGGGAAAGTTTACGCCAAGGCCGATGAAATCGGTGTGCCAAAAGTTGTTGTAATTGATTTTGACACAATTGAGGGCGATGGCTCGGTGAGTGTTCGAAATCGAGATGACGCCTCGCAAATTCGCGTAAAATCGAGCGAGATTTAATGAAAAAAATTAGTTCATCGCGAAACCCTTTGGTTAAAAAACTTGTTCAACTTTCGAATAAACAAAGCTTTCGAAACAAACAGGGGTTAACTATTATTGAGGGGGTTCATTTGGTTAGCGAATGGCTTAAAGCTTTTGGCTTACCGGAGATTTGCGTTGTTTCAAGTTCTTCTAAAAGTTTTGAGGTTGAGCAAGTGATTAAAAAATGCGAAGAACTTGGTGTTGAAATTGTTGAGCTTGAGTCGAATATTTATACCAAAATTAGCCCCGTAATTGAAGGCGTTGGAATACTTTTTGTTGTAAAAATATCAACTTTTCAAGATGTTGACTTTCGAAAAGATACGATTTTTCTTGAAAAGATTCAAGATCCGGGTAATCTTGGCACAATTTTGCGTAGTGCAGTTGGTTTTGGCGTTGAACAAATTATTTGCTCGAAAGGGACTGTTTCGGCCTGGTCTCCAAAGGTGCTGCGATCTGGAATGGGAGCACATTTTAAACTAAAAATTTTTGAAAACCAAGATTTAAATTTATTAGTTGATAAAATGCAAGTTCCAGTTTTTGCTACAAGTTTGAGAGCTAGAAAATCAATTTACGATGAGGATTTTACAACAAAAACAGCTTGGATTTTTGGTAATGAAGGTTCTGGCGTTTCTAGTGAGCTACTTTCGAAAATTGAAAATCAAGTAATGATTCCGCAGGTTGGCGAAATTGAAAGCTTAAATGTAGCAATGGCCGCTACGGTCTGTTTGGCAGAACAATCTAGACAAAGGTTGAAGCATGAGTATCTTGGTGAAATCTAAATAATATGGTATAATCGAATTATGAAGAAAGTTATCGTAAAGGCAAAAATTAAAAATAAGGTTGATTTTATCAAAAGAATAACGGATACGGGGCATGATTTTGGGCGAGTTGTTTTTCAGAATGATCGCGTATTTTTACCACGAGGTTTTCAGCCAAGTAGAAATTTACCAAAGTTGATGATTAGAACAGAGATTATTGATCCAAAACGCAAACCTTGGTATCAGCTGATTCAAAAACGTCATATTGATGCTGAAAATGTTGATTTAATTCATGAAACGCCGGTTTTAAATTATTCTGAAACAGCACATATTGTTCAACAACTTGGCTTTGAAATGAAAGTTGAGGTGCTTCGAAATCGCCAAAAACTTCAGGTTGAAGATACTACTTTCTTTTTAGATGATGTTGAAGGATTGGGGACTTTCATTAAACTTGAACGAGAAGTGAAAAAAGGTGATAATCCAGATGCGATTCGCCAAGAATTGTGGGATGTTCTAGAAGTTTTGGGAATCGATAAAACTGCAGATTCACCAGAAAACTATACAGCGCAACTTCTTCAAAAGAAAAAAGCTAAAAAATAACTCAAAAATCACTCGAAAGGGTGATTTTAGTTAAATTTTTTAAATAAGCTTGAACACTTTGAAAAAAGCTGGTATAATAAAAAGTGATGATATTATTAGATCGTGTGACAAAAGTTTATGGTAATTCAAAAACTCCTGCGATTAACAGGGTTAGTCTTCATATTAAGCCAAAAGAGTTTGTTATTTTGGTTGGAACGAGTGGCGCAGGGAAATCCTCACTTTTAAAAATGCTCACTCGTGAAGAAAAGCAAACCAGCGGTAAAATTGTTGTTGGTGGAATTGATTATGATAAATTGCGAGATAAGGATATTCCACTTTTACGGCGCCGAATTGGTGTAATTTTTCAAGATTTTAAGCTTTTGCCAAATCGAACCGTTTTCGAAAATGTAGCTTTTGCGCTTGAAATTGCCGGAATGACTAATCATGAGATTAAAGCGACTGTTCCAAAAGTTATTAAACTTGTTGGTCTTGAAGGAAAAGAGGGAAATTTTCCACATCAGTTAAGTGGTGGTGAAAGACAACGCGTAGCAATCGCCCGCGCAATTGCTCGCCAGCCAAAAATTCTAATTGCCGACGAGCCAACGGGAAATCTTGACCCAAAGCATAGTTGGGATATTATTAGATTGCTTGAAAAAATTAATGACTACGGAACAACTGTAGTTCTAACTACGCACAATGTTGAAATTGTAAATAAACTTAAACGGCGTGTAATTACCTTAAACGGTGGAAAAATTACTCACGACCAATCGCAAGGGGAGTATAGACAATAATGAGAGAGGAAAATTTAAAACATCATAAAAGTAAAAGCTCTCAAGTGCAGCAAGGTAGAAAAAAACAAAATTCAAAAGTTATTATGCAACAGAAACAGCGCCGCCGCAAAACTTTAACTCTTTGGCGAATTACAAAATATGGTGCAAATAGCTTTGTTCGAAATGCTTGGCTTTCGGTTGCTGCAACTGCCGTGATGACTGTTACTTTGGTGATTATTTTCGGATCGCTCCTTGCGCGTTCAATTTTGATGGATACGGTTGATGACATTAAAAATAAAGTTGATATGTCTATCTATCTTAAAAAAGGCGTTTCAGACTCCGATATTTTAAAGATGCAAAAAGCAATTAAAGATTTACCTTCAGTTACAGATATAACATATACTTCACCACAAGAAGCGCGTGACAGATTTGCTCGAAAAAATTCAGCTGATGCGGATATTCGAAAAGCCTTAATTGAATCGAACAATGAATTTTTTGGAATTTTTAATGTTAAACTTGTGGATATTTCGAATTCAACAGAGCTAAAAAATCTTGTTGAAAATAATAAGCTAATTAAATCGAATCTCGATCCAGATCATCCACCAACATATGCAAGTGATCGAAACGAGATTATTAAAAATATCTCAAATACGATTAATTTTGCTGAAAAAGTTGGAATTTTAGCTGGCTCAATTTTTGTAATCATTGCTAGTTTAATTATTTTTAATACAATTCGAATGGCTATTTTTAATCGTAGAGAAGAGATTTATATGATGAAATTGATTGGTGCAAATAAAAGTTTTATCGCCGGACCATTTTTGGTTGAAGCGGTAATTTGTGGAACAATTGCAGCAATTTTAGCTTCAATAATTGGCTATACTATAATTTTTCTTTCGAAATCTCGGCTCGAGGCTTATGGAATTATCATTTCACCCGTAATTTCATTCTTGCAAGTTTATGGATTTTTGGTTGTTCTGGGGTTGATAGTTATTGGTTCATTTATCGGCGTTGTTTCAGCATTTACAGCAACAAGAAAATATCTAAAAATATAGAAAGGGGCTTGTTTTTGAAAAAAGATTGTGGTATAATCTATTTAAGAATAAATTTAAAATAAAAAGAAAAACAACTATGAAAAAGATTAAGAAGAAGAATTTAGTGATAAATGGCGCAATTTCTCTTGGAGTTGTTGCTGCTGGTATTATTGCGGCTTTGCCAAAAAGTGCTGAAGCTGAGAAGAGTGTTGAACAGCTCGATAAAGAAATTAAAGCACTGGAATCTCAAATTAGCGGTGCGGAATCTCGTGCGAGTGATCTTAGAAATAAAGCGCAAACACTTCAAAATGAGCTTAGCGGTATTGAAAATGAAAAAGCTACAATTCAATCGCAAATTGCAATATATCAAAAACAATATGAAAAGCTACAGCTTGAAATTAAAAATAACGAAGAGAGTATTGAACGAAATCGAAATGCTTTGGGTTCTATTTTGGCGGCAATGTCGCTTGAAGATAATATAACACCAATTGAACGGATTGCAGGAAGCAACAATCTTTCGAAAGCGCTTGACAATTTTGAATACCAAAGTGCAGTAAAGAATCAGTTGGTTGAAAAGGTTGATAGTATTAAACGAGCAAAAGCTGAACTTGAAAAGCAGCGAGATGAAGTTAAGGTTGCTTTAACTAATCAACAACAAGCTGAATCTGCACTTCAAGAAAAAATTCGCCAGCAGAATGAATTGATTGCTCAAACTAAAAATGATGAAGCTGAATATACAAAATATGCAAACGAGCGAAATTCGCAAAAAGCAGCTCTTCAAAAACAGCAACAAGATATGATTCAGGCTCAAATTTTGCGTGCAGCCCGAGCGGCTGGTAGCGGGTCGATTCCGCAAGCTATTGCTGGAACAAGTAGCTACCCTTGGAATGATGCAAACTGTTTTGTTGATGCGAATGCAGTAAGCTATGGTGGTGCAGATGGGAACGGAACAGATGGCTATGGTTATGGTTGTCGCCAATGTGTGAGCTATGTTGCATGGAAGTTGCGCGCAACAAAAGGTATCAACGCTGCATATTGGGGTAATGCTAAAGATGTGCCAGCTAGCGCACGGCGAGCAGGATTCCGAACTGGAAGTACTCCAAAAGTTGGATCATTCGGCGTGATGAGCGGCGGTCAATATGGTCACATTGTTTGGGTTGAGGCTGTGAATGGTAATATGGTTACGATTTCGCAATATAATTACTTTGTTAATGGTAGATGGGGTCAATTCTCAACAATGACCGTGCCTGCAAGCACTTATGATACATATGTGTATTTCGATTAATATTTAGCGAGCCAGTTTATCTGACTCGCTTTTTATTATTTGCTATTTTAGTGATTAACTAAAAGTGTTCATTTAAAAATTTCACGAAGTAGGATGTCTTTATAAAGTTTTGGATAGATTTTTACCAAAAGAAGCTATCAATTTTTATTATTAAAAGTTTCTCTTTATCTATTAAAAATGATATAATAAAAAATGAAAGGGGATATAATGGATGCTTTTATCAAAGAAATAAAGATAAAACCTATACCTAAAGGTAAATACTACTCTGAAATTCCATCAATAAATTCCATTGATTCTTTAAATTTGTCTTCTCCTATTACCTTTTTTATGGGCGAAAATGGGAGTGGTAAATCAACTTTACTTGAAGGTATTGCGGTTTCTTTAGGATTTAATCCTGAGGGTGGAACTGTTAATTTTAATTTTGCAACTAAAGAAACGCATTCAAACCTTAGTGAATATATTCAGATTGTTAGAGGAGCTAAGCGACCACGGGATGGATTTTTCTTGAGGGCTGAAAGTTTTTATAATGTAGCTACTTATCTGGAAGATATATACAGTAGAGAGATTGCTATGGGATATAAGTTAGATTCTTACGGCGGAATCCCTCACGAACGCTCGCACGGTCAGGCATTCTTAGGTCTGGTTTTAAATAAATTTAAACCTAATGGATTATATATCTTAGATGAACCAGAAGCTGCTCTTTCCCCACAAAATCAATTAGCCTTTATGGCAAAAATATATGAACTAACGCAAAGCGGAGCTCAATTCATCATAGCTACTCATTCCCCTATTATTACAACTTTACCAAATTCAAAAATATACAATTTTAATGAATCTATTCAAGAAATTGATTATCACGATTCAGAAAGCTATCAAATTACAAAACTTACTTTAGAAAATCCTGAACTTATATTGCGAAATCTTTTGAAGAAATAAAAATAATATATAGCATAAGAACAGTGCAAATTCAAATTATTTTAAGGCACTAAATATTAAACTTATCTTTCAGAGCTTATTTTTTTGTTATGCTTGTGCTTTTGTGATATAATGGAATTTATGGATAGAGGTAAAAAAGTTGAACGCTCAACGCTGGTTTTGGTTTCAGTTTTTATGCTGGTTTTAGGCTTTGCGGGTGGCTCAAGAATAGATGATATTAGAAATTTAATTGCGCCAGTTTTTGGGCTGAAAAAGGTTGAAAGAATAGATTTTTCGAATGTCGAAAAAACTTATCAAGCTTTAGCCTCAAATTTTGATGGCGAAATTGATAAACAAAAAATTATCGATGGTGCTTCGAAAGGTTTAGTTGAAGCGGTGGGAGATAAATATACAGAGTATATGACCTCTAAAGAGGCCGAAGAATTCAATAAAAGCTTAAGTGGTGACGTTGGAACAGGAATTGGTGTTGAGCTCGCAAAAGATGGCGACTTTGTTAAGGTTGTGCGAGTATTAGCTAAAAATCCAGCTGAAAGTGCAGGAATTTTAGCGGGTGATATAATTTCGAAAGTTAATGGTGAAGATGTCTCGAAAGAAAATGTTTCTGAAATTAGCAAAAAAATTCGTGGAGATGCTGGAACAACTGTTAAGATTGGCGTGGTTCGTGGCAGTGAAAAGAAAGAATTCTCAGTAACGCGTGCGAAAATTGAAAATCCAAGTGTGGAACTCTCGAAGAAAGATGGTGTCGCAACACTTTCAATTTATCGATTTGATAGTGAAACTGGTGTTTTGGCGAAAAAATATGCCGAAGAAATTAAAAATGAGGGAATTTCGAAAGTTATTTTAGATCTACGCGGAAATGGTGGCGGATATGTTCAAGCTGCAAAAACTGTTGCAAGCTTATGGCTTGAAAAAAATGCTTTGATCGTTAGTGAAAAAACTGGTTCAAAAACGGTTGAAGAGATTCGAGCGACTGGTGACAATCCTTTGAAAGGTATTAAAACTGTGATTTTGCTTGACGGCTCCTCGGCTAGTGCAAGTGAAATTGTTGCAGGCGCTTTAAAAGAACATAAAGCTGCTCAAATTGTTGGTGAAAAATCTTACGGTAAGGGAAGCGTTCAGACTACTATTGATATGCCAAATGGAGCTTTATTGAAAGTTACGATTGCAAAATGGTTTACGCCAAGTGGAAAAAATATTTCGAATAATGGAATTTCGCCAGATATTAAAGTGAGCGCGCCAAAGGGTGAAAGTTATTTATTAAACGATATTCAAAAAAACAAGGCGTTAGAAATTTTAAAATAATTGCAGAACTATTTAGGAGGGAAAATGGAAGCAAGAAAAAAGATCTTATTAGTTGAAGACGATGAGGTTTTGGCTAGCGTATATCGTGCAAGGCTTGAAATGGAAGATTTTGAGGTTATGGAAGTTCATGACGGCGAGCAAGCGTTGACCACAGCTTTAAAATATCGTCCAGATTTAATGATTCTTGATGCAATGATGCCAAAAATCTCGGGCTTTGATGTGTTAGATATCCTTCGGAATACTCCTGAAACAATGAATCTGCAAATTATTATGCTTACCGCTTTAAGCCAAGAAAGTGATCGTGAGCGAGCTGAAAAACTTGGCGTTGATGAATATCTTATTAAATCTCAGGTGATGATTTCAGATGTGATTGAGAAGGTTCGTGAACATTTGGGCATTGGTGAAGATTACTAGCGGATCCAAAATGAGTAAAATAAAAAATGAGTCAATCTTTCGAAAGGCTCATTTTTTATTGCAATTACGCAGCAACAACTTCTACAACTGTGCGTCGTTCTGTTTTGCCAGTAAATTTGCGTTTTTGGATTTGTTTAAATTTCACAACACCGTCTTGTTTGGCGTGAATCGTGAAATTTCGGCTCATGTAAGTTCCTTCACCAGCCAATTTAGTTGCACCAGTCTGTCGAACGAGAACTTCGCCCTCGTTAACTTTTTGGCCACCAAATCGTTTAACGCCAAGGCGTTGACCGGCGTTGTTGTGGACGTTCTTACTTGAACCACCCGATTTAACGTGTGACATTTTTACTCCTTATTAGTACTAATAATTCACGCGCCACAACTTGATCTTCGCGATAATATATTAGATCTTGTGGTTTAACGCGCATAAATTCCTTTCTATTATAACCCAGCTCATTTAAAAAGTCAATAAGTGGAAGGTGAGAAAAATCACCATTTTGTGTTTTCCAGGCAGGAACAGCAATACAAATCTGTGTGCCTTCTGGAATTTGCTGCGATAAATTCTTTAAAAAGTTCGAAATTATACGATTGCAATTTTCGCGAACTTCTGCTAATTTTTTGGGCGAGGGTGGAGCAGAAAATGGTTGCCCTAAGTAGGTCTCGCAAACCACGCTTGAAAGTTTTTTTGCAAAACTCCATTTTTCAATTGTAGCGTCAGCTTCGTAAATTTCTCCAAGTCCACCGTGCGGTTTAAACTCTCGCATAAACCAACCACTATTTTCTTTCGAAAATTCCACCATTTTTTCACTCAAATCTGTCCCATTTGCTTTAAAACCTTTTAAAAGCGCTTCTTGAATAACTGTGCCAGTGCCGCAAAAAGGATCGAGGATTTCTGGCTTTTCGAAAGTTTTTTTACCAAAAAGTGCTTGAATCTGTGGCTGATTCTCGCCAACACCGAGATTGATCATTGTTTGGGCAAGTTTTGGCGGCAGCATCCCAACAAAAGCATCGCGCTTCGGCCTGTTTTGATCGCGTCTAGCATAGCTTGTGATATTTTGCGCGCCTTCACTTAAAGCAACAATTGTTTTTTTACCGCCACGAACTACTAAAATTTCGATTTTTTTCTCGCTTAAGCCAAGCTTATTATTGTGCGAAATTGCGGTTGAAAGCTCGGCGGTTCTCGAAGGAATTATTCGCACTGAAACACCGTGATTTTTAAGCTTTTGTTTAATAATTGCTCCAGTTTTCGAAACTTCGTTCGCCCGAATTTTTAAGCCATAAGATGAAATTCCTAGTGTAATTTTTCCGTTAAAACCTGCAAAATCTTGTTCAAAAATTTTGGTTATTTTTTTTGAAACATCTCGCCAATCTGTTGAATTGACTTCAAAAACAACTTGGCCGGTTTTTAAAATTGAGCCAAAATGCGAAACATTGAGTTTTTCGGTTTCAATAAGACAGGCATAATCACCCAGTACACGAATTTTATCGCCGCCAAAAACACTTTCGAGTTCGGCGATCCCAATACTTGGCTGACGCCCTAAAATTGCAATTTTCATTCTTAAATTGTATCATAAAAAGTTAAAATCGGCAATTTTTAAAGAGATTGTTTGCTTTATTCTTGAAGTATAATGAGTTATTGGCGGGTGAGTTTTTTCTGATATTCAACTAATATTTAATTAGATATAAATATTTTTTAATGTTTATGGTATAATAGAACTATATGGAAGAAGATATTAGAACTGAAAACGCTGAGATTAAAAATACTGAAAATCCGACAGAAAACGAGGTTGAAATTTCAAATAAAGACCAAAATTTTGAAGAAGCTGAAAATTCGAAAAAAGATGAGTCAACTGATATTTTTCAGTGGGCAAATTTAACTGATGGAATCAAAAATGAGCTTGATGTAGAATTTTTCTTATTTAATAAAAATTTTGTGCCTTTTACAACTAGCTTTTCGAGCGAATTGAACTCACAAATTAAGCCGTTGTTTTTGTTTGATATGATAAACTTTGTAAATATGGGCGCAGGAACTGGTTTGAGCGTTCGAGATTATGAAATGGATGGTGGCGCGGGCAAAGATGTGCTTTTAAAAACTGAACTACAAAAAGTTCAACACGCTGATACGCTATTAAATATAATCGAAACGCAATATTCTGATATCGTGGAATTTAACGAAAACGAACATGATTTTAAGCGGATTAAAGGAATTTTGGCAAGGTTTACAAATTCGAAGGGCGAGAAATTTTATGTTGCTAAACAAATTATGCAAGGGCAGGTTTTGCGCGGAGCAACTGCTTGGGAATTTCGAAATGGTAAATTTGGTGCATTTGAGCCTGAATTTGGTTTAAAAATCCAGCCAGATAATCAAGTTTTGATCGTAAATAATGATATCTTTATTTTCAACCAAGGAAAATTCGAAAAACTCTTTAATTATGATTATAAAAAACAAGTTTTAGCTGATAAAAAAGTTTTGGAAATCGAAAGAAAGTATAAATTAAGTTTTCCTGATGGCTTAGATTTGCAAACTTTGGTTCGCGAACACAAAAAGGCTGCTACAAAATTACAAAAAATGGATGAAATTGGTGAAATTTCACAAGAAAAAGTGGTTGAATATGCCGATGAAATGCAGCTTGAATTAATGACGGACGACAACGGTGCGATCATTATTATGGATGGCAACGATTTGGATATGTTTGTGAATTTAATTAATGAAGATTATATCTTGAGCGAAATCACTGGGCGCCGTTATGAAATTAAAAGCAAAAAATTGCTCGACGAGCCAGAAGGTGAACCGCCACGAATGATCGGAAGTGAGTAGTTTTCGAAAATGAAGCAAGCGTTAGCACTGGAGATTATGCTCTCAGGCGAAAATGTTTTTTTAACTGGCGCGGCGGGAAGTGGAAAAACTTTTACGCTTAACCAGTTTATTAAGCTTACGAAAAATTCTGGAAAAAAGGTTAGTGTTACGGCTACCACTGGTTTAGCGGCAACTCATCTTGGAGGAAATACTATTCACGCTTGGAGCGGAATTGGAATTTATGATTACCTTTCGAGAAAATTTTTCGAAAAATTCCCAAAAACGCGGGCTGAAATTATTAAAAATACAGATATTCTGGTGATTGACGAAATCTCTATGCTACACGATTTTCGACTAGACATGGTTGAAGAAATTTGTCGCACAATTCGCCAAAACGACAAACCTTTTGGTGGGATTCAAGTAATTTTATGTGGCGACTTTTTTCAGCTACCACCAATTAACCGAGCTGGTGGGCGAACTGGCGGTTTTGCAATTCATTCGAATGCCTGGAAACTTGCTGAATTTACAATTTGCTATCTTGAGGAAAATCACCGCCAAAAAAATGATGAACTATCTGAAATTTTAAACGCACTTAGAGCGGATGATTTACGCCGAAAACACGCTCAAAGTTTGCTTGATCGTATTGATATTGAGCCTAATTTTGAAAGTGATGATTTTTCGAAAAACTTAACAGAACTCCACACTACTAATATTGATGTTGATAAAATTAATGAGCAAAAGCTTGCCGAACTTGAAGGTGAGGAGTTTCATTTTGCACAAACTACAACTGGTGCAAAAAACTACGTTGAAACTTTGCAAAAATCCGTTCTTGCACCAGAACTCTTGCGACTTAAAAAAGGCGCTTTAGTAATGGCGGTAAAAAATGCCCAAAACCGCCAATATGTGAATGGTTCAATTGGTGAAGTTATTGATTTTGAAAGATTAACAGACTACCCGATTGTTCAATTTCGAAATGGTAAAATTATTACAATGGTGCCAGAAACTTGGGAAATGCGTGATGGTGAAAAAAAGCGAGCAAGTATTATGCAAATTCCACTCCGACTAGCATATGCAATTACAGTTCATAAAAGTCAGGGAATGACACTCGATGCCGCTCGAATCGACCTTCGAAAAGCCTTTTCTGAAGGAATGGGGTATGTGGCGCTTTCTCGTGTTCGCTCTCTTGATAAACTCTATTTACTTGGAATAAACCGCACCGCTTTGATGGTTAGCGAAGAGGCACAAAAGATTGATTTTAGACTTAAAAATGAAAGCTTAAAAGCTGAAAAACGTTTTTCGCACTTGAAGGAAGTCACTAAAAAGCGTGAAGCGGGTGAAATTATTGAAACAAAACCATCAAAAACAATTTGGGCTGAAAAGCTTGAAAAAATGCGGCAAGAATATCCAAATGCATATCGTGCATGGGGGCTTGTCGATGATTCGAAATTGCAAGAAATGGTTTTCGAAAATGGTAAAATTGACGCAGATTTAATTGCTAAATTGAGTAAAGAGTTAGGCCGTCACAAAGGTTCGATTGAAGCTCGCATAAAAAAACTCTTTGGCGAAGATGCTATATAAAGTAGATTTTTAATCAAATTTATTTCAAAATTAATTGTATGCAAAAGGCTTTCGGAAATTCGAGAGTCTTTTAATTTTGGTTATTTTTTATGGAATAATAAGGGTTAAAGGTTTAAAAATATGAAAACAATAAAATAGTGAAATGTCAAAAAATAAAATAAAATAAAACTACACAATGTCAAGCGAACAAATTGTTGGCAGAGGGCTTTGAAATATTTTAGAATAATTTAGCATAAAAGCTATTGACTTTTTAAAAAACTTATGCTATTATATAAACATACAAAACAATTAAGATCAAATAAGTCAAATAAACAAAAAAGGAATAAAAATGACAAAAAAACAAACAGAAACAAAAATTGCTAAAAAAACTACAACTAAAAAAGTTGCTGAAAAAACTACAAAAGTTTCAAAAAAAGAGCAAGATATTAAAAAAGCTAAAACTTTGCTTACAAATAATGGAATCATTATTGCTGAAGATGGAACAGTAGTGGTTGACCAAGTTACGCAAGATTTTCGAAGTGCGGTTTTGGTTCTTTCACTTGCAATTAATCTTGTTGTGTTTGTAACATACTTGATTCTAATGTCTACAACAAAATATGATACTGCATTAATTAGTGCATTATTGCCACGATAAATTAGTTTTCAACAATTAAACACAAGCATTGTGGAAAAGCGGGGAATATCTGTTAAAAGCCTTGCTTTTCCACATAGTTGTGGAAAAATATATAAAAAATTATTTCTAAATTTGCGTATTTGTCAAAAATAGGTCTTGCGAAAAAAAATAATTCGCGGTAAACTTAAATCAGTGGCAACGACAGAAACAAACAGAAAAACCACTAAACAAAAATAAAAGCACGTTAAAATAGATGTAGTTTTTAATTTAAGGTCAACTATCTGGTGATTAAACAGCTGGACAAATTCCAGTAACCAGGTTAAAATAATAGCTGGAGCACATTTTAAAACCTCCCAAAATAAAACTCCACCTCATATATAAGTCTCTCAAACAGCAATATGGTTGGCTATACGCCAAGCAAAAAGCTAAACTTATAATGAATCTTAAAACAAAAATATAACAAAAATAAAAAGTTTAATCATCAGTTAGGTGGCTTTAAATTTATGAATTACACAGAAGAATCAGTTCACATACCAGTTTTATTGCAAGCGAGTCTACAACAAATCCAGCCAAAGAGAGGTGAAAGTTATCTCGATTTTACGGCAGGATACGGAGGACACGCTGGCGAATTTTTGCGTATAACCGATAATTTCGAAAACTCGGTTTTAGTTGATAGAGATGAAAATGCAATTCGCACGCTTCAACGGTTTAAAAATGAAGGTGTAGAGATTTTGCATAAAGATTTTCTTTCGGCCGCAAAAGAATTGGTAAAAAGAGGTCAAAAATTTGATATAATTTTGGCAGATTTGGGTGTTTCTTCACCTCAGTTAGATATTGCAGAAAGGGGATTTTCTTTTCGAAAAGATGGCCCGCTTGATATGCGAATGAATCCTGCGCAGAAAAAAACAGCGGCAGATATTGTGAATTTCGCAAGCAAGAACGAACTTTTGCAAATTTTAATTGAATTTGGCGAAGAAAAGCGCGGTTTTGCTGAAAGGATTGTTTCGAAAATTTTAGAAGCTCGAAAAAAGCAGAGAATTGAGACCACAACGCAGCTGGCTGATTTAATTTTAAGCGTGCACAAAGGCGGTTGGCAGAAAACGCACCCCGCAACGCGCACTTTTCAAGCGATTCGAATCGCGGTGAATAATGAACTTCAACAAGTTGAGGAAGTTTTAAAATTGCTTCCGAAACTATTAAATTCAGGTGGAAGAGTTGGAATTATAACTTTCCACAGTCTTGAAGATAAAATAGTAAAGAATTATTTCAAAGAAGATTCGAAAAAAGGTTTGGAGTCTAAATTTCAGACAATTACCAAAAAACCGCTTGATGGCGCAAAAGAAGATGTTAACAATCCGCGAGCCCGCAGTGCAAAGTTGCGAGTGAGCATTAGAAAATAAAAAAACAAAAGGAGGCGAGATGCCAAAAACAATCAAAGTAAGCTATGCTAACGAACAAGCTCGCGTAAAAGTTAATTTTCGATAGTATTTGACACTTTCGAAAAACAAAAACAAAAATTTAAAACAGAAACTAAACTTTAAGGCACCAGCCAAAAACTGGTCTGGTGCTTTATTTTATTGAATATTAAATTTAACGCAACAAAAACCAATGTATAAAACAAACACAAATTATGTTAGTCGCCGTCGCCAAACACAAGTTTCGTCGCGGTCATATGGAAGAAATAATAATATCGCTATTTTTCAGCCAACAGCAAAACTTGGTGCAGTAACGCAATTTTTGATGCTTGGTGTTTTGATTGCGGTTCTTGGAATTATCTTCTTAATGAATTCTTCTAAACCAGCGCTTTATGGAAATGAAATTCAGCAAATTGATTCGAAAATTTCAGATTTAGAAACTAAAAAGGCTGATTTAGAAGTGGAAAACGCACGACTTACAGCGCTTTCGAATATTGAAAATAGCGAAGTTGCAAAGAAAATGACAACTCCGGCGTCGGTTTCTTACGCAAAATAAGGTTAAGCTTTTTTCAAAAAATCACAAAAAGTGTGATAAAATAGAATTATATGATTTTAGGTTTTAAGAATAAAAGTCGAACAGGTTATCTCGCAGTCTCAATTTTAGGGATTTTTGCGGTAATTGTGGTTCGACTTTTTTTCTTGCAAGTTATTGAAGGCGCAGATTATCGTGCTCGTGCCGATAAAGGTCAGAGAAAACAATTCGAAATTAAAGCTCAACGCGGTTTAATTTATGCAATGGACGGCAAAAAACTAACTAAAATGGTTTTGAATGAAACTGTTTATACGCTTTGGATTGACCCGCAGGAAATTGCAAATTCAAAAAAAGTTAAAAAAAGTGAAATTATTTCAGAGTTTAGGAAAATTGCTGGCGGAAATTTAAGGGATGATTTTGAAAAGCTTTTCGAAAAAACCAGCACGCGATATCAAGTTATTGGAACTAAACTTTCATTAAAACAGGCAAATGCAATTCGTGAAAAGAAATTTCATGGGGTCGGATTTACTGCAGAAACTCGCCGGGTTTATCCTGAGGGAAATTTAGCTGCACAAGTTCTTGGTTTCGTAAATGATAATGGTGGAAATTATGGCATTGAGCAGGCAATGAATAAAGAATTGACGGGGACTGATGGCTATAAAAAAATTACTACTGATGCGTTTAATCAGGTTATTGAAGTTGGAAGCGAAAATATTGAAAAACCAGCTGTAAATGGAAAAAATATCGCATTATCAATTGATCGTAATATTCAGGCTCGCGTTGAAAAGGTTTTAAAATCGCAAATGGAGTCAAAAGGTATGAAAAATGGCTCAGTTTTGGTTATGAATCCAAAAAATGGTAAAATTATGGCAATGGCGAACTACCCAACTTACAACCCAGCAGATTATGGCAAGGTTGAAAAGAGTTCAGTATATAATAATAATACTGCAACAATGGCTTACGAAAACGGTTCGGTGATAAAATCTTTCACAATGGCAACAGGAATTAATGAAGGTGTTGCGAGCCCTTCAACTCGATACAATAATACTGATTCAATTAGAATTGAAGATATTGTAATTCAAAATGCAGTTTTGGGGCATACTGGTTCAATTACGCTTCAAACAGCTATGAATTATTCGCTCAATACTGGAATGGTGACTATTGGAAAGCTTCTTGGTGGTGGAAGCCTTAACTCGACTGCTCGGGATAAGATTTATGATTATTTCCACAATCGTTTTGGGCTTGGGCGGGAGACTGGAATTGAAATTCTTGAAAGCAAAGGTTTGTTAGTTTCACCAAAAAAAGCTGAAGGAAATGCAGTTCGATATTCGAATATGACTTTTGGTCAAGGTATGACCACCACAATGCTTCAAACGGCAAATGCTTTTTCTTCACTAGTGAATGGTGGAACTTTATATAAGCTAAGCGTGATTGAAGGAACGGTTGATGAAAATGGAAAGCTTTCGAAAAAAGAGCCCGAAATTAATAAAGAAGCGGTAATTTCGAAAGAAACTAGCGAACAGATGAAGCAAGTTTTGGAAGGTGTTCGAAAAGTTGGTGGTGTAAAAGATCCATCGGGGTATCAAATTGGCGGAAAAACTGGAACAAGCCAGACAATCGTTGGTGGAAAATATGTTGATTATCAGACAATTGGTAGTTATGTTGGTTTTGGTGGCGGAGATGAAGCCGAGTATGTTATAATGGTAGCGGTTTGGGGTGAAAATCAGAATTTGCAAGGTTCGAAAGACGCCGCACCGATTTTCACCGAAATTTCAAACTGGCTATTAAATTATTTAGAGATTAAACCAAAGAATTAAAGAGGGAATATGTTAAATATCACAAATCAATTAATCGTTTCTGCATTATTTAGTCTTGCTGGGTTCATTCTGGCAATGGCTTTAACTCCAATTTATACTTTTGTTGCTTATAAGTATAAATTCTGGAAGAAGCAAAAAACAGCATCTGTTACAGGTGAAGCTTTAACTGTTGTAAATAAATTGCACGCTAAAAAAATCGCACGTAATATTCCTACTATGGCAGGAATTATTGGCGTAATTGCAGTTATTATTATTTCTGTTTTATTAAATTTGAGGCGTGAACAAACTTGGTTGCCTCTTGCTGGGCTTGCTGGTGGTGCATTTATTGGTCTGATCGATGACATCTTAAATATCTGGGGTTCGAATCGTAAAGATGCTGGACTCCGTGCCCCTGTTAAGTTTGCGATGATTATCTCTCTTGCTGGTTTCTTGGCGTGGTTTTTTACTTTTAAACTTCACTTTACAAGTGTTATGATTCCTTTTATTGGTAATCTTGAAATCGGATACTGGATGGTTCCACTATTCATTTTTGCTATTGTTGCAACAAGTAATGCTGTAAATATTTCTGACGGGCTTGATGGTTTGGCGGGTGGATTATTGAGTGCTGCTTTCGGTGCTTTCGGAATTATTGCTCTTGTTCAGAATCAGCATAATTTAGCGGTATTTTGTTTTACTGTTCTTGGCGCACTACTTGCATATTTATGGTTTAATGTCTATCCTGCGCGTTTCTTTATGGGCGATGTTGGTTCTTTCGCTTGGGGAACGACTCTCGGAGTGGTTGCAATGCTTACAAATTCACTCCTTCTTCTTCCTGTGATTGGCTTAATTTTTGTGATCGAAGCTGGTTCAAGCGCGATTCAAATTTTTTCGAAAAAAGTATTTAAGCGAAAAATCTTTATTTCTGCACCAATTCATCATCATCTTGAAGCTACCGGCTGGGAAGAAACTAAAATCACAATGCGTTTTTGGATTATCGGAATGGTTATGGCCTTTATTGGTGTAATTTTAGCGCTGGCAGAGCATAAAATTCTTTAAAATGGAAAGAAGAAATAGGAATTTGAGTGAACGACGGGGTTTTGAAAACTATTCATCTCGTCGTCAAGCTCGAACGCCACAAGTTCGAAATTCATCTTTTCGAAAATCACGCAACCAAAGCTTTTTGAAAAGTGATTTGAAGAATGATAATTTTTCTGTGATTTTTCAGCAATTTTTGAACGGTGATTTTGCAGGTTTTTTGGAACGAGTTATATTTTTAATTCGTTCAATGTTTTTAATTTTTATTGTAAATCCTTGCGTGAGAATTTACGAAAGTGTTAAAGCTGACAATAAAAAACGCCTCAATCTTGAAGGTTTCGAAAAAATCCGCAAGCATCGTGCAAATTATATGCTATTTCTTTTTATCTGTCTATTGCTGCTGATTGGTTTGGTTGTAATGTTTTCATTAAGTCCACAGCGGGCAAATTCATTGAATATTGCTAAAGGTGCGAACTATGATGATTATTATTTCTTTTGGCGACATCTAATTTATATTTTGGTTGGTTTGGTTTTCTTTTTTGGAATGAAGGCAATTCCACTCAACTGGATTTTTTCGAAATCATTACAATTCTTTATTTTTTCTCTAATTTTATGCGTAGCTCTTGCAGGCTTAGCGTTGTTTAATCTTCCTCCTGTAATTTGTGAAAATGGAGCTTGTCGCTGGTTTGGCTTTTCTGGTTTCAGTTTTCAACAAGCTGAGTTTTTAAAGATTGGCGTGATTTTGCTTCTTTCAACTTTCCTTGGCGCTCAAGCTTCGAAGGGAAAAATCAACAGTTATAAAGAAACGATTCTACCGGCTTCAGTTGTGATTATTGCGGTGCTTTTGGTGATTGCTGGTTTTCAAAAAGATCTCGGAACAGCAACGACAATTATTATTGCAATTGCATTCCAGTTTATTATTGCGGGGATGAAGTCTAAAAAAATAATTCCAATTGGTGTGTTGGTTTTGGCTGGGGTTGTTCTTCTGATTGTTTTTGAACCTCATCGAATTTCTCGAATTTTAACTTTTTCGAGTGGCGATTGTAGCAACATTTTAACCGAAAGTGGTAAGGACCAATATCATATTTGTAATGCAAAGCTCGCGATTGGATCGGGCGGAGTTTTGGGCTTAGGGATTGGAAATTCAGTTCAATCTGCTGGCTATTTGCCTGAAACCATTAATGACTCAATTTTTGCCGTAATGGGAGAAATGTTTGGTTTTGTCGGTTTAATTTTTATTATTGCAATTTATTTCGGGCTGTTTTATCAGCTTCTTGTAATTATTTCAAAAATGGAAAACCCCGCGAGCCGCCTTTTTGTGGCCGGTGTTGCTGGGTGGCTAGCTTCGCAAACAATTATTAATATTGCAGCGATGGTTGGGCTATTTCCACTTAAAGGTATTACAATTCCGTTAATTTCTTATGGTGGAACGAGTTTGGTTGTTATTTTGACAGTTCTTGGTGTTGTGTTTAATATTTCGAATTACACATCATTTACTCAAGTTGAAGATTTTAAGGAGGAAGGCAATGAAAATATTGGCAGTCGGCGGTGGGTCGGGCGGTCACGTAGTTCCAATCGTGGCAGTTTTTAAAGAAATTTTAAAGAAAAATCCAAAAGTAGAATTACATTTTTGGTGTGATAAAAAATTTGCACCACAGGCTAAAAAAATAATGACTGATTCTTTTGGTGAAAGGGTTGAAATTTCAAAAATTTCAAGTGGAAAATTTCGCCGCTATAATCATTTGACTTTTTGGCAGCATCTTACAATTCCAAGTGTTGTTTTCGGAAATCTTATAGATATTTTTCGAAATATTGCCGGTATTTTTCAGTCTTTTTTCAAACTAATTTTTTGGCGACCAGATGTTGTTTTCTGTAAAGGCGGGTTTGTTTGTGTTCCTGTTGGAATAAGCGCTTGGATTTTGAGAATTCCAATTGTAATTCATGATTCTGATGCTCACCCAGGTTTAGCTAATCGTATTATTTCGAAATTTGCTAAAAGGATTGCAACAGGCGCACCACTTGAATTTTATAATTATCCAAAAGAAATTTCAAAATACGTTGGAATTCCAGTGCTTGAAAATTTTAAAAAATATAGCAAAGAAGAACAAGATAATTTTAAGGTTGAACTCGGGTTTTCGAAAGATAAGCCTCTTGTTTTAGTTACTGGTGGCGGTCTTGGTGCAGCTCGGCTTAATAATGCGGTAGTTTCGAAGGGTAGGGAGCTTTCAGAATCTACTCAAATTGTTCTAATTTCTGGCGTATCTCAATTTGATGAACTTAAGAGAAAGACTGATGGATTTTCGAAGGATTTTTGCTTGTTAAGTTTTGTGTCGAAAGACATGTGGAAGTTCTTAGCTGCCGCAGATTTGGTTGTTGCTCGGGCTGGTGCAACTTCAAACCTTGAACTTGCCGCGCTTCACAAGCCAACAATTCTTGTTCCAAACGCAAGATTAACGGGTGGACATCAATTAAAAAATGCGCAGGTTTATCAAAAATCTAATGCTGTTAAGATTGTTTCAGATGATGAAATTGAAAAAAATCCAGAAATTCTTTCAGATGAAATTTTGAGAACTTTAGAGAATCCAGAAGAAATGCTTAAGCTTGGCAAAGAATTTAGCAAATTTGCTAAGCCGAATGCTGCTAAAGATGTTGCAGAAATGATTTTTGAAGCCGCAAAGCTATAAAAAATATTGAGCTTATGGTATAATTATAGTTAGATGAAAGAAGAAAAAAACTTAACTCGACGTGAAATGCGCGAAAAGATTCTAGAAGAACGCTTAAGAGAGAAGGGCGATTTTCGGCGTGGAAAAACAATTTCACGGCATCAGAAAGAGCATTCTGAGCGTTCAGAAAATCAAAAATTAGTTATTCGCCGAAGAAAGCTAGGTGCTTTCTTCGTGATTTTAGCTATTTTTATAAGTTTAATTTCTATATTTTTATTTCAGTTTATTTCTAAGGTTTCAATAGTTTCAAATGAGTCAAAAAGCCAAAATTTAAGTAAATATGAAAAATCAGTTGAAGAATATTTAAATATAAATCCGAGTGAACGAATTTTATCAAATTTAAATAAAAATGCTTTACTTGAAAGCCTCCAAAAAGATTATCCAGAGGTATTATCCATTTCGGATATTAAATTTAATGGTTTAACCTCATATAAAATTTATCTTGATTTTCGAAAACCCGTTGCTTCTTGGTTGGTCGATGGTAAAGAATTTTTCGTCGATTCTGAAGGTGTATCTTTTAATGTTAATAATTTTGAAAAACCGTCACTAAATATAATTGATGATAGTGGTGCTATAGTTTCTAATGGTAAAAATGTTGCGAGTAGTAGCTTTTTTAGCTTTATTGGAAAACTAGTTTCTGCTGCGAACAAACAGGGGTTAGAGGTTTCGAAAATTCGTATTCCGCCCCTTAGTTTACGACAGGTTGAAGTTTCTGTAGAAGGTATAAGTTACTTTGCGAGGATGTCGACAGCCGATTCCGCAGAAGGGCAAATTATTAACTTTAAAAAAGCTATTGAATATTTTAGAACTCATAAAATTTCACCAAATTACATAGATCTAAGGATTGAAGGAAAAGGTTATTATAAATAATAACAAAAAAGAGAAGAGGTTTGTTCGCTTTTTGTTCTATGCTATAATTAAGAATAAGAAGAGCAGGGAAAAATATAAAAAACATATTATAATATTAAAAAATAAAAAAGTCAAATTGTCAAAAAATAAATAAGGTAGGGGTGTGGAAAATTATTTTTTATCTGTCAGAAAAGATGAATATTTGAGAAATTAAGCTCAAAGAATTTTTAAATTATATAAGGAAAATATTTTTTGTAATTCCCGCTCTTTCCTCATTAATAATTTACTGAGTTATAATTTATATAAGATCTATTATTTTATCTATTATTTTATTATATTCCACGAAATATAGTTTTTTAAAAGTTATTTTTATATATGATGTCGTAAAAGATATATTGTGCGACCCTTGACATAAATTCTCTTTTTGATACAATGTCCTTGTAAATATAAAATAATTTTAATAAAATATAAGGAAAAAAATTTTATGAACAAGAATCAATTAAATGAAGATAATATTATTTCAACTCTCTCTCGTGTATCTCTTAAAACTCAAGAATCACCAAAAACTGGTAATGTCTATACGACTATGACTTTGCATTTTAAAAATGGCCTTGAAATCCGCTATTTTGTAGATCCTAAAGATAAATTTGGTCTTAAAGATGTTGTTTCTCGAATTTCTCAAATTGATAAAATCGATAATATTCTAAACGAGGACTAACAGCCTATGTAAAACTTAAACTGTTAGCCCAAGCTCGCAAAACAAAAAGCGAACAAAAATAAAAATAATATTAAATTTAAAAAAGGAGCTTAAAAAATGCAAGCACTTCAAACATTTGGAGCTATCAATTTTCCAGAAAATTTGAACACTCAAATTATCAACGGAATTGAAGCAGCATTTTCAAACGGTCTAACTTTTGTTGCACCTATTCTTGTAGGTATGGTAGGTATCACTATCGTGCGAAAGGTTATCAACCGCGGAAAGAATGGTCGGGTTTAGTCCCCTGCTTTCTTTACAATCCCGAGCAAGATTCAAAACTGCTCAACTATAATATTAAAAGTAATTTAAAAATTAAATTATCTTGAAAATAATTTAGATTGTAAAACTTTAAAAATTGCATCAAATAAAAGCGGTTAGTTCTTTATTTTGTCTGTTTGTTTTTTATTTTTTGTTTACGGTTAAAACCTAAATCTATATCAAACATATTTCAAGCCTTTTCAAAACCGCTTTTAGGCTAAAATTCAAGCTTAATTTAATTTATAAGGTAAATAATGGTTCAAAATATATCATCAAGCGAAGTAATCAACATTATTTTAGACCTTTTCTCGAAAGGTTTTGTGTTTTTGCTACCAGTTATAGGCGTTTTAGCTGGTATTCACCTTATCTACTCTATGGTTATGAACGTGCTATTTAGAGATAGATTATAATTAGTGTTTTTTGTTGTGTTAAGTTAGGAATTTTTATTTATGCAAGATGTTTATTATTTTACACCACTTCACAATAAATTTGTGAAATTTGATGATATAACTTGGCTCGTTATTATAATGCTTACTGTTTTAGCATTATATATTATTAAAAATATGAAAGTACGCCCTAAAAGGTAGGTTATGAATAAATGGAAAATTTATTTTTTATTCTTTGGCTTTGCATTATGCTTTGGTTTATTTGGGATTCTAAACAAAAACGCCCTCGCAGTTGAAAGCTATAAAATATCACCCGAAGATGATCGCTATATAATTTCCAGATTTTATTCAAATTCTGGAATTACAGAAAGTCGTAAAATTGATATGCATTATTATTTTTTCGCTAGAAATCCATATGGCGAAGAATTAAAAGGTATTGCATATATTTGTGATTATAAAGAAAATCGATATGGTTCAGAAGTTAAAACTAAAAATCCTTGTGGTTTAGAAATGGTTCAAGAAGCTGGAAAGTTTAAAATTAAACTTAAGGCAGGTTCTTATCTTAAATTTGATTACAGTCGAAAAACTCAGAAAATAAATAGAAATTATTTATATGTAAATGATTCATATAATTATGAATCTTATGATTTAGAAAGTTTTACAGATGAAGATTTTGAAAAAGGTTTAACTCTACTTGGTGGTTCAACTCTTTTAAAAAATGAATGGAATAGAAACGAAGGCGGTTTTTTGATCGATCCAGTTGGTGGAAGTAATCAAAATCAAAATAATAATGGTCAAAATAATAGCGGTGGTGGTTTTAATCTTGATATTTTAGGTGGAATTAAAGGATTTTTTCAGCCAATGATTGATTCAATTATTAGAATGCAAAAAGTTATTTCTGTGATTGTAGATAATATTATAAACGGTATTAGTAATTTATTTAGCGGTTTAATTGAAGCTGTTAAAAATATTTGGAATTTTCTTTATAATTTACCAGCTAAAATTCCAGAAATGATTAAAGCTATATTTGTTCCAGCTGATAATGATTTAAATCAAGAACTCGGAAATTTGCGATCTATGTTTAGCTTTGAACAGATTACAAGAGTTTTAAATACAACATATTTACCATTAGATTCAGTAGGTTTTTCATATGGAAATCAATGTTCTAATGCTTACTGGGATTTAACTAGTCCACATTTAGGTGGTTTATATAATTCTGGTGGTCAAAAATATGCTAAAGGTTATAATTTAATAACTTCAATTTGTAAAGTTCCAAAAATTTATATAGGTTTAGCTAGAAATTTGCTAATGTTTGCATTTTTCTGGTGGGCAGTCTATAGAATTTTGCAGATTATACCTGTTGTTATGGGTTCTGCTTATGTCTGGGATAGATGGACAAGGAAAGAAGGTTAAAAGTGATTGTAATTTTATTATTAAAAATTGTTGAAATTTTACTTGCCCCAGTTTCTTTAATAGTTTCTGGTTTAGATTCTTTAATAGCACCATTACTAAGTATGGCTAGTTCGATCACATTTATTTTTGCCGCTATTCAATTTCCATTATACTTATTTGGTTATATTTTAGGATCTAAAGAGCTTATAATGTTTATCTTTACATTCTCTGCTGTTCTTCTTCCCCTAGAATTTGCCGCTTCATTTATTTGGTGGTTATTGTATAAAATTCCAGTATTTAATTTTAAAGATAAGTAAAGGATTTACAATGTCGTATCTTTCATTCATAAAAAAAGAGGCGAAAATTCACTTCGACTCTATTAAACAAAATTATATAGATTCAAAAGATAAAGAATTATTTCGCGCTTCTGGTTTAACTGTATATTGTGGTTGGCAGGGTTCAGGCAAAACTTTATCAGCGGTAAAGCACGTTTATAACCTTATGGTGCGCTACCCTAAATCAATTTTAGTTACGAATTTGGAGTTTAATAGCGATTTACCAAATAAAATCATAACTTTCAAAAATCACGATGATTTGCACCGTTTATTAGTCGAAGTCAATAACGATAAATACGGCGTTATCTACTTAATAGATGAAATACACACGTATTTTAACGCCTTAGAGTCTAAAGATATACCACCATATATTTTTACCGAAATATCACAACAACGTAAGCAACGTAAAGCTATTATTGGCACTTCTCAGCTGTTCTTACGTATGGCAAAACCGTTTAGAGAGCAAGCTAACTATTTAGTTATGTGTTCAACTCACGGTAATATATTCACTGTTAATAAAGTATATGATGCACATAAACTAACAACAGATTACAGCGGTGCTTTAATTGGCCACCCCGTTAAAATGGGCTTTTTCTTCCATTCGGAAAAATTACGTAATATGTACGATACCTTACAAAAAGTCGTATCAGGAAAAGCAGAATTTGAAGATTTTCAGGTTATCAATTTAGAACAGAAGAAAAAGAAAGGCTTTCGTGCGTCCGCAAGTCGATGACGCGCGCACGAAAGCCTCTAAAAACTATTATTTAAAGGAGAAAATATGTTATATGAACTAAAACTTATACGTAAATTTCAATATACGTTATATCACAACCGTACCCCACTTGCACATTACAGAACTAAAAAAGATGCTAAAACTGCACTATTAGTTATTAAACAACACTTCGAACTTCTAGATAAACTGCAAAAAGTTATGAAAATACAAACAAATTCATACTGTGGAGATACTCACCTAACTGTATATCAGTATTGTCCAGATTTTGAAATTAAACATTATTTCAAAATTGAACGAGAACAAATTGCTTAATTGTGGCGGGCGTTCCCGCTTGCGGGAACCCTTGTCAAGAGCCACACTTAACACACAAAACGTTAATTTAAGGAGATTATATAATGCAAGTATTTTCGATCAAAAAACAAATAGTTTTAAAAACACCTTTAAAAACGCATACCTCAAATGTTTTAAATTCTATATTTGAAAAAAATCCAAATACTAAATATAAAGAAATATGCTCATACGCTAAAATCTATCCAGATTCAATCAAAATCATCAAATATCACCGCCCTATTGTCTTCTCTAACTTTTTATCTTCAGAATATAGTACTTCCGCTATCTTAATGAACGAAGAAAACTCAGAAGAAAATGATTATCTGCAAAAGTCGATCAACCGCACAAAAACCAAAATATCAGATTATGTACTGTGTAACAATTTTTCGCATTTCGCCACCTTCACTTTCGATCCTCGAAATCCTAAAGTTAAAAGCGAAGAAAACCGCCACGACTTCCAAAAGATGTCTTCCCTACTCAAAAACTGGCTTAAAACTGAACAACTCAACCATTTCAGACGCCACGGCCGAAAATTCCTCTATTTAATTGTACCAGAACGCCACAAAAACGGCGCTTGGCACTTCCACGCATTGCTCGAAGGCTATCAAAACTCAACAGAAGGCTTTTACACCCGAAAAAACAAATATATCACCGTATCTGAACTTAAGAAAACCAAAAAAGATAAAAACCGCAAATTCATCACCAGATATACTTTAGGGCGATCAGAAATAGCTCCTATTAAAGATAAAACTAAAATGTCTAGCTATATCAAAAAATATATCACAAAAGAACTTATTCAAGATAAAAACGCTAAACGCTACTGGGCAAGTCGAAACCTAAAAACACCTGAAATTATACCTAACTTTATTTCAGAATCTCAAAAAATACCTGAACAATTCCTAACTGCAAAACACGATTATCACAATATTTATATAATACCTAAAGAATCTTCATATTTTAGCTTTTCAAAATATGTAAATAAACTCGAAAATCACTTTAAACGTGAAAAATTAAACATAAGAATATAACAGTTATCATCTTGATTTATCAAGTGATAACTCCTTATTTCAATTTATTGAAATAAGCTTATTCTTAATGTATAATTAAAACATGGAACTTTTATTAATTTTTCTTTCAATAATTATATCTTTTGTGATTATAATTAAAGCTATTGTATCAAATTCTGGTACTCAACAAAATTCAGTATCATATCAATATATTTATACTCGAAAGTATCGTATAATGACTGAACGTGAACAAGAATTCTATAAAAAATTAAAAGTTATTTGCGGTGATTCAATTTTAATTTTTCCTCAAATTCATCTTTCGAATTTATTTTTTCACAATATAAAGGGTCAAAATTTTAGAGCTGCTTTTAAATTTATAAACAAGCTTTCGGTAGATTTTGTGCTTGTAGATTCAAGAAATTTTAAAACTCTTATGGCTATTGAACTTGATGATTCAACACACGATGAGCAAGAAAGAATTAGGCGTGATTTCATTGTTGATGATATTTTTAAAAAAGCAAACTTCCCTCTTTTGCGTGTTAATTCAATTAAAATTGATAATGAAAAATTAAAGCAAATGATATTAGAAAATATAAAAAATGGTGTAAAATAAACACCATTTTTTATATAATTTTATGTTATAATATTTATAACTAACACTTTTAAAAAGTATATATTTTAACATAAACTTGACAAACACACAAAAAAGATATATTGTGCGACCCTTGACATAAATTCTCTTTTTGATACAATGTCCTTGTAAATATAAAATAATTTTAATAAAATATAAGGAAAAAAATTTTATGAACAAGAATCAATTAAATGAAGATAATATTATTTCAACTCTCTCTCGTGTATCTCTTAAAACTCAAGAATCACCAAAAACTGGTAATGTCTATACGACTATGACTTTGCATTTTAAAAATGGCCTTGAAATCCGCTATTTTGTAGATCCTAAAGATAAATTTGGTCTTAAAGATGTTGTTTCTCGAATTTCTCAAATTGATAAAATCGATAATATTCTAAACGAGGACTAACAGCCTATGTAAAACTTAAACTGTTAGCCCAAGCTCGCAAAACAAAAAGCGAACAAAAATAAAAATAATATTAAATTTAAAAAAGGAGCTTAAAAAATGCAAGCACTTCAAACATTTGGAGCTATCAATTTTCCAGAAAATTTGAACACTCAAATTATCAACGGAATTGAAGCAGCATTTTCAAACGGTCTAACTTTTGTTGCACCTATTCTTGTAGGTATGGTAGGTATCACTATCGTGCGAAAGGTTATCAACCGCGGAAAGAATGGTCGGGTTTAGTCCCCTGCTTTCTTTACAATCCCGAGCAAGATTCAAAACTGCTCAACTATAATATTAAAAGTAATTTAAAAATTAAATTATCTTGAAAATAATTTAGATTGTAAAACTTTAAAAATTGCATCAAATAAAAGCGGTTAGTTCTTTATTTTGTCTGTTTGTTTTTTATTTTTTGTTTACGGTTAAAACCTAAATCTATATCAAACATATTTCAAGCCTTTTCAAAACCGCTTTTAGGCTAAAATTCAAGCTTAATTTAATTTATAAGGTAAATAATGGTTCAAAATATATCATCAAGCGAAGTAATCAACATTATTTTAGACCTTTTCTCGAAAGGTTTTGTGTTTTTGCTACCAGTTATAGGCGTTTTAGCTGGTATTCACCTTATCTACTCTATGGTTATGAACGTGCTATTTAGAGATAGATTATAATTAGTGTTTTTTGTTGTGTTAAGTTAGGAATTTTTATTTATGCAAGATGTTTATTATTTTACACCACTTCACAATAAATTTGTGAAATTTGATGATATAACTTGGCTCGTTATTATAATGCTTACTGTTTTAGCATTATATATTATTAAAAATATGAAAGTACGCCCTAAAAGGTAGGTTATGAATAAATGGAAAATTTATTTTTTATTCTTTGGCTTTGCATTATGCTTTGGTTTATTTGGGATTCTAAACAAAAACGCCCTCGCAGTTGAAAGCTATAAAATATCACCCGAAGATGATCGCTATATAATTTCCAGATTTTATTCAAATTCTGGAATTACAGAAAGTCGTAAAATTGATATGCATTATTATTTTTTCGCTAGAAATCCATATGGCGAAGAATTAAAAGGTATTGCATATATTTGTGATTATAAAGAAAATCGATATGGTTCAGAAGTTAAAACTAAAAATCCTTGTGGTTTAGAAATGGTTCAAGAAGCTGGAAAGTTTAAAATTAAACTTAAGGCAGGTTCTTATCTTAAATTTGATTACAGTCGAAAAACTCAGAAAATAAATAGAAATTATTTATATGTAAATGATTCATATAATTATGAATCTTATGATTTAGAAAGTTTTACAGATGAAGATTTTGAAAAAGGTTTAACTCTACTTGGTGGTTCAACTCTTTTAAAAAATGAATGGAATAGAAACGAAGGCGGTTTTTTGATCGATCCAGTTGGTGGAAGTAATCAAAATCAAAATAATAATGGTCAAAATAATAGCGGTGGTGGTTTTAATCTTGATATTTTAGGTGGAATTAAAGGATTTTTTCAGCCAATGATTGATTCAATTATTAGAATGCAAAAAGTTATTTCTGTGATTGTAGATAATATTATAAACGGTATTAGTAATTTATTTAGCGGTTTAATTGAAGCTGTTAAAAATATTTGGAATTTTCTTTATAATTTACCAGCTAAAATTCCAGAAATGATTAAAGCTATATTTGTTCCAGCTGATAATGATTTAAATCAAGAACTCGGAAATTTGCGATCTATGTTTAGCTTTGAACAGATTACAAGAGTTTTAAATACAACATATTTACCATTAGATTCAGTAGGTTTTTCATATGGAAATCAATGTTCTAATGCTTACTGGGATTTAACTAGTCCACATTTAGGTGGTTTATATAATTCTGGTGGTCAAAAATATGCTAAAGGTTATAATTTAATAACTTCAATTTGTAAAGTTCCAAAAATTTATATAGGTTTAGCTAGAAATTTGCTAATGTTTGCATTTTTCTGGTGGGCAGTCTATAGAATTTTGCAGATTATACCTGTTGTTATGGGTTCTGCTTATGTCTGGGATAGATGGACAAGGAAAGAAGGTTAAAAGTGATTGTAATTTTATTATTAAAAATTGTTGAAATTTTACTTGCCCCAGTTTCTTTAATAGTTTCTGGTTTAGATTCTTTAATAGCACCATTACTAAGTATGGCTAGTTCGATCACATTTATTTTTGCCGCTATTCAATTTCCATTATACTTATTTGGTTATATTTTAGGATCTAAAGAGCTTATAATGTTTATCTTTACATTCTCTGCTGTTCTTCTTCCCCTAGAATTTGCCGCTTCATTTATTTGGTGGTTATTGTATAAAATTCCAGTATTTAATTTTAAAGATAAGTAAAGGATTTACAATGTCGTATCTTTCATTCATAAAAAAAGAGGCGAAAATTCACTTCGACTCTATTAAACAAAATTATATAGATTCAAAAGATAAAGAATTATTTCGCGCTTCTGGTTTAACTGTATATTGTGGTTGGCAGGGTTCAGGCAAAACTTTATCAGCGGTAAAGCACGTTTATAACCTTATGGTGCGCTACCCTAAATCAATTTTAGTTACGAATTTGGAGTTTAATAGCGATTTACCAAATAAAATCATAACTTTCAAAAATCACGATGATTTGCACCGTTTATTAGTCGAAGTCAATAACGATAAATACGGCGTTATCTACTTAATAGATGAAATACACACGTATTTTAACGCCTTAGAGTCTAAAGATATACCACCATATATTTTTACCGAAATATCACAACAACGTAAGCAACGTAAAGCTATTATTGGCACTTCTCAGCTGTTCTTACGTATGGCAAAACCGTTTAGAGAGCAAGCTAACTATTTAGTTATGTGTTCAACTCACGGTAATATATTCACTGTTAATAAAGTATATGATGCACATAAACTAACAACAGATTACAGCGGTGCTTTAATTGGCCACCCCGTTAAAATGGGCTTTTTCTTCCATTCGGAAAAATTACGTAATATGTACGATACCTTACAAAAAGTCGTATCAGGAAAAGCAGAATTTGAAGATTTTCAGGTTATCAATTTAGAACAGAAGAAAAAGAAAGGCTTTCGTGCGTCCGCAAGTCGATGACGCGCGCACGAAAGCCTCTAAAAACTATTATTTAAAGGAGAAAATATGTTATATGAACTAAAACTTATACGTAAATTTCAATATACGTTATATCACAACCGTACCCCACTTGCACATTACAGAACTAAAAAAGATGCTAAAACTGCACTATTAGTTATTAAACAACACTTCGAACTTCTAGATAAACTGCAAAAAGTTATGAAAATACAAACAAATTCATACTGTGGAGATACTCACCTAACTGTATATCAGTATTGTCCAGATTTTGAAATTAAACATTATTTCAAAATTGAACGAGAACAAATTGCTTAATTGTGGCGGGCGTTCCCGCTTGCGGGAACCCTTGTCAAGAGCCACACTTAACACACAAAACGTTAATTTAAGGAGATTATATAATGCAAGTATTTTCGATCAAAAAACAAATAGTTTTAAAAACACCTTTAAAAACGCATACCTCAAATGTTTTAAATTCTATATTTGAAAAAAATCCAAATACTAAATATAAAGAAATATGCTCATACGCTAAAATCTATCCAGATTCAATCAAAATCATCAAATATCACCGCCCTATTGTCTTCTCTAACTTTTTATCTTCAGAATATAGTACTTCCGCTATCTTAATGAACGAAGAAAACTCAGAAGAAAATGATTATCTGCAAAAGTCGATCAACCGCACAAAAACCAAAATATCAGATTATGTACTGTGTAACAATTTTTCGCATTTCGCCACCTTCACTTTCGATCCTCGAAATCCTAAAGTTAAAAGCGAAGAAAACCGCCACGACTTCCAAAAGATGTCTTCCCTACTCAAAAACTGGCTTAAAACTGAACAACTCAACCATTTCAGACGCCACGGCCGAAAATTCCTCTATTTAATTGTACCAGAACGCCACAAAAACGGCGCTTGGCACTTCCACGCATTGCTCGAAGGCTATCAAAACTCAACAGAAGGCTTTTACACCCGAAAAAACAAATATATCACCGTATCTGAACTTAAGAAAACCAAAAAAGATAAAAACCGCAAATTCATCACCAGATATACTTTAGGGCGATCAGAAATAGCTCCTATTAAAGATAAAACTAAAATGTCTAGCTATATCAAAAAATATATCACAAAAGAACTTATTCAAGATAAAAACGCTAAACGCTACTGGGCAAGTCGAAACCTAAAAACACCTGAAATTATACCTAACTTTATTTCAGAATCTCAAAAAATACCTGAACAATTCCTAACTGCAAAACACGATTATCACAATATTTATATAATACCTAAAGAATCTTCATATTTTAGCTTTTCAAAATATGTAAATAAACTCGAAAATCACTTTAAACGTGAAAAATTAAACATAAGAATATAACAGTTATCATCTTGATTTATCAAGTGATAACTCCTTATTTCAATTTATTGAAATAAGCTTATTCTTAATGTATAATTAAAACATGGAACTTTTATTAATTTTTCTTTCAATAATTATATCTTTTGTGATTATAATTAAAGCTATTGTATCAAATTCTGGTACTCAACAAAATTCAGTATCATATCAATATATTTATACTCGAAAGTATCGTATAATGACTGAACGTGAACAAGAATTCTATAAAAAATTAAAAGTTATTTGCGGTGATTCAATTTTAATTTTTCCTCAAATTCATCTTTCGAATTTATTTTTTCACAATATAAAGGGTCAAAATTTTAGAGCTGCTTTTAAATTTATAAACAAGCTTTCGGTAGATTTTGTGCTTGTAGATTCAAGAAATTTTAAAACTCTTATGGCTATTGAACTTGATGATTCAACACACGATGAGCAAGAAAGAATTAGGCGTGATTTCATTGTTGATGATATTTTTAAAAAAGCAAACTTCCCTCTTTTGCGTGTTAATTCAATTAAAATTGATAATGAAAAATTAAAGCAAATGATATTAGAAAATATAAAAAATGGTGTAAAATAAACACCATTTTTTATATAATTTTATGTTATAATATTTATAACTAACACTTTTAAAAAGTATATATTTTAACATAAACTTGACAAACACACAAAAAAGATATATTGTGCGACATGTCTTGTATTTCCTTTTTGAGTATGCTATTATGTTTTTGTAATTAAAAAATATAATTTTCAAGGAGAAAAATTTTATGAACAAGAATCAATTAAATGAAGATAACATTATTTCATCAGTTGCCCGCGTAGCTCTCAAAACTCAAGAATCGCCAAAAACTGGTAATGTCTATACTACTATGACTCTACATTTTAAAAATGGTCTTGAAATCCGTTATTTCGTAGATCCTAAAGATAAATTTGGTCTTAAAGATGCTATTTCTCGAATTTCGCAATCAGATAAAATTGATAACTTTCTAAATGAGGACTAACAGCCTATGTGAAACTTAAACTGTTAGCCCAAGCTCGCAAAAAACAAAAAGCGAACAAAAATAGAATACGTGTTTACTGCCAGCCTATTGAGCCCGTTGAATTTCCAACCGCAACAATCCAAGATTGGCCTCGATTTATTTTAAAATGTGAACCATCGTTATTTTGTAAAATCAACGGGGAGTTTTCGCTTGATTTTACCCATTTCACCTCTTGAGCTACTCCATCTTGAAATACAATCGCTACTCCACTCCCAATATTCCCGTAGACATTATGATATCTGTCTGTAGCTAGCCTGTTTTCCATTTTTAAAACAATTAGGGTTTTCGTTGAGATTTGAGTTCCATTTGCATCTGTATGTGCTACTCCAGCCTGACTTCGCAAATAGCAATTACAGTTTTCTCGGTAAACATAGGTTGAATTATAAGAAAAACCTGAAATATTAACCTGAATTTGGGTTGCATTCTTCTCTTTTGCTTGTGAGTCTTCTTTTCGACTAAAACCTTCAAAATTCGAAGAATTCCAACCCTTCGAAGAGCCTAATGCTGATAAATTTGTAAAATTCGTGTAGACATTATGAGGCGCATAGCGATTTTTTGAACGCCAAAAGGTCTGTGTGTTTAAGAATTCATCCATATCTTTATGCTTACCGTCACGCATTCTTGCTAAAGCATCTCCTGGCCCGCCAACATGAGCAATCGAGGCGTTAAATCCTGAAGCCCAATCAATATAATAACCGCGAACGCTTCTAACGGGCCCCAATAGCTCAGGCTTATTTTGCTGATATAGAGCCAAAAAACGTGTAATTCCACCTTCAGCAATTGCTTCAAAAACAACCTCAGCTTGGCTTAGACCAGATTGCGGTCTTGCTGGAATCGAATTTTCGATCATGACACCAAAAACTGGTGCGTTTTCGAGCGATTTTTCAGAAACTTCAATTCCAGATAATTTTGAATAAAATTTTTCTGGTTTAGCTTTCTTTTTTGGCTCAGTTTTTTGGCTTTTTGGGGCTGGATTTTTCACGGGTACGCTTTCTGGTTTTCTAAAAAAGAATAAAAAACTAAAAACAATAACCAAAATTATAAATATTATACCAATAATTAAACTAATTTTTTGTTTTTTTGATAATTTCGAAAGTAAAAAACGTGATTTTTTAGGATTATCTAATAAAGCTTTCTCTTCTTGAGGATTTTTCTTTATTCTTTCAATATTTTTCTCGGCTTTATCTTGGCGAGTTCTCTTCATTTCAATCATAAAAAATCTCGTATTATAAAATCAATTATAATACTTATGTTTTTAAAAATCAAGATGATATTGCTGTGATAGCAGCTTTTGACCTATGGTTTTTATTCCAAATTTGCCAAACCGCAATTTTTGTAGGAATTTCACCCGACCAAATTTGGATAGGTGAAAGCTTTCCCAGGTTTACATTAGAATTTAGCGGAGATGAAAAAACTTCGCCATTTTCAGAAATAATAAAGTTTTCGTTATTTAAAGTTAAAATTTGAGCAGGATAAGAAAGCGTAAATTTATGCAGAACTTCAACAATATTCGAAAGATTCATCAAGAAAGTTAGAACTTTTGGGTAAAAAACTTTCGAAAAAATCTTTTGAAGTTGTGCAAAACTTGCCAAGATACTTATATTTTCTTTTAATAAAATCTCACTAAAAGAATCAAGTAAAATGTCGACCGCATCGCGAGTAATAAAAATAGGCTTCTCGCTTTCAAGAATAAATTTTTCGAAAAGAATTGCCGTTTCGGAGTTTTTGTTCGTGTCTCCAATAAATAAAATAGAATCCGCCCACTTTTCACCAGCTTTAAAATCTGCCCAAGCTTCATTCGAAAATCCACCAGAAAGATTACTTTTTGCAAAGATTAGCTCACTTGAATTAATTTTAATGTCTTTTTTCAAACTGTCTGGCAATAAAATTCGGACCTCCCCAACGCCAGTCTTTAAGGCAGTTTGGTGAGAAGTTGCGAGTCCGCGAAAAGCCCCTGCCCCGCCACCAATAATCAAAAGTTTGCCTGCATGCGTTTTTTGCTCGGGCTTATTCCAAGCGATTTCAGGAAAAAGTAATTTCGAAGATTGAACTTGCCAAAAATCAAACATCTTTAAGCTCCAGCGAAATTGGACAATGATCGCTCCCCATAATTTCGTTGTGAATTTCGGCTTTATTTTTTTCTGAATTTAATGATTTTGAGACAACAAAATAGTCAATCCGCCAGCCAACATTTCGTTCGCGAGATTTCGCAAAATGACTCCACCAAGTGTAAATTTCAGCCCTTTCTGGGTTTTGATTTCGAAAAATATCGAATAGATCGGATTTTAAGAAATTAGAAAATCCAAGGCGCTCTTCATCTGTAAAACCGTGTTTTCCGCGATTAGCTTTTGGGTTTGAAAGGTCAATTTCCTCGTGTGCAACATTTAAGTCACCACAAAAGATAACCGAGCTCGGCTTAAAAATATCTTGCGGATTTTCTTCAATAATTTCTAAATTTTCTTCAAAATCTTCTTTTGAAAATTCACCATTTTCTAGACCTTTCGAAAAAGCTAAAAAGGCTGCATCCCAATTTTCTCGCAATTTTAAGCGGCCTAAATCGTTTTTAGTGTTTGGAGTGTAAACTGTAATTAACCAAAAATTATTAAATTTTGCAGCACAAATTCGCCCTTCGGTTGTGGCATCACCAAAATTATCTCTAAGTTCAAAATTTTCTAAAATTTTTTTTGGAAAATTTCGTAAAATTGCTTGCGGTTTTTGCTTTGACCAGATTGCCGTTCCCGCATAGCCTTTTCGTTCGGCGTGAGAATAAAATTTAAAATATTCAGGATATTTTTCGTCAAAATTCTCTTTCGAAATTTGCATTTCATCAATTTTAATTTCTTGAAAACATGCGATATCGGGATTTTTTAGGCTTAAAAATTCCGCTAAATTCCCCCTTTTTTCGACCGCACGAATTCCATTAACATTCCAAGAAAAAATTTTCATCTAATACCTCTTTAACATTCTTGCATTTTCGCGTTCAGATTGGCGGCGTTTTAAAGTTTCACGCTTGTCATATTGTTTTTTACCTTTTCCGAGTGCGATTACAATTTTAATAAAGCGACCTTCGGCTAAAATTTTAACTGGCACAATCGTGAAACCTGCCTTCTTTTGGCTCGAAAAATCCTCAATCTGTTTGCGAGTTGCGAGTAGCTTTTTTGGCGAAGTATCAATAGTGTCGGCTTTCGAAATTCCCTCACCCTGATTTTTGAGCGAAAAACTTGCATTATTGAGCCAAAGTTCTTCACCTTTTCGTCCGTTTCGAAGAGTTACGAAAGCACCCTTTAAACTAACGCGGCCATCACGCACCGCACGAACTTCAACTCCACGCAAGCTCATTCCAGCAATAAGCTCGTCGCCGAGTTCATAATCGAATCGCGCTCGACGATTAATAATATTTTTAGCAGAAGTTTTTGGCTTTTTCATCTTAAGAATTATAACATTTTCAGCTATTTTTTTCAACCAAGCGTGTTAAAATAAGCTTAAGTATAAAATTTTAAGGAGAATAACGTAAGCTATTTTTTCGACAAATCAATTAAAAATTTTACACCAATCTTGCTTTTTTCTATTTTATATTTAATTTTATAATTTGTTAAAATATTTTTAACGATATAAAGTCCGAATCCGCTACCTTTTTCTTTATTTAGGTCAAAATTTGTTTCGAAAATTTTAGTATTAATATTCTGATTTGAATTTTCAATATAAAACCAGTTATTCTTGACGCCAATATTTATTTGACCGTTTTGGTCGGAATGCTTTACAGCATTGCTCACTAAATTTGAGAGAATAATTTCTAGCGCTGTTTCACCGATATAAATTTCTTCTTGGCTCAGCTGATTATTTATTGAAATATTTCTTTGCTCGGCTAATAATTTATAGTTATCTAAAACCTTTTGTAATATTTTATTGATATTGATAAACTTCTCGTCATTTTTTAGATTTTCGAATGAAGAGGTTGATAGTATTTGAGCAATATTTTGAGTTAGCTGATCAACGATATTAAGACAATCTTCAATAGATTTCTCTTTGTTTTTATATTTGCCAATGCCATATTTCATATTCTCAAGAATTATTTTAAGGCTCGCTAAAGGAGTTTTTAGCTCGTGGGAAGCGCCTCTAAAAAACTCGCTTTTTAGTTTTTCGAGTTTAGTGATTTCTTGGTTTTTGATTTCTAGGCCGTCAATTGATTCTAGGAGTGTTGAATATAAATCATTTATTTGGCTTTTTAGAGCGCCAACTTCATTCGTGGAATTAACTTTCAGCTTGGCATTTCGGTTAAGTTTCATCATTTGAGCGGTTATAGTTTTGATTTCGTTGATATTCTTGGTAATGATTTTGGCATAAATTAATGAAACGATAATCGAAAAAATGAAAGAAAACAAAATTGAAATTGGTAAGAACTGAAAAGTTAGCTCTTTTGCGTCTTTATTCATATCTGTTGTTGAGATAAATTTAACCAGTATTTTTTTGTTAGAGATAGTCTGTACTTCTCTATCTTCGATAACTAAAGAGTTATTATTACTGGTTAGATCCGCCTCAATCTGATCATTAATTTTGATCTCATTTAGATGGTCGTTATCTTTCATGAAAGCTTTAACTTTGCTACTTTTAGAGTATATCTCAAGAATTTGCTTAATACTTTCGATATTTTTTCCTTGGATATTCTTGGTGATTTGGTCTGCTTTTTGGGTGATTTCTTGCTTGCGAGTTTCGAGGTAGACTTTTGGAAAAATAAAGTAAATTAATGCATGAATTAAAATCGCTAAAATACTTAGCGTAGAAAACGTATATAAAAACATCTTTGGAAAAATTTTCAAATTTCTCATTTTCTCTCTAATTTGTAGCCGACATTACGGATGGTTTTAATGCAATCAAGCCCGAATTTTTTGCGTAGATCTTTTATATAAACATCTATCACTCGGTCGAATGGTATATTTTCACTTTCCTTCCAGACATTTTCTAGAATCTGCCTTCTAGTTAAAGCTCTGCCTTCGTTGAGTAATAAATACTTTAAAACCTCAATTTCTTTTGCGCTAATTTCTACCGCGGAATTATTTATTTTTGCAGAAAAATTACTAAAATTAACTTCTAGATCTTTATAACTGAAAACTTCGAATTTATCATAGTTTTTTGTAATTAGCGCATCAACTCGAGCTTTTAAAACTGGGAGTGAAAACGGTTTTTCAATATAGCCATCCGCTAGATTCGAAAAGGCGGTGATTTTGAACTCTTCATCGCTAAACGCAGTCAGAATAAGAATTGGCAGATTGCTTTTCTCTCTGATTTTTCGGAGGACCTCTAAGCCGTTTATAAATGGAATTTGAATATCTAAAATCACCAAGTCGATTTTATTCGATTCGAATTTAGATAAAGCATCTCGCCCATCGCGAGCCTCGATTGTTTCATAATTAAATTCAGACAGATATGCGCAAACCCCTTCTCGTATTGTTGCGTCGTCTTCAGTAATAAGTATTTTCATTGTCATCTATTAATATTATATCATTTTATAGTATCTACTTCAAAGAGAATATCAGCGCCATTATGGCACTGATATTGGTTTTTATTCTGTGTCTGATAGCAAATCTTTAGGGTTTTTCTTTAGAATACCGGATGAAGCGATATATAGCGAAATTGCGAGTACGATAGTCATGAATATAATTACCCAGACTAGCATATTTGGATTGATTGTCATATCGAGACTACTGAGAGTTTTATTAAATCCATCCACCTCGGCACCACCACCTAGGCCTGTTGAAACTGATTGCTTGGCGATTTGCTTGGCGATATTTCCGGTAACACTTTGCAAAATGTTGTTTCCAATGTGTTTTCCGGCATAGCTAGCCAAGAAATATGAACCAATAAAAGCTGGGATTGTTACGAAAGCTAATTCTACCGCAAACTGAGCTAAAATTTGGCCTTTCGAAATTCCTAATGAAAGCAATACTGCGATTTCTTTTTTGCGAGCATTGATCCATAAGAATAATAGCAGTGAAACTATAATTCCAGCGAATAATAATGACCCGATAAATAACTGGTTAGCTATAGAGTAAACTCCTGAAATCGATTGCTGAAGTGCAGGATAGTTTGAAGAGCTTTTAATTAGACTGTATTCTTGCCAGTTTATATCTAATTTTCCGAGATCTTTTATAACTTGATCAAGGTTTTTATTTCCTTTGACGGAAAAAGTTGCGTCTTGGTAGGTTGCTGTGTCTTCGGTATTTCCGTAAACCTTTGCCGCGGTGTGAATGTCTGTAACTAAAGTGTTTTCGTAAAGTTCCTGTGCAGCAGTAACGCCACCTTTGTTATGCCCATCAAAGAGGCCTTTTATCTCAGCTTCCACAGTTTCGTTAGCGCCTTTTTCGTTGTCTGCGTCAAATAAATTTGATTTTAGCTTAATTTTATCGCCAACTTTGAGATTGTTCTTTTTGGCTAAATCTTTGTGAATTAAAACCTTATTTTTGTCTTGAGCAGTTAAATGCTTGCCTTCAACTAATTTATATGCACCCGAAACAAATTTAGTTTCCTTAGAAGAATCATTAACACCAGTAAGCATGACGGCTCTTTTGAAATTCTTAGCTCGTTCGGGCGATTGGTTGGCTGCGGTTCCAGCTGTTTCGATGATGTCATGGCCATCTAAATCAGCAACGCTATTGATTCTTTTTACATAGCTTTCTATATTTTCAGAATTGGCGATTTTTTTAATATCTTGGCCTTTAACGTTTCCTCCGCCTCTTGGTGTACCAGGATTAACTCGGCGGTTTATTTCCATCGAAAAGCTATTTGTGATATTGCTAAAAGTTTTAGTTGAAGCTTTGTCGGTAGCTTCTTTGATAGACAAACTAATTAAACTTAAAGCCGACATTGTCGAGATGACTAGCAAAATCACTAGCGATTTTAGCCCTTTTCTCGTTACGTATGCAAAAGCATTTTTTAACATTATTTTATTCCTTTCTACCCGCGTTTATTGATTAATTTTTTATTTTTAAGTTCGAACACGATATCGGCAGCGCGCGCAACTTCTTTGCTATGAGTTACGACAATTACGCATTTATTTCTTTCTTTGGCTAACTTTTTCAGAATTTCGATAATTTCGCTAGCTGTGTTTTCGTCTAAATTTCCAGTTGGTTCATCGGCTAAAATAACGGGTGCGCTTGAAACTAGTGCGCGGGCGATCGCCACCCTTTGCTGCTGACCGCCTGAAAGTTTCATTACATTTCGTTTAATTTCATGTTCGCTAAGGCCAAGTTCTAATAAAATATCTTGCTGAGCTTGGTTATTCACTAGGCGGATATTTTCGAGTGGTGAAAGATAATCAATTAGATTGTAATTTTGAAAGACTAGCGAGATGTTGTTTTTGCGGTGATTTGTATAGCCGGTTTCTTGGATATTTTCTCCGTTGAAGAGGATTTTTCCGCTGTCTGGCTCGTCTAGGCCAGCCAATAATGAGAGCAATGTGGATTTTCCGGAGCCAGATTTACCAATAATTGCATAAAACTTTCCCTCTTCGAAACTTTCATTAACGTTTGCTAGAACTTTTTCTTTCGAATCTTTATAGTTATAAGTTAAATTTTTAATCTCTAATATTTTCATAATATTCTCCTAACTAATTTTTGATAAAATTTCCTTTGGTTTTTTAACTAAAATCATCGTTGATGCAATAATTACAGACAGAATAATTATTGTGATTAATATGCTATAGCTTTGCATAAAAACCGCTAAGCTGTCTAATCCAAAAATATTGTTTGTGAAACTTGACGCTATAGATGAGGTTTCTTCGGCTTCACTGAGTCCTTTTGTGATTAAGCTGAAAACCAAATTTCCAATAATGAAAGAGCTGATCATTGTTGGGATTGAAATTAAAACTAGCTCTATGATAAATTGTAATACTATTTGAAGCTTGCTTGCGCCAATCGAAAGCAAAATTCCTATCTCATAAATCCTCTCACGCAACCAAAGCATTAGAATTAAACTAAGTACTACACTTCCGCCAATTATTATCAAATAAGTCATTAAATTGATAATATTTTTAACTCCTGTTATCGACTCTAAAGTATCCTTAAAAGCGGCATCATTTTTCTCAATCTTATATTTAGACCAGTCAATATTGAGCTTTTCAGTTTTTGTAATGGCTTTGTCTAGCTGATCTGCTGTCTTGGTGTATAGAGTTATTTTGCTTAAAAGACTCTCATTTTCTGGCAGATTAAGTGATCGCATAGTTGTTTTGAAATCTGAAAATATTGTATTCTCACTAAAATCAGAAGATAAACCAGTATATTTTTCTTGCTTTTTGCCGCTAAAAATCCCTATGATTTCGAATTTAGTTTTTTGAGTTTCAGTTTTTTTACCGCCCGCATTTATTAAATCTAGCTCAATTTTATCACCAATTTTTAGATTATTTTTTTGAGCAAAAGCTTCGTGGATTAAGGCTTTTTCTCTATCGTTTTGCTCCAAATGGCGACCTTGTTTTAGCTTGAATACGCCACTGCTAAAGAGCGTATTTTTAGCGGTATTGTTAGCACTGTGAATTGCGACTGTATTTTTTAAGTCTTCATCAAGATCGTCTCGCTGAACCTGCTGATTAGTAAATATAGCTTTAGCATTTTTAGGTTTGGCTAAACCTTCATATTCAAGCAATGATTCTTTGATTTCTTTAATATTTCGAATATTCTTAACATCTTTGTAGTTAAAGTAACCCTGAGAATCTTTCTTAGCTATCGAGAAAGATGAATTCGACGCTTTATATAGCGAATTTTCCAGATTACTACTAGAATTAACTACACTCAAGCATGCGTATAAGCTTGAAAGCACTGCGGTAAGAATTAAAAAAACAATCGTAGTTCTTTTTTTCTTTCGCGTAACATAAGCCAGCGACTTTTGTATGATTCTCAATCTATCTCCTTTCGCTTTAGTTTCATACTTAACTACATTTTATGATAGTTTTATGAAGTGAGTATGAAATTTGATAGATTTTTTATAGAAATTTCAATAAGTGAAAGATCTTCTAAATTTTAAGTAGTATTTAATGGGATTAAGAAACTGAAAAACGCCAGAGCTCCCCCCATGGCTGTTTTTATTATTTATATAAAAGCAAATAAGAATATTTTTTTTTAGATTGAGCACTTATCGTTTTTGAGTGAATCTTTCGCGAATTTTTCAACAAAATCTTCGCAAACTTCAAAAATCTGGGGCAGCTTTTCGTTTTCACTTTTCGAAAATTTAGCAAGAACGAAATTCATTGCGCCAATTCTTGGTAAAAATTCATTAGCAATGCCAATTTTAATTCTTGGAAAATCTTCGCCAAAAACTGAAATTAAAGATTTTAGCCCGTTATTTCCGGCAGAGCTACCACTCTTTCGAACACGAATCGTGCCAAAAATCAAAGCTAAATCATCATGAACGGCTAAAAAATCTTTTTGAAAATTAATTTTATAAAAATCGCAAATTGCCCGCGCTGAAAAACCCGTTTCGTTATAAAAAGTTGTTGGTTTAACGAGCAAAACCTTTTCACCAAAAAGCGAAATCTCAGCAATAAAAGCTTTAAATTTTGGCTTTTCTTGGAATTTTGCGTTGAACTTTTTAGCTAAAAAATCTGCAAATTCAAAGCCAATATTATGGCGCGTTCCATTATATTTTTCTGAAAAATTGCCTTGAAAAAGTATAATTTTCATTTTATCCTTTCGAAAATCGCCCCAAGCACGGGGCGAAAATTATTGATTTTTTTGAATTCGAGCAAGTTTTTCGTCGCGTTTGCGTTCGCGTTTATTTTGCGTATCAGTTGCCTTTTTAAGAGCGCCCGAAGCTTTATTGATAACTTTTTTACCAGCCGAAATTCTTGCGCGGTTATCTTTAATTTGCTTTTCATCTCTAAAAGAAAACTTAATTGGCGTACCAGAATAATCAAAATTCTCGCGAATTAGGCGCTCCAAATATCGTTTATAGCTCCAATGAACAAATTTTAGATTTGAGCCGTGAATAATAAACCAAGGTGGATTGCTATCGCTTTGTGAAATGTAGCGCAATTTTGGGTGTGTATTCTTCAAACCTGCTGGCGGATGAGCTTGAGTCGCTTTTTGTAGAAGCTGATTTAAAATCGAAGTTTTTGCTTGCCTTGCGCGGTTGCGGTGAACTTTCAAAATCAAATCATAAATTTTGGTCACATTCTGGCCAGTTTTCGAACTCGTAAAAATTAACGGAGCCCAAGGAGTAAATTTAAAATAATATGCGATTCGTGGCGCCAAAGCGTCGCGAGTGTAAGCATCTTTCCCTTCAACGCTATCCCATTTCGAAACTACAATAATCATCCCTTTTCCGGCATCATTAATTAAGCCAGCAATTCGTTGGTCAAGCTGAGTATTAAGTTCGTTTGCGTCCATTAAAAGTAAACAGATATCGGCTTCGTCAATCGCATTCAAAGTTCGAAGCACGCTAAATTTTTCAATTCCGACTTCTTGTTTGCCAGGTTTTCGCATTCCTGCTGTATCAATAATTTCGATGGTTTTTTCATTAAAGCGAATTTGTGTTTTGTTGGTGTCACGCGTCGTTCCAGCAACATTTGCTACAATCGCCTGCTGTTTACCTGCCATCGTATTGAAAAGATAAGATTTTCCAGCATTTGGGCGGCCAACCAAAGCTACACGAATTATATTTTCATCGCGTTTTTCTTCTTTAACTTTTGGAATTTTTTCAGCAATTTCGGTCAAGAGCTCATCAACGCCAGCATTGTGCTCGGCAGAAGTTCGAATAATTGGTTTAATTCCGAGTCGCAAAAATTCTTCGTTCGGCAAGTTCCCTTTTAGATCAGTTTTATTCAAGACTAAAATCACCGGCTTTCGAGATTTCAAAGCCTTTTTTGCAATCAAGCGATCTTCGTTCGAAAAAGGTTTGGTGCTATCAAGAACTACCAAAATCAATTCACTGACGTCAACCGCGTCTTGAATTTGTTCTTGAATTGTCGCCTCAAACTCATCGTTCGGGTCTTTTAAGCCAGCCGTATCAATCAACCAAAAAGCCTGTTTTTTATAATTAACTTTGCCAAGAACACTGTCACGCGTCGTTCCGGCTTCTCGCGCAACAACAGCTTGCTGAGCACGAATCATTCGGTTAAAAAGCGAAGATTTTCCGACATTCGCCTGACCAATAATTGCAACTTTAGGGAGATTTTTAGACATAGTTTCTTAATTATAACACAATATGCCTAAAAATTCAAACTTTTCGAAATTAAAATCCAACTTTAATTTTTTGTTTTCGAAGATAAATTTCAGATAAAAAGAATTGCAAAAAACCAACAATTGCAGTGGTTAAAAATACGCCAGTCAAGCCAAGGTTTAGAGTTTTTAGAAAAATTAAAATTCCAATTGGGGTTAGAATACTGGTTGCTGCCGCATAAATAACTTGCATAGTGCCATTGTATTTTTTCAAAAATGAACGTGTAATTGAAAGCAAAATATAATAGCGAATTTTTGAACCAACTTCGATCGCGAATAAAATCAAAATCATCGGATTGAGGATTGCGTTTTTTACTGCTGAATCATTTGAAATAATATTCACCCAAATTGGCGCCGAAAATCCAATCGAAACTGTAAGAATAAAGAAAAATTTTAAAGCTAACCGCCAAATAAATTTATTATTTTGATAAACTTCTTTTTGTGTTTTAAAGCCTAATTTTGAGTTGTAAGAAACGTCAACATTTGCAAGACTTGCGCTTGCATCAACTACACCTTCAAGAAAAGCACCAATTGTATAAATCCAATATCGGGCTGAAACAAATGATGGTGAAAGATATAACAATGATGATGTTGTGAAAATAGCAACAATTCGTGGAGCTAATCTGCGGATAATTTCCCATTTTGTATTTAACCAAAGTTTTTTAATCCATTTCTGATCCAATTCAAAACCATTTTTAAAGAAGTTCGGGCAAGGTTTAGCAATTAAAAAATAAATCAATGGAATTGCGTTAGCCAAAAAACAAGCAATCATCATTCCATTCGCTCCCCAATTTAAAACCCAAAGTGCTATAAAAGAACCAATCGCCATAGACCAAGTTGTGGCGTGATCGAGAATCATTGCTTCTCGTGTTCGAAAAGTTGCTTTCAGATAAGAAGTTATTAAAAACTGGCTTGGGCAAATCAAGAAAATTGTTGCTACACAAATTCGCCAATAAGGCACATACATTGAAAGTAGTTCTTTCGAAACTCCAAGGCTACCAAGAATTTCGCCCGAAAAAATAAAAGAAATAAGAGCGGCTGGTGTTAAAATTAAATAAACCAAATAAAATGCATTTTTTAAAGGTTTCGAAGCTTTTTCGGCGCTTTTGCCCACCATATAAGCCGGCAAATTTGCGACTAGAGCTGTTCGAACGGCATAATAAGCGCACGAAAGTACCACCCATAGCGTATCTGATACTGCGAACATTGTTAATGATTTTTGAGCATAAGCCACATTTGGATACCAGGCCATTACTAGCGCCCAGTTTGCTTCGACAAGATTATCGGCAATCGTGCCGAGAAAATTATCGAAAAACATTTTTCGAAGTTCTTTTTTAGTTTTTAGCATATTCAATTATTGTATAATTTTTCGAAATAAAAATCAATATTGAAAAAAAATGTTCGAGCTTGCGAGTTCGAGTCTAATTCTGGTAATGAGGATAAAATTCCTGCTGAAATTCAAAAATATTTTGAAGATATTTTGGATATCTTTTATCAAATTATGCTTGATGAAGGAGTTGAAATTTTGAGCGGTTATGTAATGAGTTTATTGATTAATCTTGCTGAATTACAGTAATTAATAAAAAGGCCTCAATTGAGGTCTTTTCTTCTTTTAAATTACAGCTTTTCAACTTTTCGAAAATCACCGAAATTTAAATCTTTCGGTAAAATATATGAGCCAAAAACTGTTCTGTGTAGTTTTTCAACTTCGTAGCCTATAGCCGAAAACGTTCGGCGTATCTGTCTGTTTCGCCCTTCACTCATGATAACTTTCCAGTTTTTTCGTGAATCATCAAGTCGTTCAAGCCCAAGTTGTGATTTTCCGTCTGGTAGATTAATTCCAAAATCAGCAATCATCTGTTGATGAATTGGCTGAAGTGGCATATCAAGAGAAACTAGATATTCTTTTACCTTTCGAAATTTTGGGTGGGTCATTTGAAAAGCAAAATCGCCATCATTTGTTAAGAGCAAAATTCCGCTTGAATCTTTATCGAGCCGGCCAACTGGTTTTAGCACGCTAAATTCTTTTGGAAGAATAGCATAAATTGTTTCATTTTCGCCCTGTTTTTTACGCGAGCAAACATAGCCGCGAGGCTTATTGAAAATTATATATTTTTTTTCTTCGCGAGTTTTTGAGATTATTTTTTCGCCAAGCTTTATTTTATCGCCTATTTTGAATCGTTCACCAAGTTGAGCAGTTTTTCCGTTGATAGAAATTCGCCCTTTTTCAATAAGTTCATCTGCTTGCCTACGCGAAATTCCTAGCTGTAATGCCAGGAATTTATTTAAGCGTTCTGTTTTTTGCTCCACAACTTATTGGGCTCCAAAAGGAGGTTGAGGATTATTATTCAAAGGATTTTCGCCCGTTCCACCTTTTAGAATATCGTTAATTTGAAAAGATAATATTTCTTCATCACTTCGACTATTTTCGATTGGTTGAACTACTCGTTCGCCAGAGACAGTTGGTGTGGCTGGCTGGTTATTTTGAACAGCTGCTTGAGGCTGATTTACAAAATCACTAATTGGATGAGCTGGAGCTTCAATTGTTGGTGATTCTGGTGTTCTAAAATTTTGAACTGGCGCTACTTTAGTATGGGGCTGTTCAAATTGCACAGATTGAGGCGCTGGCTGGATTGGCTGGTTTGTAGAAAAAGATATCGGTTGTTCTCTTTCGAATTGAGCTAAACTCGGTGCTGCGGCACGTTCTGGAGATTGAATAGGCTGAATTGGTCGAACTGGTGCTGGCGCTGGTTTTTCGAAATTTTGAATTGGCGCTTGAGTTACCTGAGTTTGTGCGGTAGAATATAGTTCAGTTGGCGCTTTAATTTCTTGCGATTGCATTGCTGGAGCTTCTTCAGCAGGCGTAGATGTTGGTGCTTGTTTTTGTGCGGTTCGCTGCTCCACTGTTAAGTCTCCATCTTCAAGAACCTCGTGAACTGTTCGCACAACATCTTCAATTCCCACTTGAGATTTTACTAGATAGCGGTCGGCACCAAGTGCTTCACCGCGACGACGCTGCTCTTCACTTGAGAGAGCTGTCATCATAATAACTTTAATACCGCGCGTTTCAGTTGTTGAGCGCAATATATCAAGCATGTCAAAGCCAGAAATCTTTGGCATCATTACATCGCTTACAATTAGGTTTGGTCGTTCTTTAATCGCCATTGCGAGCGCTTCTTCTCCATCACCGGCCGAAACGATATCGTATCCTTCCGCCAATAATCGAACGCCATAAATCTCGCGCAAACTTTTATCATCTTCTACTAATAAAATCTTTGTCATATTGCTCCTATTATACTATTATTTTTCGAAAAAATCTATACTATTTATGCTTAATTTTTCCGCTGATTCATCATTTTTTGAGCGTATTCAATTTTCATTCTTTCGATATCGTTTAAAGTTGGCTGATTTGATGAATGCTGGCTCGGCTGAGGCGCTATATTCTGCGTAGTTTCTATCATCTGAGGCGGTTGAAATTGTTGATTTTTTGTATCTATTGAACTTTGAGGTGAGTAATTATTTTGAACAGCTTGTGTGTTTTGTTGTAAATTTTCAGCCGCTATTTGAGCATTATAATTTTGTACTGTTTGAGAATTTTGCACAGAATTTTGGCCATTCTGATTTTGCACTCCCGCTAGAGGGCTGAAACCTTTAATTGCACCATATTTAGAAAAGTCCTGCTGTGTTTGAGCCACCTTTTGCGCCAGTTGGTTTTGTTCGGCATTTACGACATTTGATTGCAGAATTGGATCTGTATTTTGCGCAGAATTATCATAAATTTGTTGTTCTTGTTGCTGAACGGCTTCAGCTATATTTTGTATATACGGAGTTTGTTGAGCTTGCGAAGCCTCAGGCTGTGGCATATTTTGCGGAATAGTTTCAGGAATATTAATTGAAGTTTCTGGCTGAATTTCTTGGGTGATTTCGAAAACTTCTTCGCTTGGATTTTCTATTTTAGGGTCTTCAAGAATTGCCGTAATGTCGCGGTCGGCCTCGTCAATTTCACGTTGATTATTTTTTTGTTCAATTTTTTGGTGTTCCTCAGCTTTTTTAGTATCTTCAATGGCTTTTAATTTTTCGGCGTTTTCGCGTGTAATTCTTGGCAATTTTACAGTAAAAGTGCTACCTTTTTTATATTCGCTTTCAACATCCAAGAATCCACCAATCGACTCGGTAAGTTTGCGCGACAAAAATAGCCCGAGCCCTGTACCATTAATTTCTCGCGTTTCAGAATTATCTACACGATAAAATTTTTGAAACAAATGCGGAATATCTTCGGCCGGAATTCCAATTCCACTATCTTTAACAGAAATTTGAACATTGTTGTTGTCGCCGGTAATATTCACAGAGACCATTCCATTAGGCGTATATTTTATAGCATTTTCGAAAAGGTTATTTAAAATTTCATGTAAGTGATCGCGGTCGGCATGGATAAAAAATACTGGCGTTAGAGTTTTTTCGCCTGTTTTGTGGTTATCTGGTTCGAAAATATAATTCAATCCCTTTGCCTCAGCTTTTGGTTTTAGTCCTTCCCAAATGTTTCGCGAAAATTCAATTGCATCTAAAACAACAGGTTCATTTTTGAGCCGTCCGTCTTCTGCTTTTGTAATATCTAGTAAATCTTGAAAAAGTTGGCCTAAATGCTTGGTGTTTTCGTGGGCTTTTTGAAGGTAAGATTTTGCACGTGCGTCAATCGTTGCGGTAGCTGGATTAAGGGCTAAGCCAATATATCCCTCAATGCTTGCAACTGGCGTTCTCATTTCGTGGCTCGCAGTTGATATAAATTCAGCTTGTTCACGGTTGTCTTTTAGTTCTTTCGAAATATCCCTAAAAACTACAACTACGCCAGAATTTTGACTATCAATCGAGTTTACAGCCAAGAAAATTGGAACAATTTTCCCACTTTGAGTTTTAATGAATAAATCTCGTGTTGTGAAATTTTCACCAGTTCGTAAAACACGATTTACTGGGTTGGAAATTTCAATCATTTCGCCACCCTCATTATTCGTAATTTTTAAAACCGAATTAAAAACCAATCCAGCCGCATCACTGCCGTTCCAGCCCGTAATTTGCTCTGCTGCTGGGTTGATTGCCAAGATATTGCCTTTTGAATCAACCGCTAAAACTCCATCATCAACAGCATCTAAAATTGCTTTTCCGTCGCCTAAAAAACTGCTCGAAGTATTTTTCGAATTTTTATTTTCTGAGTTTTCGCTAAAAATATTTTTTAAGTTAAACATTGCCCACTTCCTTGATGTAAATAGTTTAACATAATCACTTTTAAAAATCAATAAAAAAGCGAGCATTTTGCTCACTCTGTTTTAGAATAATTTTGCAACTACTACATCACAGCAGTGCAAATTATTCTTGAAATTATCGATGTAGAAATCGATAATCTTGTAATGTGTTTCTACATCTTGCTCGATTTGTTCTGCGCTTAATTTTTTTTGGTCTAAAATACTACAAATTTTAGACTCATTTGCACGAATTAAACTTTTGAAACGAACTTGTCGATCGATTCTTGCATTACGAAGCTCTTCATTAATTTTGTCGAGCTCTTTAATGTTTGATTCTGAGCATTGAAGCTCTTTTTTTCGAAGTTCAAGATCCATTAGATGGATTGCGTGTTCATTTCGGCAAATTGTGCGGCAAAGATTGAATGCATAAGCAGGCGTGATATCCGCCGCGTTATAGAGAACTCCTTCCTTTCGAAGTTCGCCTTTGTATCCATTCACTGCAAAACTTCGCGGAGATTTCGAGTTCAAAAAAGCGTAGGTGCCATCAATTGTAGGTTGAGCTTCAGCCCATTTGTTAATTTCATAAACCAAGTAACTAGCGCAGCCTTGGTTCTGGTAATCTTCGAGAGTGAACATTGAGCCGATTTCGCCCAATTTCCAGCCGAAAGAATTAATTTGTGGCTTCATCATTGAAGCCGATGCGATAACCTTATCGGTTTTTTTGTCAAAAAGTAACGCAACGCAAGCTTTTTCCATAATGTCATCTGGTGACATTTCTAAGACTGTGCTGTCTTGCTTTGTTAGGCTTGAAAGCCACAATGCAATTTTATGCTGCAGTTCTAAGTCTAGATTATGCAAAAAACAAAAAAACCATTCGCCATTTAAAATCTTTTGCATAACATTTAAAATACCTCTATCCAAAACTTCCATTTCTTCCACCTCCAAAATATATTTCGAAAATTCGATAGATTTTATAATTATATCATAAAATTCATAAAAAAGCAATAATCTAAAAAAATATTAAAATAAAAACCGCCCTTCTTTAAGAAAAGCGATTTTTTAAAATTTTTAAAATTATTTTGCAGCTAAAGCTGCTGCAATCCGTTCGCGGCGTTTTGCTTCGCGGCGTTTTTCAATTTTTAGTTTTGCGCGCAAAGCTCGTTTGCGGTCTGCTCCATGCCAACTTTTATGTTTAGCCATTTCTTTCCTTTCGTTAAAAAATAAAACAATTCTGAACAATTATAGCACACTTTTTTGAGAATTTCAAACTATCTGCCATAAACCAATCGTGAGACATTCTGGTAGTAAACTTGCACTGCATGGTGAAAATTTTGAAGTTCTGTTCCTTTTAAATCAAAATAGTGTGGCCCAGCTTCAATTTTAATTACTTGGTCTTTTCGAAGCTCGTATCTGGTTGTATTTTGGTGAACTTTTCGCTTACCGTCAATCCATTCTTCATGATAAATCCAAGAATTATGGTCAAGTACGAAAAATTCTCGCCGAATGCCGTTCGTTGTTGGCCCAAAAATTTGTGCACCAACTTTGCTTTCAAGATTAATTAACGCTCGCGAAATATCTTGCGGATTTTTCTTGAATTTCGCAAAAAGATATTTATAATACAGTTGATTACTCTCGTGTTTTTTTGAATTTTTCAAAAAAGATTTTCTAGTATATTTTAAGTGCGAAAGACGAATTTCTTCTTCGGCGATATTTCGAAATTGCAAAATTTGAGCACTCTTTGCAAGCATTTCACCAAAAATATCAATTTGATTATTTTTTAATATTGGCTGGAATGCCGGCTTTTTAACCTGTTGAATAGGCTTTAAAGGCATTTGTTTTGGTGCGTCGTAAGCAATCTGAATTTTTGGTTTTTTGAAATCTGGCTCTTTCTGAGCTTCTGGAAAATATGGAATTTGATATAAACTTTTATCAGAATTGTTCATTTTTAAACCTTAAATATGATTAAATTGTATCATATTTTAATATTTTTGTCAATATTTAGTAGATTAAATTTTAAATAGTTTTTCGCAATTCTCGGTTGTGATTTTAGCAACTTCTTCAGCTGAAATCTGCCGTTTTTCTGCTAAATCTTCAACAATTAACTTCGAAAAAGCTGGCTGGTTTGGCTTTCCACGCTTACCTTTTGGCGCTAAAAATGGTGAATCTGTTTCGATTAATATTTTTGAAAGTGGAATGCTTGCAAACATTTCAATATCTTCGGGCTTTTTTGTAAAAGTTGAAATTCCATTTACACCAATAAATAGATTGCGCTTTAAAGCTTTGTTTAAATTATCCTTCGAATCTGTAAAAGAATGTAAAACCCCACGGATTTTACCGAATTTTGAAATTTCATCAAAAATCGGCCAAAAATCTTCGAAAGCATTTCGAACATGAAAACTCATGGGTAGATTTAGCTTTTGAGCAAGCTTGAGCTGGGCTTTTAAAATTTGTTTTTGTGCCTCGCGGTTGGAATTTTCATAAAAATAATCAAGACCAATCTCACCAATGGCCACCACTTTTGGGGCTTTCGAAAGCTGCTCAAGTTCATGAACTAACTCTTCTGGGTTGTATTTTTCAGCTTCATGCGGATGAACGCCAATCGCTGCAAAAAGTTCAATTTCGCCCGAATTTTCTTCAGCAAATTTGACACCAATTTTAGAATTTTCAAGATTTTCGCCAATACAAATTGCTTTTGAGATTTTAGAATTTTGCATATTCTCAAAAATTTCTTCTTGCGGAATTGGAAAATTCGTATCATGAATGTGGCAATGTGAATCAATAATTTTCATTTTGTCCTTTCGAAAGTTGAAACCTCAGCATTAAAGCCGAGGTTCTGGTTATTTTTTAGCTTGATTATTTTGTGTGGCTGCGATTTTTGCGGCACGCGGGTCTTCGGTTTTAAGATAGATTTTTGGGAAAAGCAAGCCGATTTCTTCGTCGCGAATTACGCCACTACCAAAAATAGTTTGGAGTTTTTCGGCTGTATCTGGCATAAACGGTTCAAGCATTTTGCTGATTTGCAATAAACCTGAAACAGAGTGTGCAAGAACTTCTGCTAGATGATTTTCTTCATCTTTATTTTCTTTTGCTTTTTTAGCAATTTTCCAAGGTTTTACGCCTTCAATATATTGATTGTGGGCACGAACCAATCCCCAAATTTCATCAATTGCCTTATTGAATTCTAGAGATTTCATATATTCGTTGTAAGTGTGGCGATCGTGTTCATCGCTAGGGATTTCACCAACCACGCCAGATTGATAACGTTTAACCATATTAGCTACGCGTGAAGCCAAATTGCCAAGGTCGTTACCGAGCTCGTTGTTATAGGCGTTTTCGAACTTCTCCCAGGTAAAATCTCCGTCATCTTGAGTTGCAACATGTCGTGAGAAATAATACCTAAAAGCATCTAGCCCATAATTATCAATAATTTCGTTCGGATCAACTACATTGCCTATTGATTTACTCATTTTCACACCGTTGCTTGAAATGTGGCCATGAACAAGCAGAGTTTTTGGTAAAGCTAAATCAAGCCCAAGCAACATTGCCGGCCAGATTCCCGCATGAAAACGTAAAATATCTTTCCCAATAACTTGCACATTTGCTGGCCAAAATTCTTGCCAGCCTGCAACATCTGGATATCCAATCACGGTTAAATAGTTTGCAAGCGCATCAATCCAAACATACATCACTTGTTCTGGATCGCCAGGAACAGGTATGCCCCAAGTTAAATTCTTTTTTGGCCGTGAAATTGAAACATCTTCAAGCCCACCTTTCAAAAAGTTTAAAAATTCCTTCTTGCGATATTCTGGCACGATTTTCATTCGGTCGGTTTCAATGGCTTCGATGATTTTTGGTGTAAATTCTGAAATTCGCAAATAGTAATTTTCTTCTGAAAGCCTTTCGAAAGGTTTTTGATGGTTTGGACAAACACCATGAAATTCAGTCACTTCTTTTTCAGTGTAAAAACTCTCGCAACCTGTGCAATACCATCCTTCATAAGTATTTTTATAAATATATGGCTGAAGTTTCATCCAAATATATTGAGCTGCTCCAACGTGATGAGAATCGGTTGTTCGCACAAAATCTGTATAAGTTGTCTTCATTTTGTCCATTAAATTTTTAAAATTCTGGACAGTTCCGTCAACGTATTCTTGTGGAGTTAAACCGTTTTCGGTGGCTTTTTCAGCGATTTTATTACCATGTTCGTCTGTTCCAACCTGAAAACGAACTTCATTTCCTTGCTGGCGCCGGTATCTTGCCCAAATATCGGCAATCAAGTAATCAAGAGCGTTTCCAATATGAGGCGCTCCGTTTGCATAAGGAATCGCAGTTGTTATATAAAGTTTTTTCTTTGTCATACTGCTTATAGTATAACATATTTTTCGAAAAATAGAAAGTTGGGAATGCTATTGAAAAATGTATACTTTTTTGCTATGCTAAAGAATATGAAAAACTTTATCTTTTATGATAGAAAAAACAAAAAAGGATTTACTATAATTGAGGTTGTTTTGGTTCTTGCTGTTGCTGGATTGATCTTTCTTATGATTTTTGTTGCTTTGCCAGCCTTACAACGTTCGCAACGAGATGCGCAAAGAAAAAATGACCTTGCGATAATTAGGGCTTCAGTTATAAACTATAAAACCAATAATGGTAGCTTTAGTAATTTCTCTAGGATTAAAGGCAAGCTAATTAAAATTGGCTCAAAAGAGGATGTGCTGAAAGGTTACTTACAAGAAGTATCTAATGAAACTAGATATTATAAAATAGTCGGATCTTTCGATGAATCTAACGGTGCTGGCTCTAGTGGAGAGACTTTATATGTTTCAAAAAATTATCCAGAAGAGCTTTACAGTACTGTTATGATTGGTTTGGGGGGCAGAATGCTATTTGGATAATACCGTTTCTGATTCAGCATATAGAATTAATACGGGATCTGAACTTAAAGATAGAAACAACATAAACAAAATTGTCATACTAAGCCAGCTTGAAAGCCTTAAACTACCAGAGCTTAGGGGCTTATTCTATGAAGCTAATTATTGTTTTGAGTAAAAATTTTATTTCAAATCAAGATAGTATCGAGTAATTTCAAGCCAGTTTTCGATAGTTAATTCTTGTGCGCGCGCATCTGGTGAAACTTTGGCTTGTGTGAGGATCTCAATTGTTTGTTCTTTGCTCAATGCCAAATTTGCACTTAACGCTTTTAGGATTTTTTTTCGTCGAGCGGTAAAACCAGCTTTAACTATACGGAAAAATTGTTTTTCTGATATTTTAGTGTTATTTTGATCGTTAAAACACTCAAGCTTATTCTTTTCTAGAATTTTTAGAATTACTACTTGCGAATCAACTTTTGGCGGCGGCGTAAATAGCTCTCGTGGTACAAATTGGCCAAGTTCGCAATCGGCATAAATCTGTGATGCAATTGATAAAACACTTAAATCGCCAGATTTTGCGCAAATTCTTTCAGCAACCTCTTTTTGTACTAAAAGTGCAGCAATACTTGGTTTATTATCACTAGTGAGTAATTTTTCAATAATTTTTGAAGTAATATAATACGGTACGTTCGCGGCAACTTTATAATTTTTTGGTAATTTCGAAAGATCGAAATCTAAAAAATCCGTATTTTTTACAGTTAAATTTTTCCCTGGGAATTGCTCTGGTAGTTTTTTTGCTAAATTTTCATCAAACTCAATTGAGAGAACTTCACCATCTTTACCTGCAAATTTCAAAAGTGAAGAAGTTAAAGTTCCAAGACCAGGGCCAATTTCAAGTACAAAATCACCATTTCGGATTTCAGCTTCTTCCGCAATTCCATCTAGAACATTCCTATCTCGCAACCAGTGTTGACCGAGCGATTTATCATTCTTTAAGTTCGAATTTTCGCTATTTTTAGCTTTTTTCGAAAACTTTTTGCCAGATTTTTGATTAAATTTCAAATCCGCCATTAATACCAACCCTTCGCTTTTTTATGGGCGTAAGCGTTCTGCCAGCTTCCATAGCGACCAAGCACATAGGAATTCATCCACTTAAGTTGTGTAATTGGGTTTGTTTGCCAGTCGGCTCCAGCAGATGCCATTTTCGAGCCAGGCAAAGCTTGCGGAATGCCATAAGCTCCACTTGATCTGTTGGTTGCGTTAACTCGCCAGCCAGATTCTTGACCAATAATTGCATTTGCAATTCCGTGGTCGCTTGAAGAAATTCCTGCGGCACTCAACCAATCGCTGTGTGAGCCAGCTGGTAGATTTACTTTTGTGCCAACAATCTCAACTTGTTTTTTAGCAGCTTTAATTTCTGTTTCGTTAATTTTCTTGCGTGAAACTTCTTTCCCGTTCTGCATTTCAATTTCATAAGTTACACTTTTCGAGCCTTTTTCTCCGGCTTCTTTTATTTCTTTATAGCTAGAATCTTTATTCGCATCTTTAATTATTTCAGTTGAGAAAGCAACTTCTTCTTCGGTTGTAATTGTTTGCTTACCGTTTCGCCAAATTCGAAAACTCAAACCGTTCGAAATTGCAGTTTTTTTATCAATTGAAATTCCATCATCTTTTGTGAGAGATATTTTCTTTTCTTTCAAGAAATCTTCTACGGTTTTGCTTTGTGTTCGAAAACTTTCGGTTTTACCAAAAAGTTCAACCGAAATCTCTTTTGCTCGTGTAATTTTTAATGAGCTTGTTGTTCCATCTTCAAGAATACTGCTAGATTGTTCGAAGGCAACTTTATCTTCATCGTGAATTTTAATTCCAGATTTTTGAACGATTTGTCGTGGGGTTTGAGCTGCGGTCATCACTTTTAGTTTCGAATCACCGTCTTCAATAACCACTGGTTTTGCGCGATAAATATTTACACTATATTCTGCGCCTGTCAGTTCACCGTCGAGGCTTGGTTCAACCGTATCTTCTTTCGAAAAACTAATTTTTTGCGCATTTAATGCTTCTCGAACAGTTTTTGCATTAGTTTTAAAAGAAAATCTTTGGCCATTTTCAAAAACGGTTAAAATTTTATTTCCTTCACCACTAGCTTTTGCTGAATTTCGCCCAGCAATTGCAAAAATGTTCAATAAAAGTAAAAATCCAAGCGAGATAAATCCCGCAATTGTGATCTGTTTTTTGTAAAAATAAATTGGTTGTAAAACTCGCATTATTAAATCTATTTTAGCAAATAAAACCCAAAAGGTCAAATTTTTAGAGCTTTTCGAGACGCGCGAATTCGGCGTTTAATTTGCGAATTTTGCCATTTTCGAATTGAATTTCAATCGCCATTCCGTCAATTTCAAGTACTTTCCCCGCGCCGAAAGCTGGACTTTTTACGCGGTCGCCAATTTGTAATCCTGCTTCATCATAATAAAAATCATCAAAAGAAACTTCTTGGCTAAAATCATCTTCGTAATCATTTGAAAAATTATTCCATCCGCCAAAATCTTTTTTCGGTAATTCTAGCTCGGCATCTGTAATAAATCGGCTCGGGCTTGAATAATTCCTCTGCCCAAAAACCGCTCGCGATTCGGCGTAGCTTAAAATTAATTCTTCTCTCGCGCGCGTCATTCCCACATAGCAAAGGCGGCGTTCCTCTTCTAGATCATCTTCGCTAGCATCAAAAACTCGGCTGTGCGGAAAAATACCTTCTTCCATTCCCGCAAGAAATACAACTGGAAATTCCAAACCTTTTGCTGAATGAAGTGTCATTAAATTCACCTCGTCGCCACTTTGTGCGTCGCTTGAACTCATCAGTGCTGCATCTTCCAAAAAACTTGCTAAATCTGCGTAGTTTTTTGCTTCACTCACTAATGTGGAAAGATATTCACTGCGTTCGGTTGCTTCGTTTTCGGTTAGTTTTTCATTCTTACCATAATTTGTTCGTTCCAAAATTCGTTCAATAATTTCGCTCGGGTTTGAAGAATTTTCGCTTAAAATTTGACATTCTCTAAAAATTTCACCTAAATTTTCTAAAGATTTTCTTGCTCGCGAGGCTAAAGTTGAAAGTTCGCTTGCTTGAAGTAGGCTTGAAATCAAATCCAAACCATTCGAACTTTGCCAGTCTAAAAATTTCGAAAGGCTCACTGTTCCTAAACCGCGCGCCGGCACATTCACAATTCGTTCAAAAGCAACGCGGTCGAGCGGATTATAAATCACACGCAAATACGCCAAAATATCTTTAATTTCCTTGCGGTCATAAAAACGTGTTCCGCCGAAAATTTTATACGGAATTTGAAAACGAATCATCGCTTTTTCGAAATTATAACTTTGCACATTTGTGCGATAAAGAATTGCAAAATCACTAAATTTTCGTGCGCCAACAGTTTTAAAACTAAAAATCTGCCCTGCGATTTTCGCTGCTTCTTCACTTTCATCTCTTGCGCTTTGCACTAAAACTGGCTCGCCTTTACCAAGCTCGGTAAAAAGTTTTTTGTCTGTTCGATTGCGATTTTTTGAAATTACATTGTGCGCAGCGTTCAAAATATTCTCAGTTGAGCGATAATTTTGTTCTAATTTTATCACTTTTGCGCCTTTGTAATCGCGTTCGAAATTTAAAATATTCGTAAAATCTGCGCCACGCCAAGAATAAATGCTCTGCCAATCATCGCCAACTACGCAAATATTTTGTTCATCATTTACGATCATTTTAATAATTGCATATTGTGCGGCGTTCGTATCCTGATACTCATCAATCAAAATATGCTTAAATTTATTTTGCCAAAATTCGCGAACTTCTTTATTTTGTTGAAGCAGTTTTACTGTTTCGAAAAGTAAATCATCAAAATCTAAAGCATTAGCTTTGTTTCTTTCTTCTTCATAGCGTAAGAAAATTTCAGCCACTTTCTGTTCAAAACCCCAATTCGCACTATTCGAAAATTCTTCAGCCGTTAAAAGTTGGTTTTTGGCATTCGAAATTGCACTTGAAACACTTTGTGGCTTTAAGCTTTTTTCATCGATTTTCAGATCTTTCATTATTTTTTTAATTAAACTTCGGCGATCAATTTCGTCATAAATCACGAAATTATTTGCAACACCAATCGCCTCGCCTTTGAGCCGCAAAATCTTCACACAAATTCCGTGAAAAGTTCCCATCCAGGGCATGAAAAATCGATCGTTAGCATCGCGGTTGAGTAAAATGGCTAAACGCTCGCGCATTTCTCTTGCTGCTTTATTAGTGAAGGTCACCGCTAAGATTTCTTCGCTCGCTACACCGTGCATAATTAAATTTGCAATTCGGTGTGTTAGAGTTTTAGTTTTTCCACTTCCCGCGCCAGCTAAAATTAGTATTGGCCCGCTTAATGTTTCGACTGCCTCTTTTTGGTTTTTATTTAATCCTGCCGTAATTTCCATTTTTCGATTATAACAAATTTTCTTTTAAATTTCCATTTTTCTTGAAAATGTGCTAAAATATCTTTATGGAAAATCACACTTATTCTGATAAGAATCTTGAAGAATTTTTACAAAAACATTTTGGTGTTGATTTTGGAATTGAAAAAGTTATTTCGCGCAATCTTCCGGTTGGATATTCAGCCGAAGCCACAATTTTTAAAAGCAAAAAAGGCCGTATCTATGTTTTTATCTCGCTTGAAGCTCGTGCAACTTTGGGTGATATTCAGCATATTCTTTCAAAAATGAATTTAAAGCCTGCATTCTTCTTTCCGCCAAGCGGTTTCGAAAACTATTTTTATGACCGTGCCAGGGTGCAATTTTTAGAAGTATTCCCAGGTCGCCACGATGTAAGAGATGAAGAATTAAGATACTATAAAAAACGTGTGCTTTATAACCCTGCTCTTGTTGAGATTTCTGAAATCCGCGATGGTAAAATTCGTTGTTTTAATACTGATTCGATCGGTTCATGGCGAACGGCCCAGAGGTATTCTTACAAAAAAATTTTAATGAAATAAATCAAAATTGTGGAAAACTGAAAAATCCTCAAAAAAGTGCTTGCAAAATGATTACGCTTATGTTTTAATGGTTGCATACGGACAGACCGTAAATAAAAAATAATAACAATAATTGTTCATTAGAAAGGTGGATTTTCAGTATGAACTCAATTAACAAAAATAATAAAAAAGGTTTCACAATCATTGAAGTCGTGCTTGTGCTTGCAATTGCCGGACTTATCTTCTTGATGGTATTCCTAGCGCTACCTGCTCTACAACGAAGCCAACGAGATACGCAACGAAAGAATGATGCTTCACGATTGCGCGCAGCAGTAACTGACTATACTTCAAACAACCGAGGAAAATTGCCTTGGACTGGAACAGCTCTAAATAGTGATTTTATTAGCAAATATATCACAACAAATGATACAACAACTTTTAATGATCCTACAACAAACTCACAATATACAGTTGCAGCTGCTACTGGACAAACAGATGCACCAACTGCACTTGGAGAAATGAAGGTTTCTAACCAAGCTAAATGTGGCACAGACGGAGCTATTATAGCTGGTAGCGGAATTGCTGTTTCTGTTAAAACTGAAAACGGCGTTGCGAACTGCGTTGAAGGTTAGTATTTAATCTATGAAACTTAATTAAATAACTCTCTTTGGAGAGTTATTTAATTTTGCAAAAGTATATTCTATTCTATTCTATTCTATTGGCTTTGATAATGAGTTTATTTTAGAGCTACTGGATACTAAGACAAATTTTGCGCCACAATAAAAACAGCTTCCTTAACCGAAAAGCTGTTTTTTATTAAGATTATATCTAGTTATTTACACAGTAGAATCCACCAGCTTCTAACACTATTCGAAGTGCTACTTTACCTTTACTTCCTTCTTCTTTTCTTACTCCATTTGGCTGTGATGAATCACATACTCCATTTGCCGACCATTCAATATCTATTTCTTCTGAATTGTCATTATATTCTAGTTTGTGTGGAGTTCTGTCGAATAATGCATAGTTTCGTCCGCTTGGATCTTTCATTTCTTCGCCATCTTTGAATAGATAGTTCTTTACAAACCCTGTTGCACCTTTATCTTTCTTTGGGAAATCACCTAGAGTATTCTCTCCTTGATTAGACGGCAACTTTCCTTTATTGGCTGCTCTATATTCATTCACTGCTGCTAATATTCTACTTAGGTCATTCTTTCGTTGCGTATCTCGTTGGCTTCGTTGTAGAGCAGGTAGCGCTAGGAATACCATCAAGAAGATAAGTCCGGCAATTGCAAGCACAAGCACGACTTCAATGATTGTGAAACCTTTTTTATTATTTTTGTTAATTGAGTTCATACTGAAAATCCACCTTTCTAATGAACAATTATTGTTATTATTTTTTATTTACGGTCTGTCCGTATGCAACCATTAAAACATAAGTAAGATGAAAAAACAATATTTTCGAATCTTCTATTGATTTCTAAGCTCTAAGATAATCAAGTTTTCAATATGTGGTGTTCGCGGGAAGAAATTGTAGCCACGCGCGTAAATTATATCATACTTTTTACTTAAAATTGCCACATCGCGTGCTTGTGTTGTTGGATTGCAGCTCAAATAAATTACCTTTTCTGGCTCTATCTCAAGAATCTTTTCGCAAACTTCACGGTTCATTCCAGCTCGTGGTGGGTCAACGATTAGGTTTGAACCTTTTTTAATAAAGTCTAAAGCTTTTTCACTTGGTGACAAGATAGCTTTTGTAGTTTTCTCTCGCCCAAGCTCTGCAATATTTCTTCGCATTTCTTCAACTGCCGGCTCGTTGATTTCAACCAAAGTTAGATCACCCGCACCGATCGTTAAACCAATTGATCCTACGCCAGAATATAGATCAACCGTTGGCTTTGAAATATCGATGAACTTCTTCATATCACGCAAAGCCTGTTCATAAACTGGCAAATTTATCTGAAAAAAGCTCTCGGTTGCATAATTAAAATTCACGCCGAGAACTGAATCTTGCAAATTCTCTTGGTTTTGGCTTTGAATCTTTTTAGTTATTACACTGGCTGGCGATTTTGGGTTTGAAAAAATAATCTCAAAATTTTTAAAACCAAGGCTAGTTATTTCTTTTTTCAAAAATGACTCAAACTTCTCATCTTTTACATAAAGTTGGGCTGAAATTTCACCTTTTTGGTTCGCACGAATTAATAAAGTCTTCAAATCTCGACTTGCAGTTTTTCTATCTCGTAAAATTGCAAGCACTTTTTGACCTGCTTGGTTGATTTCTGGAGTAGCCAAACTTGTACCAAAAACTGGGATTTTTCCTTTTCCTCCACGCTTAAAAAATGCTAAACTTAGCTCACCCTCATTTTCATTTTCTTCAGATTTTTCCCACCAAAATGAAAACTCCACTTTATTGCGGTATTCAAAAATTTTACCATTAGAATAAAAATCTTCTTGGTTTTTGAGTTCAATTTTTTCTTGGCGAAAGCTTTCAGAAATTAGTTCTTGTTTGGTTTTTTGTTCGAAATCAAAGTCAAAAATCTGCCACGGGCTGGTTGAAAGAAAACTTTCCTTATCTTTTGGTTCAATTCTCTCGGGCGAACTTTCGAAGATTTCAACTGCAAAACCCTCTACAAAACTCGATTTACTTTTTGTAATTTGAATTTTTGCGGTTTCATTTGGCAGAACTCCCCAAGCAAAGATTTTTTTGCCATTTTCAATCGTGCCTAAAGCTTGCCCGCCAGGCGTAATTTTATCAAATTTAGCTATTTCGAACTTAATTTTCCGTGCCATAATTATTCTATTTTATCAGAATTTTGCCAAAAATTCCATATCTCCAACCACTCTTCACCTTTTAATTCGCTTGGTTTTTTAGTTTTAAATTTTGGTTGGCAATTTTTTTTATAAAATTCTGGCACGGCAAACATTTTTTCAATAAAATCGTTAAAAATTGGCTGTTCTTCTTTCGAAATTAGCGGAGCTTCTCGCCGTTTCATTTCAAAAAATACCGTTTCAACAGCCGGTGGTGGCGTAAAATCAGATTTTTGAAGAGGTTTTTTAATTTTACTTTCAAAAAACGGAAATGTTTTTACGCCAAGCGCAGAAGTGAAATTTTTATCACTCACAATTAGTTTGCGGGCAAATTGTTTTTGTAAAATTAAATAAATACTTTTTGGCGAATTTTGAGTAGTTGTAAGCTTTTGAATAATTGGCGAACTCAAGTGAAAAGGAATATTTGCACAAACTTTATAATTTTTTGGTAATTTCGAAAGGTTGAAGCGCAAAAAATCTGCACATAAAACTTCAACATTCTTTAAATTTTTAGTGTTATTTTGAAGTTTTTTGAAAGTTTCGCGGTCAAATTCAATTGCTAAAACTTGCGCAGACTTCTTGCTGAGAGCATAAGTAAAAACACCGCTTCCAGCACCTATGTCTAGCGTAAAATCTCGCTTTCGAATATTGCTGTGCCCAACAAGCATTAGTGCAATTCGTGGCGAACGCAAGAAATTTTGCGAAATGCGGTGTTCTCGTGCCATCTATTCGTATCTCAAAGCTTCGATTGGGTCTTTTTTGCTGGCGCTACGTGCTGGCAAAGCTCCGGCCAAAAATGCCACAACTGCAATAATTAAAGTTATAGTTATACTATTCTCAATTGTAAATTTAGTTAAATTAAATCCTTCAAGCCCTTTCAAGAAATCTTTTGAGGCAAAACTATTTAAGGCGTCTCCTGCTAAAGATGCGAGTAAAATTCCTAAAATTGAACCAATTAAACCAATCAGAATTGCTTCAATACTGAAAAGTTGGAAAATCTTTCGGTTCGAAAGCCCCATTGCTTTCATTAAACCAATTTCACGAGTTCGTTCGCGCACGCTCATGTAAAGTGTATTAATGATTCCAAAGCTGGCCGCAAGAAGCGCAATCGCACCAAAAACAATCAAAGATCCAGTAATTCCGTTTACAACATTCATAATAGTCTCAACTTGGTCTTTAGCTGTGTCTGCCGAATAACCTACTTTTTTAGCGTCTTCTTTGATTTGATTTAATTTATCCTCGGTTACTTTTCCTTCAATTTGAGCCAGAGCAGAAATACTTTTCTCTTTCGATTCTAGTGGTAAGCTTTTTGTTTGAAAGTCATAAATTTCATTAAAGGTTGGTTCATTAATTGTCACCATTGCTGACTGAATCAAGCTCTTAGCTGTCACGCCTGAAACTTTCTGGGTGATGATTTTCTTTTCACCTGTCAAAGAATCTGAAACTTGAAAGGTTACTTTTTTACCGATCGCATCTTGGGCATTTTTAAAGCCTAGAGGTTCAAGATAATCCTGAGAAATTGTTACCTCATCTTTATTTTTTGGTTTACCTCCAGCTAAGAAATCAAAGTCAAATTTTTGTCCTTCAACTTCCACTATAACAGATGTAATTGTAAGTTTCTTACCATCTTTATATTGAACATAGTCTGGTGTTGTTGTTTTGTAAAAGCGGGCATTTTTAACGTTTGAAATTTTGTTAATTTTTTCAAGATCTTTAGAATTTAGAGTCTGCTGAACATATCTAGAGCCAGCTTTTTTAGAATCGCCTTCTTTGTATTCTTGTGGTCCAAAAGTTATACCATTGTCCTTCTTTGGTTGAAAATAAATTATAGAGTCGTCACCAAAAACCGAAAGCTGTTTTTGGATATAATCATTCACGCCGATATTTACAGCAGAGGTTAATGCTATGGTAAAAGAGCCGATACAAACCGCGATAATTGTCAAGAAAGTTCGGCCTTTATTTCGCCACAAATTTGATGCTGAGGTTGCAACCATATCTAAAAATTTCATTATTTTTCTCCTTTCGAAACAATTTGTCCGTCTTGAATTCGAATCTGGCGATCACATTTTGCTGCCAAAGATTCATCGTGCGTTACAATAATTAATGTAATTCCGTTTTCCTTATTTAAACCAAAAAGCAAATCCTCAATTTTTCTACTTGTTTTTGAGTCGAGATTTCCTGTTGGTTCATCTGCGAAAATAATTTCTGGTGAATTTGCAATTGCGCGAGCCACGCAGACACGTTGTTTTTGGCCACCAGAAAGATTTGAGGCTTTATTTTTAGCTTTATCGGTTAGTTCAACAGCTTCGAGAGCTTTTAGGGTAATTTCTTTACGTTTTCTTGAGCTAACTCCGGCAATTTTAAGCGGCAGAATTACATTTTGCAAGACTGTATCCTTTGGATTCATAAAGAATTGTTGAAAAACAAAGCCAAAAGTTTGGTTTCGAAGTTTATTCAGCTCGCGTTTTTTCATTTTAGCAATATTTTGGCCATTAATTAAAATTTCGCCCTCATTTGGTTTGTCGAGCGCCGCTAAAAGGTGCATAAGTGTCGATTTTCCACTACCAGATTTACCAATAATTGCGACACTTTCACCTTTTTGAATGCTGAAAGAAACGCCGTTTAGTGCTTTAAAATACGTATTGCCGTCGCGATAAACTTTGACGAGATTCTTAACTTCTATTAAATTACTTTTGTTCATTAAATTCCTTTCCTGTAACTACTTAATTCTACCAATCATAGTCTTAACTGTCAAATTCTAATGCTCAATTTTAAGATTATTTGTATTTTGAGATTCTTGAGTTTGCGGTTTTAAATTTCGCGAACGCGGTTTGCGGCGTTTTTTTACTTGCGGAATTTCAATTCCTTTTTCGGCAAAAGCTTTCGAAAGATCCTTAAGGCCTAAACTTGGCTCTTTTTGTTCAGCAGAATTTGGGCTAATCTTTTTTGGATCAATTGGTGCTTTCGAAAAATCAATTTTTTTCGCTTCAAACATTGGTTGAATTGGTGTAAAGTTTTGTGGTTTTGCTGTTGGTTTTGTGTTCGGGGATTTTTGGTTCGAAATTCCTTGATTTTTAACTGGCGCAAAAACATTTTCTTGAACCTTTTTCGAAAATTCAACGCCGTTTCGTTCCGCCCAAGCTTTTGTCATTAGTTCTTTTGGTGGCACTAGGATATCGCGGATTCGTTGTTCGATGACGGCTCGTGGCGTGCTATAATTTCGGCGTGTATTTTCAATAATCTTCGCACTCAAATCATTAAAAGGTTTTGGCAAAGTTAGAGTTGTCGCACTAAATGGTGTTGATTTTTCGCCGTTAATAATCATCGTCATTACAAAATGGCGGTTATTTAAGCTCATTAAATCTGAAGCATCGAATTGCGGCTTAAATTGCTCGGCCAAAACTGGAGCATCTTCAACCGAAACGCGGAATGAAATGATTGATCCAACATTTCCAAAAACCGCATTTTTAACGCTGTCGGTCATTTGTGAAACATATTGATTAGCAACGGTTAAAGTTAAGCCGTATTTTCGAATTTCTGAAAGAATCACCGCAAAAGAATCGGTTGCAAAGTTTTGAAATTCATCAACATAAAGATGAAACGGTCGGCGATCTTCAAGTCGTTCGATATCTGCACGTGATTGAGCTGCAAGCTGAATTTTAGTTACCAAAAAGGAACCAAGAACTGAGGCATTATCTTCACCAATTAAACCTTTCGAAAGATTAACAACCAAGATTTTACCTTCATCCATAATCTCGCGAATATTAAAGGTTGATTTTGGTTGGCCAATAATATTTCGAATAATAGGGTTAGCTGTGAAAGCCCCAACCTTATTTAAAATTGGTGCAATTGCCTCATTTACTTGTTTTTCACCCCATTGACCAAATTCCTTTTTCCAGAATTGAAGTACGGAGTCATCTTTACAATAAGTTAAAGTCTCTTTTCGAAAATCGCCATCTGTTAGCATTCTTGAAATATCAAGCATTGTAGTTTCTGGGCGGTCGAGAAGTGCTAGAAGTGTGAAACGCAAGATATATTCAAGGCGAGGACCCCAAGAATCACCAAACATACGCTTTAAAACACCGATAACCTCGGAAGAAATATTCGATTTTCGACTTGGGTCAGTTACTTCGAGTGGATTGAAACCGAGCGGAAATTCTGTGTCGGCAGGATTAAAGTAAATTACATCATTAAGACGATGTTCAGGAATAAAGCGCATATTGTTTTGTGCAAAATCGCCGTGTGGGTCTATAATTGCGTATCCTTCACCATGAAAAATATCCGAAAGCGCCAAAAGTTCAAGCGATCCAGACTTTCCGGTTCCCGTTTGACCAATAATATAAAGGTGGCGCGAACGGTCGCGGCGAAGCATTCCAAATTGGTGATTAATTCCACGAAAGTTTGTTAAACCAAAAGCTGAAATATTTTCATCATGCGCGCGGTCGCCAGTAATTATTGGTAATTTTGAAGGTGGTTCGGCAGTTTTACTTGAAGCCCAAACAATGTTTGGAGTTTCTACGTTTGTGTGCGGTAAATGCCAAATACTGGCAAGTTCTTGAATATTTAAAATAAATCCGTCATCAAAGAATATTCGCGACTGAAAATCTCGAATTTTATCTTTATCGAGTGAAGAATTCGAAGCCTTAAAACCATTTAAATTTGTACTATTAAACTGTTTGAAAGTTCCAGTTAAAGCTTGAATTTGAAGCCGCGCAGTATCTTCATCTTCACCTAAATATGCCAAACGAATTTTAACTTGATAACCGAGCTTTGTGGCCTTTTCTTCAGCTTTCGAAATGCGAGTTTTATCGCGGTCGGACGGTTCTTTTTTAGCATTTTCTGAACCTTCTGGTGGCGTCCAAAGCGCTTCTAGAATTCGCAAAATATATTTCCAATCAATTTTGAAAGCTTTTTTGCCAGACTTAACTTTCTTCACCCATTCATCCGACTTTTTATGCCAATCATCGGCAACTGGTCGTGCTAAAACTTGAATCCATAGCTGGTCATTTGTTCCGTCTAATTTTGCAAGCGTTCCAGTAATTCCTGCAAGTGGGTCAACTTCGAAGCCATCAAAAGTTTTAATTGGTAAGGCTTCATTTTCAATCAAATCAATTTCAGTTAAATAAACTACGTGTTTATTTTCGAGATTTTCTGCGTAATCTTCTTTTGCTTCATAAATTTGAACTGTTGGATATTGTGAGTAAATTTGCCCTTCCACAAAACTTTGCAAAGTTCTCGGCATCCAAACATAAAACCGAATTGCGCCATTAACAGATACAATTTCGAAACTTAAATGTTCCTGAACACCATTGTTATTTTTAAGTTCAGTTGGGTCTCGTAGAATTCCGTGCAAACTGGCAAGGAGTTGCTCGGCGGCAAGCTCTGATTTATCATTAGTTTTTGGAATTTCCAACGCTAAAAGAACGCTGTCAGTATTCATTACAGTTAATTTATCGATTTTTTTGTAATTTTGCCAAGTTAAAAAAGCTAAAATTGCCACAATTGTTAGCCAAACTAGAGGGTTAAATAAGATTGAAAAAAATGCCGTCATAGTGTTTAAATAATAGCATAAAACTGCAAAAAAATCAAGATGGTGGTTATGCTTTTTGGTTTTTCGAAAATAAAACCCGCCCAAATTTTTGAGCGAATTTTAGTTTTTAGGCGAGTTCAGCTAAAGTGTAAGTTGCTTTTGCTACGCGCTTAAACTCTTTTTTGCTTTGAAGATTTAATAAAACGGTTGTTTCTTTAACTTTGCGTTTTTCAAGCACGCGTTTTACGATTTCATCTCGGTAAAGTGGTTCACCCGCTTCCTTAAGAACCGCCGTAATTATATCAGCCACAGTTCCGCGTTTGAAGCCCCAAGTGTCGAGTGCGTAAATTCCGCGGCCAATCAAAACAAAACGTTTATCTTTAATTAGTTCGTTATGAATTGCTTGAGTTGTGACCGCTTTTCGGCTAAAGTCACTCTTTCGAATTTCTTCAGCAATTTCTGAAAAATGCATTGGCTTTTTTTGGCTTTCTAAAATCACAAAAATTTTGTCGCGAATATTTTTAGGATTCACCGCTGGCCATTTTTCAAGACCCCAAAGCCCGTTTAAAGTTGCGAGTAATTTTGAAACGCTAGCAATTGCACTAATTTGGCTTGGATGTTCATAGCTCAATTGCTCGTCTAGCTGCTCCAAGGTTACTGGACTTTTATTCTTTTTGATGATATTGACAATTTCATCGATTGATTTTTTAATCTTTCGTTCGTCGCCATATTCTGCGTTGGCGATTGCACTGTTGTATTTATCGTTTTCTTGGACCAAAACTAATTTCGAACTAATTTCAGCAATAAATAAAAAGTTAAAAATTTGCTGATCACTTGACTCAGATTCAATAGTTTTTTCAACAAGATTTTTAGTTTTCGAAATTCTCCCAACTTCAGCAAGATTTCGAATTATAGTTTTTTCGATTTCAGCAAGATGTTCGATACTCCCCTTCTCGGCAGCAATTTTCAATCTAATAAGTGCGGCTTTTTCAAGCTGACGAACTCGTTCACGAGTAATATCAAGCCTTTCGCCAATTTGTTCGAGAGTTTCTTTTTGCTCGCCAAGCCCAAATCGGCGGTTGATAATTTCGCGTTCTCGCGGTTGGTCGATAACTTGCAAAGCATTCGAAATAACCGTTTGAATCAACTGGATTTTTTCATTCTGAATCTGAATTTCTTGTTCCATAATTCCCTTGATTAAAATTAATACTTTATAAAAACCAAGTATTATTTTTCAATAACACTTGAGTATTGTCAATACCATTTATCTCTTCTTTATTTATATTATACCACAAAATTGTAAAAAACAACAAAAAATGACATAAAAATTTATTTTTTAAACTTTTATGTCATTATGCTTGCGCTTATAATAAAATATTAACTACTATTTTTCAGATTTTTTCGTTTTCGAAACGGATTTTTTAGTATTTCTAGAAGCTGTTTTCCATTTAGTCGATTTTCTAGTTGTAGTTTTTTTGCCAGATTTTCGAGATTTTGCAACTTCAATTAATTCACTGGCTTGTTTTTCGGTAATTTTTTCAATGTCTAAATCTTTTGGTAGAATTGCTTTAATTTCGTTATCGGTAATATATTTTCTTCCGAATCCGCCGCGAGAAATCGTAATTCCGTTTTCGAATTTCTTTAAAATTCGCTTTTCATCAGCCTTCAGCTTTTCTTCGTAAAGCATCTGTGCTTCAGTTTCGGTAATTTCGAAAGGTGACATCGGTTTAATGCTTACGAAAGTATTTTCAATTTTAATATATGGGCCATATTGGCCAATATTGGCTGTAATTTCTTTACCATCCTCAGTTTTGCCAACTTTTCGTGGCAAAAGGAACATTTTTAAGGCATTCTCAAGTGAAACTGTTTCAATTTTTTCACCAGCTGGCATTGGTGCAAATTTAACTTCTTCGCCTTCAATTTTGTTATCGCCAAGCTGAATCATTGGTCCGAAACGACCGAATCGTGCAAAAACTTTTCGCCCAGTTTTTGGATCAACTCCAATTTCACGAGCGGGCGCTACAGCGTTGCGGTCGATTTCGCCTGAATCCATAATTAATTTATGAAATGGTTTATAGAAATCGTCAAGCACTTCAAGACGATCTTCCTCGCCTAAAGCAATTTTGTCAAAGTCATTCTCGAGGTTTGCCGTCCAGCCATAATCAACAACCTGGTTAAAATAATCGTTCAAGAAATCACTCAAAACTTCACCGCTCGCAGTGGGCAGTAGTTTTCCTTTAGTTGAACCAGTTTTTTCTTGAATAACTTCGCGGTTAATTTTATTTTTCGAAAGTGAAATTTGAATTGTGTCGCGTGGATTTCCTTCGCCTTCACCTTTCAGAGCATAGCCACGAGCTTGAATTGTATCTAAAATTGTAGCATAAGTTGATGGGCGGCCAATTCCGAGATCTTCTAGTTTTTTAACAAGAGAACCTTCAGTGTAGCGAGCTGGCGGACGCGAGAAAACTTCTTTTGCGATAATTTCATTAAAATTCAAATTGTCGCCATTTGTAAGCTCTGGCAAAAATTCATCCTTCTTTCCATTTGAATAAACTTTCAAGAATCCATCAAAAACAACTATTTCACCTTTAGCTTCGAAATAATTTTCTTGACCAGAAATTTCAATTTTGATAGTGGTTTTTTCGATTTGCGCTGGCGTCATTTGGCTAGCAAGTGTTCGGTTTCGAATCAGCGTATAAATCTTTTGTAAATCTTGGCTGGTTGAAACTTTTTCATTCGCTATTACGGTTGGTCGAATTGCTTCGTGCGCTTCTTGCGCTGCGGCCGATTTCGTGGCAAAATTGCGTGCTTTGTGGTATTTTTCGCCGAAATTTTTCTTGATAAATTCTTCACTAGATTTAATTGCGAATCCACTCAAATTTACGCTGTCGGTTCGCATGTAGGTAATTTTACCAGATTGGTAAAGCTTTTGTGCAGCCGCCATCGTGCTTTTGGCTGAAAATCCAAGCCGTGCGTTGGCCTCTTGCTGAAGTGTTGAAGTAGTAAAAGGCGCGCTTGGGTTGCGGGTTCCGGGGGTTTTCGAAATATTTGCAACTTTAAAGTTTGCCGTTTTTAGGCTTTCGAGAAAATCAGCGGCAGCTTTTTCACTTTCAAATTTTTTATTAAGTTCAGCTTTCAGTATTTCACCAGAATTTGGCACGATAAATTCACCTGTAATTTTAAATGAACTTTTTGCGCCGAATTTTTCAATTTCGCGCTCGCGTTCTACGAGCAGTCTTACTGCTGGGCTCTGCACGCGACCCGCACTTTTACCGCCAGGAACTTTTCGCCACACAACAGGGCTCAGATCAAAACCAACCAGCCAGTCTAAAGTTTGGCGAGTTTGTTGAGCTTCAACCATTTTCATGTCAATTTTTCGCGGATTTTTAATTGCCTCTTCAATGGCATTCTTAGTAATTTCGTGAAAAACAATTCGCTTGGTAGTTTTTGGGTCTAATTTTAAAACTTCGCAAAGGTGCCAGGCGATTGCCTCTCCTTCGCGGTCTTCATCGGTTGCAAGCCAAACTTCTTCGGCAGACTTAACGGCTTTTCGAAGCTCGCTAACTACTTTTTTCTTGCCAGGGTCAACTTCAAAAGTGATTTTATATTTATTGTTTGTTTCGATTGGTCGCCCGCCGTCTTTATTTTTTTTTGCAATCTGGCGAATATGCCCAACGCTGGACATCACTGTAAAATCTTTGCCGAGATATTTTTCGATAGTTTTGGCCTTTGCGGGGCTCTCTACGATTACTAAATTCTTCATAAGCTTAATTTATTTTAACACTTTCAAAGTTTTTCTGCAAATTTTTAGAAAATTTTTTAAAAGATTAAATATTCATAAATTGAACTTTCGGGAAAAATTTGCTATAATTAAACTTATGAAAAATGTTCAAAATCATCTTTCACGAATAGATAGTATAAATTTAGGTAGTTTTTATACACCTGTGCATATGGTTGGTTGGTTCTACGATAGAATTAAAACTTTTCCAGAGATTAAAAAATATACTATAATTGATACTTCTTGCGGATATGGCTCTTTTTTAAAAGAAGATATTTCTAACAGAAGGATCGGGGTAGATATAGACGAAATTGCTATAAACAAAGCCAATATAAAAGGTGTTGAAACTTATTGTTTTAATTCTCTATATAAAATATCAAGAGCTAATTTTAATATTTCTGATAGCGAACCTATTTTAATTATTGGAAACCCTCCTTATAATGACACTACATCAATTATCAGAAACAACATAAAAAATAAAATAAAAATTAAAATAGACGATGATATCAAGACTAGAGATTTAGGAATGTCATTCATGCTGTCTTACAATAAATTAAATGCTGATTATGTTTGTATCCTTCATCCGCTCTCGTATCTAATCAAAAGGGCTAATTTCAATCTAATTAAAAATTTTATGAGTAATTATAAGTTAATTGATGATATTATTTTTAGCAGCAGTGAATTTAATGGAACTTCTAAAGCTATTTCTTTCCCTATTTTAGCTGCTATATATAAAAAAGATAAAATTGGTATGAAATATGAAGATATTTTAAATTATAACTTCAAGACTTTTGAAGGTAAGAGCTTTAGAATTTCGGATTACAGTTATATAAATCAATATTTAAGTAAATATCCAAATATAAATAGAATCAACGACAAGAATAATATTGTGGCGAGATTTTATACAATGAGAGATATTAATGCGTTAAGGAGAAGTAGAACCTTTATAAATGAAGATATTACAAACACTGTATATGTTGAGAAAGAGAAGCTGCCATACTACTGTTATGTTGATATATTTAAAAAATATACAGATAATATTCCTTATTATTTTGGTAATTTAGACATCATTATAGATTTAGAGGAGTTTAATAAAAATAAAGATGCTTTTATTTATGAAAGTATAAATAATAATAATATATTGAGTAAACAATTTAAATTTAGAGAAGTTTCAGATTCTAAAGCTAAAGTTGAGAAATATTTTAGAAAATTATTAGGAGAACATTATGTTGAAGGTAGATGAAGATAATCAAAAAATACTAGTTCGAATACCACTTACTGCAAATAGTGGAAAAATAAGAATTAAAAAAAGATCAATAATTAATGAATATGGAATACCTTTTGCTACTAAGCAAATTCCTTTTGGTTTAGATTCTTACGTTGAATGGCAAATAGGTTATGATGCATGGATAAAAGATGATAAAAAAATCACTGATACCACGCTACCTAATTTTGCTTTTACTGGTGCTAATGGTAAAGATAAAGCATTGTATGAATTGTCTGAATATATTTATTATTTCTATAGATGGGGTTCTATAAAAAAAGAAATTTTAATGGATATCTTAGACTATTTAAGAAAAATAAGTATTGATGATCTATTGGATAGAAATCAGGAAATTCAAATAACAAGAAGTCATGCTATAGAAAAGAAAATTAACAATTTCAATTTTGAATACACACAGGTTAAATATCCACTTTTAATATATAAATTTGGCGAATATGAAATAATATCAGAAATTAAAATAGCTGAAAAACAAAGAGCTATAGGCATCCAACCTATGTTATATTTTTGTTTCCCAATAGTTAAGCTTATATCTGAATCGCCTTTAATTGGAAGAACTGCTAAATCTAAAGAGTTTGGTTATTTTGAGGTATCTAAGAATAATATCTATGTATTTGTTGAACTTTTAAAGATGTTTGGGATATTGTCAGAATCTCATAGAACTGACGTTATGCGAATAATTGAAAGTATAATTAAATATAAATAATTATGAAAATTGCAATTGCATCTGATTTATTCTGGCCGATGATTAATGGAATTTCGGTCTTTTCGAAAAACTTGGCTGAGCAAATGACGGCTCGTGGCCACGAAGTTGTGGTTTTTGCACCAAGCCAAACTGGTGAATATTATGTTGAAGAAGTTGATGGATATCGTGTGGTTCGTTTAAGCTCAACTAACTTCCCTTTTTACCCGAATCAAACCGAAACTCTGCCTGAGCCACGCAAAATTGCTGGTGGCCGAATTACTATTCCGCGGATTTATCTTCATAATGGCTATCGACTTTCTCTTCTTCCGATTCGTGAAATCCGCAAATTTTGCAAAGAAAATAATTTTATACCAGATGTTTCACATATTCAATTGCAACTTTTTGTTGGTCAAGCAATGATCGATTTTTCGCGAAAACATAACATTCCAGTAGTAATTACTAATCATTCTAGCCCCGAGAATTTATTTGATAATTTAAAGATGCTTGCGCCATTATCGCCGATTATTAATCGGACAGTTTTACTTTATACTAAACGCTTTGCGCTTCAAGCAGACTATGCTACTATGCCGACTCAGCAAGCAATTGAAAGGCATTTTCGAAATCCAGAAAAAGCCAAAATGCCGATTGAAGCTGTTTCGAACGGTATTGATTTGAGCCGATTCACTCCTGAAAAACCGCCAAAAGAGTTTTTTGAAAAATTTGATTTAGCTCAAAATTCACCAATCGTAATGAATATTGGTCGTGTTGACGCCGAAAAACACATTTCAACATTGATTTTGGCATTTAATGAAGTGTTAAAAAACAACGAAAAAGCTCAGCTTGTGATTGTTGGTGATGGCACTGATCGCCCAAATCTTGAGAATTTGGTTTATAAACTGGGAATTTCGAAAAATGTTCGCTTTATGGGCACACAACTTGGCGAAGATTTGGTGAACTTTCACCGTGCAGCTAGCGTATTTGTCTCGGCAAGCCCAACTGAAACTCAAGGAATTGTTTTTCTTGAAGCTGCAGCTTGCAGCAAACCTGTGATTGGTGTTGATGTTGGTGCGGTTAAAGAAATCTGTCAAGATGGTGTGAACGGTTTTTTGTGTGAAACTGATAATGTTGAACAAATCGCCGAAAGTATTTCGAAAATTCTTGATGGCAAAAAACTTGCAGCAGATTTTTCAAAAAATGGGCTCGAAATTATTAAAAAACACGATTTGAATTTTACAATTTCGAAATTTGAAGAAATTTATAATTTTGTGATCGAAAAGAAAAAACAAGAACCGCGAAATTGGTTCGAAAAACTCTCGCGAAAATTAAAGAAATAATATGATTCTTAGTGTAGAAATTACTGAAAAATCTTTTGGCAACAAACAGCTTCTTCAGAATGTAAAATTTAGTATTGATGAAGGCAAAAAAGTTGGTTTAATTGGGCGAAATGGAATTGGTAAGTCAACGCTCTTCTCGATTCTGCTTGGCCGTGACCAAGATTTTTCGGGTGAAGTGATTTTTCGAAAAGGCTCAGTTATTGCCAGCACGCAACAGGAATATTCCAGCGTTGGTGAGCAAACTGTGCTTGATTTCATCTTGAATGATCTGCCGGAATACGCTCATCTTTCAAAGCTTTTGCGTGAACTTCCTGAAAAAATGAGCGAAAACATGGAGCTGATCGAAAAATACACCGACGCCTTAAACCGTTTTCAAGAGAAAAATTTCCACTTTATTGAAGATAAAATTAAGGCTGAACTTCGTGATTTTGGTCTTGGTGGTTTTGAGAGTCGCCGAATGAAAACGCTTTCGGGCGGTCAGAAGCGCTTAGTTGATACGATTAAGATTATCCACTCAAAAGCTGATTTGGCACTTGTTGATGAGCCGACTAACTTTATGGATTCTCGTGCAAAGAATCGTTTTTTAAACTGGATGAAGAATTCTAATGAAGCTGTTTTAGTGATTACGCACGACCGTGATGTGCTTTCGAAAGTTGATAGGATTATTGAAATTCGTGACGGCAAAACTTATATTTTTAAAGGAAATTATGACGATTATTTGCGGGCAAATATGTTTTCGACGACTAATCAAATTCAAGATTTCGAAAGTATTCAGCGCCGAATTGCAAATTTGAAAGATAAAGTTCGTGAATATCAACGGATGAAGGAAAAGGCTCGCGATCCGAGTACTATTCAACGGTTTAAGCGGCTCGAAAATAAATCACGCGAAGAGCTCACGGATCTGGAGCTAATTAAAAAACCAAGTTTTTGGATTGATCAAGCAAATGTTGAAAACCTAGATTTTAAGGCGGCGAAATCTTATCAAAAATTTAAGGCCAAAAATGTTAAAATCGGCATTAAAAATGAAGAAACGCGTTCAGTGCGAAGTTTAGTGCGGGCAGAAAATCTTGCGCTTGGCTACGGTTCGCTTGAAGATGCGCTTGAAAGTAAAAACGGTGCAAAAATTCTTTTCGAAAATGTAAATTTTGATTTAAAAGTTGGTGGAATTTTGGAGATTTTTGGTCGAAACGGTGTTGGAAAAACCAGCTTAATTAAAACAATTTTTGGTGCGGAAAACGAAAAAGCGGAAATCTACGACGGTGAGATTTTTCTTGATGAGACCGCGAGAATTGGAATTTATAGCCAAGAAATTGGTTCTGAATTTTTCGAGATGAATCTAAAAGATGCAATTGAGAAAATCTACCTTGACCAAAACATTTCAATCACGGAGGAAAAAATTTATCGAATTTTACATCAATATCTCTTTTCTGTTGAAGATTTTGAAACGCCCATTCGTGAACTTTCTGGCGGTCAAAAGGCGCGTTTTCAGCTGATCGAAATGCTTTCAAATGAACCGCAAATTTTGATTCTAGATGAGCCAACTTCGCATTTGGATTTACCGAGTATTGAAGAGCTTGAACGGGCTTTGAAGAATTATTCGGGTGCGATTATTTTTGTGAGCCATGATGATTATTTTCGAAAAGTAATGAAATCTACTGAAAAGGATTTTCAGACTGTAGAGATTCGCGGAAACTAAAAGTAGAAATGGTCCTTACTTTATTTTAAGCTTACTCAAAAATCTGCCGAATCTTTTCTGCTTTATAATGATATGATTTTTTCATTGAATATTAAAAATAAAAAGTAGCGAAAGTTCAATCCTTCGCTACATTTTTTTCAGTTAAAATCGTTTAATATCAAGTAATTTCGAAAGTTTTGCGCGATCAAAACCGAGTACAATTTCGCCATTTATATCTGTCACTGGCACACCACGGAATTCCCCGCCCATTTTTGCAAGGAGCTCATCACGAGCTTCAGCATCTTCTTCAATATCTTTAGCTTCGAATTTTACACCATTGTGTTCAAGCCAGTCTTTTTCGGCCGAGCAAAATCCGCACCAGCTTGTTGAGTAAACAATAACTTTTTTATCCATAAATATAGTTTAGCATAAAAAGCTTAAAAAATCATTAAAATTTGCGAAATATTAAATTTTCTTGGTCAAATACCATCCGCCGTCTAAATCTTGATAAACTTTAAGTTCAAGTGAAAAATCCATTGCCATCAAATAATCCGCAGCTTTCTCAGCTTCAAACTTTGAAGTATATCTCTTCTTTTTTGATCTTGAAAGCCGCATTTCGAAACGTTCAAATTTCACTTTCTGTTTATTATTTTTGCGTGGCATTTCGAAAATCCTTCAAAATTTCACGAACTTCATCAACTGATTTAGTTTCCATTAGTTTTGCCCGAAGTTCGCTCGCACCAGCAAATTCTCGCACATAAATTTTAAAAAATCGTTTCAAAGGCTCAAATCGGCGTTTTTCAAGCTCGCGAGAATATTTTTCGAATAAATCAAGTTGAAGTTCAAGTAGGTTTAAATAATCACTTGAAGTTCGAGCAGTTTCTGGCGGGTTTTTTTCAAAACAAAATGGGTTTTCGAAAACGCCACGACCAATCATAATTCCATCAATTTTTGGGAATTTTTGCCAAAGTTCCAAGCCTTGCTCGCGAGTTTTAACGTCGCCATTAATCTGAATTAGAGTTTCTGGCGCAACTTCATCGCGTAGTGCTAATATTTCAGGAATCAATTCGAAATGTGCTGGAACTTTACTCATTTCTTTCTTCGTTCGAAGATGAATCGTTAAAACTGAAATTTCTTGTTCAAGTAAAAATTTGAGCCAACCTCTCCACTCCTCTACTTTAGAAAAACCAAGTCGCGTTTTTACCGAAATTGGCAAACCGCCAGCTTTTGCGTTTTTGATGATTTTTGCGGCAAGTTCAGGGTTTCGAATTAAATCACTTCCGCCACCACTCTTAATTACAGCCTTATCTGGGCAGCCCATATTAATATCGATCGCTTGATACCCAAGTTCTGGCAGTTTTTCGCACATAAATTTAATATCGTCTGGTCGTGAGCCCCAAATTTGAGCAATAATTGGTTGCTCATCTTGTGTGAAGGTTAATCGCCCGCGTGTGCTATGGATTCCTTTTGGGCTGGCGAAACTTGAAGAATTAGTGAATTCGGTGTAAAAAATGTCTGGTCGTGCTGCTTTCGAAACTACGTGTCGAAAAACTACATCGGTCGCAGCTTCCATTGGTGCTAACGAGAAAAATGGTAGTTTTTTACCGTTTTCTTCGCCAGTTGATTCAATAATTTTATTCCAAAATTCACTTTTCATAGATAATAGTATAACATAAAAACCAACTTTCGAAAACTTAAAAAATATGATATAATTATTCTTATGAAAGTTAAAATTGAAATCGATACAAAAACATTAATTCGCTTTTGGCTGGTGATTTTTGGTTTTATTATTTTTGCAGGATTAATTTGGGTTGCAAAAGACGTTCTGATTATGATAATAATTGCGGCTTTTTTGGCTCTTGCTTTAAATGATCCAGTAGCGAGAATCACAAAAATTCTACCCGGTTCAAATAAAAACCGTGTGGCGGCGACTGCAGTTGCATATCTTACGATTGTTCTAATTTTAGGTGCATTAATTTCGCTTCTTACACCGATTATTGCTGACCAAGTTAAGCATTTTTCGAAAGATTTACCACAAATTGTGAAAAATTATACTGGTGAGGAATCTGGAGTTCGCAGATTTATTGTTGAAAACCACCTTGAAGGAATGATTTCGCAAGCAGTTGATTCAATTACGCGATCAATTAATTCTTCAGTTTCAAAGCTTGGCGACTTCTTCTTCGGAAGTATCGCTTCAATTGTTGGTTGGCTTATTTCTTTGTTTATGATTCTTGCGATGGCATTTCTGATGCTCGTTGAAGGACCAGACTTAATAGATAAAATCTTTAAAGTTTTTTATACCAATAAAACGCTCGAAAAAGATCACCGCAGAATTCTTTCGCGAATGTATGGAACAGTTTCAGGCTATGTTTCAAGCATCTTTACAATTTGTTCAATTAGTGCAACTTGTGGTTCAATTGCGACGGCAATTTTAGCGTTAATTTTTAGATTACCGATCGCTTTAGTTCCACCAATTGCAGTTTTACTCTTCATTTTCGGAATGATTCCTATGGTTGGCGCTACAATTGCCGGGTTGCTTTCTGCTGTAATTTTAGGATTAAATGCTCCGACTGCGGGATTGTTCTTCCTAATTTACTTCTTAATTTACCAGCAAGTTGAGAATAATGTAATCTCCCCAATGATTCAAGCTCGAAATAATCAACTATCAGCACTAATAATTTTTGTGGCACTTACAATTGGTGTTTACGCTTTTGGTCTACTTGGAGCGCTGCTTGCAATTCCTTTAGCAGCTTGTATAAAAATTCTTGTTCAAGAGCAATTGAAATCTCGAAAACGCCGCACGCGTGAAGAAAACTCAGAAAAATTTGTTGAACTTCTTAAGAAAATTGGCAATTAAAAACAACTAATAAAATCAGCCCCAAATTCAAAGGCTGATTTTTATTATTTATATTCCCAAAAACTCTTTTTTGGTGTATCGCGTAAAACAATATTTTTCGAAAGCAATTCATCGCGAATTTTATCGCTTTTTGCCCAATCTTTTTCAGCACGGGCAGCATTTCTTTCGATAATCTTCTGTTTAATTTCGTCTGGAATATCTGGCGTTGAACCAAGTATATTTAGTCCCAAAAGGTTGTCTATAAATTCTAAAAGTTCAATTAAGTTTTGGCAATTTAGTTTTTCAGGATTTGTTTTAATTATTTCACTAAAAACCTCATCAATTTTCGCCAAAGCTTTTGGTGTGTCAAGATTTTCATTAATTTCTTCAAGAATTACATTTTTAGCAGCAAGGCTTGGAATTTCCCCTTCGCTTCCTTTAATTTGCCAACGCATATTTGCAATGTTTTGCCAATTTTTGAGCCGATTCTTGGCTGCTTGCAGGCTTTCAAAATTAAAGTTACTTTCGGTTTGATATTGGCTTTGTAAAACAAACATTTTAAAATCTATTGGCGAAAATCCGCGAGCTTTCAGTTCTTCAAGGTTAAAGCCATTACCAAGTGATTTCGAAATTTTTTGCCCTTCACTTTTCATATGATTACAATGCAGCCAATAATTCGAAAAAGTCTTGCCTGTGAAAGTTTCACTTTGAGCAATCTCGTCTGTGTGATGAACTGGGATATGGTCAATTCCGCCAGTGTGAATATCGATCGTTTCGCCTAAAGTATTGATCGCAATCGCTGAGCATTCCAAATGCCAACCAGGGAAACCCATCCTTCCACGAAATTCCCACTCCATGTCGCGTTTTTGGCCTTCTGGCGACCATTTCCAAAGTGCAAAATCGCTTAAATTTCGCTTTTCAGGGTTGAAATTTACGCGTGCGCCAGCTTTTAAATTATCTAAGTCGAGATGTGCAAAATTGGCATAACGAGGAAATTTTGCTGTATCAAAATAAATGCCATCACTGGTCTCATAGGTAAAACCTTTTTTCGAAAGTTCTTCGATAATTTTAATTTGTTCAGGAATAAAATCGGTAGCTTTCGAAAGATTCTCGGGTTTAACTAAATTAAGTTCTCGCATTCCATTCAAAAATTCTGCCGTATAAAATTCGGCAACTTCCCAAGCTGTTTTTCCTTCTCGCCTTGCACCTTTTTCTAGTTTATCTTCGCCGTCATCTTCATCACTAACTAAATGTCCAACATCAGTAATATTCATCGTGCGAGTAACATTATAACCGTTCAAGCATAAAGTTCGAACTAAAATATCCCAATAGATAAATGCTACCCAGTTGCCAATGTGCGGGCTGGCGTAAACTGTTGGCCCACAAGTGTAAATTTTAACATTTTTTGGGTTTATTGGGTGAAATTCTTCAAGTTCTCGATTTGGCGTATTGTAGAATTTTAGCATATTAAAACTATTATATCAGATTTAGCTTTCGAAATCAAAAAGAAAAACCCGCCGAACGGGCGAGCTTTTCGAAAGGCTTAAAATTAAGCAATTGGATTTTCGGTTTTAATGCTTGGACCTTGTGAGGTTGCAATTGAAACACTTTTCACGTAAGCACCTTTAATTGAAGATGGTTTTTGTGAAGCAAGACTATCAAAGAATGCTTTTGCGTTTTCTTCGAGTTTTTCTGCTCCGAATGAAACTTTACCAATTGAAAGGTGAACAATTGCTTGTTTGTCTACGCGGTATTCAACTTTACCGGCTTTAGCTTCAGAAATGGCTTTTGCTACGTCAGCGGCAACAGTTCCGGCTTTTGGATTTGGCATTAATCCGCGTGGACCAAGAAGTCGTGCATATTTACCAAGTTTTGGCATATATGCTGGAGTTGCGATAAGAACGTCGAAATTCAATTCTTCTTTATCGAGTTGTTTTAGGAATTCTTCATCACCAACAATATTTGCACCAGCATCTTTTGCAGTTTTGTGCTCATTTTCTGGGGCAAAAACAGCAATTTTCACATCTTTACCTGTTCCGTTTGGTAGAATAACTGTTGAACGAATATTTTGGTCAGCTTGTCGTGGGTCAACGCCGAGTCGGGCGTGAATTTCAACTGAAGCATCAAATTTAGCTGGGTTAGTTTCTGTTGCAAGCTTAAGAGCTTCGTTTAGGTTGTAAACAGTATCTTTTTCAACTTTTTTAGCAGCTTCTTGGTATTTTTTACCTCGTCGTTCAATTCGTGGTCGTGTAATTGGTTTTGGACCTTTTTTAACAACTGCTTCAGAACCATCAAGTGGAGTTGTATCGCCAGCAGCTTTTCGAGCTTCTTTTGCTTCTTTTTCAGCAACTTCCTCGGCGTGTTTTTTGCTTCGTTTTCCGCTTTTTGCGAATTTTTCTTCAGCAATTTCTTCGACAACTTCTTCTAATACTTCTGCAACTTCAACCGCTTCAACGATTTCTTCTGCAATTTCGGCAGCTTCTGCGCCTTTGATTGCTTCGTTGATTTCAGCAATTGTCATTTTTTCAGAAACTTTAAGCCCAAGAGCTTTAGCTTCTTCTATAAGATCGGCTTTTTTCTTTGCCATTTTCTTATCCTTTCTGTGGTAGTAACGGCTTGCACCTCCCAACATTGATTATTAACCTTTTAATTATAACAATTTTTTGAGAAAAAGTCAAAACTAAATTTTATTGCTAGAAAGAGTTTTGCTTTCGTTAGAGCTCATTTTAACGTAATATGCCAATAAGCTTATAACACTAAAAATTAAACCGAAAATAATTAAACTAAAGATGGAGCTTTCGAAAATTGGTTGAGATAATCCGCCTAATATTGCTTGCCTGAAAGCGGTTAGCGAATAGTAAAGTGGCATAAATGGTGTCATGTTTTGGAAAATTTGAGGTGTTGTTGCAATTGGGAACATTCCTCCGCTACTTGCAAGCTGTAAAATCATGAAAACGATTGAAGTAAACTGACCAACTCTGCCGAAAGCAAACATTAATGCATGAACAATCAAAAGGAATGAAAATGCCGAAACATAAGAATTCAAAACAAAAGAATTTATATCCGCAGGCGAAATGTTGAATATCCCGCTAAAAATAATTGTAAGAACTAAAGCTTCAGCTACAGCAAAGCCAGCCATAATCCCTACCCTTGAAAGCCACCATTTAAATGCTGAACAGTTCTTTTTTGGCTTATTTTGGATCGGAAACGCAATATTAAACGAAATCGCCCCAACAAACAAACCTAATGCGATGAAATATGGAGCCATTACTTTTCCGTATGTTGCATCTCCAGAATTATTTGAAATTTCACTTTTAACAGGTGTTGCGATATTTTTAGCAGACTCATCTGAGAAATTGATTTTTGAAAGTTTTTCTGCGCCAGATGAAAGTTGCGAGGTTAATAGATTTGAACCATTTTGTAGTTTTGCAGCGCCGGAATTTAGTGTGTTCATTCCTGAATTTAAAGTATTGATTCCGCCCAAAAGTTGAGCTGTGCTTTCAGGGATTTTTTGTTCATTAGCGTTGAATTCGTTCATTTTTGTCGATAAGGCTGCAGCTCCAGTTGAAAGCTGTTTTTCGCCCGCTAGAATCAAATTATGCGAATTTTGTATTTTGCGTGAATTTTGCGCCAAGCTTTGTGCGGCTGGAACAATTTTTTTAGAAAATTGCGCTTGTAAGTTTTGCGATTTTTTAGCATTTTTTTGGGCATCATCGGTAATATTTTTTGCCGAAACCGCCAACTCATCGGCAAGATTTTTAATATTCTGATCGTTAGTTCGTTCAGCCAAAATGTGCATTTTTGCTACTTTTTGTTTTAATTCCAATAAGTGTTCACTTTGATTTTTTGCGTCAGAATTATCGCTTATTGCAGAGTTTAGTGTGCTTAAACCATTCGAAAATTCTTCACTTTTGGCTGAAAAATCTTGCAATCCTTTCTGTAAGTTTTCGCTATTTTGGCTTAAAAGATTGGTTTTGTTTGAAATTTCAGTTGCCCTAAAAGCAAGTTTATTGCTCGCTTCGGCTATTTTCTGGTTTGCTGAATTTAATTTTTCTGCGCCATTTTTTAGTTTTATAACTCCAGAATTTGCCGAATTTAAACCATTCTCTAAACTGCTAATCCCGTTTGAGATTTTTTCTGAACCGTTCGCTGCTTTCGAAAAACCATTCTGAACATTTGAAAGTTGAGAAAGTAAAATCTTACTGTAGTTTTCACTAATTTGCGCTCGAACTTTTTCGCTCAGTTTTTGTGCGGCGTTGGTTGAAATCACTTCGCCAGATTTACTTTTCGAAACATTTGTCTTAAATGAAATATTTACTTTTTGTGGATTTTCTCCCAAAAAACTAACTGAATTTTTCGAAAAATCTTTTGGAATATATACAATCATGAAAGTGTCGCCATCGGTCAAATCTTTCTCGGCTGTTTTTAAATCCGTAAACTGCCAGTTTAAAGTTCTTGATTTCTTAAGATTGTCACTAATTTTGTTGCCAAGTTCAATATTTTGACCATTAAAAATGACAGGTTCATCTTCGTTTACTACTGATATCTTTAGATTTTCGATTTTTGAATAAGGATCCCAGATTGATGCCAAAAAAGTTCCAGCATAAATAACAGGAATAAAACTTACTATAAATAAAGTGGCTAGAAGCACACGATTTTGCTTTATTTTTCTAAAATATTTCTTCATCTTCCTCCTAATAAAATAGTTGTATTTATCAATGATTACTCTATTGTATAAAATATTGTTGTAAAAGTCAACAATATTTGGTATACTTATTTTATGGAAGAAAAGATTCTTGATTTATTGCAAAAAATTAATACAATTTATCGCTCAGCACAAAAATATGCAACACGCGAGCTTTCGAAAAATGATATTTCGGCTATTGAGGCTGCAATTTTAACCAAAATTTATAATTCTTCTGCTCCGCAAGATGAAATCTCTAAAGAAATTGGTGTTGATAAGGCCTATATTTCGCGAGTTTTAGTTAAAATGGAAGAGAAAAAATTAATTTTAAAGAAAAACTCACAGAAAGATAAGCGAATTCGTGAAATTGAAATTACAAAACTAGGTAAAGAAAAACTGAACATTCGGCAGCAAATTCTAGTTAAATGGTGTGAAGAAACCTTTGGTGATATTTCTTTAAAAGAACTGAATCTATTAACCGAAGCGATTGAGATTATTTCAAATAAGGCAAATGAAAAGTAACCCTAAAATATAATAATCTTTGTTTTAAAAACTATAATTGACTTTTTTGGTTGAATTTGGTAAAATTATAATACTGGCCTCATCGTCTAACGGTTAGGACACAAGGTTCTCATCCTTGCAATCGGGGTTCAATTCCCCGTGAGGTCACCAATTTGATAATTGAGACTGATTCATATAGATGAAGCAGTCTTTTTTATATCCCTGCAGTAGGTACGATTCTGCAGGGATTTTTTGTTGCTCCAATTGAGATGATTACTCTACGATTTAAAAAGATAGGAAGGAATAATGGATGCATATAAAGCAGAAAATGGAATTTTAAAAATAATAATATAAAGAACGATATAGATTTTATCGACGGTAAATGTTATTATAAAGGTAAAGAAGTAGAGAAAAAATAAGTTAAGGAATAATAATGAATTTTAATGAATACCAAAATCGAGCAATCCAAACCGATGTTGCACATAACGCCACTACTGATTCTGCTCGCTACAACGGCTATATGGAAAAAGCCCTTGGGTTGGCCGGTGAAACAGGTGAAGTTTTAGAAATAATTAAGAAAATGATTCGAGACAAAGGCGGAGTTTTTGAAACTGCACAAGAAGACCGTGATAAGCTTAAAAAAGAACTTGGCGATGTTTTATGGTATCTTTCTGCCCTAGCTTTTTATAACGATATCAGGCTTGAAGATATCGCAAAAACTAATCTTGAAAAATTAGCTAGCCGACAACGGTGAGATAAGATTCATGGTAGTGGTGATGATAGGTAGGCTATCCATAATTTTTTTAATTATATTATAAAATAGCACCATGATAGGTGCTATTTTATATAAATGTCATATAAACTACTTAGTGAACTTATATTTTGTTTTTTTAAATTAACTTCTTTCTGTAAAATGCCTTTTTATCATATCTTTAATTTTTAGTTTTAATATTACATTTTATCACCTTGGTCTTAAAATTGGGTAAAAGAAGCTAAGAATGAAATTAAGGAGTTAATTGAAACTATAAACACTTTAAACAAAAAAAGATAACAGAATCAAAATAAGATTAGATAAAATTTTATATTGATTAACTATATGGTCTGTGATATTATAGTTACATAATTAAAAAACAATCACTTAAACGGATGGGCTATATGTTATAATACGAACTTTACAAGCGTTATTGTGCTTTATTCTGTTTAAGTTCTATTAAAAATTACTTTTAATATAATAAAAAACTGCGTAAAGTTGCAGCTAAACGCAGTTTTAAGACTTTTTATTGCTCTCTAGCTTTGAAAGTCTTTTTATTTTTCTTTAAATTCGCAATTGGAATTTTGAAAAATTGAGATTTTTTTGGATAAATTCTTTTACCGTTTTTAGTTATATAACGGCAGAAAATGAAATCTTCCATTATTTAATCTCCTATTTGATTAATTACTACAGTCTATACTGTAGCCTGATATTTTAAACCAAACTATACACCAATCAACCTCCCTTCTAAAAGGCATTTTTAAAAATCCCTGTCAAGGGTTGGCTTAAAGTTTAATTCGTATACCAGTTCGCGAACGCAAGTGTACAATATTTTACGCATTCGGAAGTGCATGACCTTTTAAAATCTTGCGTTCATAAATTGATACACGAAGCCGAATTGTTAATATTGTGCTTTCGGCAGTCAAACCGAAGTATTTTAATCTCTCAAAATAGGATTATATATATAATAATGCTTTTGTTTTAATTTGTCAATAAAGGGTAGTCCATTTATTGTGTAATTTTTACATCAGATACACTAAAATTATATGTATCTTCTGCATAAAACACTATATATAGCGCCTATGCTTTTTAAAAAAATATTGTATAATAGTTATGTTTTATTTTTTTAGAAGGCTGCTGTTCATTATTTATATATACTATTATAACACAAAGTAGTTTTATTAATTATGGACATATATCAACAGAAAAAGAGCCCCGAAGGCTCTTTTTAATTTTCTCTGTTCAATCCTAAGCCAATTCCCCTGTCGCAATCACCGAAACAGTAACGTTAAGCTCTTAACTAATTCTAGCTAAAGACACCATCGTAAATTCAACATAGGTTGTAGTCACCACCATGCTAAACACAGCTAATGGATTTATCCCTCGCGTTCAGTATTTGAACCGCTATAACCGGTAGATTCTTAAACGCTTTAGGAAACTCAATTCTAGTCTTTTCATTCCTTTGATGGAATAAGTTAGTATTTTAGTATGTTTAGTCAAACCACTTCGAGAAATAGTGGCGCAAAATCTTTATTTGTACGTGATAAAACAATTTAACTATTATTTTTTAGCTCCCCTTAAAAATTAGCTTAAGCTCAGTGAACACCGCTGTGATTATTTCGTTAATTTTAAATAATTCTTTATGAAGATTTTCGAATATAAGAAATCTTATGTAGAATAAAAAAGCTTAATCAATAGATTAAAAAATTATTTATCGATAATCTTAGTTAAGCTTTATATATTTTTTAGCCCAGAACTTTCCAACAGCAACTAATTAATTCTTGCAAAGTTTCATCATAATTCTCATAAATTCGAAAGCCTGCAGCATAAGCGTGACCACCCCCACCAAAATAGCCAGCGATATCGGCCGCAATTGGTGAGTTTGTACGAACTTTCCCTGTCAATTTACCGTCTGGGTAGGTTTTTATAGCCACGCAAGCCTCTACACCCTCAACCATTCGCATTTCATCAATCACTAAAACACTTGGGTTATACTTATCAGAATATTCTTTAATCTCGCTCCATGGAATATGCACAACTGCTAATTTTCCATCTAAAAAATATTCAATTCGCTGAATTAGTTCTCCCTTATACTTTAAAATTTCAGGTGCTTTTTTCGAAAGTTCACGGCGATCCTCTTCGAGTTTGGCTGAATTTGCGCCAAGTTTTGTTAATTCGCCAGCAACTTCAAAAGTTCTGGCTGAAGTATTGCTTGTCGAAAGCCCGAGCGTGTCGCTAAAAATTGCCCCAAGTAAATTTTGTGCGGCGTTTTCATTAATTTTCCAGTGATTTGCTTTTGCAATTTCGAAAATTAATTCACCTGCCGAGCTAGCCTCTTCTAAAATTAATTCGTGTTTAAAAAACAAATCCGGTGTCGCATCGGTATGGTGGTCAATAACTAAAACTGGCGTTTTTTCAAGCAAGTTTTTATAAAGCGGGTCCTCAATTATTTTTGATAGTAGAATGCTGCTAGTTGTATCAACAATAATAAAAAGGTCAAATTTTTCATAAATTGAACTTTCCACTCTATCCCAGCCCTTAAAATATCGCAAATATTTAGGGATATCAACTGGACAGAAAAGTTTAACTTCTTTACCTAATTCGCTTAAAATTTCTTCTAATCCTAAAGCTGATCCTAAACTATCGCCATCGGGGTTTTCGGCCTGAATAACGCAAATTTTTTCTGCATTTTTAACTATTTTTTCTGCATTTTCGAAATTCATTAAATTGCCTTTCGTCCTTCTAAAGCATGACTCAAAGTGATCTGGTCGGCATATTCCAGATCAACGCCTACTGGTAGACCGCGCGCAAGTCGTGAAATTACTAAGTTCTCGAAGCCTTTTTCGCGTAGATAGTTCTGAATATAAAGTGCTGTACTTTCGCCTTCAACGCTGGCGTTTGTTGCAATAATTATCTCTTGAACCTCATCTTTCGAAATTCTTTCAGCAAGCTCGCGAATATGTAATTGATCAGGTGTGATTCCGTTAATTGGCGAAATAACCCCGCCCAAAACATGGTAGGTTCCGTTAAAATGCTTTGTTTTTTCAAGGGCAATAATATCTAGTGGCTCCTCAACGACCGCGATTAGTTTTTTATTGCGAGTTTCATCGGTATAAAGCGGTGAAATTTCTTCGTCTTTTGAAATCAATGCAAAAGTTATAGGGCAACTTTTAACATTTTTATGCAAATTTAAAAGACTATCGGCAATTTTTTCACTTATAGTAGTATTATTTTTTAGCAAATAGTAAGCATAGCGTTCGGCTGTTCGCGAGCCGACGCCAGGGAGTTTGCCGAGATTTTCAATAGTTTCGGTTAGTGCTTGAGGTAGAATTTGTGACATTTTTCTCTTTCGAAAAGATTAAAGTCCCAAGTTTCCCAAACCGCCCATCAAAGGTTGCATTTTTTCAGCTGCAACTTTTTGAGCTTCTTCTAAGCCATCACGAATCGCAATTTGAATCCAATGTTCAAGCTCTTCAGTATCTTCAAAATCGATCAATTCTGGGTTGAGTTTTACACTTTTCACCTTTAACTCGCCAGTGAACTGAATTACAACTGCACCATCGCCAGCTTCAACTTCAATAATTTCTTTTTTAAGTTCTTTTTGCGCTTTCTGTAGTTCGCGCACCATTTTCATTTGGTCTTTAATTCCTGCCATAATTCCTCCATTTAAAAATAATTTACTCTTCTAATTTTATCAAAAAAACACTTAAAAATCAACCTCGCCGCAAAATATAAAATCTATCAGCATTATATTTACGGTTTGAAACTAAAATTCTTTTTACGCTATAATTTGTTGGAATTTTTACGTTTTGGTAGGCTTCTTTCGAAAGAATTACTTCAGAATCTTCGAATTTATTTTTTACTTTTGCCCTTCCTTGACGTTCAAGTGCTTTGTAAAAATCTTCTTCATTTTTCGAAACCATTAAAATGCGGTTTGAATCTGTTTTTTCAAGTAAAATATTTAAATCTTGACTAAAGGCGGCGAGTGGCTGTGGTGAATATTGATAGCTTAGAGCAAAAACTGAAAGATTGGTAATTAATAGGTTGAAAACAAAAATCGAAATTGGAATCAAGCCAAAAATTCGAGCATAAGGGTTTTTTGGAAAGAGCGCATACCAAGTATTAATTAAACCTTGGAGCCCTGTAATCGTTAAAATTAAAATTGGCGTAAAAATAATTGTGATTGTTGTGGGATTAATAATACAAACTAAAATTAGAATTACTGTCCAGATATTGATTAAATAACTTTTTGCGGAATGTTTTGCGATAAATGTAAAATATAGCCCAATTGCGATTAAAATTGAAGTTGCCGGGTTAATTATTGGCGAAATCATTCCGTTACTGATTGGATTCGAAAAGCCAAAAAGTGCTAAAACTAAGCTTTTGAGATTTTCGAAAAGTTTTAACGAGTTTGGAATTCCGAAAATTATCTTCAAGATTGAAAAATCAAAAAAGATCGAAACTAAAAGTGGTGAAGTTATTATTAAAAATAATATTAGCGCCGCAATTTTTTGGTAATTTGGTAATTTTTTAATAATAAACCGTAAATGTGGATGAGCTAAAATTGTAATTAAAAATGCTAGCGCAATGTAAGAACTGAGTGGTGTGTAAAAACTAAGCCCTAAAATTGAAATTAAAGTGAAAATTTGGCGTTTTTTTGGCTCTTTTAGAAATTCCATTCCGCTCCAAATTAGCAAAATTGGGTAAAAAATATAAAGAATTTCGCTCGTTCCGTTTTGAGCAATAAAGAAAAACTGGCTTGATGTGATTGCGATGATGGAAGCTAAAATAGAGGCACGTTTCGAAAACCACATTCCTGAGATTTTCGTTATAAAAAATATCGAACATAGAGAAATCAAAACTGACGGCAATTTAATTGCAAAATTACTTAAACCAAAAATATCAATGCTAGTTTTTTGTAAAAATCTAAATGGAAAATCTAGAATATTCTTCGAAAAAATATTTGAAAAGTTTAAGCTCATTGAACCTTTAGCGCTCTCAATTTCCCCGGCAGTTAATCCATTTGGCGCAAAAAATAAAGTATAAATAATTATTGCAAGATAGCTGAGTGATAAAATCCCAACTCCAATTTGGTAACGAAATTTATAGATCCAAAAATCGCTAATTTTTAAGTTTTTCATTCTTTTTAGTATATCACATTTCTTTTTAAAAATCTACTTCAAGCTCCAGATATTTCCGCCATTGTTTGAAATTAGCCCTTTAATTTCAAGCATTGTTGCAGCTTGATTGAAGTCGCTCACAGAAATCCCAGATTGCTTAATTATAGAATCGCTAGCTGTTGTGCCATTTTTTGAAAGAATTTCGAGAATTGCGTTTTCAGCAGGTGTGTCACCCTGGAAGAGTTTGGTTTGTTTTTCGAAACGGTCTGGAATTAAAAAATCGAGCAGATCTTCTATTGAAGTTAAAGGATTTGCGCCGTTCTTAATAAGCTGGTTGCAACCTGCAGAAAGTGGTGAGGTAATATTTCCTGGAACAGCAAAAATTTCTTTTCCTTGGTCGAGGGCATGATTTGCGGTTGAGAGAGTTCCGCTACGTGAAGCAGCTTCAATAATTACTACAGCATCAGCAAGACCTGAAACAATTCTGTTACGTGCTAAAAACTGCCAAGGTTGGGCTGGTGTTCCATTTGGGTATTCGCTTAAAATTGCGCCATTATTTTCAAGAATTCTCTGCCCTAAAGCTTCATGTGAACGCGGATAGATTTTATCAACACCATTTGCAAGAACTGCCAGAGTGATTCCGCCACTATCAAGAGCCGCCCGATGTGCAACCGAGTCAATCCCCAAAGCTAAACCACTCACAACCACAATACCGTTTTTCGCGCATTCGCTGGCAATTTTGGTCGCAACTTCTTTACCATAAGCGCTTGGCTTGCGAGTTCCTACGATCGCTACGGTTTTGATCCTTTTTGGAGGCAACTGCCCTCGCATAAAAAGCTGCTTTGGTGGGTCTGGAATGTGTTGTAAATCTTTTAAATAATCTAATGATGTAGGCTTAATTTTAATAATTTCCATAAAATTCTAAAATATTGTTGACATTGTTGTAAGTTTATGATAATATATAAATATTGATAAAATAATTTAAAAATTTGTCAATGAAACTTAAATCTATTGTTATAGTGTGCAATATGTTCTTAATAATTCTGTATCCCTCCTTTATATACTATAAGAATTATAAATATTGCACATGGTAACCTCTTTGACCGGCGAGCCCTTTGTTGAATTTTGGTGGGTTTTCAGCTTCGAATTTTTCGAGCCTTAGCGGGTGCGTCGAAGAGATAAAAAACCGCCTAAGCGATGCCCACCCGTGCTTAGGCGGTTTTTTATGTTATAATATTAAAACATATATTACTTTTGTCAATGTGCTTAAGGTTAATAATTAACTCACCTATTTTAACATAAGCGATTATATTTAGCAAGTTTTCGAAAAAAGCAAACAAATTAAAAATCGTGCGACCTCGCAATAGTTTCGCACGATTTTTAACTAATATAAATCTCTCAAATTTTTTAGAATGAAGCCTCGACCGCAGCCCAAGTGGTATCGGTGTTGTCTTCTGGAATGATGATTGTGACCTGGTCGCCAACTTGAAGGCGGAAATAAGTCACACTTGCAAGCAAAATTTTATATTCGTTGCCGCCCGCTTCAACAAAGAACGAACCGTCGTGATTGATGAGCGTTCCGATAATTTGTTTTCGCGGAACTGGACCAATTTGCTTATAAATAAACCCACCATCTTCATTGATTGTAAGCTTCAAAATATCGCCCTCCACAAGCTTTGATTTTGAAGCGTAATTCGCTGGAACTGGGTAATTTTTGCCATCTGGACCAATCATAGTTTGACCATCGAAAACACCTTCGATAACTTTGCCATGAGGGCTTTCGATGATGGAATTGCTTGGAGCTGTCACGGTATTATCTTCACCGCTAATGCTTATTAGCAATTCTTTGGCTGCCGCAAGATTCGTTTCCGCTTCTTGAATCAAGCTTTTTAGCCGTTTTACTTGTTTTTCTGGTAATTCAGACATATTCCTCGCATTTTCCTTGTCTGTTTTCTTTTGATATTATCTTTTAAATTCTATCACGAATTAACCTAAAAGTCAATATTTTTATATAATTTTAAGCTAATTTTAAGTTTTCCACAATTTTTAATCTGTTAAATGTGGGATGTTGTAATTTTTACAGAAATGCTTATGCTTAAAAATAAAATTTTAGCATTGAATTTCATTTAAAATTAAAAACCCTTGTTTAGGGTTTTATTTTAAGAGGGTTTCCAGTTGTGCTTGTAGATCGTCAATGAATCTCCAACTATGTCGACATCGTATACCTCTACTAGTCTTTCGAAACGAAAGAAGGTTTGGTCTTTATTAACTCCGATTCGGCAATATTCTTGAATATATGCCCAGAGACTTTTTACCTCTTCTTTAGAAAAGGTTCCTGAGGGATTCTCTTTTGTCGATGCTCGTAGTTCTTCTAAGGACTTTCCGTTTATATTATAACTCATTTTATTCCTCCTCTATTCTCGCAACTTTAATTATATTATCTTCTAGAAATTCAATACTGAATTTTCTCTCTTCCGAATATTGAAAGCTATCGAAAATCTCAAATCCAGTAACATTTTCATTTTGTTTGAATAAGCTATGGATTCGTAATAACTCTTTGAAGAGTTCTTCACGTACTGGAATCTTCTCATCTTTGGTCAGAATCGTGTTACGATTTGGATCCATTAACCGCACAATCCTTAGTTTATGGATTAACTCATCACCATCGCGATCGTAAAAGATCTGAATATCGTTAGCGCAAACAACAAGGTTATAATACATAATTAATTCCTCTTTCTAATGTGCTACTCAAACGAGCACTTTTAATATTATACAACTTTTTTAAAGAAAAATCAAGGTTAAAAAATCCCCGCAAAATTGCGAGGTTCTGAATTAAATTCTTTTAATTTCGATACTAGTGCCACTTCGGCAATAAATTTCGAAATCTTTTTGCTCTGGTGAGCTTTGCTGAATTCTATAGTAATGAGCTGAATCATTTATATTCTGATCTTCGAAAATATTAAATATTTCTTCCATCAAAACAAGCTCATCGCTAAAAATTCTAACTCCGGCTATTATTTTGAGGGAATCTTTTTCTCCCAGCAGCTCCTCGAGATTTTTCACGATTTGCTCTGCAGATTCACCCTCAATCTCAATAGGTTGAACTTTTGTGATCTCTACCGAAAGCTGTTTGCCGCTTACGGCTTCATCGACCACTTTGATAAAAATACTCATATGAGCCTCCATAAGCTACAAATTTCGGCGAACCGAGGAGCTTATTGTTTAAATTTTATAACAAGATTTTTTAAAATGCAAGCTTGAGCGAAATAGTTTTTTAGGCTTGAATTATTTTTTTTTTTTTTGATATTATGGTTGTGATATTTTTTAGAGAGATTGTTTTATGGTTTATATAGTTAGAATGAAAATAACAGATGATGGCTCGGAGTGTGCTCACGCATATAATAGTCTAGAAGAAGCGCAAAGGGTCATTCATAAAATAAAAGAAGGTATTCGCGGTTCAGAAATTAATGTTAGATGGTCACATAGTTATATTATAACTGTAAATAATGTTGAAATTTGCAATATAGATATTTTGAGTCGTGATAAAAAAGATGTTGAATTTCATTTAATTAAATATATTGATAATGAATGGCGAGAAACTCGAAGATTCTCAAGCCGAGAAAATGCTGTAAATTTCGTCCATCATGTACTAGATATTAATGATTATCAGGCAGATACTGGCGAAGACGCAAGTGGAATTTGGGCTTTTCAATATAAATCAGGCGCTAAAGTTAAATATGGTGTATTTTTGGCCATTTATAAAAATACTAAAAAAACCGTTAAAACAAATGAATATTCTGAGATTTTGGGTGTAGATCCCAGTGCTACAGATGAAGAAATTAAGAAAGCATACCGCCAAAAATCAAAAATTCATCATCCTGATATGGGTGGAAATATGCATGATTTTTTAAAAATTCAAGAAGCATATGAAAATCTTATAAATGGTCTTGGTGGAGCTAATAAAGAAACTTTGCATCGAGAGCTATCTGATTTCTATAAATGTGTTGATTTTGAGCAAGAGATGAATTATATACATAGCCATAACACTGATAAAGATTCAAACTATAATCCAGGTAGTGACTTTTTGAAAGGATTCATAATGTTTGCTGTTGGCGGTGGATTATCTTTAGCTACATATAGTGCTGCGCACTCTAGAGGTGGTGGAACATATACTGTTTATACAGGGCTGATTTTTTATGGTTTATTTAAGATTCTTCGAAGTATCTTTTGGGGTGTATTGGGTGATAAAAAAGCTAAAATTAAGAGTTTTATACATAATCTAATAATATACGGTGGCATAACTGTAATAATATTATTAATAATAATTGGATTTTTCGCTATTATATTCTCTATTTCAAAATAAAAAAAGCCGCAAATGCGACTTTAGGTGAAGAGCTAGTTCCGCAAAAAAGGTGGTATTTCAAGTTCTTCTTGGGAATCATACGGTATTTTCAGAGCTTCTTCAATCCGATGTGGAATTTCTTCGCCGTACAATATTTTTACGGCTTTGAAATCTAAATTAGCCCACACGGCAATTTTTTTAACTTTTCGATGCGTTATGGATCTTTTTAATGAAACGCCGCCAAGATAAACAATTTCCGCTGATCCGTGGATCTCGATAATTGCCTTATTCAGATCATATGCTGAGTCGGGCTCTATGCGGATAATTTTATCTCCGTCAGCTTCAAGCCTAACTAGTGTTCTGGTTTTTATTGCCTGAAATATCACTTCTTGCAACGATAAATCTTGATTCATTTTCGAATCCTCCTAGATAAAATTTCCAAGCAAAAGCTTGGACAACTAAATTATAGCAGAAAATATTAGTTTTGTCAATAAAAGGCTTTCGAAAAGCTCTTGAAAAGCATTATTTTTTTTGGTATAATTGAAAAGTATTGGGATGTCGCCAAGTGGTAAGGCAGCGGGTTCTGGTCCCGCCATTCGGGGGTTCGAATCCCTCCATCCCAGCCAAGATGAAATGTTTATTGTAAACACTTTGTCTTGGCTTTTTAATTATATAGAAAAAGATAAGACCAAAAGAGTGCAGTGTTGCGGCGACGCTGCACTCTTTTTTGTTATACGAATTGAGGGGACTTTAGTTTTAAGCCTCTTCATCAGTCTAACAAAAACCTGATAATAGGTGTGTTTATTAACAATCTGGCAGCTATAAATTAAAAAAACTAAGAACAGAACCATGAAAATAGTAAAGATTAAAGATTGCGAGCCAATAATTCAAAGGTTCATTAATTTATAATCTCCATCTGTTCAGATTCAGAGTCAGTTGTAGCCATTCTCTTTTTTAAATTGTCCAGCACTCTTATATTCTCAAGCGAATCTAACTGTTCACCTGCACCAGGCTTGCGGACTGTAAAATTATTTCCGTTTATTTCTACCTCTTTAATCTTATTTTTTATATACTTTTCAGTGTTAATCAAAATTTTAGACATGTAAACTCCTTTGTTTAGTTTGTATATACTCATATATTAAACTTAAATAGTCGAGTCCTTGAAATCATTCCTTTTTCAGTGTATTATATCTATATAAATTTAATGAAAGGATCTATATGTTAGAGAAAATCACTGGTCAAAAAACTTTTAAAGATGCATTTAAAAAAGTTGCTTGGTTCAGGTTTACGATTATAATAACTATAGCAGTATTTCTAATCATTGGGGTTATTGAGGCAATAAATAATCCAGTTAAACCAACTAAACCAGTTAACAGCACACCAACAACTAAAGCTCAGAGCACCACTACTTCGCCAAAAATAGAGAAAAATAAAAGCTACATTACCAGCTCTGGTATCCAATTTAGAATCCATAAAATAACAGATTTAGCTAATCAGAAATACTACAACATCCACGCATCAATTTCAAAAAACAACCCGTTATGGCATGACCAAGCTAAAGAAATTATTAAATTCTTATCTGAACAAACAGGCCAAAAAGATTTCTCTGTTGCTATCGTAGAACAATCAACCGGAACAGATTTACTCAACTGGAACACAGGCAAAAATAAAACCATTTATTATACTTTCCCAGTTGATCGTAATGAATCGGAAGTTTTCGAGCTATAGATAATAAAATAACTAAATAAATTATTTATATTATGAATTTTATAGATAAAATAAGAATTAAAAGTCTAAATATGCGCCAATATGTTTTAGGCAGCTACGACGGTAACTTCGAAGGAATAGAAGAAATAGTCGCTAAAGCTCGCCTCAAAATTACTTATAATGGTGGCGTAGAACTTCAATTCTCATATGGTTCAGCTTTTAAATATGAAACTGTGCAAACTTTTTCTTGGGAAGAAATTAAAGGCTTCGACTATCGCCAAATTAAAGATTCCGCCGGCAAAAAGACTAAATATGTTTTCGAGAACATGCTCTACACCACAAAAGGAACCCTAGTATTAAGGGGCGAATATACTAAAGGTGGTAAAATGGGTTCAAATGCCTACACTTATGATGGTTTGTTAATGGCCGCTACGAGCGCTAAGAATCGAATTAATGCTTGTTTGAAATTACATAAAAAATATGCCGATTAAACTATTTTTCAATATCAAAAAACGCCCCCAATAAATAAAGGGCGTTTTTCATATCTATTTTTTACCCAGCTACAACTTTTGTCGCCTGCGTTACAACATCATAAATCGACTTTTGCTTTGATTCTGATCTATATATAGCATAGTTAGTATAGGTTGTATTTAACGCATTCTGATAAACATTTTCACGAATACTATAATAAAAGTTATTCTGAAGAGAATTTAATCGATCTAAAGTTTCTGTTTTTGATAGAGTCTAAAGAAACTCTTCATCATCTAAAGCGTCTGCGATGTTATTGCAATATCGCTTCACTGAATCAGTTGATTGATATTTTGCATAATCTCTAATTGATTGAGATAATTCTTTAAACATAACTAAATTATACTATAAAATAGACTGATTGTAAAATTATTATATAAAATATTGTAGTTATTTGTGTTACAAATTAAACCTGCCAACTAAAAATCGAAGGAGTAGTCTTCTATTTTCTATTTAATTCTGACTAAAATAGAATTGCTTTTATGGAAGTAAATTTGTTATTTTTCAATTTCGAAAATCTTAAATCGCGATTTTATACCAGTCTTTAGGGAGACTCGGCTTTTCGAAATGCCGAATTCTTTGCTCAATAATTTAATTACTGCCAGATTTGCTTTGCCTTCAATTGCTGGCTCACGAATAAAAATCTTAAAAAACTCACCGTTTTCATCTTGTGATTTTTGAATTAGATTCCCTTTTTTTGAATTTGGCTTAATTTTGCAACGAATCTTCATTTTGCTTGGTTTCGAAGTCTTTTGCTCGCTCTTTACCGTAATATTTTGTTAAAAATTGGCGTTTATATTCAAAAAAAGTGCCGTTTTCAAGACTTTCACGAATTTTATCAACTGTATTAATTACGAAAAATTCATTATGAATTGAAGCAAGTGTGCTGGCGAGAATTTCGTCTGCACGAAAAAGATGATTAACATAAGCTTTTGTGAAATTTTGGCAAGTGTAGCAATTGCAATCGCTATCAATCGGTGTGAAGTCTTCTTTAAACTTGGCGTTTTTAATATTAATTCGCCCAGAATAAGTAAAGATTGCACCGTTTCGAGCTTGACGAGTTGGTGCCACACAGTCAAATGTGTCAATACCAAATTCCACGCCTAAAAAGAGATCGGCCGGCTGTGCACCCATTCCTAACAGATGTCGTGGCTTTTCTTCTGGCAAGGTTGTGTTCACCCAAGTTAGAACTTCTGGGATTTCTTCTGGCTGAAAAATTCCACCAATCCCAAAACCATCAAAGTTTTTCGACCCCAAAAAGCTTGCACTTTCTTTTCGAAAATCTTCTTCGCGCGCACCTTGAACCACCGCAAAAAGCGCTTGCAGATTTTCGCCTTTTGCGATATGTTCGGTATTTAATTCGTTGTGGCGTTTCAAACATTTTTCAGCCCAAAAATGAGTTTTATCTAATGCGGATTTGATCTGCGCACGTCCCGCTAGCGGTGAAGTTAATTCATCGAAAGCCATGTGGATATCGGCGCCAATTTTATGTTGAAGCTCCATTGAAATTTCGGGGCTCATAAAAATCTTTTCGCCCGAAATGTGAGATTTAAACCAAACTCCATCTTCACCAACTTTTGCGAGCTGATTTGAATTATGGCGTGCTAAATTTGAATCTCCCTTCGAAATGTGTGAAGTTGCATCAATTCCCTTTTTATAAGCCATTCCAAGTGAAAAAACCTGAAATCCACCAGAATCAGTAAAAGTTGGTGCGTTCCAATTCATGAACTTATGGATTCCGCCAGCTTTTGCTAGAATATCTGCACCAGGTCGAAGCATCAAATGGTAGGTATTTGCTAGCACGGCCTGCGCACCAGTCGAGCGGATTTGCTCGGGTGTCATTGCTTTCACTGTTGCATTAGTTCCGCCTGCAATATAAGCTGGAGTTTTAATTTCACCGTGCGGAGTTTGAATTACGCCAGTTCTTGCCAAAGTGCCATTAAGGCGAGTTTTAATTTCGAAACTTAAAGCTTTTTTCATCTGTTAAAGTATAACATAGAAATATTTTTTTTGCAATTTAAAAACCGCCCAGAAGAGCGATTTTTAAGAATATTATTCAGTAATTTCAACACCCATTGAACGAGCTGTTCCGGCGATAGTTTTCATAGCGCCTTCAAGTGAAACTGCGTTCAAGTGTTCCATTTTAGCTTCAGCAATTTCTTGTAATTGAGCTTTTGTAATTTTACCAACTTTGTCAGTTTTTGAATTTCCTGCACCTTTTTGGATTCCTGCTCGGTCTCGAATCATGTCATCAACTGGTTGACCAAGTGATTTCCAAGTGAAAGTTCGGTCTTCGAAAACTTGAAGGTGAACAATTACGTCTTTACCCATCATATCTTTAGTTTTTTCATTGAATGGGTTGATAAAGTCCATCATATTTAGACCCCATTGACCAAGTGTTGAACCAACTGGAGGGCCTGCTGTTGCACGACCAGCTGGGATTCGAAGTTTCAAATTTCCAATAACTTTTTTTGCCATAATTTCCCTTTAAATAATTTTATACTTGATAATTCAAGTGCGTAACATATTAATTTTAGCATATTTTTTTTAAAATTTCAAGCTTCAATTCGTTTATTTTAGGACTATTAACTCATTGTGTAAAATTTTGTGAAGATTATTTGACAGAAAATTACGAATGTGAAAATGTGATCAGCGTGAAAAATATTGTTAAAGTACATTGCTTGCAAGAAATGGCATTAGTTTAATATAAACCTATATAACCCTCAGCTTTGCTATGCTTTTTCTTGTCTTTAATTTTTAACTATGCTATAATTTTAAAATCACGCTTTGGAGGTTTAAAAATGGAAAATCGTGAAGTACTTGAAGTTCTAAAAGATTTTGGGCGGGTTTATATTGTGGGGAGTTTTGCAATATATAAAGCTCTCTGCATTGATTCTGCTCAAAATAACGATATCGATATTGTAGTAAAAACAAATATAGCTGTTTCAAAAATTCGTAAACGGCTTGAAGATCTGGGTGGGACTTTTGTCGAAAATAATAATCACAAAGGTTTTCGAATTAACTATCGCGGACAACTTTTTGATATTTGGAGAATCAAAGATACGGATGCGATTTTTGAACAAGGCTTTGAACGAAAGTATCATAATATTACAGATCTAATTTCGTCATTCGGTTTCAATCTTTACCAGGTTTGTATTTGTGTCGAAGATGGGATGATTCTAGCAACACCTGCATTTCACGAATATTCTCGAACGCATAAACTTGAGCTTATTAATGGTAATTTGTTAGACCTTGAAAAGATGACGCGAAAAGCTCTCAAGATTAATGCGAATATTGTTTCCAAAAAGTAATTTTTTTCTCGCTGAATTTGGCGAGATTTTTAATTTAAGCCAAACTAAAACGCCCAATTCTGAGCGTTTTTTAGCTTTCGAAATTAAAATTAGATTTTTTCAATTTGAAGAATATCAAGCTCAACTGGAGTTTCGCGACCAAACATTGAAACCATCACTTTGATTTTACCTTTCACGGCGTCAATCTCAGAAACTGCACCTTCAAAACCTTTGAATGGTCCATCAATAATATTGATAATTTCACCTTCAGAAAAGTTAATTTCAAACATTGGTTCTTCGGCACCCATTCGGCGGCGAATATCACGCATTTCTTTTTCAGAAACTGGTGTTGGTGAATCTGAACCAATAAATCCAGTCACACCTGGTGTGTTTCGAACTACAAACCAAGTTTCCTCAGTTAATTTCATTTCAACCAAAACATAACTTTGTAGAATTTTTCGTTCAACAACTTTGCGTTTCCCATTTCTAACTTCAATCTGCTTCTCTTTCGGAACAAGCGTGTCGAAGATTTTATCGGCCATATCTACGCCTTCAATTCGTTGGCGAAGATTTTCCGCAACTTTGTCTTCATATCCCGCTAAAGTTGTAACCGCATACCAGTTTCGGGAATCATCATATCGTTTATTTGCCATAAATACCTTTCAAAATTACTTAATTAGTGTTTTAAAAATCCAGTTAAACAAGCCGTCTAGTAATAAAATTAATGTCGCAAACCCTACAGAAAATGCAATTACGGCACTAGTCATTTTCCAAGTTTCTTTGCGAGTTGGCCAGCGAACGAGTTTTAGTTCTTTCCAAGAAGCTACTAAATATTTACCAAGTGCAACAAATGGAATTGTAACTAATCTAAACGGTTTCATTAAAATTCGCACAAATTTTGGTGCCGGTTTTTTAGCTTTTTTCTCTGTTTTGATGCCAGCAACTTTTGCAGCATATTTACTTATTTTTAGCTCTTTCGAAACTTCTTTTTCAGGCTTCGATTTTGCGTTTTTTGCTTTAACGTGAGTTATTTTGGTTTCTTTCTTCGCCATCTTTCTCCTATTCCAAAATTAAAAAGCCTATTAGGCTTGATATGTCAAGTATACCATAAAATTTTTAAAAAAGCAAAAAATATGCAAAAATCTATTCTTTAATTTTTGGGAGTTCAAAAAAGAATTTCGAACCGTGGTTTAATTTGCTTTCGAGTTGAATTTTTGTACCAATTTTTGCCGCCAATTTTGAAGAAATATAAAGCCCTAAGCCTGTGCCGCCAGTTTCTCGTGTTCGCCAATCTTCACTCCTGTAAAACTTTTCGAAAATCCGTTTTTGATCGCTTGAACTAATTCCAATACCGGTGTCTTTAATCTCAAAAATTACACCTTTTTGTGAATTTTTAAAACAAATTTCAATCGAGCCCTCGCGCGTATATTTTAAGGCATTTGTGATAAAATTTTGTAATAATTCTTCTAAATAAAGTTTGCTAGCTTTAACATGATTAAGATTATTATCAATATTTAAATTGAGGCTTAGGCCTCTTTCGAAAGCTGTTTTGTGATATTTTTTGAAAAGTGTCTCAGCAAGTTCTTTTGGGTTAATTTCTTCTGTTCCTTCACCGATTCCTCTTTCTGTGCGTGAGAGTATTGAGAGATCATTCACCATTGTTGCGAGAAAATTATTTTGGCTGTAGGCGGTTTTAGCAGATTTTTCGAGCATTTTAAAAGGTGCTTTTTTATCAATTAGTAGTTTTAGATTACTCAAAGAACCTTCTAAAATTGCCACTGGTGTGCGAAGTTCGTGGCTCACAACACTAATAAATTCATCGCGCTCTTCATCAAGCGTTTTTTGTTTGGTGATATCGCGTAAAATTACCACGAATTTTTTTAAATTAGACCTTGATTTTTTTGAAAAAGATTCTTTAATTTTAATAATTTCAATTTCAATTCGTAGTGTTTCATCTTCTTTCTGAAGGATTAAATCGTTGGTCGAGAAATATGGCTTTCCTGCTTTAAGAATTTCTTGAATTTCGAATTTTTGTGTGTTGATTTTCGCAAGCTTACAAATTTTTGAAAGGTTCTTATTTAAAATTTCACCATTTTCGCCTAAAATTTCAAGTGCTGCAGAATTGTATAATTCAATTTTTCCGCGCGAATCAATACTTAAAACCGCATCAGTTAAGCTGTTGATGATCGTTAAGATTCTATTTCGCGAATCTTCGGCATTTTTGCGGGCTTCAAACATTTTTTGGCGAGTTTGTTTTTGGCGAACTCCAAAAATTATAAAAGCTAAGTTTAAAGCAAAGAGCGTAAAAAATATCACTATAAAATCATTAAAATTTAGCGGATGAGTGATAAAAATAATTGCAATCTCAGACAGAAAAATCATTGTGCCGAGCATGAATCTTATTAAAAGCTCATTTTTGCAATTATTAAATTTATCCATAACCATAATTATACGCTAAAGAAAATGAAAAATCAATTTTAAAAACCGCAAGAACAGGGGGGGTGCGGTTTTAAAATTTATTCACCATGCTTGCGGTCGAGCGACATGAAGCGTAGGCGTTCTGGATGGAAATAGAGCTCAATTGTACCAACTGGGCCGTGGCGGTGTTTGGCAAGAATAAGATCGGTGATATTTTCGCGCTCAGTTTCAGGATTATAATAAGCTTCACGATAAAGAAACATCACGATGTCTGCGTCTTGCTCAATAGAACCAGACTCACGGAGATCGGCGAGTTGCGGTATTTTAGGGTCACGGCTTTCAACGGAGCGGCTAAGCTGTGAAAGTGCAATCACGGGTACATTTAATTCGCGCGCAAGCAACTTTAAGCCACGCGAAATTTCTGAAACCTCTTGAACACGGTTTGCTGAAGATTTTGCTGAGCCGCTTCCCTGCATCAGCTGGAGGTAGTCAATAACAATTAAACCAAGCTCGCCATCATGTGCTGCGCGCCGTGCTTTTGTTCGCATTTCAAGAACACTTACGCCCGGTGTATCATCAATAAAAATCGGAGCTTCAGCCATTTCTCCCATCGCATCAGCTAGCTTTGCAAAATCTTCATCACTCAAATTTCCCGTTCGAATATTCCACGAATCAACTCCAGCGGCATCTGCAAGCATACGGTCGACAAGTTGTTCTTTACTCATCTCAAGGCTAAAGAAAAGCACTGATTTTTTCTCGATTGTAGCAATATTATAAGCTAAATTTGTTACGAAAGTTGTTTTTCCCATCGCTGGCCGGGCAGCAAGAATAATTAGATCTGAACGCTGCAATCCTGCTGTTTTGTTGTCAAGATCACGATAACCTGTTCGAATTCCACGAATCGCCCCTTTGTTCTTATAAAGCTCATCTAATCTTTCGAAAGAGTCGTTCAGAATATCTTCCATTGAAGATAGGTCTTGTTTTAAGCTCGCGTCTGAAACGCTAAAAAGTTCAGCTTCACTTTGGCCTAAAAGCTGCGGAACGGTTAGTTCTTCATTGAAAGCTAATTCAGTAATATCGCCGCCAGCCTTGATTAGCCGTCTTCGAACTGCTGCTTGAGCAACAATTTCAGCATAACTTGCTGCGTGCGAAGCTGTTGGAACATAGTTTGTTAATTCTGCTAAATAGCTTGATCCACCAACTGCGTCAAGTTCTTCCCTTTTTTTGAGTTCGTTTGTAAGTGTTAGAAGATCGACCGGCTGGTGATGTTCATAGAGTCGAATAATCGACGCAAAGATTGTAGCGTGGCGTTTGTCATAAAAATCTGCCGCTTTCACAATCTCTACAATATCAATCAAAACTTCTTCATCAATCAAAATAGCGCCAATCAAACTCATCTCGGCATCTAAATTTTGTGGCGGAATTTTACCGCCGGTTTTCTCGCTACTCATCAATTTTTACCATTTCTCCACCCCCCATTAAATCCTGAACGCTCGCAATAGCTGGGTCGCTCGCGGGTTTTGCCGTTCCAAAAACTTCAATCACCCAGCCATCTGCACCAATTTTCTTTAAGGCTTTTCCCATTGAAGCTTGAGCCTTTGCTTTTTCAAGCTGTTTTTGGTTAAAAGGCCTGCCTGTATAAATTTTAATTTTACCGTTTTCGAAAATATGACCAGATTGTTTTAGAATTGTTTGAACTCCCTTGTCGCCCTCATCAATCGCTCCCCAGAAATCCGCCCATTTAAATTCTTTCTTGTCGCTCAAACCTTGATTTTTATTTTCATTTTTTGGTGGAATTTCATTCAGGCTTTCTGGAATTTCACTTTTTAAAGATTTATTTTCCTCATTTTTTTGCGGAATTTCTATCTTATTTTCAAGATTTTCATTTTTTTGCGAATTTTCGAAAGTTTCTTTTTGTGAGTTTGGCTGATTTTCTGATTCACTTTTTGAAATTTCTGCCGTTTTTTGATTTTCGGCTTTTGGCTTCGAAATTATTTTTTGTTGAACTTGTGTCGAAATATTTTGATTTATTGAAAGCTGCGGCGTAAAACTTGGCTGAATAAAAATCGAAAGCAGCTCCATTTCAATAAAATTTGACTTTTCTGCTCGTGTTAGTGGCATCAAAAATTGCGAAAGATATGGTTTTTCGCCAACATTTTCAGTAATAAAACTCAAAAGCTGACTAGCAAAATTTTTTAAATCTACACCAGAATTGCGAACATCTCGCACAATTTGCAAAATTTCGTTTGAATTTTGGTTTTCGAAAGCTGAAATTAAAGCATTAATTTGTATTTTTGGCGCCAATCCAAGGGCTTCTTCGATTAGGTTTGCTGTAATTTCTTCACTTTTTTCTGCAATGCTTGAAATTTGATCAAGCAACGAAATGCTATCACGGAAGCTCCCCTCGCCACGTTCGGCAATAATTTCAATCGCTTCTTTCGAAATATTAATTTTTTCATTTTTGGCGATAAATTCTAAATGAGCGCAAACATCTTCTTTTGAAATAAATCGAAAAACAAACCGCTGAGTTCGGCTGATAATTGTTGCTGGCAATTTGTGAGCATCGGTTGTGGCAAGAATAAAAACGGTGTGTTCTGGTGGTTCTTCAAGTGTTTTGAGAAGTGCATTAAAAGCAGCTTTCGAAAGCATATGAACTTCATCTATAATGTAAACACGATATTTGGCTGAAAACGGCGCAACTTGCACATTGTCTCGAAGCTGGCGGATATCATCTACTCCGTTGTTGCTAGCAGCATCAATTTCAATAATATCTGGATGATTATCTTCTTCAGAATACGGCAGATTATTAATTTCGTGGGCTAAAATTCGCGCAATAGAAGTTTTACCAACACCGCGCGGGCCGGTAAAAAGGTAAGCATGGGTAATTTTTCCCTGTTTTAAAGCATTTTCAAGCACTGTTGTGATGTGTTTTTGACCCACAACTTCACTTAATTTCTTACTCCGATATTTGCGATATAATGCTTTACTCATTAGTTCTATTTTATCAGTTTTTTACTTAAAAATCAAACAAACTAGCCTGTCGTTCTGGCAAATTAAGTTCAATAATTTTTGGTGAAATTCGAATTTTTCTCCCTGTAAATTTTTTAAGTGGTATTGAAATAATTTCACCTTGTTGCTCAGCGAGTAAAATATAACCAACTTGAGCTTTTAGAATACCTGAAAAAATCAAAGTTTCACCGTTTTGATTTTGTGGACAATTTTGTATTTCAAGTATTTCTCCGTTTGGAATTTCGCCATTTTTTGCATAAAATTTATTTAAATCTATTGGATCTTGCTTTTCGAAAACTACTTTTTGAGCGGTTTCTATTTTTTTGCGAGCATTAAGAAGTGCTTTTTCTGCTTTTGAAAAAACAAAATCTTGTTCAAGCAGTTTTAATTTTGCACTTGCCTTGACATTTTCACAAAAATCTGGCATTTTGGATATTTTCTCTTCATAATTTCGAGCAATATTTGCACTCGAAAATTCACCTAGAATCAACGCGGCTCTTGCCCCCTGCTCAAGTAATCTTGCAATTCCTCGTCCTGCAAAACTAATTCCAACTTTAATAGTTCCATCTGAAAAATATGCTAAATAAACAAAATGCGGCTGCAAATTTCGCTCAATCTGTTGTTTTGAAATTTCTCCATCTTTTACATTGTAAAATGCTGGATTGAAGCCGGTTCTCTTTTGACAATTTTGACATTGTTCATATTTTTTGTCAAGTTCATAATTTTCTGGGCAGACAAAATCCTCGCCCGTTTCCAAACTATGCCAACCAATACAAAATCGTTTCGAAAGGTCAATTTCTATTGAAATTGGTTCTTCAAATTCTGGTGAGAAACTTAAAATCTCACCAGAATCCAAATCTGCCAACCTCCAACGTGGTTTTTGATTTCTATCAAAATCGACACGGGTTAAAAGATAATCTTTTTCAAAAAAATCTTTATTCATTAGTTATCTGAATCCTTAAAATCCTTGATCAAATCTTCTTCAAAGGCTCGCGTTCCTTTTATATCTTTCGAATATTTTTCTTCATCTAGCACAAAATTAAATGATTTAATTTTTGCCCAAACAGCTTGAATTAGAGTTTTTAGCCGTTCCTCTTCTTCAGGCTTAAAGATCACTTCAAAATTATAAGTTTTTTCAGTGCGTTTATCTGGCTCAATGAACTCCAAAATTCCCTTTTCAACCGTGTAACCCGAAAATTCTGGTGCATTTTCGATCAAAATTTTATAAAAATATAGCTGCTGTGTATACTCGTGAATTTTTGTTGAATTTGTATCAAATTTATTAGTTTTAGTATTAAAAGGAATTGAACCGGTCTTATAATCAACGACTGTGATTTTTTTATTTTCGCGGTCTATTCGAATTAGGTCGATCTTTCCCGTTAGAACCGCATCTCCAACCGTTACACCAACACCGCTAAAGTTTTTTTCAGCTATATTTCCAGGTTTAAATTCATCTAACTTATTCTCGAAAAAGTTTTCAAAAATTTGATTAAATCTTTCTAAAATTTCTTCTTTGTCTTTTTCTGAGAGCGGGTATCTAGAAAATCTTTCAATAGCATATTTTTTAATGTTGTCAATATTTGGTGTATTGCCAGAATTAATTTCATCTTGAATGTAGTTAAAGCCTTCATGAACGATATTTCCAAGCGTTAGAGCTGGACCATAAGCTTCAGGAAAACATAAAATTTTGTTTTCGAAAAAGGTTTGAGGACCTTTATATTGGAGGCTTGTATAGGAGTTTAAATCTGTTGGGCTTAATTTGTAGTTTTTGACTCTTGGCTTCAAAAGCTCCCGCATTTCTTCATTTTTGATGGTATAAAATTCGTGCCAGTTTGTTTCAATTTCATCAGCTTCAAGCGATTCTCTTTGGATTTTTGAAACTTCTTGCCATTTTTCAGGTAGAATTTTTGATTTTAAAACTCCGTCTTCTTCTCGCTCATCTAAAAATGACAGTGTTTTTTTGGTTTTTCCAGTTAAATCACTGTTGTGGTTTGTTAGATAAAGTTGAGTTTTAGCGCGCGTCATTGCTACAAACATCAAGCGTTTGCGCGTGTCTTCACCCTCATCTTCGATATTTGTAAATTTAAGGTTTGCGGGCATTGTGATATTTTCGCCTCCGCCACCTTTTCTCGCAGAATTCCAGCTATCTTGATTGAGTGAAATTAGAAAAGCATATTCAAATTCTAAGCCTTTTGCCACGAAGGGTGTCATAACTTGAACTGCATTATCGCTTGTATTGTGCGGATTTGTGCTTAAAATTTGAATTTCAAATTCTTCACATAATTCAACATAATTTATTAAAATATCAAGTTTATTATTTTCTTCGTTCGAAAATTCTCGCAGTTTATCTCGCAAAATAGTTAAGTTTAAAATTGTATCATAAAATTCTTCGTCAGATTTTTGCGAAATAAAATCTCGAATTGGTGATTTTAAGCCTTCGCGAATTTCTCTTGAACCCAAAATATAATCAAAAAGCTCTTCAAAAGTCTTTTCGTGTGAAAATTCAGCTAGTGTAACTAAAATTTCACCCAAATTTCGAATTTGTTCAACTTCGCTTTTCAATATTGCTTCAATCCAAAAATCACGATTATCTTTGGCTGCCCAGCTCATTTTCCAAACTTCAACTGGTGAAATTTGCCAAAAATCAAAACTCAAAACTTCAGGGAAAAGATTCGCCATTTTATCTTCGTCTTTATCACGAATTGCCAAAAATAGCTTCGAAATCTTAATTAGCTGCGAAATTATTTCATTTTTTAGAATATTTTCACGTTTCTCATAATAAATTGGTACATTTTGGTTTTTTAAATACGGCACAAAAGCTTGCAGAATCTTGTGCTTTGGCGCAATTACTGCAATCTCTTTTGGTGCAACTCCGTTTTGAATTAAATTCGAAATTTTTTCTGCGACCCAAGAAAATTCTGCAATTTGACTTTCGAAATTCGTTCGTTCAAGCTGAGTTTCTCGGTCGATGAAGTTCCCTTCCGCCGAAATATCTTTCTCAATTTTAATTGGCAAGTTTTTAGTTAATCGCCCTGAAATCGTATTTGCAACATTTTTCGAAGCAGTCAAGATATCACCGTGCGAGCGGTAATTTTTAGTTAAGTTGATGACTTTTGTATTTTCGCCAAAACGATTGTAAAAATCAATCATGTTCGACTTACTTGCACCTTGAAAAGCCATGATTGCTTGGTCGTCATCGCCTACCGCCAAGACATTTGGCTTGCCCTCCATAACAGGATTATTTGTGAGTAGTTCAATAATTTTCGCCTGCGAATCGTTAGTGTCCTGATATTCGTCTAATAGCAAATATTGATATTTTTCTTGAAGCGTGAATCGAAAATCATCGTTATTTTCAAGCGTTTCGATAACTTCTAAAATCATATCATTAAAATCGTAAAGTCCGCGAGATTTCATTTCGTTATTGAATTTTTCATAAAAATCAGCAAATTCGAGTAGTTTTTTATTTGTATAAGTGTCGCTGATTTGAAAATTATCTTCGAAATCTTTTAGACCAAGAAAATCATTTTTCCAATCTGTTAATGGTTTTGATTTTCCAGTTTCTTCAGCTTCAAGATAAGCCTCATTTAATTTTTCGAAATAAAAATATAAATTACTTTTAAACTTTGTATCGTTTAAATCTTTTGAAATTGATTTTTTTAAATTATCACGAATTGCTGAATAAAACGGCTGAACTCGATTGAAGGTTCGCCCGCTAACGCGTAATCCTTTAATGCTTTCATTAAAAATTTCTTGCTCAGCAATATTTGCTTTTGCAACTTTTCGCAAATCATCTGGCGAAATATAAGCATTTTTCATTTCTTTTATTGCGGAAGAGATATTCGAAATAGGGATTTTTTTAAGTTTTGAAGAGCTTCGTAATTCGTTTGATATTTTTGTTATAATTTCTTTTGTAATTAATTCATCAGCCGCTTCGTTAAGATTTTTATCTGTAAAATATTCGCGATAATTTTGAATAATTTCATTTGCGAAACCATGATAAGTGAAAATTCCAACTTTAAAAGAATCTGCGCCAATAAAACGCGAAAGTCGCTCTCGCATATTTGAAGCTCCGGCTTCAGTAAAAGTCATTGCGAGGATGTTTTCTGGTGCTGTGTCGGTTTGTTGCAAAATGTTAGCAATTCGTGTTGAGAGTAGTTGAGTTTTTCCCGTTCCTGGCCCGGCAATTACCAAAACTGGCCCATCAATTGTATCAACCGCTTCTTTCTGTTCGGCATTTAACATTTTGTAATTTTTTTCGAAAATCTTTTGAAAGTCGCTCATTCTCCTATTTTATCATAAAAAATGGACCTTGTTTAGAGTTCGCTTGGTGATTTATGTGAATATTCTCCGTTTTCGTTTGGCAAATATTTAAGATTGAGCTTTTTCTCGAGTGATTCAATTCTATCTTGATAATTTTTTTCAATTTTTTGTTGACCATCGAAATTTTTAAGATAATCGCTATAAAAAATCCCAAGAATGACGCTATTTGCAACTAACCAAATAAGAAGAATAATAGTTAAAGTAATATGCAAAATTAATAAATCTCTTTTTTCGAAAAATTTCATAAATTCCTTTCTTGTATTTTATACTAATTAAAGCATAAGTTTAATAAAAAAACAATATTTAAAAAACCAAAAAGCCCGCAATACGAGCTAAAAATCTATTGGCTGAAATCTACCGTCCATAAACATATCTTTTGGCCGTGACCAGATTTCATTTTCGCCGATTTTGTGATAATTTACCAATTCTTCATCTTGTTCGGTATGTCGAGAAATATTCAAAACTTCATATTCTCCACCTTTATAGTGCCTATATTTTCCACCAATTTTAATTTCTTTAATAGGCTTAAAAGGGTTGTAACCCAGGCAATCATGAAGGATTTTTTCGATAATCTTACGGATTTCTAATTTTGAGCATTCTGTTATTTCAAAATTATTGTCATTAATTAAAAAGCTAAAAGAAACCGATGGGTTGTCAGGAGAAACTCCCTTTTCAGGAATTAACAATCCCGAATAATCAAGCTCTAAATTCTTAGTCGTAAAACTATCTCGCAAATTATAAGAAAATAAGCCTTCCCAATCAATTGCTCGAATTAACAAAATAATTTGCTTATGAATAACAAGCGTCAAGTTTTTTGAACCAAGCGTTGTATCTTTTGCGGCTTCTTCTAAAGAAATCATAAAACCACCTCCAAATGTACTAACTATAACTATTATAAAATAAAGCATAAGCAAAAACAAGCCCTTTCGAGCCTGTTTTTTATAAAATTTTTAAAACTATGAATTAAATTTTACCAATAAATCAATTGTTTTTTCGGTTAAAATTTGGTTTGCCAAGTTTCGGCGAACATCATCAGATGAAAGCTGTTTTTGAACCTCTTTGCTGTTTCCGTATTGTTCTTTAAGTTGTGCAATTCGGGCATCAAGCTCTTTAGTGTCTGACTTAACTTTTTCAACTTTCGAAAGTTCTGCTAAAGCCAATCCAGATTTTACGCGCATTTCAGCTGCTTCTTTAACGTCTTTTTTGAGCCATTCTTCACGAGTTTTGCCCATTCGTTCAAGATAATCTTCAAGTGAAAGCCCAGAATACATCAAATTTTGTTGCATATCCATTTCAATGCTGCGCTTTTGATCTTCAAGCAAGATTTCTGGCACAGGAACTTTCGAAACTTCTGCTAATTTTTTAACAAGTTCGTCTTTAAATTTTTCGTCTGCTTCAGCTTGTTTTTGAGTTTTCAAATCTTCTTCAATCTGTTTTTCGAATTCTTCTTTAGTTTTGAAATCACCTAATTTCGAAAGGAATTCCTCGTTGATTTCTGGTTCATCATTTTCTCGAACTTCGTGAATTTTTACTTCAAAAACAACTTTTGCACCAGCCAAGTCTTTTGCATGGTAATCTTTTGGAAACTCCAAATTAAGCGAAAGTTCATCGCCAGCTTTTTTACCAATCAAACCTTCTTCAAACCCAGGAATGAAAGATTTTGAACCAAGTTCAAGTGGAAATTTTTCAGCTTTTCCACCATCAAAAGCAGCACCATCTTTTTTGCCTAAAAAGTCAATGATGACTTCATCACCATTTTTTGCCTCACGCTCAACTTTTTTCTTTTCAGCAAAATTCTTTAAAATTCGATCGATTGTTTCTTTAACTTCTTTTTTTGAAACTTTTGCAGCCTCTTTTTTTACTCCTAATTTTTTATAGTCGCCAAGTTCAACTTTTGGCATGATTTCGGTAGTTGCGGTAAATTCTAGCTCGGTTCCAGGAATAAATTTTTTAACATCAACTTCTGGTCGATTAATTGCTTGAACTTTTTCTTTTAAAAATGCTTCAGCGACAGATTTCGAAAGCGCGTTTTCAAGGGTTTCTTGACTGAGCAAATTTGGATCAACTTGCGCAGCAACCATTTCGAGTGGTGCTTTTCCTTTTCGAAAGCCTTCAATCTTAACTTCTTTAGCGAGCTTTGTTAGCGCAACTTGTTCAGCAGCTTTCAACTCCTCAGCTCCAAGAGAGATTGTAAGTTCAACTTTTACATCTGAAATATTCTTTAACTTTGTCTTCATATCTATATAATTATAACACACCATATTTTTTTATGCAAAAAAGAGTACTAATAAGCGCTCAATAGTTTATGAATACAGTCCTCATTTATAAAAATTAAAAAATATAAAGACAAACTATTTTTATCTAACGAATAATTATTTTGCTAAATAATTTCGCCGAACGAATTCGTACATTAAAATGCCACTAGCCACTCCAACATTAACACTTCTCGTTGAGCCAAATTGTTCAATTGCAATCATTTCTTCGCAAGCCTCGATCATTTCTTCTGAAAGACCATCGCTCTCGTTTCCGAAAACCAAAATAGAACCTTTCGAAAGTTGTGTATTGTTTAGATTCTTTGCACCTTTCTGGTTATCAATTGCGATAAGTTTAAATTTATTATCTTTCGCCCAATCTATAAAATCTTCCACGGTTTTATGATGAAAAACATTCATATAAGCCTCGGTCTTCATTGCACCGCGCCGATTCCAATGTTTTTTGCCAATAATATGAATTCCTGCAGCGTTAAAAGCATTGGCGTTTCGAGCGATTGTGCCAATATTAAAATCGTGCTGAAAGTTCTCAACAGCAATATGAAAATCGTGCCGCGAAGTTTCAAGATCTTTTTTAATTTCTTCAACCGATACACCCTTATATTTATCAATCACATTTCGGGTATCGTTTTGAACGGTTAAACCTTCGCCAGTTTCGAAATTTGGTTTATTTTTCATTTCGAACCGATTTCACTAATTCTTTAGTATCTGGGCGACCTTTTACACCAGGATTCAAAATATGCATTGGGTCGAAAATATCTTTAATTTGCGAATATAATTCTTCAATTTCTTCACTGATATTTCTTGCAACAAAATGACCATAAATTCGCCCTTCACCTGCACCATACGCAAATTCACCATCAACTTTTGCAAGTAAAGCATCAAGGTCGGCAATAAATTTTAGTGATTTTTGACGGTCGCTAATTTTCGAAAAGTCGAATTCAGCTAGAATTTCAAAAATAGAGGTTAGTGCCGAACCTTGAATTGGTGCGGGAATACTGTGTTGTAAGGCGAGTTTTTGAAGTCCTAAATAGAAAGTTTCGAAACGTTCCATTGGCACATAAACACCTTGAATTGGGTAGATCTCTTGCTTGATTACACCACTCCTCGCTCGCAAAATTTCACGAACATCACGAATCGCTTCAAGTTCAGTTTTCGAACGTTCATCGTCTTCTGGAATCCAAACGGTTGCGCCTTCAAATTTCTTGGCAATTTTTTCAATTTTATGTATTTTTGATGCAGTTTTCTTTGTGTTTTTATCTGAAACTCCAACAACTAAAACTAATTTTGTGGCTAAATTTTGTGAATTCCTGTCAAGATAAAATTGGTATTTTTTACCAGAAGCAACTGCAGCTTCAAACATTTTGCCATCAAATAATTCAACAATATCTGGTGCAAATTTGGCAATTTCATCATTAAAATCACGTGCGTCGTCGCGATTCGAAAAACTTACAACCATAAAATTGGTCTCGTTAATTATGTAATTTGTTTGAATCTTTGTCTCGGTGATAATTCCTAGAGTTCCGAGCGAACCAAAAAATAACGGAATTAAATTGAAGGTTCCATCTTCATTTTTTACATTTGCAATTCCAGAATAGCCGAAGCTAGAATCGCTGTCGATTTGCTGAATTAAACTGTAATTATCTTCAATTAAAGTGTCAATTTTGCGATAAATCTCTCCTTCGAAATTAGAAAGTGCGATTTTTTCGCTTAATTCCTTGCGAGAAATTTTTCCAATGTTAATAATATCGCCATTACTCAATATAACTTCTGCTTCGCTAACGGAATTTACTAAGTCGCCATAATTAAATTTTTCGCTTGGCAAATTCATTGCAATCGCCCCACCAACTGTGAGCCTTTCGCCAGCTGGACTTTGCGGAATCTCCATCGCTTGTGACGCAATTGCAAGATTCAATTTTTGAAAATTCGCCCCGGCTTGAACCTGAACGGTTTTAGCTCGTAAATCAAGCTCTTTAACTTTATCAAGATGTCGCGAAATATCTAATATAATCCCTTTTCCAATTGAAGAACCGTCGGTGCTTCCGCCGTAGCCTCTCGCCGTAACACCAAAAATATGACCTTTTTCAGCTAACTGCCAAGAAAACCGCATAATTTTTTGAATATCTTCACTAAAACGCGGGTAAACCACTAATTCTGGTTGAATTTTAAGAAAACTTCGGTCGGTTGAAAACTGCTTCAATCGAGTTTCGCGCGCCGAAACTTCGCCAATAATGTGTCCATTTAGATATTTCGCAATTTTACTCATTTGTTCCATTTTAGCACAAGCACAATTAAATTTCAACTTTTGATTTTTATTAAGAAGAATGGTAAAATAGTTTATATGTATTCAAGAGCAACTCCTTTTCAAAAAGCAGACAAAATTGCTGGAACGCATCAAAAAATTGATCGTGCGGCTCGCTTAATTTTGCGCGAAATTATTTCGAAAAATCCAAAATTCTCAAAAATTCACTTCCCTAAAATTGATGAAATTTTAGTTTTTGAGGGAAATGGTGGTCCTGACGGGATTAAAACAAAATCACCAGGAAAAGATGAGCCTTGGCATTTTGTTGAGCCTTATGGTGATTTAGCACCAATTCGAAGCTACGTTGAAAATCATCTTTTTAATATTTCGAAAGCTTTGAGTGAAGAAAATTTTGTACGAGCAAGTTTTGAAGCTGGTTGGATGGCACATGCAATAACTGATGCCTTAACGCCAGCTCATCAGTTCCCTATGACTGATAAAATTATTGAAATTTCTGGAAAAAAACCTGAAGAACGCGATAAATTGATTAAAAAGATGTTTCTTTCTGGAGAAAATTGGCGCGAGCGGATTTTGAAGAACTGGGAATATATTGGACCAAAAGGTGTAATGAGCTCACATATGCTTTATGAAATGGGTGTTGCCACAATGATAACTTCAGTTGCTGCAAAGAAAATTATAAAGAGTCCAACAGATGAAGAAATTTTGCGAGTTTTAAAGGGCGAATTTATGCAAATTTTTGAAGAAAAAATTAAGTGGGTCGCCGACCAAAAATATTACGAAAGGTATTTAGAGAAAGGCTGGACGACTGCTTTAGCGCGAGAGACTAAGCATGATCTCTTGCCTGAAATCTCAAAAATTGTGGCACTCGGATGGTTTGAAGGTATTCGTCGAGCTCTTGAAGAAGATTTCGAAAATACAAAAAATAAATCTGAGGATAAAAAATGAATATTCGGTTGATTTCAGGAATTTTTAAAAATCATAAAATTTCAGCTCCGAATTCTCGCCAAACTCACCCAATGAGCGAACGAGCAAGAAACGCAATTTTTAATACAATTCAGGCGGAAATTCCAAATGCTGAAGTTCTTGATGCCTTCGCTGGAACTGGATCTTTGGGTCTTGAAGCGATTTCTCGTGGTGCTAAAAAAGTAGTTTTTATTGAAAAAAACAGATTAGCGCAAAAAATATTAGCCGAAAATTTAAAAATTATCGAGAAGAATGAAAATGCTGGAGAAGCTAAAATAATTCGAAGTAGTGTTTCGGGCTGGATTGGGTCGAGCCAATCTCAATTCGAAATTGGTGAAATTTTAGAAATTCCAACTTTTGATATAATTTTTGCTGATCCGCCATACTACGACCCTCAATTTCCGTCTATCGAAAGGCTTTCGAAAAGGCTAAGATCTGGTGGAATATTAGTTCTATCGCAACCCAAAGAAATTGAAAATTTTAAAGCAGAAAATTTAATTTTGATTAGTGAAAAGCTATATTCTGGTGCAAAAATCTTATTTTTTCGCGCAAAATAATAAAATAACCCTCAGAAGAAGGGTTATTTTATTATGGTTAAATTATAATCTTTCAAAAGAGTTAGTGAAATCTATGAAATTATTATCAAGAAGTCTTCCGTTGTTATTTGAAGCTATTGCAATGAAGAATGTTCTAGTCTTACTAGACTTATCTTTTTTAGTAAGTAGAGTTAATATTTTTATGTACTGGTTATTATTTGAGATATTTCCTTCGATTCCTTGCATTCCCTTAAAGTCTACTACTTTAAAATCTTTTCTTGAAACATATTTCGAGAAATTTCCACCAACTCCTCTAATTGCAGATTCGATCAATTCATCTTCACTAAGCTTTTTAGCATCTTCATAATTTTCATCCGTATCTGTGTAGCCAACGATATAAGCATTTATTATATTAATTTCGTCGTCTTTAGATATACAAGCGTAGCCAACTGTATTCCTATCATTATTTTGTTTTGTAAAATTATCACATCCTTTTGCTTTGACTGCGAAAACGCCTTCCTTAGGTATGAACTTACCTGCATTTTTAGCTTTTCTGGTTCGCTCTTTAATTTTATCCTTATCGAATAGCTCGTCGTCTTCCGCTAAGTCTGTTGTTTTATAAGGCTTAGTCTCATTAGTTATATTTTTTACTGTATTCAATGTATTTATTGTTGCTAAACTGTAAATTATAACGGATAAGACGGTAAAAATTATATACGACAACCAACAGAAAAGATTTGCTTTTTTATTTGCAATAGGGTCGTTTTTAATAGCTGGCTTAACTATTACGAAGAATAAAATTAATCCCAGTATATTTAAGCCGAGTGGTAACGCCATTGAAGCTCGTTTAACATCACCAATTTTTAAAGTTTGCTCTTTAACTTTTTTGTTAAAAAGAATAATTTCAACAATAGCCCAGACAAAAAATGCGATCTGTGCAATTCCTAAAATCATTAGGAAGACTCCCATTAGAAGCATTCCACCAATCATGTTATTTACCATTTTCTAATTCCTCCTTTTCATCTTCAAAAACTGTAAATAGTGAAATTGCCACTGGCAAAATAATCAAAAAGAAAATTTCAACCTGCGGCAGAAAAATCGATATCAATGTAATAACCGCAATCCACAAAACCATCATTCCCGTGCGAATTAAATGGTAATTTCTTTGAGCTTTACGATTTTCGCCGTGAAAAAACCCTGTATTTTCGCCTAAGGCACTCGCAGTAATCCAGCGCATGCTTAAATCTGTAAAAAGGTAAACCATTGCATAACAGAAAGCAGGCAAAACCTCTGTTGGTGAGGAGAGTACCCAACGCATGAATAGTGGAATAAGCGACAAAAAGAAAACATAAATCATGTTTTTCCAGATGAAGCTATTCGTAACCTTTCTTACTCTATCTAAAATATGATGATGGCGATTCCACTGGATTCCAACGATTATAAAACTTGCAAAGTAAATCAAAATTGCGAATCCAAAACTTTCCAGCTGAGCCAAATTTCTAACTGATTTTGGTAATTGAATTTCAAGCACCATAAGCGTAATAATAATCGCGGTGGCTCCATCAATTAAGCCAACAAGACGATCCTTCGAAATTCTTCCTCCGTGATAAATTTTGTGTATTCGACCAAGTCGTCTATATGCACTTCTCGTTCTATCCATTTTCCCCTTTCTGTATAATTTTATCACATCTTTTCGAAAATTCCAAGTAGCTTATGTATTTTTGTGGAAACAAAAATCACCCTTTCGGAAAAGAGTGATTTTATTCGGATTAGCCTCGTGCAAAGTGCGCAAAAGCTCGGTTGGCTTCTGCCATTTTATGAGTATCTTCTTTCTTTTTGAAAGCTGCACCAGTTTCATTGTAGGCATCAACAATTTCAAGCGCCAAGCGTTGACTATAAGGCATTCCGCTTCGTGCTCGCGCTGATTGAACTAACCAGCTAAACGCAAAGTGAAGTTGTCGGTGTCCTTGAACTGGGAATGGAATTTGATAGTTTGCACCGCCAACACGTCGAGACTTAACTTCAAAAGCTGGTGAAATATTTTTTAGTGCTTTTTCAAAAACTTCAAGAGGGTTTTCGCTATCAAGTTTTTTAGCTGCAGTTTCAAGAGCTTTGTAAACAGCTTTCTCGGCAGTAAGTTTCTTGCCGTCAAGCATAGATTTATTAATTAAACGTTGAACCAAAATTGATTGATATTTTCGGTCTGGTTTTAGTTCTCGTTGTAGTTTTTTAGTAACTTTTCGTGGCATCTTTATTTCTCCTTCTTCGCACCGTATTTTGAACGGCCTTGTTTACGATCTGCAACACCTTGAAGGTCAAGCGCACCACGAACGATATGATATCGCACACCTGGAAGGTCTGGCACGCGTCCACCACGAACCAAAACTACAGCGTGTTCTTGAAGGTTGTGGCCTTCACCACCAATATAAGCCCAAACTTCGTGGCCATTTGTCAAGCGAACACGAGCAACTTTTCGAAGAGCTGAGTTAGGCTTTTTAGGTGTTTTTGTTGTAACTTTAACACAAACTCCACGTTTTAGTGGTGCATTTTGTGCATAATATTTAGTTTTTAGTGCATTATGAATTCGACCAAGTGCTGGCGATTTTGATTTTTTCGCAGCAGTTTTTCGAGGTTTTCGCACTAATTGATTGATAGTTGGCATCAATTCTCCCTTAAATTATTTTAATATTTTCACTTTTTCGAAAGTTGATAAGGTTTTCAAAAAAGTGCCTCATATTTTTCGAAACAGCATTTTCGAAAAATGTCTTTACCTTTCTAGCTGAAATAACCAACACACAGGTTCATTCACTAGAAAGAGGAAACTCACTAGATATTTTAGCAGATTTCGAAACAAAATGCAAGCGTTTTAATCGTTGAAATCAACACAATAAATCCCCCCAGTCTCAAGTTTAAAATGGACAGCAATATCACCAGGACGACCAGTGTGATGGTGTGCTCGCCCTTCCGTGCCATTACCGCACTTATTAACAGGGTTTATTGAAAGTAGGCCATCGCCTGCATTTCCGCCAGTAAATCCCCAGGCACCTTCAGCAAAATGATAATCTGCGCCATTTGGATCCTTAAAACTCTCACCGTTTGCGCGCATATATTTATCCATGAAATTATTAAAATTTTGTACATAATTATCTGTAAAACTTATGCCTCTTTTATTGTTTGCTTTATAATGTTGATATGCTGCTTTCAGGCGAGCAATGTCGTTTTTTCTTTGAGTATCTCTCTGTGATCGTTGCAATGCCGGCAACGCTAAGAACACCATTAAAAATATCAATCCGGCTATTGCAAGAACTAAGACAACTTCTATTATTGTAAAACCATTTTTTTGATTATTATTATTTTTAAGCATAAGTCTATTATAACTATTTTCTGCCATATTTTCAATATAAAAACCCGAGCAAAACTCGGGAGAAAATTATTGGAGGGTTATTTTTTTAAGCTTACTAATAAAATTAGTAAGCTTTCTGTTTGCTTCGAGAAATGCACTTTTTGAGTTGAAGGCATTTAACTCAAAATCACCCCGCTCATCTATCTCGCCATTTTCGATTGTTAAGATGATATAGCGCTGGTTTTTTAAGATTTTAAAATCAATATTATTTCGCATATAGATCGCAATTACATTACCTAAACATTCGATTAGAATATAAATTTCTCGTGAAGAGTTTTTATATAGAAAAGCTTCTGTTCGAAAAGTATTTGGCTCTTCGAAAGATACAAATGGTATACTTTCAATATCCGAAAATCCAGCCTCCAGCAGTAGATTTTCCACATTTTCTTGCGTGAAAATTAAACCATCCATTTTTAAAACCTCCGTGAAAAGAACTAGATTTTAATTATATACTTAAAGAGTAGAAAAATCAAGAAAAAACCCAGCTTTTTGCTGGGTTAATGATAATAATTTGAAGTCCATCTTTTAAATAAACTTATTGCGCCGTTTGAACTCATCTTTGAGTTCTTCGAAAAATGGGTCAGCCCTTTCTTTACACTTCCATAAGAGATCAGTTTGGGCTTCATTGCCAAAAATATTTTTGGATTCTTCGCTTGTTTCAATATATTTTTTCTGGAAAGTTTTTGTTATAGAAATGCAGTTTATATTTTTAGGAACCTGCATTTCATTAAGATAATTGGGCCGTGCTGAGAAGTTTATCACATTGCCCAGATGATGAACTGAGATTTTGAATGAATTTCCCCGTTCATCAAAAAGCTTCGCGCCTAAATGTATCGCTCCTTCTTCAGTTGATGCTACCTCAACTGATTGAAAACCCACACCCCGAAGCGTATCCATCAAAAATTCTTCTGAGAAGTAATTCTCGCGATGAAGCTTTCGATTCCTTTCATCAACACTAAAAGTTGGTTTAATACGACTTAGAATTGATAAAATTGACATATTAATGTACCTCTTTTGTAAATACTTAAATTTAAACTATGAAGTTCAAATTTAGCTTTGATATTCTACCATAAAAATATAAAAATGTCAATGTTAAATGACGATTCCGCCACCCAAACAAACTTCGCTAGAATAAAATACAACACTTTGACCACTAGTAATTGCGCGCTGTTCATCTTGTAATTCAATTTTTGCCGAATTATCACTTTCGAAAAAGATTTTTGCATTCACGAGTGGCGCACGATGGCGGATTCGAACTTGGATTTCTGCCCCATTTTCAACTTTTTGGTTAATCCAGTGAAGTGCTGAAATTTCGATTTTATTAGACCAAAGTTCGTCGTTATTGATGTCAGTTGTTACAAAAACTTCGTTAGTTTCCATATTTTTACCGCAAACATAAAATGGTAGTCCGCCACCAATATTCAAACCATGGCGCTGGCCTAAAGTGTAAAAAATCGCACCGTCATGCCAACCAAGAACTTCGCCCGTATTTTTGTTGATAATTTTTCCTGGTTTTTGTTCGGGGATAAATTGTTTTAAAAAGTCACGAATTCCAATTTTTCCAACAAAGCAAATTCCTTGCGAATCTTTTTTTCGAGCAGTAAAAAGCCCGCGCTCTTTCGCCATTTTGCGCACTTCAGGTTTAGTAAACTTACCAAGTGGAAACAAAGTTCGTCCCAAAGCCTCACCTCGCACACGATACAAAAAATAAGTTTGGTCTTTATTTTCATCTTTTGCGCGAAGTAGCTCGCCTTTTCCGCTTTTCGAAAGGTTGAAATTTTCATCATAATTTTCAGTAAAAGCATTCCGAACTCCAGCGTAATGGCCTGTTGCAATTAGATCGGCTCCATCTTCGAGTGCGGCCTCTAAGAAAAGCTTAAATTTTACTTCTTGGTTACACATGATGTCGGGGTTTGGCGTACGGCCAATTTCGTATTCATCAAGCATATATTGCACAACTTTTTCGCGGTAGTATTTTTCGAAATCAAAAACTTTAAAATCAATGCCTAGCTGAACTGCAACTCTTTTTGCGTCAGCCAAATCTTCTGCCCAAGGGCATTTCATTCCTGGTAAATCTTGCGTCCAGTTTTTCATATAAACGCCCACAACATTATATCCTTGCTCTTTTAAAAGTGCTGCGGTTAAAGATGAATCCACGCCGCCACTCATTCCAACATATACTTTAATTTTTGAATTATCCATTTATTCTCCTATATAAAATCTAAAAATTCCAAAAAGCTCGCTCATCGAGAGATACCAACCACGTGAATTTGTCCACCAAAATCCATTCCAATCTAGATCATTCAAAACTGGTGCCGAAATCACCTCCACGCCTGAACCTTCTAAAGCCTTTTCGAATTCGAGTCTTGCTCGAGTTTGATGATATTTTGAAGTGGTTAGAATTACGCGCTTATAACCATTTTGCTTAATTATTTTTGCAGTAAATTGCGCATTCTGATGAGTGTTTTGAGCCTTTTCTTCGAGTAGAATTTCTTCTTCTAAAACTCCTTGTTTTCGGGCTAAATTTGCCATTTGGCGCGCATCGCTTAAAACTTTAGGGTTAGAGTTTGCGCCTGAAAAAATTAACTTTTTAGCTTCAACCGATTTAAAAATCTCAATCGCTTCACGAGTTCTTAAAGCAGTATTTCCGCCAGAAATCGCTATAACTGCATCAATTTTTTGAGAACATTTACCTTTTTTGTAGTTTGGGCAAATTTCGGCGAGCCGATTTTTATCACTAATAATTAAAGTTGTGCTAATAATAAAAACCACAGCTAAACCCACAAAGGCTAAAATCCAGGCAATAAATTTTACCATTTACTTTTGAATCCTCTCAAACTCAGCTCGCACAGTTTTCGAAATTATTTCAGCTGCACGCTTTGTGTTTTCTTCATTCGAAAGTTTTCCTAGCGAAATCCGCAAGCTTCCGTCAGCTTCGGAATCGCTTAAACCCATTGCAGTTAAAGTGTGTGAACGCGTGCCTTTATTTGCCGCACAAGCTGAACCTGTTGCCACTAAAACCCCTTGTGTTTCGAGCGCAAAAACCATCCGCTCGGCGTCAATTCCAGGGAAAGATACTGAAATGTGGCTTGCAAGCTGTTTTTTTGGATTTCCAAGAAAAATCATTTCTTCATTAGAAAAGTTTTCGCTTAATTTTTTTTTGAATAATTCCTTTAATTTTCGAAGGCGTTCATTTTCTTTTTTACGATGCTTTTCTGCCAATTGAATAGCTTTCGCAAAACCAATTACGCTTGGCACATTTTCAGTTCCACTCCGCAGATTTCGCTCTTGGCCACCGCCCACAATTTGCGCACTAAATTCAATTTCGCGATTGGCCCATAAAAGACCAGTTTGCTTTGGCCCATAAATCTTGCCGGCGTTTAAAGTTAGCATATCTACGCCGAGTCTTGCAACTGAAATATCCAGTTGGCCAGCACCTTGGCTAGCATCAGAATGGAGATAAATCGGCGTCTTTTCGCCATTTGAAAGCCGTCGCATTCGTTCCTCTCGTACAATTTCGGCAATTTTCGAAATTGGCTGAATTACGCCCGTTTCATTATTCGCAAGCATAACTGAAACAATCTTTGTTTTTGGCGAAATTTTTGCACGCAAATCTTCAAGGTCAATTATGCTATCTTTTTTAATTTTCACAAGTTTTTGGATACCGTATTTTTTGGCTGAATTCAAAACCGCGTGATGTTCAAATTCGCCCACAAGAATTTCATCTCCTGCATCTTTTGAAGCTGCTGAAAAAGCTAAATTTATGCTTTCAGTTGCTCCAGCCGTAATCACAATTTCATCACTTTTTGCGCCAATATTTTGAGCAATTTGATGTTTTGCATCTTCATAATCTCTTCGAATCTCCAAAGCTTGAACATAAGGCGCGCTTGGATTGTAAAATTTTTCACTAAAATATGGTAACATCGCAGCCAAAACTTTTTCACTTACCGGTGTTGTGGCGGCGTGGTCAAGATAAATAATTTCCTCGTTCATCTTTAATAGTATAACACATTTTTAAAAAGTTAACAAAAATTATTCTCTATTTTTTGCTATTTTTTCAGAAATTTTTAATGGATTTTTTGATTTCAAAATTTCCTCAATTTCGTTTTTCGAAAGGCTTTGCCATTTTTTAATTCGGTGATTAAATATTTCAATTTTAACATTTCTTTGTGGTATCTTTAGTTTTTTATACCAATCTATAATTTTCGAAAGATTTTCTGGTTTAAAAACAAAACCTTCATAGCCATATTCAATACAGCTAAAACTTAGCCTATCACCAACCTTAGTTTTTCCGCCATTATCTTTTTTGCGCTCTTTTAATAATTCTGAAAAATCTAAAATCGCAAATTCTGGATATTCAAGAGCTTCACCATACAGTCGATTTTTTTCGTCTTCGTTTTCTTTCCAAGATAACTTTTGCGCTTGCTTGAATTTCTTGGCATTTTTATGGTTTCGAAACAAGAAAATATCAGTTCTAACTTTAGTTTTAGCTTTATTTTCTTTCAAGGTTATGATTATATTTTTCGAAAAGAATAATTTAAAAATTGCGAGCCAAATTTTGTCGCTAATTTTTGGGTAAAAACTTAGCCATAAATGCTTTCTTCGATTGGTTAAAAAGGCAAAAAATGAATAAAATTTAATTTTAAATTCCATAATATTTCTCCTAGGCTTCGCAGGGTTTATACCTAATTTGGCGGTTACTGAATTGTCTGTATCACGATTATAAATATTATCGTATATAAAAACTAAAGTCAATATACTTTTCGAAATAATGGCACACTTGACTAAAACATAAAAATATAGTATAATCTTTTTCGAAGCTTAAATCCAAGGGTTGCGGAAATGACTATGAGCTTCGAAACTTTCTAAAAGGAGAAAAATATGGTTTTCCCTCAACCTCATGTAAATGAGAAGAAATGCGAAAACTGCAATGGGACTGGGTGGTATAAACAGCCAGGGTTTGTAGGTTCTGGAACTTTCCCTTGCGATGTTTGCAATCGAACTGGCAAAGTGAAAGAATGAATTTCCTTTTTTGTTAAGCCGCAAGTTGCGGCTCTTTTAATTTTCGAAAAATTATGTTAAAATGGTGGAACCGCTTAAAATCTATAAACTATAAAAACGAAAGGAATTATGCTAAAATTTATTTTTAAATTTGCTAAAAAATATTGGCTAAGTTTAGCTCTTATGCTTGTTTTTACGGTTCTTTCGGCAAAAATTAATCTTGATTTGCCACAATATACCGCAAAAATTATTACTGAAGGAGTAGCTATGAAAAATATGGAAGCTATTTATTCAAACGGCTTTCATATGATTGGGCTTTCTCTTTTGAGTGGCGCTTTAATGCTGGCGGGAATTTTCTTCGCAAGCCGTTCAGCTGGGGCGATGGCGCGCGATATTCGCCATGCAACTTTCGAAAAAATTGAAAACTTTTCGATGAACGAGTTTGGTAAATTCTCGGTTTCGAGTCTTACAACACGAATTACGAATGATGCACGGCAATTTCAACAAACTTTCACAATGATTATGCGAATGGGAATTTATGCCCCAATTGTTGGTGTTGGTGCCATTATTAACACTTTAGCTATTTCTAGTTCGATGAGCTGGATTATGGTTGTGACGATTTTTTCTATCATTGCTTTGACTACGATTATTGGTATTTTTGCCGTTCCAAAACTAAAGATTTTTCAAACTAAACTAGATAAATTAAATATGCAAACTCGCCAGACAATTACTGGTTTGCGTGTAATTAGAGCCTATAGAAAAGAAAAAGTCGAAGAAGAAAAATTTGACGAAATCAATAATGAAATGCTCAAAATGAATATCTTTTTCGAAAGAATTTTTGGCTTAATTTCGCCGTATATGACGATGGTCTCAGGGCTTGGACTTGTAGCAATTGCTTGGATTGGTTCATATTTTGTAAAATCTGGTGAAATTTCAATTGGTGATGTAACTTCCCTTACTCAATATCTTGCGCAAGTTACTTTCGCTTTCGTGATGCTTTCGATGATTTTTATGTCAATTCCACGAATGAATGTTGCAATTAAACGTTTGAGTGAAGTTATTGATGAAGAAATCTCAGTGAAAGATAAAACTAAAACGCAAAACTTGCCAAAAACTTTCGACTTAGCTTTCGAAAATGTTAGTTTTGTCTATCCAGACTCTGAAGAAGCCGTTCTTGATAATCTCGATTTTTCATTAAAACAAGGTGAAACTATTGCTGTAATTGGTGGAACTGGTTCAGGAAAATCTACAATTGCAAAATTAATTCCGCGATTTTATGATGTTTCGAAAGGAAAAATTAAACTAGGCGGAGTGGATATTAGTGATTTAAAACAAAGCGAACTGCATAATTTAATCGGCTATGTTCCACAAAAAGCAAACCTTTTTTCTGGGAATATCCGTGAAAATATTAATTATGGTTCTTCGAAAAACCTAAGTGATGAAGAAATTATTGAAGCTCTAAAAATCGCTCAAGCTTGGGATTTTGTGCAGAAATTGCCTGAAGATTTAAATGAGAAAGTTTCGCAAGGTGGCAAAAATTTCTCTGGTGGTCAAAAACAGCGACTTTCAATTGCTCGGGCAATCGCCTCAAAAGCTCCAATTTTAATTTTCGACGATAGCTTTTCTGCACTTGATTATAAAACTGATGCTAAGCTTCGTGCCGAACTTGCTGTAAAAACTAAATCACAAACTAAATTTATTGTCGCTCAACGAGTAACTTCAATTATGCAGGCCGATAAAATTATTGTTTTAGACGGTGGAAAGATCGTTGGAATTGGCACGCACGGCGAACTTCTTAAAAATAATGAAATTTATCGCGAGATTGCATCTTCGCAGCTTTCTGACGAAGAAATTGAAACGCAAATTAAGGATTTTGAAAAGCAAAAATCTACTCTCAAAACTAAAAAAGAGGCCAAAAAAGCGGTTTCAGTTTCGAAAAAAATAGCTAAAAAAAGTTTAAGAAAAGCGGTCGCAAAAAAATCTAAGAAAGGAGTAAAATAATGTCGAAAAATCAAAAAAACAAACTTTCATTTAAAACAGTTTGGCGACTTTTGCGATATTTTGCGCCTTTTAAGATTTCTGTCGTATTTTTTGCAATTGTGGTAATTTTAAGCTCAATTTCGGCAATTATTGGGCCACAAATTGTGGGCGAGATGATCAATTTAATTACTAAAAATTTTGAAATTCGTGCTGGTGCTGTTCATTTTAATCCTGATTTTTCGAAAATAGCTGAATTTGGCTTTTTACTGACTGCAATTTATGTTGGTTCGGGAATTTTTGGCTATGCTCAAAACTGGATTATGGGGCAGATGGTGCAAAAAATTGTTTTTAAATTGCGTGATGAATCTTCGAAAAAGATTGCTCGTTTGCCGCTTGCGTATTTCGATAAGCATAAAACTGGTGATACAGTTTCAATTATTACAAACGACATTGAGACACTCAGTAATAGTTTGAGCGAGAGCTTAAACCAGCTTTCGTATTCAATAATTACGATTGTTGGCGTGACCATTATGATGATTTCGATTAGCTGGCAAATGAGTCTAATTGCTCTTACGACTGGAATAATTTCAGTTGGAATTATTATGATTATTTCGAAGTTTAGTCAAGTTTATTTTACAGATTTACAAAAATTTACATCGAGTTTAACTGCTCATACCGAGGAAATGCTTTCTTCGCACGAAGTTATTAAGGTTTATAACGGTGAAAAATCATCGGTTGAAAATTTCGAAAAAATCAATAATAAAATGTATATTTCATCTTGGAAATCTCAGTTTTTTGGTGGACTTCTCTACCCAATTATGGGTTTCATTAATAATCTTTCAACTTTAACCGTTGTGGTCGTTGGTGGTGTTCGTGCATTGAATGGTCAGATGACAATTGGTGAAATTACTGCTTTTATGCAATATATGAGCCGATTTACACAGCCAATTTCGAATATTGCAAACTCAATGACAAGTGTTCAAACAACGGTTGCGGCTTGCGAGCGAATTTTTGGCTTTCTTGATGCTGAAGAAGAGACTTTTGTTGAAATTTCAAAAACTTTACCAAAAGAAATTAAAGGCTCTGTGGAGTTTTCGAAAGTTAATTTTTCGTATTCAAAAAATAAGCCAATTATTACGAATTTCAGTACAAAAATTGCACCACGCTCAAATGTGGCGATTGTTGGCCCAACTGGAGCTGGAAAAACTACGCTTGTGAATCTATTAATGCGATTTTATGATATTGATAGCGGGAAAATTACAATTGATGGAATTGATACTTCAAAAATGTCACGGCATGATGTTCGTTCCCTTTTTGGAATGGTTCTTCAAGATACGTGGTTGTTTAACGGCACGATTGCCGAAAACTTGGCTTATGGAAAGCCAGAAGCTACTCGTGAAGAAATTGTTGAGGCTGCAAAAGCTGCTCATGCTGATCACTTTATTCGAACCTTACCAAAAGGTTATGATACGGTAATTTCTGAAGATATCGATAATGTCTCGGCTGGCGAAAAACAGCTTCTCACAATTGCGCGGGCGATTTTAGCAGATTCTCCAATGTTGATTCTTGATGAAGCAACCAGTTCTGTTGATACGCGAACGGAAGCAGCCATTCAATCTGCAATGGATAATTTAACTCATGGCCGTACAAGCTTTGTGATTGCGCACCGACTTTCAACGATTAGGAATGCTGATTTAATTCTAGTATTGGAACATGGAAACATTGTTGAGCAAGGCTCTCACAAAGAATTACTTTCGAAAAACGGCGCTTATGCGAAACTTTACAATTCGCAATTCGCGGAATAAAATTTGAAAAAGAAAAAAGCCCGATTATTTCGGGCTTATTTAGATGTATGAAAGTTGGCTATATATTGCAGTTTCGTTAACCATTTGCTTAGAGTCTGATCTTTCAGCAGCTCTTTCAGCAAAAATGCCGTTCAAATAGTTGAACATATTACTCATTTCCGCATGGCTGCGTTGAGCTAAAAGCCACAATTCTTTAATTTTCTTAAAGAATTCTCTCTTTTTTCTAACAGGAATACGAAAAACCTGTGCATAAGTAAGCCAAAAGATTAATTCTTTGGGGTCATTTTTATGATATGCTTTCTCAAGGTTGTCTGCGACTTTAGATTGTGATGTTTTTGGCATCACTTTTTCTTCGAGGCGCTTACCGATTTCAGCAAGTTGCTCTTGGTTTTGGGTTTGAGCCCATTTAATAACATTGACCATATCTCTCGGTCTCCTTTTAAAAAATATTTGCAAAAGCCAACTTCTTAAAATTCGAGCTAAAAGCTCAATTTTCATAGTTGAAGCTTTTAACTTGTTATTATTCTATCATAAAAAAGCTTTTTTGTCAATACTTAGTAGAAATTTTTTAAAAACTCTTCACTTTTCGAAATTTTTATGTTAAAATAGTTTCATACGGGCATAGCTCAGTTGGTAGAGCACAGGTCTCCAAAACCTGGTGTCGGGAGTTCGAGTCTCTCTGCCCGTGCCAAAATTATCTCATCATAAATTATATACACACCAAAAATGGTGTTTTTTTAGTTTACGGTATTAAAAATGAAACTTTATTTTATAGATTTTTTAGTTTTGCCAAATTAATTTCACTACTGTTCTAATATTTAAAATTTCACAAAAAATAAAATTTCAAAAATTTAAGAATAATTCTCGCCAACCTTTTCAAAAAATGCTATAATATACTTATGGCTATTGTTGATAAAGAGTTTGGTGAAATTAAAATTCGAAAAAACAAACTCGCTCGCTCCGTAAAACTTTCTGTTGGTGTTGATGGAAGTTTACGCGCATCAATTCCTTATTATTCACCAAAGTTCTCTGTTCAGCGTTTAGTGAATCATAATCGTACGCAAATTCGCGAAATGCTTGCTTTGCATAATGCTAAAAATCTTTATAAAAATGGTGATTTAATTGGTAAAACGCACACACTTTTTTTTCGAAAATTTTTGGGTGAAGAAATTAAAATTTCGCTTGATGGCAATCAGATTTTAGTGCAAATTCCGCAAGAGTTAGCTTTCGAAAATCCACTTGTTCAATCAGAAATCCGCAAAACTGTATCAAAAATTCTTCGAAAGCAAGCTAAGGCGTATTTGCCTCGCAGAATTGATTTTTTGGCAGAAAAATATGGTTTTAACTTCGAAAAATTGCGTTTTTCACACACTGGCACACGGTGGGGTTCATGCTCTTCTAGTGGAACAATTTCTTTAAACATTGCGTTAATGAATTTACCACATCATTTAATTGATTATGTGATTATTCATGAGCTTTGTCACACTCGGCAAATGAACCATTCATCTAAATTTTGGCAAGAAGTTGAAAAATATTGCCCAGATTATAAGAAATGCGTTCAAGAAATAAAACAGTTTTCACCAAGCATTTAGTTTAAAGCAGATAATTGGTTAAACCGCTTGCGCTTTTCTTTTAAATTTGCTAAAATAGAAATGTAAATTTTAATCGTAAAGGCAAAAAATGAAAATATTAATGCTCGGGTGGGAGCTTCCTCCACATAACAGCGGTGGTTTGGGTGTAGCTTGTTTTTATATGGCTAAGGCACTCGCAAAAAGTGGTGCTAATATTGAATTTGTCGTTCCGTATAAAGATAAACATACCGAAATTGATTTCATTAAAGTATTGAATGCTACGAATTACTCTGAAATTCATAAATTTGGTGCTGGAGCTTACGATTCTCCGCATTGGATACGTTCAAGTCATAACGCTAGTAATTTTCTACCAGATATTCGTTCGATTCAGAAAGAATATTGTGAATTTATTCGTGAATATTTAAGTAATCCAAAAAATAAACCAGATGTTATTCATGCGCATGATTGGTTAACTGTGGAAGCTGGAATTCTTGCTAAAAAACTTACTGGTGCGCCGTTGATTACTCATATTCACGCTACCGAATTTGATCGTTCTGGTGGAATTTCTGGTAATCAAGAAATCCATGATATTGAATATGCTGGAATTTGCGCATCCGACAGGGTTTTTGCAGTTTCAAAAAATACTCGAAATGTAATTATCAAGAAATATAAAATTAAGCCTGAAAAGGTTGAGGTGGTTTATAATGCGATCGAAACTTCAGCTCTTGCTAATCCACAAGATTACGATAATCGAACTTACCGCTATCTTGAATATCTAAAATCACAGGGATATACTGTGATAATGACTCTAACTCGCTTTACTATTCAGAAGGGTTTAACTTTTTTGATGCAAGCGGTTGCCGAAGCTATTTCGAAAAATCCAAAAATTGCCCTACTTCTTGTTGGGGACGGTGAACAACGCAATGAGCTTATCAAAATGGCGAGTGATTTTGGGATTTCAGACAAGATTTTCTTCACGGGATTTTTGCGGGGCGATAAATGGCGTGATGCTTACGGTGTGGCTGATGTTTTTGTGATGAGCTCAGTAAACGAACCTTTTGGCCTAACGGCTTTAGAGGCGGCTCATTTTAACAATGCATTAATAATTTCGGAGCAATCTGGCGTAGGTGAAGTTCTTCAAAATATTTTACGTTATGATTTTTGGGATACGAAAAAACTGGCAAACCAAATTTATGAGGTTTCAATTAATAAGAATCTTTTACGGAGTTTAAAAAATGGTGTTCGAGAGGAATATGATCGGATTTCTTGGAGCGATATCGCCGAGCAAATTATGGAAGAATTTATACGTTTAACAGAGGTAAATAATGACTAAGAAGTCGATTGTTCTCTACCTTCATGTTCATCAGCCCTGGCGCATTCGTGACGATCAAACGCTTTTCGATGTTGGTACAAATAAAAATTATTTTAGCGAAGAAAAAGGCCTAAAACGGCAAAGTAATGGCGAGATTTTTCGAAAAGTTGCTGAAAAATCTTACATACCAATGAATAATCTGCTTGAAAAACTATTAAAAACTCACCCAGAATTTAAATTTTCTTTTTCGATTACGGGAACTTTTATTGATCAAGCGCAAAAATTTGCGCCAGAAGTTCTCGAGAGCTTTAAGCGTCTTGTTCAAACTGGGCGAGCAGAGATTATTGCCGAGACATATTATCATAGCCTCGCCTTCTTTTTTGATCGTGAAGAATTTGAAGCTCAAGTTAGTGCGCATCAGGCAAAAATTCGTGAAGTTTTTAATGTCGAAACTACTGCTTTTCGAAACACTGAGCTTTCATATAATGATGAACTTGCTAAATGGGCGGACGATTTTGGTTTTAAAGCAATTTTAGCTGAGGGATGGGACCCAATTCTGCAATGGCGCACGCCAAATTATATTTATAAGCCAAAAGGTACGAAAAATATTCGCCTACTTCTTAAAAACTACAAGCTTTCTGACGATCTTGCTTTTCGTTTTTCGAATCGAAATTGGCAAGAATATCCGCTTACAACTCAAAAATATATCAGTTGGTTAGAATCCTCAAGCTATCATGGTGATGTGATAAATCTTTTTATGGATTATGAAACATTTGGCGAGCATCAGTGGGCGGAATCTGGAATATTTGATTTTTTCGAAAGCTTAGTTTCGTATTGGTTAAAGAAACCAGAGCACGGATTTAAAACTGTCACCGAGGCCGCTCAAAGTGAACCTGCTGCGGAAATTTCTATGCCGAATACAGTAACTTGGGCAGATACTGAGCGTGACTTGACCGCTTGGCTCGGTAATTCAATGCAACAAGAAGCAATGAAATACCTTTATGCTTTAAAATCGCGGGTTTATAATTCACAAAATGGAAATTTGGTTGAAGATTGGCGGCGATTAACTACGAGTGATCACCCCTATTATATGTGCACGAAATATTTTAACGATGGCGATGTTCATGCGTATTTTTCACCATATAAATCTCCTTATGATGCATTTTTATACTTTATGGATACATTGCGAGATATGGATTTTAGGCTAAAAGACATTCCTCCACTTAAGCAGAAAAATATTCGAAAAATGCAAAAAATTCTTCAAAAATCGCTTTTTAAAACCCCAAAAAATACAAAACGTAAGAAGATTTTTGCGAGAATGCTTCATAGAAACTTAATGTTTACAAAACGAAAGCGAGGTTAGAATGGCAAAAACAGCAATTTTAAGCAATGGTAATTTGAATATCGGGTTAAATGAATTTGGTCTAGTGAGTGATTTTTATTTTCCAGATAACGGTTATGAAAATCATACACTTGGCCGCGATCTTTTTCATCGTATTGGAATTAAAATTGGCAATAATTTTTCTTGGCTCCATTCTGGTGAGTGGCAATTCTCGGTTGAATATTTTGAAAATGCTTTAATCTCAAAAACTGAAGCTATTAATCAAGAACTTCAAATCAAAATAACTTTCACTGATTTTGTGGCGAGTGATTTTGATGTTTTTGGGCGAAAGATCCAAGTTCAAAATCTTGCAAATTACCCGCGTGAAGTTCAGCTTTTTTTGCATCAAAATTTTGCAATTAACAGTAGTTTTCATTTGGCCGATACCGTTCAGTTCTTGCCTTTCGAAAATAATGAAAAGGCGATTTTGCACTATCGCGGAAAACGTGCTTTTATTATTTCTGCTCAAAGAATTTTCGAAAAACCTCTTCAGGATATTTTTGAGGATTTTAACCAGCATACGGTTGGCTTGTTCGGAATTGAAAATAAGCTTGGTTCTTGGGTAGATGCTGAAGATGGCATTCTCTCGGGCTCAAATGTTGAGCATGGACAGACTGATTCGGTTGTTGGGTTTGATTTTTCTCTTGGTGTTTTTGAGAGTGCAAATTTTCAATACTCAATTTCTTGTGCCGATGGCCACGAGCTTGCTCGTACAAATCTTCAAAAGGTTAGAGATAATGGCTTTTCGAAAGCTTTAGATGAAACCAAAAAATATTGGCAAAAATGGCTCTCGCCTGCTTTACGAGTTTCGAAAAAACTTGATTCAAAATATCAAAAAAGTTTTATTCAAAGTTTAATGCTAGTTAAATCTCATCTTGCGAAAACTGGTGCACCGATTGCTAGCAATGATAGTGAAATGTTGAATTATGCACGAGATGATTATTCTTATTGCTGGCCTCGCGATGCTCTTTTTGCAATTTGGCCATTAATTCGTATTGGCTATCGCAATGAACCGCAAAAGTTTTTCGAATTTTGCAAAAGATCGTTAACTTCGGGAGGATTTATGATGCATAAATATTTACCGAATGGTGAACTTGGTCCGAGTTGGCACTCATATTCACAAGGTGGCGATACTCGAAATCTACCTATTCAGATTGACGAAACCGCAGGAATCCTTTTCTTGTTTGCTCAATATTATAAAAAATTTCGTGAAAACTCAATTTTGAATGAATTTTATGATGATTTAGTGAAGCCGACTGCTAATTTTTTGGTAGATTTTTGTGGTGAAAATGATTTACCAAAACCAAATTATGAGCTTTGGGAGATGGATTTTCTTTCAACGACTTATTCGACTTCAGTTGTTTTTGCGGCATTATACTCTGCTTCAAAATTAGCTCAAGCTGCGAATCGCGTGCATGATGCAAAAAAATGGCTTGAGCAAGCTTTAAAAATTCGTTCTTCTGCACAAAACGAGCTTTTTAATGAAGAAAGTAATTACTTCTATCGTGGAATTTGGGCTGATGGCAATAAAGATCCAAAAATTGATTCGTCAAGTTTTTATGGTGCATTTATGTTTAACCTTTTTGAATTTAAAGGCGAAAAGTTACAGACTGCTTTTAAAACTCTTGAAAATCGTTTTAAAGCTAATGATAATATTGGACTTCCAAGATTCGAAAATGATATTTACTATAGATTTAGTGATGATTACGAAGCAAATATTTGGCCAATAACGACACTTTGGCGTGCGGAATTTTATATTGCTCTTGGTGAAATTTCGAAAGCGGAGGAAATTATTGAATGGGTTCTAAAGCAGCAAACTTCAACGGGAATTCTACCCGAACAGATTGATCCACGCGATTTAAAACATCTTTCGGTTGCACCGCTAACTTGGTCTCAAGCAGAGTATGTTTCAGCTTTATTAGATTTAGTTGCTTTTGAAGAAGAATAAAAAAGATCCATAATTATTAGCGCTAATAGTTTCAAAAAATCTGACAAAAATTTACATTTATAAATGCCTAGTTAACTCCTTAAAGAGCTACTTAATTTTGCTAAAGGTTGTTTTCTAAAATAATCTGCCTATAGTAAAAATAAGATAATCTACAATAAAAATAAGCTCTCAGTAGAAAGCTTATTTTTTATTGCTTTTTCTAAAGTTCGGATTACCAAACTTTTAGCAATAGTTCACCGCCAAGTCGTTGTTTCTTGGCTTCGAAACCATTCATAACACCTTTTGATGTTGAGAGTAGAACCATTCCTCGGCCACTTTTAACGCGTGGGATTTCTTCTACACCAACATACATTCGGCGTCCTGGCTTACTCATTCGAATCAATTCATTGAACCGAGCAGCTTCGCCATCTTTGGTAATTTTAACTACCAAGATATCACGAGGTTTTGCTGATTCAACCTTAACAGATTCGATATAATTAGCCTTTGCAAGCTCTTTCGCTACAACTTCTTTCAATTTGCTTGAAGGAACGCGAATTTCATTCTTGCCAACCAATGCCGCATTTCGAATGCGAGTTAGAAGGTCGGCGATGGGGTCAGTTGATTGTAATGACATAGTCTCTCCTTCCTTCTACCAACTACTTTTTGTTACGCCTGGGATTTCACCCTTTGAGGCTTTGATGCGGAAAGTGATTCGGCTCATACCAAATCGTCGCATATAACCGCGTGGTCGACCATCAAAGTTGTCGCGGTTTTTAAGTCGTGTAGGACTTGAATTGCGTGGAAGCTTTTGAAGACCTTCTTGGTCGCCAGCGGCTTTCAATTCGGCGCGTTTTGCAGCATATTTTTCAATCATTTTTTTGCGTTTCAAGTCTTTTGCAATCATTGATTTCTTAGCCATTTACGCTTTTCCTTTCTTCTCAAACGGAATTCCGAATTTTTCAAGCAATGCTCGACTGTGAGCTTCGCCTTCGTTTTTAATAACGAAAGTTACTTGCAAACCGTGAAGAATTTGAGTTTCTTCAAAAGTTAACTCTGGGAAAACAGACTGTTCTAAAATTCCCAAATTGTAATTTCCACCTTTATCAAAACCTTTTGCTCCGACACCGTGGAAGTCGCGCACGCGAGGCAGAGCCACGTTTACGAGACGATCAAGAAATTCATACATTCGATCACCACGTAAAGTTACGCTATAACCAATTGGTGCACCCATTCCACCACGAATTTTGAAGGTTGCGATTGATTTTTTAGGCAAACGCGCTACTGGAACTTGACCAGTAATTTTTGTAACTGTATTTTTAACAACTTCTTGAAAACGTTTGTCTTCTTTTTTCTTACCTGTTCCTACGCTAACAACGATTTTTTCAAGCTTTGGAACTTGGTGGATATTTGTTAGCTCTAGTTCGCTTTGTAGTTCTTTAGCAATTTTATCTTTGTAAAGAGTTTTCAAGCGAGGAACATAAACAGCAGTTTTAGCCATTATTTATCTCCTTTTTTGCTTGATTTAGCGCTTTTAGCTTCTACTTTTTTAACTTTATGTACTGGAGTTGGAACATGAATATCTTTTACTCCACCGCGCGGATTGAATTGATTTGGTTTAATGTGACGATGCTTTTTACCAACACCCTCAACCAAAACAGCATTTTTCTTTGGTAAAACTTTTACAACTTCACCAGTAACGCCTTTATCTTTTCCGCTGATAATTACAACATTATCACCTTTAACGATTCCATTTAACGCCATATTAGAGCACCTCCGGAGCTAAGCTGATAATTTTGTTGTATCCCAAGTCACGAAGCTCGCGTGGCACAGGACCAAATACACGAGTCGCTTTTGGTGTTTTGTCATCAGCGATAATTACGGCCGCATTATCATCGAAACAGATAGTTGAGCCATCTTTTCGGCGAATTTGGTCGCGAGTTCGCACAACAACAGCCTTTACAACTGATTTTTTCTTAATATTACCAGTTGGGTTAGCATCTTTAACAGTAGCAACAATGATATCGCCAACTCGTGCGTATCGGCGTTTTGAACCACCTAGTACACGAATACAAAGGATCTCTTTTGCACCACTGTTATCTGTTACTTTAAGTCGGCTTTCTTGCTGAATCATTACGCCTCCTCTTTCAATTCTACTGAACCTCGAGCTTTCTCAACGATTTCAACTAAAGCAAAACTCTTAGTTTTCGAAATTGGTCGAACTTCTTTGATAATAACTTTGTCACCTTCACCAGCTTCATTGTTCTCATCATGAGCAGTATATTTTCGAGTTACAGTATATTGCTTGCCGTAAATTGGGTGTGTTTCACGGCTATGAACTGTTACGGTGATAGTTTTGTCGGCTTTAGCGCTCGAAACAACACCTGTCAATGTAGTCGCCATATTAGATTTCACCTTTCTTTACGAATTTAACTTTTACTGGAAGTTTGTGGCCGGCAAGTCGCATAGCTTCACGTGCAACTTCTTCTGAAACGCCATTCATTTCGAACATAACTGTTCCAGCTTTAACTTTAGCCACAAAGAATTCTGGGTTTCCCTTACCGCTACCCATTTTCACATCTTGTGGTTTTCGAGTAACTGGTGTGTGTGGGAATATTCGAATCCAAACCTGACCTCCACGCTTAATATAACGAGTCATAGCTGTTCGGGCTGATTCGATTTGTCGCGAGTTGATTCGCTCGTTCTCAAGGCTAACCAATCCATAATCACCGAAGGCAACAGTGTTTCCACGAGTTGCTCGGCCTGGATTTTTACCTTTTCGAACTTTTCGGTGAGCGGTTTTCTTTGGTAATAAAATAGCCATTACTTGTCGTTCCTTTCACCTTTATTAATCCAAACTTTTACGCCTATAATACCAGCAGGAGTTTGCGAACGTGCTCCGTGATAATTAATGTCTGCACGAATTGTATGAAGAGGGACAGATCCTTCAGAGAATTTCTCACGGCGGCTCATTTCAGCTCCATTCAATCGTCCAGCAACCTCAATACGAACACCTTTCGCACCGGCTTGCATTGTATTTTGTAATGCCATTTTAACGGCTCGGCGGAAGTTGATTCGTCGTTCCAATTGTCTAGCAATATTTTCAGCAACCAATTTAGCTGAAAGCTCTGGTCGGCGAACTTCTTCAATATTAATTCGAACTGGTAAACTCACCATTTTTTCAAGTTGAGTTTTAAGTTCTTGAACGCCAGCACCACCGCGGCCAATTACAACACCAGCTTTTGCTGTATGAATTGAAACAGTGATAAGGTTTTCTGTTCGTTCAATTTCGATTCGATCAATTGTTGGTCGACTTTCGAATCGTTTTTCGATAGTTTTTCGAATTTTGTCATCTTCAATCAAGAATTTTGCAAAATCTTTTTTCTGAGCAAACCATCGTGAATCCCAGTTTTTATGAGCTTGCAAACGGAAGCTAATTGGATTAACTTTTTGACCCATTATTTGCTCTCTTTCTCTGCTTTCGCAGTAGTTTTCTTAACTTCAGCTTTTTTAGCTGGAGTTTTCTTCTCTTTAACAACGCCAGAAACTTCGACCAAAATGTTTGAAGTTTTCTTTTGGAAAGGAAGCGCCATTCCTCGCATGTGAGGTTTAAATCGCTTCAATCGCGATCCCGGAGTAACTGACAAAGTTGTAATTACTAGAGTTTTTGGATCGGCATTATCGTTATTTTTAGCATTAGCTGCAGCTGATTGGATAGCTTTTTTAACAGCTAGAGCACTTCGGCGTGGAGTGTGGTCAAGAATTACTAATGCATCAGCAACAGTTCGACCACGAACAAGACTTGCCACGATTGAAACTTTTCGTGGAGTCTGACCAATACCTTTAATGTAGGCACGAGTTGTTACATTAGCCATTATTTCTTATCCTTTCCGCCGTGTTTTCGGAATTTACGTGTTGGCGCAAATTCACCAAGTTTGTGTCCAACCATATTCTCTGAAATATATACAGGAATATGTAAGCGACCATTGTGAACAGCGATAGTTCGACCAACCATTTCTGGTGTAATTGTACTTGAGCGAGCCCAAGTTTTAATCACTGTTCGGTCATCTGCTCCAAGAGCCGCTACTTTTTTAGCAAGCTTGAAGTCGATAAACGGACCTTTTTTCAATGAACGACTCATTTATTTTCTCCTCTTAGCTTCGTGACGACTCTTCACGATAAATTTATTAGTACTCTTACGTCGGCGAGTTTTGTAGCCGAGAGTTGGTTGTCCCCAAGGTGTGCGTGGAGTTGAGCGACCGATTCCGTGTCGTCCGCCGTCACCACCACCATGTGGGTGATCTACAGCATTCATAACAACACCACGAACTGTTGGGCGAATACCTTTACGGCGTTTACGTCCAGCAGAACCAAGTTTAACGTTTTGATGCTGAATATTTCCAACTGTTCCAAGAGTTGCCTCTGCTTCCAATCGGAATTTTCGAACTTCACCTGAAGGTAATTTTACCTGAGCGTAGTCACCTTCTTTCGCCATCAACTGAGCTTTGGCACCAGCTGAACGAACCATTTGCGCACCTTTTCCTGGTGTGATTTCGATTGCATAGATCAATGAACCAACAGGAATTTCTGAAAGTGGCATTCGGTTTGAAGCTTCAATTTCAATATCTTTTTTACCAGTTTGAAAAACTTTACCTTGGAACATTGAAGTGTCAGCCAAAATGTAGTAGAATTTACCATTTTGATCTTGAACTCGAGCGATTCGTGCACTTCGGTTTGGATCGTATTCAATTTCTCGAACAGTTAAAGTTAAACCTGTTGGCATTTTGTGAGTCAAGATTCGGTAATGTCGTTTAACACCACCACCTCGGTGCCGAACTGTAATTCGACCAGAGTTATTGCGTCCAGCATTTTGCTTTTTCGCTTTCAAAAGACTTTTTAGCGGTTTTCGAGTTGTAATTTCGCTATAGTCTTCAGTCGTCATACCGCGTCGAGCAGGAGTCGTAGGATTGTATTTTTTAATAGCCATTACTTCTTCTCCTCAGCAGTTTCAGCTTCAGTGCTTTCAAAGATTGCAATTTTATCGCCTTCTTTTACAGTCACGTAAGCTTTCTTGATATCTTTTTGAGTTGTTGAACCTGCAACATATCGTTTTGGATTTCGAGATTTGTTGATTCGTTTAGTTTTACCAGCTTGAACAACAGTTCGAACGTCAGTTACAGTTACTTCAAACTCTTTTTCAATCGCTTCTTTGATTTGATTCTTGTTCAAAGTTAACGGTACATTAAATACGTAAACATTTTTTGTTGTAGAAAGAGCATAAGCTTTCTCAGTTGCACGTGGAGTAATAGGTTTAATTGCCATTATTTTTCTCCTCCTAGCCAGTTTTCGATTGTTTCGATTGCTTTTGGTGTAATAACAATGTGATCTGCATTCAAAATGTCGAATACGTTTAGATACATTGGCGAAACAAGTAGAGCTTCACTGATATTATTGGTTGCACGGATAAGTTCATCTGTTTTTTCAGCAACAATAAGAACTCGTCGGTTAAGATTATTCTCTTTCAAGAATTTTGCAACTTCAGCAGTTTTACCAGTTGTTTTGATATCTGCAACAAGAACTTTTTCAGCTTGAACTGTCAAAGCTTGTCGAAGAGCAACTCGTTTTGAAGTTTTCGAAATCTTTTTAGTATAGTTTTCGTTACCGCGTGGCCCAAAAACAATACCACCGCCTCGCCAGATTGGGTTTCGAATTGATCCAAATCGTGCGCGACCAGTTCCTTTTTGTCGCCATGGCTTTTTACCACCACCACGAACTTCACCGCGTTGTTTTGTTGTAGCACTTGCTAAGCGGTTGTTAGCAAGATAAGCGTCATAGGCAAGCTTTAATAGTTCATGATTTCGAACTTCAACTGCAAAAACGCTTTTTGGAAGAGTTGTTTTTTCAGCCATTATGCTTTACCTCCAATGCTGATAAGACCCTTCTTTGGTCCTGGCACAGCACCTTTTAGCCCAATTAAGTTATTTTCTGCATCGATGTAAGCAACTGTTAGATTTTTAACAGTAACTTTGTCGTGACCCATTCGTCCAGGCATTCTTTTACCTTTGAAGACTTTTTGTGGATACATTGAGCCGATTGACCCGACACGACGCACGTTTCCGTTTCCACCGTGCGAACTCTTGCTTGTATTAAAGTTGTGTCGCTTAACTGTTCCAGCAAAACCTTTACCCTTGCTTGTTCCAGTTACATCAACAATGTCACCAAGCTCGAAAGCTTCAACATTAATTTTAGCGCCAACTTTTATATCCGCAGGAATTTCGTCAACGCGGAACTCACGAAGATGCTTCGGAGTTACCTCTGCTGGTTTTACATGTCCAGCCACGGCCTTGCTCAGGTTCTTACCCTCACCAAATGCCACTTGAACTGCGTTGTAGCCGTCTGTTTCAACGGTTTTAACCTGAGTCACAGTTACAGGGCCGGCTTGAACAAGCGTAATTGGTGTAACAACGCCGTCTTCACCGATGATTTGGGTCATACCAATTTTGGTACCGAGAAGTGTTTTCATTTCACTTATGCTCCCAATTAATTTAATATTAGTTAAACTTTCCACGATTAAAGCTTGGCGTTCGCGTGGTTTCGAAAGCGGGTTTTCCCTGTTACGACCCTCGCATGGCCAAGTTTTATATTTACGTAAATAAAGTTCACCAATTATTCTAGCACAAATATCTTTAAAAATCAAGAGTTTTAATCAAAAAAAACTATCTCGAAAATCGCATTAAAACTGAAAATGTAGTTTTGAATTTTTTAGTTTTCGGAATTCTCTCATTTTTAGCTAAAATTACACTATGTGTTTCTTCTGCCAGCTTTTTTGCAATTGCAAGACCTAAACCATAGCCTTCCGTGTGGTTATTACAACTTCGAACTTTATCACATCTATAAAATCGATCAAAAAACTTATTTAATTCATCTTGCGGAATTTCATTCGAAAAATTCGAGACAGATAAAACAGCTTGTCGATTTTGCCTAAAAATCTTCACTTCAATCGGCTCTTTCGAAACATTATATTTCAGCGCATTATCAATCAGAATCATAGCAATTTCATCAATTGCAGTTTCGTTATTTTGAACAATAAATTCCTTACCATCTTCGAACTTAATTTTCTTTTCTGCATCTGGAAATTTTGAAATTCTAGCCTTAATAATTTCGTTCAAATTTACAGCTGAAAGTGGAATTTCTTCATTGATTTTCGAAAGACTAAGCAGCATTTCCACCATCGCAGTTAAGCTTTTTGCTTCTTCTAAGTTGCTCTCCAGAACTTCGCGAAGCTCATCTTTTGAAGCTATTTTGTCTTTTAGAATTATTTCAGTTTCAAGCTGGATCGCCGCAAGTGGTGTTCGAATTTCGTGGCTCGCATTTGAAACAAATTCAGACTGTAACTTGTGAGCTTTTTCAAGAGGTTCTAAAGCACGGCGCGCCAGCCAAAAACTACCAATACCGCCAGCCAATAAAATTAAAAAATCTAAAATTAGAATTGATTCAGTAATCTGTTCGCTAGCTCGTTTGTTCCTTGCTGTGATGATTTTTTCGCGAAGCTCATCCGTTCCATAGCTATTTTTATCTTTCGAAAAATTTGTTTCAATGAGTGGAGTGGAAATTTCCATAGTATTCGTGTTGATTGAATAAAAAATTACAATATTAAAAATTCCAACAATCGCTAGCAAAATCAAGAAATATAGCATCGAAAGGCTAAAATGAGCACTTTTAAAAATATCGCCACCGAATTTAAATAATTTTCGCTCTTTGTTATTCATCAATTTTATATCCTATTCCTCGCACAGTTTTAATTAGTTTTTTCTCAAAAGGCTTATCAACTTTTTCACGCAAATAACTGATGTAAACTTCAATATTATTTGGCAAAATATCTGCATCATAATCCCAAACATGAGCAATAATTTGCTCTTTCGAAACTGGGCGGCCAGCATTTCGCACTAAATATTCGAGAAGTGAAAACTCTTTATTCGTAAGTTCGATTTTTTGATTATTTCGAAAAACTTCGCGTGCGTTTAAATCTAATGATAAGTCTGCTATTTTTAAAATAGTTTCAGCTTGAGTTTGTGGCCTTCGAAGCAACGCTCGAACACGCGCTAAAAGCTCATCTAGAGCGAAAGGTTTCGTTAAATAATCATCTGCACCACTATCTAAACCCTCGGTTTTATCTTTAATTTCACCCAATGCTGTTAAAAGTAAAATTGGTACTTTTTTACCTTCTTCGCGGAGCTTTTTAGTTAAGCTCAGACCATCATAATCACCCGGAATCATTCGATCAAGAATAAGTAAATCATAATCAATCATTCCCGCCATCGCGTAAGCATCAGTTCCATCGTGCGAAATATCCACGGCGTATTTTTCGTTTTTCAAAGCTCGCCCGAGCGCCCGCGCAATTTTTCGTTCATCTTCAACAATCAAAATTCTCATATATAATTATTTTATCACGCTTTACTTAAAAAATCCTGAAAATTTATTTTTTCGAAAAAAGAAAAGCCTCCAAATGAGGCTTAAAGTGAGAAATTATTTTGCGAGAAACTTACGACGAGATCTTTTCTGATTAGACTTTATAAACTTTTTGAGTTTATGCCCAAAAAATATAATATAATGGCTGAAATAGATAGATGGGTCAACGTCGTAAGAGAAGATATTATCCTCACTTATATAAATATATCCAACTCTTCTCCGGTCCCTTGCTAAGCTGCTTTCTCTAAAAGTCATAGACTCATCTATGAAATCATATATCATTGTATATACTTCACCACGAATGGTTATATCAGATTCATATCTGTCGATATATCTAATTTTATCACCGAAAGACTCTTTAAATATCTTTCCTAGAATTTCTTCACTAAATCTCATAAGGTTCCACCTCCATTTTTTGACTTTGAAAGTCTTTTAAATTATACAACTTTTTACAATAAAAGTCAAGAGCCGTCCTTTTCGAACAGCTCTTGTTAGTTTTTTTAAGCTAATTTAAGCAATTTTCTTTTTCGAAAAAATACTTTTGAGATTTACTTTTGAACCATAAGAAATTGTTCCAAAGCGGAAGATTCGCACAGCAAGCCAAACGGCAAAAATCGCAAAAACGATAAGAAGCGAAATTCCAATAAGGGCTTCTGCTAAGCTCAAAGTTCCCAGCATATTTCGAAGAAGCAAAGAAATTGGTGAAGTTAGCGGAAAATAGCTCAAGAAGACAGTTAAAGCGCTTAGTTCGCTCGAAAGGAATGAAGGAAGCACAAAAAGCGGCATCATTAGAGGCATAATAATTGCTGCAAAATAATTCGAAGCTTCTTGTGCGGTTGGCATCGCCGAACCGAGCGCAACAATAAACCCTGTTGTCATCATAAATCCAGCAATTAAAATTACAGCAGAAATTGCAATTGTACCAAAATCCCATTTAATGGCCGAGATAATTGGCATTAAATCTGGCAAGTTCAAGTCTTTTGCAAGCGTTCCAATACTTGAAATTACCACAAGCCCAATGACGATTGGTAGAATTATTGTTAAAATTTGAACGAGCCCCAAAACCATAATTGAAATAATTTTTCCCAAAATTAAAGTTTTGGCCGAAATGCTAGTTAAAATCATCTCTGTAACACGGTTTTCTTTTTCTTCGGTTGTGCTTGTAAGCATTCGGTTTGAAAGAAAAACAGTAATAAAATAGAATATCGCTAAGAAAATTCCCGGCACAATCATTTCTGGGAATTGGTTATATTTTTCGCCATTTTTAAAAAATGTTTGCTCAGTTTTATAAGTTTCATTAATCAATGCTAACTGATTTTTATTCGTAGCTTGAACGCCAGAATTCTTCAAAATAGTTTTTAAAACCGCTGAATATTTGCCGTTTTCATTGATATTAGTATTTTTTCCATAAATTTCAACTTTTTCAACGGTTAAATCTTTTGGTATAAAATAAAATGCACTAAGTTTTCCGTTTTTTACGGCTTCGATTGCCTTTTGCTTATCGTTCGAAAAACTACCCTTCAATTGTAGAACAAGCTCTTTAGAAATTAAGCCACTTTCATCTTGAACCTGGAATGAAAAACTCTCTTTTGCTAATTTTTCTTGATTCTCCTTTGCTTGTGAGCCTGAAATTGCACCAAACATAAACATTGCGCCATAAATTACAGGAATTGCAAAAATCGCAATCCAAAAAGTTGGCTTTTTCAATGCACGGAAGATTTCGAACTTTAAAACTGTTCCTAGATTATACATTTTTTACCTCATTCTCCACTTCATTTTCTTCGCCATAAATATTCAAAAAAATCTCATTTAAAGTTGATTTTTGAACCTTAAAGTTTATAATTTGCAGTTTTTTTGAGACCAATTCTTTCAGAATTTCTTGCGAATCGGCTTTTAATGAGAGTTCTGCATAGTTTGCTTCTTTTTTTATAACCTCAAATTTATCGCTCTTTGGCAGCTCACCCACAAATTCAAGAATGATTCGCTGTTCACCAAATTTATTTCGAATTTCATCAACCGTTCCGTAAGCTTCCATTTTACCATTTTTTAAAAGTAATGCACGGTTACAAATTTTCTCAACTTCTTCCATTTGGTGAGTCACCATCATAATTGTAGCACCACGAGCATTTTCTTCCTCGATAATATCCATAAGAAGTTGGCGATTAACAGGATCGAAACCTTTTGTTGGCTCATCCAAAATAAGTATTTCGGGTTTGCCCATAATGGTAATTCCTAACTGGATTTTTTGCTGCTGGCCGCCTGAAAGCTTATCAATATTTAAGTTCGCCTTATCTTCCAAGCCAACACGCTTCAAATATTTTTTTGAGAACTCTTGAGCTTCTTTTTTTGAAAGACCTTTAAGTCGCCCAAAATATTGCATCACATCAATAACTTTTTCTTTTTTATAAAGACCGCGCTCCTCTGGTAAATATCCAATTGCACCAATTCTTTCAGGAGAAAATTCTTCATCATTAATTAAAAGTTCGCCCGAATCTGCCTGATAAATTCCTAGCAAAGCTCGAATTGTTGTTGTTTTTCCGCTTCCGTTTGATCCTAAAAAACCAAAAATTTCGCCCTTCTTAACATTAAAACTTAGTCCGCGAATAATTTCTTTATTACCAAACGACAGCTTAAAGTTCTTTATTGAAATTATATCTTTATCTGTCATATATATAGTTTAGCACAAAAATCAAAAAAAAAAAAAACAGTTTTAAGTATTTTTATCTAAAACTAAAACAGCTCGTTTTGAGCTGTTTTAAATACTTCAAGAAGAACTATTTTTCTTCTTTTGCAGATTTCTTCAAAGGTGTTGCGACTTTTTCGAATTTTCCGCCAGCTTTTTCAATAGCTTCAATGGCAGATTTCGAAGCAGCTTGAACTTTTAAAGTAACTTTTTCGTTCAATTCACCTCGTGAGATAACCTTAACTTTATGGAAAGGTGTTGAAATATAACCTTCTTCAAAAAGTCGGAAGTTATCAACTTCACCAGCCAAATCGTTCAAGTGGTCAAGATATACAACTTGAGCTGGTTTTCGTAAAGATTTGAACCCGCGAGCTTTTGGAGTCGCTTGAACAAGTGGATTTTGACCACCTTGAAAAGTTGCACGAAGTTTCTTTCCTGTTCGAGCTCCTTGACCTTTAGTACCACGACCAGCAGTTTTACCACGACCAGCTGAGATACCGCGACCAACACGAATTCTATCTTTATTTGTAGAAACTTGGAGTTCATTGTATTTCATTACTTAGTCTCCTTTTTAGCTTTTGGTGCATTTAACCACTGTTCTTTAGGAACAAGGCTCTTCAAAGCATCTATAGTTGCGTAAGCAATATTAACTTTATTTGTTGAGCCAAGTGATTTCGAAAGCATGTTTCGAATTCCTGTTACACCAATAATTTGTCGAACAACACCACCAGCGATAATACCAGTACCAGGAGCTGCAGGTTTCAAAAGAACATGAGCACCAGTTACTTTTTTCTCAGCTTCGTGTGGAATTGTGTCGCCTTCAAGCGCGATTTCAATCATATTTTTCTTTGCAACATTTGTTGCTTTAGCGATAGCTGCAGTAACATCTTGACCTTTAGCTACACCAACACCAACTTTGTTTTTGCGGTCACCTACAACAACAAGAGCCTTAAAGCGGAATCGTCGTCCACCTTTAACAACACGAGAAACGCGATCAATATTGATTACTAATTCTTCAAATTGCTTTTCTTCGCGTTCTTGGCGTCGGTTATTGTTTCGGCGGTCGTTTTTTCGACCATTTCGACCGTTGTGTCGGTCGTTGTTTCGGCGTGGAGCCTGAGTTTTTTGAGCTTCAGCCATAATTAGAACTCCAATCCTTCCTTACGAGCAGCATCTGCTAGGGCGTGTAGACGACCTGCATATTGGCGACCATTTCGGTCAAATACTACTGTATTAATTTTAGCTTTCTTTGCTTTTTTGGCGATTTCTGTACCAATTTTTGCAGCAAGTTCTGTTTTTGAACCTTTAGCTTTTGAACCAACAGTTGTTGCCGAAACAAGAGTTTTTTGAGCAACATCGTCGATAAGTTGAGCTGAAACGTGCGAATTACTAATAGTTACAGTTAAGCGTGGGCGTTCAGCTGTTCCAGAAATTTTTGCTCGAACACGACCTTTTCGCAAAGCTAAGTTTTGCTTCTTAAGTGCTAATGCTTTAGACATTATTTACCTGCCTTTCCTGCTTTTCGCAAGATAACTTCATCAACATATTTGATACCTTTACCTTTATACGGTTCAGGTTTCTTTAATGCGCGGATTTCTGCCGCAGCCTGTCCAACAGCTTGCTTGTCAATTCCTGCAACTGTAATAACCATTTTATCGTTAGAAAGAGTGATTCCTTCTTTTGCTTTATAAATTACAGGGTGCGAGAAACCAAGTTGCATTTCAAGCTCTTGTGGATTATTAGTTTGAACACGGAAACCAACTCCGTTAACTTCTAATTTCTTTTCGAAGCCTTTTGTTACGCCAACTACGGCATTATTCAAAAGAGCTCGTTGCAAGCCGTGTTGTGCTCGCGCTACTCGTTCGTCATTTTTTCGAACAACCTTCAAAGTTGTGCCGTCAAGTTCGACAGTTACATCTGACAAATGAGGCACAGTTAGTTCGCCTTTAGCGCCTTTAACTGAAATCTCGTTCTCGTCAATCGTGATTGTCACACCAGCCGGAACCTCAATAGGTAGTTTTCCGATTCGACTCATTGAACTTTTCCTTTCATTTAAAGAGTGTTTGTTTGCTTCGTGCTGGTCATTTCTTTCGAAATGAGGCGCAAAATCTCCCAAATTTCACTCGCATTTAATATTAACCTTGTAATTTTATCATAATTATTCTTATTTTTCAAGCTTTTTTAGATTTTTTGTTTAAAATATATTTCAAAATAAGTTTTTTCATAAAATTTATATTAGTTTAAATAATAAAATAATAGTTACACTTTAAGCTTTAAAATTCGTATAAAAGTTTTAAAAATTGATTCTTTCGAACGGTCTTCTTTCTCAATTTCGTTAATCATTTCAAGCTCATCAGAAATTATTCCATCGATTGGCTCCTGTAGATATTTTGAAATTTCACTTCTAGTATTTAATGTCCAAACAAAAATTTTTCGGTGTTTTTTATGAGCTTTTAAAGCCAAATGCCGCCGATAGGAGAAATCTTCAATTACATAAAAATCAATTTTAGAATCATCAAAATCCCCAAATTGCAAAGGAATCACAAAGCCAGTTTCAATTTCTGGTGCGATTTTTTCAATTTTTCGCATTAAATTCAAATCAAGCGACATCGTTTTAAATTTTCGCTCCACGCCAAGTTTTCGAAATTTATTCACAAACATTTCGGCAAAATTTTCTGGCTCATCACCACTAGGTTTTAATTCAACCAAAAGCTTAATTTTTAATTTTTCTGCTTGTTTTACATATTCCTCAAAAGTTGGAATTTTACTCTCAAAACCATTTTCAGAAATAGTTAATTTTCTAATTTCATCCAAATTCAAATCTCGAACGCGCGCGTCTCGACCTGTTAATCGACGCAAATTATAATCATGGATAACCACAAAATGATTATCTCGCGTTAACTGAATGTCCATTTCGGCATAATCTGCGCCTTTTTTCTTAGCCGATTCAAGCGCCTCAAGCGAATTTTCAACCCCGCCATGAACATCACCGCGATGCGCAATTTTAAGAATTTTCGTATCAATTTTACTATAATAAATCTGAATTCCATTAATGGCTGTTGAACCAATCAAAAATAAAATCATCAAAAGCATAAGAACACTTGAGCGCTTTCTTTTTTCTTTTTTGTTTTCAATAGTTTTCAATTTTTGAGGCTCAATATTATCTAGCAAAATAATTACAATTGAAATTTTCGTAAAAACCGAAAAAGCAAAAAATACCACATCAAACATTGTTTGAAGAATTGTCTTCGAAAGTAAAAATCCCAGAAAAGGTTTAAAAATCCCTAAAATTCCAGTAATAATAAGCATGAGCAATAATCCTGCAAACATAAAGATAATTTCGAAAATACCAATTGGAATTAAAATTTGCGGCATCTTCTTTTTAGTAGTCTTCCAGCTTTCTTTAATACTTTTCGAAAGCGGCTCATCTTTTAAAATTGTGCGCGGTAAAGTAAAAATTAAGCGATAATTTATATAAAAAATCGTGAAAATTAAAATAAAATATAGCAAAGTTCCTGTTAGCGTTTTAGAAATTTCACCAGTAATAAATGCAGGAATCCGAAGTCGTTCAGTGATTGCGGTCGAAAGCCCAAGATTTTCGAGAGGCACCATCGAAAAAAAATAAATTATAAAAAAGAAGACTTGAAAACCTATTAAACCTTTTAATTTCATGAAAGATTTTACTAAAGTGGTTTTTATCGAAAAAGCTGAACCTTCTCTTCTGGAATTAATAAAATTGATTAAAATAAAAAATTCCGCAAAGGTTAAAAATGCAACTAACAAAATATAAATTGCACATAAAAACAAGCTTAATGGATTTGAAAAAATCAAATAAAAGTTATCTTTGGTTACATTTTCTTGGTTCGAAAACAATAAAATTAATTTAAAAACCCAAAAAAGTAAATTTACCCCAATCACCGACATCGCAAAATGCAAAACCGAAGCACCAATCAAAAGTCCATATTTGTTTTTATAGAAAAAATCCCAAGATTGTTTGAAGTTTTTTAGTAATCTCATAATATTTATTTTCAAATTTTACCATATTTTATGATAAAAATAAAGCTTATTCTTGCCTCTTGCTCCTAAAAATGTTACAATATTATTCTATTTAGTCCATATTGGAGGTACATTTTTTATGCTTAAATTATTTAAGGCTAATAATATCGAAGTTCTATATGATTCTAAGAGTGACGAGCTCAAAAATAAAATCATAGAACAAATCATGAATTTGCAAATTCTCACGCGCGGGTCATATTCGCAAGAAGAATTTAATAGTAAGAAAGAGTGGTTTTTCATTCGAAAAAACGATAAAGTAACCACAGCGGTTGGGCTTGAATTTTTTAAAGAAATTAAAGTTGATAAAAAATCTATAAATGTTTACGCAATATCTGATTTTGTGAATACTACCACTACTATACCTAAAGCTAACAGCAATGAATTAACTGAGTTATTTTCGGAAGTTGTTAAATACGCTAAAAATAATTCGAAAATTGATTATTTAGTTTGTGCGATTCCACAAAAAATAAACGCTAGGCCACTTGCAAGAGCTGGCCTAAATGCTAAACTTTTCAAAAATAGCTATTTTTCGGGCATTATAAATGAATTATCGAACTATATTATTCTCAATTCAGAAGAAAAACTTTCGAAAAGTGAAATCCTTGCCAAAATTCGCTCAGAGGAGCAATCTCGCAAAACACTTTTTCAAAAAGGACAAATGCCAAAATCTTTAATTCGAGAACTTCGAATTATTCGTGAAAATAGAAAATTTATTGAAAAACATAAAGACCCGCATGCATACTATGGTTTAATCGCCGGTCTTAATGTTAAAAAATAATTTTCATCTCCCTCATTTTGAGGGTTTTTTCTTGTTTAAAAAACTGATATAATATAAACTATGAAACACATTCAAACAATCATTTTTCGAAACTTTATTTCCCCAATTTCAATTGCAATTTTTATTCTTGCGGGCGGGCTTTTGCTTGTTGGTGAGGTTCGTGATGCATGGTTTATTTCTTTTGTAATTCTAGTAAATTCCTTTATTGGAACGATTCAGGAGGTTCGTGCATATTTGACCCTTCGAAAAATTGAATTAATGAGTGCGCCCAGAGCAATGGTTTTTCGTGATGGAAAGCTTGAAGAAATTTTATTTACCGAGCTTCAAAATGGCGACAAGATTTTCCTAAAAACTGGCGACGAAATTCCTGCAGATGCAAAAATCACAAAGTCGAGCTCTTTTGAAGTTAACGAATCAATTCTGACAGGAGAAAGTGATGCTATTTCGAAAAATATTGGTGATAAAATTCTTTCAAGTTCAATCGTAGTTTCGGGTGAAGCTGAAGCTGAAGTTTTAGCTGTTGGTGAAAACACCGAAGCCGGTCAAATGGCGGCAAAACTCAAAAACTACAAACCAAAACTCACACCAATTCAACAAAAGATTTCGAAATTAATTTCAAGATTAAGTTGGTTTGCGCTCGCTCTAGCTATAGTGATTTGCGTGGTTTATTTCTTTATTTTTAAAGAAGATCCAACTACAATTTTAAAAACCATAACTTCCGCCGCAGTCGTTGTTGTTCCAGAAGGTCTGCTGCTTGCGAGCTCGCTATTCTTCGCTTATGGTTCGTTGAAGCTACTCCAAGCTAAAGTTCTGCCACAAAAAATTTCTGCAATCGAAGACATGGCTCTATTGGAGGTTCTTGCAACAGATAAAACCGGAACATTAACTTCTCCTGAAATTGAGTTTAATTCTTGCGAAGTTGTTAATAAAGACTTTTCGAAAGAAGAAATTTCACAAATTCTAAATACTTTAAACTCAGAATCTGCCGAAAAAAATACCACAGCTCAAGCTATTTTAAATGAATTTAAAGATAGTAAAAATCTTAAAATTACAAATTACATGGCTTTTTCAAGTTCACGAAAACTATCTGGAATGACTTTTCTTAACAATAGCAAAGAAGAATCTGTTGTTTTTGGCGCTCCTGAGTTTATTCTAAAAAATCTTTCAAAAGATAGTAAATCTGAAAGTATTTCGAAAAAAATTGATAATTTAGCATCTCAAGGTTTGCGAGTTTTACTTCTAGCAAAATTTCAAAAATCTGGTAAAATTTCAAAACTTCTCGAAAACGAAAAACTTGAACCAATTGCAATAATTACGCTTAAAAATACTCTGAGACCAAATGTTCAAGAAACTGTTAGTTTTTTGCAAAATCGTGGCGTTTCAATTCGTGTAATTTCCGGAGATAATCCACGAACTGTGAGTTTTATTGCCCTTGAAGCCGGAATTAAAAATGCTGAAAAATACATAACTGGTGCAGAACTTGCTAATCTTTCGAAAAAAGACTTCGAAAAGGCTGTTCTTGAAAATACAATTTTCGCACGAGTCTTGCCTGAACAAAAAGAGAAAATTATTGGTGTTTTTCAGAAAAACAAACTATATACAGGAATGATTGGTGATGGCGTAAATGACGCTCTTGCGATTAAAAAATCAGATTTGGGTATTTCTATGTTTGATGGTGCTCCTGCAACTCGCCGTGTTGCAGATTTAGTTTTGATGGATAATTCTTTCACTTCTCTACCGAGTGGCGTAAAGGTTGGGAATAGAATTATGCTTTCGATTGAAATGATTGCAATTTTGTTTTTCCATAAAATTATTCTTGGCGTAACAATTCTTTTCGCAACAATGCTTGCCGGCGTTAATTACCCATTTCTTCCACGTCATATTACTTATATGAACTTTATTTTAGTGACAATGCCAACAGTTTTAACCACACTTTTTCCGCCAATACCTAAAACTAAAATTAACCCTAAGAACTTCTGGCGGGACACACTTTATGCGATTGCACCAATAGCAATTTTAAGCGGTTTAGCGATTTCATTTATTTATATTAGTTTATATTTTAAAGTTGACGGCAGTCTCGCAAGCAAGCACATAATGCATGGAATCTTGGCAACCGTCGTAATCGTAACCGCTTGGTTCGGCGTTTTTGCAACAATCTTGAGCGAAATATTCCTTGGCTCAAAGCCCTCAAAAAACAACAAAATTCGTAGAACAATCTATATCATTGGAACTTTAATTTTCACTGGTGTAATTTTTAGCGCCCCAATCTTACGTGAATTTTTCGAATTCAACTTGCCAAACATTAGTCAATTCTGGTTTATTTGCTCAGTGATTATTCTTGTTTCAGTTATCCAGTTATTTATTGCTTCAAGCAGATCTAAAAATAAATAGTCTCTCGGGAGGCTATTTTTATTTTTCAAAAGCCAGCCATCACTAGTTCTTAGCTCTTAAACACCTTTTCTTTAGAAAGTAAAAATAAAATCAGGTTATTAAGCCTGATTTTACATTGCAATTTTTTTGGTTGAAATTGATTCATTAGAAATTCGGTTTTGTTTTACCGCTCTTCTGTTATCTTTTAACGACTCCAATTTATCTTTAATTTCTTTTGCTTTTTCTATATTTTCAACTTTAAGATAGAGCGAGCCAAGAGTTCGTAAAGTTTGAGGTCTTTCGTCAAGCTCTATAGCTTTTTCTAGCGCTGAAATCGCCAATTTATCTTTACCCATTTTTTCGAGAGCTCGGGCGTAAGCAATATATCGAGTCGGTACAGAATCCTCAATTTCTAGAGCCTGTTCGAATGCTAGGGCAGCTTTTTGATAATTCTCGGTTTCAAGATAGATTAAGCCAACATTATGGAGACTCGATGCGCTGCTTTCTAAGCTTTGGGCAATTTCGAAACATTCAATAGCATCATCAAACTTTTTTTGGCCCACATATATTATCCCTAAACGGTTATACGCCGTAGCGTTTCGTTCATCAAATCGCAAAATTGTTAATAAAACTTTCTCTGCTCGCAAATATTTTTTATCAATAATTGCCTCTTGTGCTACACGCCACAACTTATCAATTTTATTTGCAAAATTATCTGGCAGGGCGTTTTTTGTTAATTTTTCAGGATTTTTTAGAAAAACATAAGCACTAAGAACAATAATTAAAATCAAAACTAACATACCAATATATTATAACATAGAAATTATTATTTTGGCAAATTTTAGCCAAGAATTAGGTCAAGTAGAGCCAACTTAATATTTCCATTTTTAGAGATCCTATCATAAGCTCTAAGTATTTTCTTTGCCGTTGCTGCCCCCTTTTTTGCATTTTGAACAAAAGTCTGGTCAACCATTTTAAGCAAAATTTCTAAAAACTTTAGGATGTCATTTCTTTCCGGTTTTAAATCTTTCACGATTAATATTTTTTCAAATTTCGAACCCAAAAACCACCTTTTTGCAAATTCAGAAATCTCCATCTGTTCATTGAAATATTTTTTATTGTTCGAAAGTTTATCAATTTCACCAGGCAAACCGTTCGCCATAAATAGAATTTTTTTCTTATCATCTTCACTCAATTTTGATTTTTGAAGCATCTTAATCGAATCAATTTCCGATATTGGCGGAATTCGTAAAATCTGCGCTCGTGAAAGTATAGTCTTTTCGAAGGCATTCTTATTTTCAGTCAAAAGCACAAAAGAAGTGTTCGTATTTGGTTCTTCAAAAAGCTTCAAGAATTTATTTTGCGCAGACTCATTCATTTTTTCAGCATTTATTAATACAAAGCAACGTTTTTTTACACTTTTAACATTTGCTTTTTGTTGCAAAAATTCAATATCCTCAACATTGATAATTTCAGTTTTTTGTGCACCGTGAATTGTTGGTCTGAATTCAATTATTTGAATATCTTTCGAAAATTTTAACTTTTTTAGAGCAAATTCAAAACCAAACCCACGAGGTATCTCCACGATCGTTGCGTGTGAGTTCAAAATTGTATTTTCAAAGAAATCTCTCATTTTTATAGCTCAAAATTTTCAGGAATTTCTGCTTCGAAAATCATTCTTTGCGATTCTTTCTCACCTTTTCTGGGCGGAATTGTAATCTCTAAACTTTGTGCATGTAAAAACATCCTATCTTCGCTTTCAGATTTCGAAATATTTTTATCATAAATCATATCACCTAAAATTGGATGGTTTAGATAGCTTAAATGAACACGCAATTGATGTGTTCGACCAGTTTTTGGCATAAGTTTTACTAACGAAAAATTTTCATTTTCCTTAAGAACTTCATATTTAGTTTGGGCCGGCTTTCCTTTTGCATGAATCATGAAGGTGCTAGGAGCTGAGCCATTTCTCGCGATAGGTAGATCAATTAAAGCTTTTTTTGGATTCAAAACACCTTTAACAATCGCCACATAGGTTTTTTTCGCAGTCCGTTCTGAAAATTGCTTTTGCAGCTTTTTAGCAGTTTCATCATTTTTTGCGCCAATTATTACGCCAGAAGTTTCACGGTCAAGCCTATGAACGATCCCAACACGATTCGTCCCTTTACCAAATTTTGCACCACAACTTTCAAAAAAATCTGCAACAGTAAATTCATCATTTAAAGCACCTTTGCTATGCGTTAAAATTCCACGAGGCTTATTTATTACAATAACATTTTCATCTTCGAAAAGTATTGGAAAGTTGATTTTTTCAGCAGTTTTTTCTGGAATTTCTAACTCAATTTTGTCACCTTTTTCAATTGCATCTTTTGGTTTTTTTGCGATTTTTCCGTTCACTTTTACAAAGCCATTTTTAATATATTTTTGAATTGTTGCCCGCGAAAATTCTGGGTAATTTTCAGCCAAATAAACATCGAGCCTTGTTTTTGAAGCAATATTTCGAAAGAGATAAATATCTTTACCTTCAAACGGTAAAGCAAAACTCATCATTAAATCGAGCGGATTTTTAATTAATTCACCTTCAATATAACCAAAATGCTTTCGAAGAAGATCTTGAATATAGGATTCATCATCTTCCGCCATTCCATCAACCACGATAAAAAACTTATGTTTGTTAAATTTAAAAGTGAAAATTTCTGAAAATTCATCGGCGGTAATCTTTTTTAGCTCTTCAACATTTCGCGGAACATTTTCTTCACCTGCAATTTGAAACTTTCGCAAAATTTTCAAAATATCACCAGAATTAAACTTTGCCATTTTTATCTCCAAAGTAATCAATCTTCATTGCTTGTTTAACTTCTTTAAGGGTTTGTGCTGCGATTTTTTCAGCCTTCAAACTTCCTTTTTTAAGAATTTCATAAATCATCTCAGGATTTTTTTCTAGCTCAGCTCGTTTTTCACGAATAGGTTTCAAAACTTTGTCCATCTCTTCGATCAAGTATTTTTTAACCGCAACATCGCCCAAGCCACCTTTTTGGTAGTGAGCTTTCATTTCAGCAACTTTCTCTTTATCTTCAGCAAAAACATCAAGATACGCAAAAACTACGTTTCCTTCAATCTTTCCAGGGTCTTCAACCCGAATATGTTCAGGGTCGGTATACATTTTCATCACCTTTGCACGCATTTCTTCAAAAGAATCCGCCAAATATATACCGTTATTTAAGCTTTTACTCATTTTAGCTTCCATTCCGTTAATTCCCGGCAAACGTCGTTCAATGCCTTCTTTCGAAAGAATAACCTCTGGCTCAACAAGCGTATCTGTTTCGTATGTTTGATTGAATGATCGAGAAATTTCACGAGTTAGTTCAATCATTGGCATCTGGTCTTCACCAACTGGTACATGAGTTGCTTTAAAGGCCGTAATATCTGCAGCCTGTGAAATTGGATAGAATACAAAACCACTCGGCACGCCTTCACCGAAGTTTTTTTGCTTGATTTCAGTTTTAACAGTCGGATTCCGCTCAAGGCGAGAAATCGAAACTAAATTCGCATAATACATTGCAAGTTCTGGTAGCTGCGGAATTTGACTTTGCACAAAAATTGTAGTTTTCGAAGGGTCGATTCCTGCCGCTAAATAATCTAGAGCAACTTGCAAAACATTATTTCGAACTTTTTCAGGATTTTTTGCATTATCAGTTAAAGCTTGCGTGTCGGCAATCATAATAAAAGTTTCATATTCGCCCGAATTCTGCAATTCTACACGTTTTTTTAGCGAGCCAACATAATGGCCAATATGCAATTTCCCAGTTGGTCGGTCGCCCGTTAAAATAACTTTTTTATTCATATTTCTCCTTTAAAATCTTATCAATACCTTTCGAAACCTGCTCAATCATTGATTTTGTTGGATCGTGAGCACTCAAAACTCTTGAAGTTGTAATATTTTTGTTAATCCTACCAAGTTTTCGAATATTTCGCCCAATCACAACGGGGTCAAAAACTCCATAAATAATTTTAGTTGGCGTTTTGGTTTTTGAGAGTACCGCAAAAGTATCTTGTTCAATTATTGCTTCTTTTAAAGCTCTTCGAATCGGCCTAAACTGCTCTTGAGATTCAAATTTAGCAACATCAACCGCACCAGTATCAATAACTGCATTCACGAATTTAATTGATTTTTCGGGCTTCTTAACGATTTTTTCATAACCTTTTTTTAAAATAGATTCTTGGATTGTATCGCGCGCTTCTTCTGGCGAATAAATTGGTGGCGAAAGTAGAAAAATTCCATCCACTACGTTCGAATATTTTTTTGAAAATTCTGCCGCTACCAAAGACCCCATTGAATGTCCAACTAAGAAAAGTGGTTTTTTATACTTTTTCATCAAAAAAGCCACTCTTCGAACCGCCCTTGCCTGAATTGAAAGTTGTTGAGCGCCTATCCATTTTGGTTTTGGCGATTTTCCGTGCCCAATTAGATCAACTGCATAAATATCAAGTTCGCCCTCAATTTCGCTTTCGGCTTTTTGCCACATTCCAGCATCACTCGCAATTCCGTGAATAAAAATCACCACAGCTTTTGGGTTTTGAGACTTTCGCATTTTTGTAATATTTAATTTATATGGAATGCGTAAAGTTTTATGTAAAAATGAATCTAACATTAAAAATAGTATACCATAAAACACACATAAAATAAAGTTAGGATATTTTGATAAATATCGAATTCAACCCTGTATATAAATATTATAACAATTTAAAAGCCCCTCAAATGAGGGGACTTATTTTAGTTGATAGAATAAAGAGTTTTATTAATGACTCTTCTTGCGAAGAGTTAACCATGCTAGGATGGCTGTTACCATTCCTAGCAATGTAAAGCCAGATTCTTGTTCGCCAGTATTTGGCAATTGCTTGTCCGTTGTTGGATTTTCCTTTTCCTTATCCTTGTCTTTACCTGGATCTGGCGTTGGCGCTGGAGTTGGATTTTGGTTTTGACCTTGTCCTGGAT
>CAUQWN010000001.1:0-285691 GCA_963522115.1 uncultured Saccharimonas sp. (SeqCode) | reverse complement strand
TGATAAATCTATAAAATAGACTGACGATAAATTTGCACAATTAAATTGTTAAAGTGTTCGCTAAACTCCGTTTTTTACTCCATTTGTTTAACGCTATACTATTTTACCTAATTTTTTTTATAATGTCAACAGTTTTTTGGGACTTTTTTAAAGTTTTTTTCAAAAAAAGACCCTCCCCCCATTTTTTGGGAGGTTTAAGGATTCTTTCAAAAGCTAGAAAGTCAACAGACTAGAGATTTAACTCTGGGTAAATATCTTTCGTAATTTCTGAGATTTCATGCTTTAATTGTGGGAAAGGCACACCTTCACGAGCAGTAACTCCTTCAAAAATCCAAAAAACACGCTCTGAATATCCCATTCCACAAGCCGGTGGCATTCCGTACTCCAGCATCTCAACATAATCAATATCAAGCATCATCGCCTCATCATCACCGTTATCTCGCATCTTTTGTTGCTCAACAAAACGATTAAGCTGATCAATCGGATCGTTCAATTCGCTAAATAAATTACACAACTCTGAACCCGCAATCACAACTTGTGCTCGCTGCGTCATTTCTGGTGAATCTGGGTGAGTTTTTGCGAGTGGTGAAATAAATGTCGGTGTATTAACCAGCCAAATTGGCCCTACGACATCTTTTCTAATATTTTTCCAAAGCTTATCGATTCCGCGAGCTTTGTTTTCAGTTTGTTCAACTTCTAAACCATTTGCTTTTAGTGCATTTTTAACTTCATCAAGCGAACAAGTGTAAGGGTTTAATCCATAACGCTTTTCAATTGTTTCAGCGTAATCCCACTCTTCCCACTTTCTTGAAAGATCAACATTAAAATTACCAAGCTTAAATTGTAAAGTTCCGAAAGTTTCTTGCAAAACATATTTAAACATTTCTTCTTGAAATTTCAAACCGTCGCGCCAATCCCAATAAGCTGCATACCATTCCATTGCAATATGCTCAGGCAAATGTTCATCTGAATAATTCTCATTTCGAAAACGTGGGCCAAGATCATAAACTTTTTCAAAACCAGCACCGAGCAAACGCTTTAACGGCAACTCATGGCTAATTCGAAGATAAAATTGGGCGTTATCAAGAGCATCCATATGTGTTACAAACGGATTAGCATCCGCTCCACCAGTAGTGTGCTCAAGCACTGGAATGTTAATTTCGAAAAATCCACGATCATTCAAAAAGTCGCGTGTAGCTTGCCAAAACTTCGAACGGCGCACAAAACGATCGCGCACATCTAAATTCACATTCATATCAACATAGCGCCGGCGAAAACGTTCTTCCTTATTTGTAAAGCCGTCTTGCTCAGTTGGCATTGGTCGAAGAGATTTCGAAAGCAATTTTAGTTCATGAGTCTCAATCGATATTTCGCCAGTTTTCGAACGAATCACTTTTCCATTCGCCTGAACAAAATCACCAGTATCCAATAAATTCAATTTTTTTAAACCGATCAAATTATTTTCCGCAGAAGTTTCTGCCAAATTTTGCGCAGTAATAAAAAGCTGAATCTTACCTGAAAAATCACGCAAAACAATAAATGCTAACTTGCCAAATTTTCGAATACCGGCAATTCGACCAGCAATTTTGACTTCACTACCCTCCATTGAGTCAAAATTATTCACAATCTCACCCGCCATTGCAGTGCGTTCAGTTTTAGCTGGATACGGATTTAAGCCGAGATTTTTAATTTCTTCTAATTTTCTTAATCGCTCTTCGCGTAGTTCTTTCATTGTAGCCATAATTAACTATTATTTTAGCACATTTTTGAAACTTTTGCCAATTTTCATAAAATCTATTGACTTTTTCGAAAAACAGTGATATTATATAAAAATCAGTCCACGGACTTAAAAAGGAGGAACATTGTATGGTAGAAAATACAGTGCGCACATTAACTGGCGACCAAATAAGAGTTTGGCCACAACAATCGCAGCAAAAAACACCTTCATCTTCCTTAAATAGAGTTCCACATTGGGACTCAGCTGAAGAGAGATAGAAACTGCTGCCCCTTTACCCTCGAAAATTTTCGAGGGCTTTTAATTTGACTTTTTATATCTTTTATGTTATTATAGTAAAATCCTATAGCCGAAGGGCTTTAAATTATTGGAGGCACCTTTATGTTTCTTAGGCATGATATTGTACAGGTTCTATTTAGTAAAGACCGAAAAGGTAATTCTTGCATAACTATTGCAACAATAAAAAAAGTTATACCTGAAGAAGAATGCGCTATTCTCGAAGGAGTAATATCTTTTCGGGGAAAATTTCCGCTTAAAGCCTCGGAATATGCATCCACCGTAGAAGAGGATGTGAAAATCCCGCTCAAGAGGCTTGTGAGAATTAATAAAAATGATATACCTCCCTCTTGTCCATTATAGAATAGACTAGCACAAAAATAGCCAAAAACCCGCATCTTCGCGGGTTTTAAAATTATTATTTTCCAAAAATTAATCGCAGATAATCTTTCATCATTCGAGAGCCAGAGATCACAGGAGTATAACCTTTTAGCTGTTTCCGAATTTGTTTTTCAAGCAAATAATCATCTTTAAAAATCTGCCCAGCCCGATTCATTTGAAGATACAAAGACTTCAATTCGTCATTATAATTTGCGCCGCTAACTTCTAAGCAAGGTGCCGGCGAAATATCTGCAACACCACCATCGGCCGTTGAAATTAACATTTTAAGATTTGCTAAATCTTTCATAAACGAAGTTCCACAAGCTTCTAGCCCAACAATTGGCACATTTATCGAAACATCTGAGCCAACAGCCAAAGCCAAGCCTAATTCTTCATCATAATCTTGAATAAAATGAACCCTTTCACGCAAGAAATCATCTGATTCAATTTTCGAAAGTACAGAATTTAAAGTAGCTCGCATCTCGATGTCGCCTTGATGAACTTTTCCCGCCAAAATATAATGAGCGTTATTTTCTCGCAAAATTCGGCGAAGCTCTTCCATATTTTCGAAAGGCATCCAAGGGCGTTTATAAGATACGAATCGCCGTTTGAAATCAAAAAGCATCGCATTTTCAGGGATTTGTACCACATGGCCATATTGATCTTTTCTATGAGCTAAAATCTGGTTCAGTTTTCTTCGACCAATCTTTCGAAAATCTCGAATATCTTTGGCACTAATTTTTGCTAAATTTTCTTTATAATTCTCCGTTGGTAAGTCAAATTTATCAAAAATATCTTTATTTCGAAAATCTTCTAAAATCTCAGGCAAAACCCAAGTTGGCAAATCAATTCCATTTGTTACGGCTTTAAACTTAACCTTATCGCCATTGATATCATGATAATCTGCAACATTTGCGTGAAGCCGCGAAACACCATTTTTTGCTTCAGCGAGTTCAATCGTAAGCGTTGAAAGCTTCAACCTATCATTTCGAAAAATCCCAAAAATCCAGGTTTTTAGTGCCGAAGATTCGATGTTTGGCATTACAATTCGGTTAAATTGGTCAAAAGAGAATTCACTTTCCGCCGCTTGAACTAAAGTGTGATTTGTATAAAGTGTGTGTTTTCGAACATAAACAATTGCCTCATAAAGATTCATTCCATTTCGAACAAGCTCATCAAGCCGAGCAACAGCTGCAAAAATCGTGGCGGTTTCATTCAATTGAATAACTGAAGGTTTTAGTCCAACCATTTTTAGCGCTTTATAGCCACCAAAACCGAGCGAGACTTCTTGATAAAGCCTGTGGTCACCAGAGCCATCTCCAGCATAAAGCTCACCAAAATTACTCTCACCCATTGTTAAAAACCTTGTTGAGCCAAGAATTTTTTGAAAAATATTTAGGCGTGCTGGTGGCATATTTTCAGTGTAAATTTCAACATCATCAAGATATTCAAAGCCGAAATCTTCTGGATTAACCGAAATAAATTCTTCTCGTTGGTCAAGATTATGGATTGATTGATGAAGCTCTCTTCGGTAAAACGGCGTCACGCAAACAAATGGGATTTCAAGCTTTTCAGCTACTCGCCGAGTATCAGCCGCCAAAACGCCCAAGCCACCGCCACCTTTGATGCCGTTGCTTTTGTCATAAACCTCCATCGTAAAATAAACATAAGGGCGTTCGGGCGATAATTTTTTAGTTAAATTTGCACGCTCAATCGCCTCATAGAATTCACTTACATCTTCAATATTTTGGCCAACTCGCCGCCGATTGATTTTTTCGAAATAATTTTCCACCACTTTTCCTTTTAAATTATTCTTATGTTTATATTCTACCAAATTTTACTTTTTTTCGCAAATTATTGACAAATATTTTTTAATGTTGTATAATTCTAAGCATTCTAAATTCGGAGGTACATTTATGACATATCATGATCGCTCAAAAGATGATGAAGGCTTTGGAGGTTGCATATTAGCTATTGCCCTCTTCTTTGCAATATTGTTATTGGCGTTTCTATTTGGAAGATCAACAGTTTCATCGAAAAAGGAAATTATAGTCGAAAACAGCAACCTTACTAGCTATACAGAAGCTGCTGAAAAATTAAAGTTAAGCTATAAGATAAAAAATTCTGGAGATAAGAAAAAAATAATTATTTCTTTCTCAGAATAACTCATTTCGGAAGTCAGCTTATATTCTATTTCGGAGGTACATTGTTATGAATGAAAAACATAAAGACGGTGCTGCTGCATTCTTTACTCTTTGTATATATGCGTGTGCGATATTCGCTTTAGCCTCTTTATGGGCTAAATTTCAAAATTTGCCCGAGCTACAAAAAGAAGAGCAAAGAAATCAAATCAAAGCAGAGCTCGTTAAGAAAGGTGATTTAATTACAGTTAAAAATAACGAACTGGAAGATTATACCGCAGTTCTTGACAGCCTAAATCTAAGCTATAAGATAAAGAAAAATGATGACCAAACAGTCATTCATATCCAACGTTAGTATAAGTCAGCAAACGCTGGCTTTTCTTTTTCGAAAAAAATAAAATCACCTTTCGAAATGAAAAGTGATTTTTTAGTTTTAAGCTTCTTCGGCAACTTCTTCTTTTGGTTGGTTGCGGCGAAGTTTTTCGGCGTTTTTAATCGCACGAGTTTTTTGTGCAGGTTTTTTAACCCATTTTGGCATTTCAATTCCTGCTTCTTCCAAAAGTTTTACAACTCGTGGAGTTGGCTGTGCGCCGTTATAAAGATATTTTTCAGCCAATTCTTTTTCAATCTTGGCCTCTTTCGTATGTGGGTTATATGAACCAACATAGCTAACTACGCGCCCACTCGACGGATGCCGATGCGCTTCCTGAACCGCTACGCGATAAACAGGATAACCTTTGCGACCTAATCGCTGTAATCTGATTGCTAGCATTTAGATTATTTCCCTTTTATTAACTTTTATAGCTTTCCTATTCTAACAAATTTTATAAAAAAAATCAAGAGTTATTTACGAACATTGACTTTTTATTAAAATTATGTTATAATTTTGGAAGTTTAGTACATTTGGAGGTAAAAAATGAAGGTGTCAAAAGAAAAATGGAAAGAGATAAAGCTCGATTGGCAAAGATATGGCGGCGAGTATATAGCTATTATATTCTTTGTTTTACTTTTCCTTACGGTAATTTGGTTTTTTGTAATCTGTCCTATCGTGAACTATTTTCATGAAAATGAAATAAGTTCAATAAAAACCGAGCTCCTTCGAAAGGTTGAAGATAATTCTGCGACTTTAGAGTTCTCAAACGAGAATGAAGCCAAAAAAGCAGAGTTAAACCTTGGTGAAATTTCGAAAAAGGATAATATTCACTTTAAGGATATTAAACTTTCAAGAAAAGATGAAAAATTTGAAATCAAAGTTTATTTCAAAAGCGCAAACTAAATTGCGCTTTTCTTTATGCTCCAATTTTATCTTTTTTATTGCCGCGTTTTGCATTTCGCTCGATATAGTCAATAATTTTACCTGCAACATCGCGATATGTCACTTTCTCGATTCCGAAACCTGGGCTAGCATTAACCTCCAAAACCAACGGACCACGTGCCGAACGCATTAAATCAACACCAGCAACTGTTAAGCCCATCGCCTTCGCCGCCCGAACCGCCATTCGCTTTTCTTCAGGTGTAAGTTTAATTGGCTCACCCAATCCACCTTTGTGTAAATTCGAACGAAAATCATCATCTAAACTCTGTCGCTTCATACTTGCCACTACTTGAGAACCAACCACAAAAGCTCGAATATCTGTTCCTGCCGACTCTTTAATAAACTCTTGCAAAAGAACGTTTGTACCGTCTGAATTTGTTAAATAGAAAGCTTGAAGCACCGACTTTGCGGCCTTTTTAGTTTCTGCCAAAACTACACCATTCCCGTGAGTTCCGCGAGCGAGCTTGATAATTGCGGGCGTTCCGCCAATCTCTTCCAAAAGATCATCAATATCGTTCGAATTTCGAGAAAACACCGTTTTAGGAATTGAAACACCATATTTTGCCATAATTTGAGTTGAACGCAACTTATCACGAGCACGTGTGATTGCTATTGAACGATTTACGAAAAATGCTCGTGGATAAGCTGTTTCTAGTTGGCGAACTACGGATGTGCCGTATTCAGTCATATGGCTAGCAATTCGCGGAATAAAGGCATCAAATTTACCGATATTCTCACCATCATACATAACTTTTGGATTTTTTTCATCAATCGAAACATAGCATTTTTTGTAAGCAATTATCTCAACCTCATGACCACGTTTCTCTGCTTCTTCTCGTAATCGTTTTGTTGAGTAATTCCCTGGCCCATTCGACAAAATTGCAATTCTCATTACTGTTTTTCTCCCATTAATTTCCATTCTTCATCAAGATCAATTTTTCGGCGCGAGTCGACCAAAATATTATTTTTAATCAGAAAAGCTCGACCGATCAGCATCTCAAATTTCATTTTAGAACGATCATCTAGTCCAAATAAAGCTTCAAATTCTCTTCCCTCAATTAAAATTTTAAATTTTACTAAATATCTAGTTTTTGAGCCGCCGTGTGTATTTTTAACTGTTCGAAATCTAAAGCTCCGTGTTTTAAAATGTAGTTTTTTATCGCCTAATAAGTCAAAACTTAATTCTCCATCTTTTTCAAAAATATTTTCAGCATGTACAACGCCAGAAAAAGCTCCCGTATCAACCTTGGCAATAGATTTCACGTCAGAAATTCTATCACCGCCAACGCTAAAAAAAGCTACATCTTCGAAAGTTCCAAAAATCGTCTTTCCTTCCATAAAACCTATTCCTTGATATTTTTACCCTCAAATTATAAAAATTTTACCATATTATAAAATTTTTGTCAAACTATTTCTTTCCAACCTTAAGCTCATAAATCTGCCTTTGCTGATCCGAGTTGAGTAAATCATTTTTTCCACCAAGTAAAAAATCATCAATTAGCGTTGGTGAATCAATATTTTCTTCAATATATTTCCAAATCTCTTGACCACCATTAAAATAGCTCAGATCTTTAAACCAAGGTAATTCATCAGTTCCGCGAAAAATCCTCTGGGTATTTCTATAAGCAATTTGACGTTTTTTATCGATATTCTCTTCCGAAAAATTATTTTTTCCGTCTAAAACATCCATTCTCCAATTAGTTTCGAAAGCTTTACGAAAGCTCATATTATTAAAATAAGCAAAACCTGCAGTCAAATAATGCTGAACACCTGCTTCTTGATAATCACCTTTTACAGCCATTTCCATAGCACGAGCAATTCCTTCTTCAGTATTCATATAGCCATCAAGGCCAGTTCTCAAAGCTTGGTTATTGTAGATTTCACCCATTTGAGCGCGCATATAGTGTGTTCCAATTTCATGCACAACCAAACCTTCAAGCTCTTTTTTCGAAACTGGTTTTCGATTTTTAGGAATAAAGATCTTCTTATCTTTCGCTGAAACTGCAATAGCTCCAGAGTCCTTCCACTCAACATTAAATTCCGAAAATCCATCATTTTCGAAATCTTTCAAAATATTTTCGAACACCTCAAAAATTTCCTTTGCTGAATATTTCTCATTGCTATCTTTTTCTGGAATAAGTTCTAATTGCTTTGAGTATAAATCTTTAACAATCTCACCAAAATTATGAAAAACCTCATCACTCGGCTTGAATCTTTTTAGATCTTGACTTACATTTTCATCTTTTTCAATCAATTCATAAAACTCTGAACGGATTTTTTTCACCTTTCTCATCAAGCTCTAAAGACTCAATTTTTGTAATTTTGTCCGAAAGTAGAGAATGGAATGTTTCAAAGTCTGGCTCACCATAAACTTCGATATTATTTTTCATAAATTCTTCTTGGGCTTTTTGCCTATCCGTTAAACTTTCAGCTTTTCGAAAATCATGAGCTGCTTCAAGCATTTTAACAGTTTTAATTCTCGCTTCAAGTTGAGTGTTATACATTTCTCGCTCAATCTCACCAAGCAAGTTATCGTTTTCAACTGCTAAAATTGCATTCGAAATATTTTGGTAAAGATTTTCAATTTCACCACTATTTAGCTTTTCATATTTATTATTTGGCCGAGAAAGATTATCATTCTCAAGAAATTCAAACTTCGCTTCATTTGCATTTTCTGGAGTAAATGTTGAAATAACTTTTGGCTCCGAATCTTTAAAAACCTCCCTCGTATCAAGAAGTTCATTTTTACCAAAATTGCTTTCGAAATTGTTCATAACTTATCTCTTTTCGTTATTCTTATATTTTCGAATCGCCTCTCGAGCCGCTTCTTGTTGAGCAGTTTGTTTGCTTGGGCCTTCACCTTCACCCATTTTTTTATCACCAACAAAAACACCAAGAGTGAAATTTTTATCGTGATCTGGACCATCCTCTTTAAGAACCTTATAAATTGGCGTAAAACCATCTCTTGCTTGTGAAATCTCTTGTAAATAACTCTTTGGGTCACGCCAAGATTCTTCCTCTAGAATTTGTGGCAGAGTACTCAAAATGTTATCTGTGATGTATTTTTTTGCAGCTTCATAACCCTTATCAAGATAAATAGCACCCGTAGTCGCTTCGAAAGCATTTGCCAAAATCTGCTGGCGAGCCCTTGCAGAACCTTGTTTTTCACCACGGCTCATCCGAATTAGTTTTTCATAGCCGAGTCTTTCGCCAGCCGCACCAATACTTTCAGTTCTAACTAATGCTGAACGCCAAGCTGTTAAAATTCCCTCAGGCTTATCATAGTTTGAAAATAGAAAATCAGTAGTAACGAGCTCTAAAACCGCATCACCCAAAAACTCAAGTCGTTCATTATGTTCACTTGCCGATTTTTTATGTTCATTTAAATAGCTTCGATGTGTCAATGCGGTCACTAATAAATTAATATTTTCGAAATCATAACCAAGTTTCTCTTTCGCCCATTCATGATAGGGCGCCAATAAAATTCCACTCATTATAAGTTCTCCTGTCTAATTTTTTTCATCGCAAGCAAAATTAGCTTACCGATATCTTCATATTCAATCTCATCCAACGCATCAGAAAAACTAAACCATCTAATACCATTCATCCAATCTTCTTTTTTAATTGCATCAGTATCACCAAGCGCTTTCACCAAAAAAACTTGAGTCGTCATTAAAACAAGCCTGTCAATTCGCCTATATCGAAAATTGATTTTACCAAGCCAGCCAATAATTTTTACATCATTAAGACCAGCTTCTTCCCCAATTTCACGCTTAGCAGTTTCTTGAGCTGTTTCTCCTTCTTCGATATGACCTTTTGGGATTGTCCAACGATCTTTCGAATCTTGAATCAGCAAAATTTCAACTTCATTTTTTTGATTACGGCGAAAAATTACGCCACCAGCGGTTGGTTCACGAACGATTTCCTGAATTGAAGATCTGCGTGTTCTATGAAAATATTTTCGAAAATGTTCAACCTTCTTGTTCGCCATTTTGTTCCTCCACAAAAAGTTTATACGCCGTTCCTAATACGCCGTTAATAAACTTACTTGAATTATCGGAACCAAACGCTTTTGCAAGCTCAACTGCTTCATTTATAGCCACTTTTGGCGGAACTGTTTCTCGAGAATAAAGCAATTCATAAAGCCCCATCCTTAAAACATTACGGTCAATTCGCGCAATCTGTGAAATTGGCCATTCCGGTGCCATTGGCTGAAGTTTCGTATCCAGTTCAACCTGTCTTTCAATAATCCCGTTTAATAAATCTTGAACGAATTGCTTATCTCCAATCGCTTCTTCATATTGCTTCATATTTCGAAAAATAATCTCAGCCAAGTCAACAGTTTTATCTTGTGCCTGAGAGCGAAATTCATATTCATAAAGTGTTTGAAGAACAACAATCCTTCCTAAATGTCTATTTGATGCCATTTTTACGTAAGGTTCTTTCCTATATTAAAATATTATTATTTTTTGTCAAATGAAAATTAAAACGCCAGCAAATTAAGCAGCTAGCGTTTTGTTTTCTTCGAGTTGCTTGTTTAGAGCTTTACCAGATTGTTTTTTAGTTGTGTAAACTTTCACTGGTGATTTTTTATTAACTCGACGAGCTAAATCCAATCGCAAGTGGCTGCGTCGCAAACCAGTCTTTCGAGGACTACTCTGTTTCTTTGGCTGTGCCATTTAAAGTTTCTCCTTAGGTTTATTATTTTCCTTCAACATCAATTATACCTTAATTTTAAAGATAAAGCAAGCTTTTTATGTATAATATATTGACTTTTTATTTCTTTTATGCTATAATAAAGTTGTTATGGAAAAATATCAAAACAAAAATAATCAAATTCAAAACAAAGAAATAGTAAAAATTAGTAAAAAGAAACTAAAACAATTTGGTGCTTTAGCAATGACCGCTGGAGCGCTTGGTGGTTGGTTTGGCCACGATGTTTATAAAAACTATCAGGAAAATCACCCACCAGAGATTTTCCAAAAAAGTCAAACTGAAGGTTTAGACAACTCTGAAATAGATTTTTCAGAACTTAAAAAAATTTCAGATGATGGCGGCGTAATCCATCTACAAAAAGGAGACGCCATAAGAAGCTCAACTGGCGAATATTACGAAAACCCTGAAAATTACACTTTCAGCAAATCAAATCACTCAGCAATTGGCATCATGAATGCAGACAGGGATTTTACTGCTAAGGGCGATGTTTATCTACAAGATGGAAACAATCCAAAATTAATCACTAGAATTGAAAATTTCGAAACAACCTCAACAGGTGAAAAAACCAATATTAATTTAAATGTTGATAAAGATGGCTGGGTTGCAGTCGATGCAAACAGAGAAGATTTTCAGCAAAAATAATAAAATGGAGGAATAAACCTCCATTTTATTATTTAACAACGAAGTTAATTAATTTATTCGGAACAAAAATTTCTTTCAAAATCTCCTTGTCTTGCAAGAATTTCGAAACGTTATCTTCTGCTTTTGCAGCAGCAAGAATTTCATCCTTTTCAGAGTTTGCCGAAACTTTAATTTTCCCGCGGAGCTTTCCATTAACTTGAACAATAATTTGAATTTCATCAGTTTTCAAAAGCTCTTCATTCCATTTTGGCCAGCCAGACTTTTCAATAAAGTCATCATTTCCAAGCTGCTGCCAGAGTTCGCTCGAAATATGTGGCGCAAATGGAACGAGCATTTTAAGTAAATCTTCTAAAACAAATCGCCAATCGTTCGAAAAACCTTCAAGTTTCAATTTATACAGATCATTTACAAATTCCATCAGAGCAGCAACCGCAGTATTCAGGCTTTCGCGGTGAAAATCTTCAGTAACTTTTTTGATGGTTTTATGCTGAATTTTTTGGATTTCAGCAAAATTCGAAAGATTTTCAGCAGATTTTTCAGATTCAATAAATTCTTGAATCAAAACCCAAACACGATTTAGAAAACGATAAACTCCAGCTATACCTCGTGAATCCCAAGAAGCATCAACTTCATATGGAGCAATAAACATTTCATAAGTTCGAAGTGAATCTGCACCATATCCTTGGTCGATGACTTCAAGCGGATCAATAGTATTCCCCTTTGATTTACTCATTTTCGAACCATCCTCCGCATTGATATATCCGTGATAAAGGAGTTTTTTAACTGGTTCAGCAAAATTAGTTAGTCCCAAATCTCTAAAAACATGAGTCCAAAAACGAATATACAGTAAATGCGCAACCGCGTGGTCGCCACCAACATAATAATCAACCGGTGCCCAGTAATTTACAAGCTCAGAATCCCAAGCTTGCTTAGAATTTCGAGGGTCAGCATATCGCAAAAGATACCAGCTTGAGCATGCGTAACCGTCCATCGTATCGGTTTCACGAGTCATTTTTTCGCCATTAATTTCAACTGTAATGAATTCTTTACTCTTAGCAAGGGCCGACTTTCCAGAATCATCAGGCTTAAAATCACTCAAAGTTGGAAGCATCACAGGCAATTGTTCTTCGGGAATTAAGTGCTCTTTCCCATCTTTATCATAAGCAATTGGAATTGGGCAACCCCAATAGCGCTGCCGAGAAATCAACCAATCTCGCATTTTATATGTAGTTTTCGAGCGACCAAATCCAGATTCTTCAAGCCAGCCTAAAATCTGTTCGCGAACATCCTCTGATTTTTGACCGTTAAATTCACCAGAGTTAACCATAACTCCTTCTCCATGATAGCAAGAATCATCATCCGCCATGCTCTCAGGCTTCTCAACAACTTTTATAATATCCAAATCAAATTTTTTAGCAAATTCAAAATCTCGCTCATCATGAGCAGGAACCGCCATAACAGCCCCTTCACTATAGCCTCCAAGCACATAATCACTCACCCAAATTGGGATTTTCTTACCATTCGCTGGATTTATTGCATAACTTCCAGTAAAAATTCCTGTCTTTTCTTTATTTTCTTGGCGCTCAATTTCAGATTTTTTAAGTGATTTTTTCTTATATTCTTCAAGTTTTTCTCTAGTTAAATCAGTAGAGAGTTTTTCGAGCAATTCATGTTCTGGCGCAATAGTTAAAAATGTCACACCGAAAATTGTATCTGGTCGAGTTGTAAAAACTTTAATTTTTTCACCTTTAGCTTCACCATCGGCAATCTTGAATTCCACCTCAGCACCTTCAGATTTACCAATCCAGTTTCGCTGCATTGTTTTGATTTTTTCAGGCCAATCAAGATTATCAATATCAGCCAAAAGTTCGTCAGCATATGCAGTAATTTTAAAGAACCACTGAGTCATTTGTTTTTTTGAAACTTCTTCGCCACAGCGCCAGCATCGGCCATTTTCAACCTGTTCATTGGCAAGAACTGTTTTGTCATTATCACACCACCACTGGTAGCTCTCTTTTCGATAAGCTAGGCCTTTTTTATAGAGCTCACGAAAAATCCACTGTGTCCATTTGTAATATTCTGGATTTGAAGTGTTAATTTCTCGCGACCAATCGATTGAAATTCCAAGTCGTTTAAATTGTTTTTTGAAATTTGCAATATTTGTTTTTGTAGCTTCCTGTGGAGATATCCCAGTTTTAATTGCATAATTTTCTGCTGGCAAGCCAAAAGTATCCCAACCAATTGGGTTTAAAACATTTTTGCCCTGCTGGCGATAAAAACGCGCGATCGAATCAACAATCGTATAACTCCTTGCATGCCCAGTGTGAAGTCCTGCCCCACTTGGATATGGAAACATTCCCGAAATATACATTTTCTGTTTCGAAGAATCCGCTTCAACCTCATAAAGCTTTGATTCATCCCATTTTTTTTGCCATTTTTCTTCAATTTCAATCGGATTATATCTTTTCATACTATTTTAAATTATACCAAAAATAGTATAAAAAATCAAAAAATCACCATAAAGTAACCTTATCGCAAATATATTCATTCTCATCAGTTAAATAAACCTCAACTAGCTCATTATTTTTGTAAAATTCAATTCTGTTTTGAAGATTGCTAATTTCCGGCTCAATAACATTATTCCACCAATTTTTACCAGAACGACATACAACACGCCTTTTATACTCTTGCATCACTCTTTTGTTAAGAGCATTTGGTAAAATAAGTATAAAACTAATCTTTTTTGAAAGTAGTCGCTTTAAAATCTCATCGTCTTCACTAATAAATATAATTTTGAAATTGCCCGAATAATATTCTTCTTCAATTTTTTGTAGACAAAAATCAAAAAAATGAGATCTTTCAACTTCATTCATCATTTTAGTTTTACTACTTTCATTAAATTCCATATCTAAAAATCGCTTTTTAGATATTTTTGAAAGAGTAGTTTTACCCAAACAAGGATAAGCTGCAATAATTTTAGTTTGCATTTATTTCTTTCAAGAATTCATCTTCATCCATAACTTTTACACCTAGTTTTTCGGCCTTCGAAATTTTTGTTGCACCAACCTTTTCGCCAATTACTAAAAAGTCTGTGGTTTTCGAAATCGTTTTTTGGAATTTTCCACCCAACTCTTCAATTTTTTCTGCAGCTTTTTCACGAGCCATTGTTTTTAGCGTTCCAGTAATTACAAAATTTTTACCACTTAAGATCCCCTCATTTTTTGCAAAATTTTGCACTTTCACACCAAGGTTAAACATTTTTGTTAAAATTCGCAAATTTTCGTCATCATTAAAATATGCTAGAATACTTTCAGCAACTTTTTTGCCAATTCCGTCAATTTCAAGAAGCTCTTCAAGCGTTGCATTGCAAATATTTTCAAATTTATTAAATTTTTCCGCCAAAAGCTTTGCCGTTTCGCCACCAATATGTCTAATTCCAAGAGCTGAGATAAATTTTGAGAGCTCTGGATTTTTCGAAGACTCAATAGCTCCTAAAAGATTATTAACTGAAGTTTCTCCAAAGCGTTCAAGGTTTAACAAATCGCTTTTTTGAAGATTATAAATATCAGCTAAATCTCTAACCAGCCCCTTTTCAACCAACAAATCAACATTTTTTTCACCAAGATTTTCAATGTCCAAACCTGCTTTCGAAGCATAAAATGTGACCATTTTTTTCAAAATTAAGCTTGAATTTAAACCTTTTGCACGATATGCAACCTCACCATTTGGTCGGTAAAACTCAATATCTGGAAACTTTTTCTCAAGCTCTTTTTTAAAATCGAAAACTTTAGCATTTTCTGGTCGAAGCTCCGGCAAAATCCGTAAAATTTTCGGAATAATGTCGCCAGCTTTAAAAACTACTGCCGTATCACCAATTCGCACATCGAGTCGCTTAATTTCATCAGCATTATGTAAACTTGCATGCCGAACAGTGGTTCCGGCAAGTTGAACTGGCGAAAAAACCGCGACAGGAGTTGCGATACCAGTTCGTCCAATCGAAATAACTATGTCTGAAATCACCGCCGTAACTTCTTCAGGGGAATATTTAAAAGCAATTGCTGCACGAGGCTGCTTTCCAACAATTCCAAGTTTCGAAAAATGCTCACGATTATTAATTTTTACAACTAGCCCATCAGTATTAAATGGTAACTCTTTTCTCTTTTCACTCCAAAAATCAATAAACTCGATAATTTTTTTTAAACCGTTAATTTTTGAAGCTTGCTCATTTATCGTAAAACCAAGATTTTTTAATGCTTTATAAGCGAACTGGTTAGTAGGGATATCTTGTGGATTTTCACGAATTAAATCATAAGCTCGAAAATGTAGAGGTCGAGAAGCTGCGACTGAAGGATCAAGCTGGCGAATTGTACCTGCAGCCAGATTTCGTGGATTAGCGAATTCTGGTTCACCACGCTCTTTTTGAACAAGATTTATTTTTTCGAAATCTTCCTTCAAAATAACAATCTCGCCGCGAACTTCAGTTCTTCCATTTTTAAAATTTTCAAATTCACCACTTGCCTGTAAAAAAAGCGGAATATTTTTAATTGTTCTAATATTACTTGAAACATCTTCACCAACAAAAGAATCACCTCGAGTAACAGCTCTCACAAATTCACCATTCTCAAAAATAAGAGAACAAGCTAAACCATCCATTTTAATATCTGCAAAAAAATCCTCTTCAATATTTGGCTCAAGTTTTTTGATTCTCTCAAACCAATCGAAAATTTCTTTACTACTAAAAATATCATTTAAACTTAGCATTCTACTAGCGTGAGAAACCTTAATAAACCCACCCTTAACCATATTTCCAACTCTTTGCGTTGGTGAGTTTTTTGATATTATTTCTGGGTTTTCAGCCTCAATTTTCTTAAGCTCAGAAAAAAGTGAATCATAAACCGAATCTGGAACGCTTGGATTATCAAGAGTGTGATATTCGAAAGAATAACGGTTCAAAAGCTCTAGCAAATCTTTATATCGAGTGTTTTTATCTGTCCCCATCAACAATCCTTCGATATAAAACATAAATATAAACCGAGCTTAAAACGCAAGAAAAACAACTCATTAGGAGCATAGAGATCGGTACGATTGGAATATTAACAAAGAATCCATTAATTGAAATCAGCCAATTCATCAACATGATTATTGGAATTATTATAATCGACCAAATTAAAGCAAGTATAAAAATTAAAAATAAAATTCTCTTCAATATTGCAAGCCTTCTTTGAGAAACCATATCACCAGCAATTTTTAGGGCCTGTAATGGATAGGTCCCTGGAATTGTAACAATAATCATTGCAAAAATTGAGCCCATAACCCAAAAAGCTGAGAGCGAAAATAGTAATAGTATTGCACTGAAAAATACAGCCTGTTCTATTCCGCTCGATAAAAAACTTGTTGTTTTTGCGGCTGCACCAACAATCGTTGCAATAAATACAGGAACTAATTGCATTAATATTACGATAGCAATAACCGTCATTGGGATAATAGGAGCTCCACAAGAATATAAAGCATCTCTTAAATTTAAGTTCTTTTTTCCACTTAAAATATTTCTACAAATCTGAACTGTCGCGAGCCAAATAAATAGCACTATTATAGCAAACATCATCTGTTGAATTTCACTTGGTGATTGCACCAAACCACCACTATTAAACGTTGCTGCCATGATCAATCCGGCTTTGCCAATTTCACCAAAAAATCCTTCGAAATTTCCACCGTTAGTAGTATCAACAACAGCTTGCAAGCTTGAAACAAAATTTTGGTCCATTAGCCCAATAAAAATAATGCCAGCTAAAGCCGAGACTAAAACAAGATTTCGAAAAATCTTTTTGTTATCTCGAATGAGCTTAAAAACAAAACCCAGCAAATTCCAATAACCCCCAATTTTTAAGGGTCGAACATAATCTCTTTTTCTTGAAATTTTAAAGCTTCTGTGTGGCCTGCGCGCTTTAAACTTTCGAAACCTTTCCAATATATTTTTTCGTAAATAAATTCTGATTCTTATATACCAAAAATAAACTAAACTAATTTGTTCTTCATTTGAACTTAATATTTTCTTCCTAAACATTAAAACCTCGCACTATTTTCTTTCAATCTATTAATCCTGTCATCTAAAGGTGGATGTGTTGAAAATAATTTCTGAAAAAAGCCCTGTTTCATAGGATTGGAAATAAATAAGCTTGCCGTTGTTGAGTTTTGTCTTTCAAGAGGCTTATTATTTTTTAACTTTTCAAGAGCACTGATTAAGCCATCTGGATATCTAGTTAATGAAACAGCGGTTGCGTCAGCTAAAAATTCACGCTGACGAGAAATTGCAAGCCTTGTTATTGTAGCTAAAAGTGGCGAAATCAAAACAAAAAATAGTCCCAAGATTAAAGCGATTGGGTTTTTCGAATCCTCATCGTCGTCATTTAGAAAAATAAACCTTAAAACAATATCGGAAAGCACCCCAATAACAGCAGTTAAAGCAACTGCTGTTATTGAGACTCGAATATCATAATTCTTAATATGTGAAATTTCATGAGCCATCACTCCTTCAATTTCAACCTTATCCATATTCTCAAGAAGCCCTGTTGTTGCACAGATTACGGAATTCTCAGGATCAGTTCCGGCTGCAAAAGCATTCATCGAAGAATCATTGATGATATAAAGCTTTGGCATTGGTAGGCCAGCAGTAATAGATAATGATTCAACTATTGAATAAAATTCAGGAGCATCTTTTTTTGAGATCGGCTCAGCACCATTCATTTTTAAAGTAATGGCTGTCGAAATCTTATACTGAAATAATGCATAAAAAATAGTAAAAATTAGCGTAAAAATAAAAATTATTAAATCGTTATAGATGTAAGAAAAATATAGCCCAATCCCAGAAATAATCGCAATAAATAATGAGAAAATAATCACAGTATTACGCTTATTCTGAGAAATTGAGCTATACATATTTAATAAAACCTCTAAAAAATAAATTAGAATTTTACTTGAGGCGCAGATTCGACTACTTTTCTATCTTCTACTTCGAAGAATTCCCTCTTTTCAAAACCTAATTTTTTAGCAAAAATATTAGTTGGGAATACTTTAATCTTAATATTAAGGTCTCGAACACCACCATTATAAAATCGGCGTGCACCTTGAATTTTATCTTCGATTTCTTGCTGTTGTTGTTGAAAACGTATAAAGCCCTCATTAGCCTTTAGTTCAGGGTAATTTTCGGCAACAGCAAACAGACGGCCGAGCGCCTGTGAAAGTTCACCCTCAGCTTTAGCAGCATCAGAAACATTGTTTCCAGCACCTATTAATCCAGCTCGTGCACTACTTACATTTTCGAAAACTTCTTTCTCATGAGTTGCATAACCTTTTACAGTTTCAACAAGATTAGGGATCAAATCTGCTCTGTATTTTAGCTGAACAGCGATATCACTCCAAGCTTCTTCAACTCTTTCATTAAGCCGCACAAGTGCGTTGTATTGGCTCCAAACAAAAAGCCCAACAAGGACAAGAACAGCAATAATTACAATAATTGCAATTGTCATTTTATTATACTCTCCTACTATTGTTAAATTTGGTGCGCGAGGCGGGAATCGAACCCGCACGACTGTTTAGGTCAAGGGATTTTAAGTCCCTCGCGTCTACCAATTCCGCCACTCGCGCATATTTATATTTATATTTTACACGCCTTAACTGCAAAAGTCAAGGCGTGTTATAAACTTAAGCTTCATCTTTATCAAGAAGTGGAGCGATAATCATAATGAATAGAGAAAAAGCACCAAGCACTAAGAACGTAGCCCAAGCCTTACCCATTAATTCCCCTAGATTATTGTCTACCCAAATATATACTAGGCTGATTAAGGCACAAACCATAGCCGTAAAAATATTAAACCAAACACAAATTTGCCGAATACTTTTTACTGTTTGACTATATTTCTTCTTTTTTGATACTGGAGCAACAACTACTGGGCGAACATTTGATTCATTTTCACCTTTTCGAATTTCTACAACTCTTTGATTTTCTTCTTTCATATGGTTTCCTTTACTTAAATATTTTGGAGGCACCTACCGGATTTGAACCGGTGTAAACGGTTTTGCAGACCGCTGCGTAACCACTCCGCCAAGGCGCCAAAGTGATATAAAATGATTATACCACATATTTTTTAAAAAATAAACAATAGCACTATTTTTTTAGAATTTCGGCTAATTCTAACTTTTCACCAGTTTCCATATCTTTAAAAATAAATGAATTTTCAGAAATTTCTTTTTCACCAATTACTAAAGTATATTTAACACCCCGCTTATCGGCAAACTTAAAAGCTTTTTTCATATTAAAATCTTCAAGCAGAACTTCAGTATTTTTACCTTCTTTTCTTAATTCACCAGCAATTTCGAAAGATTTTTGAAGCTCGTTTTTACTCATTGGAACTATTAAAAAATCCGCAGTTGAGCGTTTTGAAAATTTCAGCAAGCCCAAGTCTCGTAGGCACCAAAACAATCGAGTTAAACCAATTGAAGCACCGACTCCTGGTAATTCTTCTTTCGAATAATATTCGCTTAAATTATCATAACGCCCACCACTAGAAACTGAGCCAATTTCATTGAAGTTGTTCAAATTTGTTTCAAAAACTGTTCCTGTGTAATAATCTAGACCGCGAACGATTAGCATATCGAGTTTGAAATATTTTTCTTCAACGCCCATCATTTTTAACAGTTTAGAAACTTCGGAAAGCTCCTCAATTCCTTTTTCGAATCGTTGATTTTTGATTTTTTGAGAAAGATTTTTTAACTCGCATACAACATCTTCAGCTGAACCTGAGATTTTAATGAAATCAGAAATTATTTGAGACTTTTCTCCTAAATTTAAATCTGTAAGTTGCCCTGAAAACTCCTCAGTTGAAATTTTCTCAGCACGATCAATCAAAGCCATAATTTCAGCTGATTTTTCAGTTAATCCAAGCCCTTCAATTAAACCGCTCGTGATATTTCGGTTATTAATTCGAAGAGTAAAATCACCAAAATTTAGCTCTCGAAAAATATTATAAATTACTGAAATAACTTCAGCATCATAAGAAATGCTTAATTTGTCTCGCCCAATCACATCAATATCGCATTGATAAAATTCACGAAAACGACCTCGCTGCGCTCTTTCGCCGCGATAGACTTTACCAATTTGCGAACGTTTAAAAGGAAATTGCAACTGACCAAAATTCTCAGCAACAAATCTTGCAGTCGGTACAGTCAAATCAAACCGCAAACTTAAATCATTATCACCTTTTGAAAAACGATAAATCTGCTTCTCGGTCTCACCACCAGCTTTTGCAAGAAGAGTCTCTGTTCGCTCAATCACTGGTGTATCAATCAGCGTAAATCCGAATTTTTCATAATTTTTTTGAATAATTGCCATAATTCGATTAAACTCGAGTTGCTCTTCTGGCAATAACTCCATCATCCCAGGCAATGGTTTTGTATTAATTTTCATAATTCCTCAAATTCATTTTAATTGACTACTTAGCTAAATGATACCATAAAATAGTGTTTTTTTCAAATTTCGAAAAGGCCATTTTTGCAGTTTTTACATTAAAATGGTAAAATATAGAAATGGATTACCAACAAAGAATTCCCCTTGCTGAAAAAATGAGGCCAAAAAAGCTTGCTGAAGTTATTGGCCAATCTCACCTTATTGGTAAAAATGGAATTTTACGAAAAATAATCGAAAACAAAGAACCTATCAGCTTAATCTTTTGGGGGCCAGCTGGAACCGGTAAAACGACTCTTTCAAGAATTTTGGCGAATGAAGTCAATGCAGATTTTATTGAAATTTCAGCCGTCACTAGTGGTAAAAAAGATATTGAAAAAGTTATCGAACATGCTCGCCAAAACTGGAACCTCGGAACACGAACAATTCTTTTTGTTGATGAAATTCACCGTTTCAATAAATCGCAGCAAGATGCTTTTTTGCCACATATTGAAAGTGGATTAATAAATTTGATTGGCGCAACAACCGAGAATCCAGGATTCGAAATTATCACACCGCTACTTTCAAGAAGTCGAGTTCTGTCGCTCAAACCTTTAAATATTGATGAGATTTCAAAAATCATCAAAAATGCACTTGAAAAAGTTTCACCAAAAACAAAAATAGAGCCAGAAGCACTCAAACTTCTCGCTAAAATAAGTAGTGGCGATGCTCGAAATGCGCTTGGAAATCTCGAGCTAATTTTAAATTTCGAAAAAAATAACATTACGCCAGAAGTTATTAAAAATTCAATCGAAAATTCAACATTAATTTATGATAAAAATGGCGATTCTCATTATGATGCAATCTCGGCTTTTATCAAAAGCATGCGAGCCAGCGACGTTGATGCTACTGGCTACTATCTAGCTAAAATGTTAAATGCCGGCGAGGACCCAAAATATATTGCCCGCCGAATGATTATTTTTGCGAGTGAGGATATTGGGCTAGCTGGAAATGGTGCTCTTAGTTTGGCAAATTCTGCTTTTGATTCGGTTGAAAAAATAGGAATGCCAGAAGCAAAATATATTTTATTTCACACTGCAATAGCTTTAGCAAAATCTAAAAAATCACGTGAAGCTACCGGAATTATGTTTCAATCTTATAACTTAGCAAAAAAAGCCCCAAACGCCCCTATTCCTTTACACTTAAGAAATTCTACTTCTAAAATTACCAAGGAACTAGGCTATAATAAGGGTTATCAGTGGACAACAGGCTTCAAGCATTCAGAAGACAATCTACCGAAAGAGGTTCGCGAGCTTATATCATTAGACAAGCAAAATAAAAAAATCTTAGCTGGTGAATGGTCGCCAGAAATTAAAGAACTAACGAAATGACACACAAAAGTAACAGATTAATATTGTTATTAATATTCACTTTTTATATAGTTATTCCATTTTTATTATTGATTAATCCATTATTTTTTAAAAATAAATTCATAATTTTAACTATTGGCGGAATTTTAATTTATACCATACTCAGATTATCAGGCTTCAATAACAGCTCCCTCGGCATCAAACCAGCAAAGACCACACAGTCAATTCGAGATATTTCAGTAATAACACTTATTCTTATAGTTATTGGAATTATTTTATCCAGCTTTAAAATATCAAGATTCCAGCCGAGCGAAACTCTGTCTTTTTACTTATTTTATATTTTTGTATCTTCGCCTATTCAAGAATTTCTTTATAGAGGAGCATTAACGAGTATTTTACAACAAATAAATTTTCGAAAATTCTCAATCATCTTAATTTCATCGATTTTATATAGCTTAGCGCATTTAGGCTATAAAGATCTCATAACCTGTATATTAACATTTCTAATTGGTCTATTGTGGCATCAAAAATATCTCAAAACCAAGAACCTCACTGGAGTAATCATTAGCCATGCAATTTTAGGAGCTGTCACAATTTTTATCGGGATTATAGACTAGTCAGTTTCTGGTAAAATATTTTCAAGCCAAAGTTTAATTTCTTCTAAAATATATTCTTCTTGTGAATTTAGATTTTGGTTATTTGCAATTTCTTGGAATTCTTTCATAAAATTGGGCATCATTTTTTGTAAATTTTTTACCCGATACTCTTCCCAAAGCTCTTTTTCTTGAGAACTTAAACTTTTCGGAAAACTCCTTGCTTTATAATGAAGAAGTAGATCCGTCAATCGTTCGTCGGCAAAATCTGGATGAAAATCAGCGAGCTCGCGATCAGTAGAATTTCGAACAGCTTCAATTTTAATATCATCACTTTTTGAAACAAAACCTTCAAAAAGCCGAGCTTCTGGAGCTGGTTTTTCTGTACTGCTCTTATATTGAAAAACTTCACTTCGCCTTTCGAAAGCAGATCTAAGGTTTTCAGCAAAGTGTGGATTCTTTCGTAAAATGTCTAAGTTTTTTTGAATTTCAACTAAGTCAATCTTCAATCTTTGCTGATTTTTTTCAGTCAAAACACCCATTGGCGCAACTGCCGGACATCTATTATATTGCAAAACTTTGGCTGGCAGTGGCGTAAAATCTGCTTGCGAACGAGTCTCGAAATCTGCCGTAATATTTTCTAGAATTCGCTCTTCACTCCAATCAATAAATTTCTCAGGAGAAAATCTCAAGTCCCAAACAATTACATTTTTATTTTTAGCCGGCACAATTGGAAAAGCCACAGTAGTTTTTTCAAACTCAACTTTAAAGCGACCAGACGTATAAACAAATGGTTTTGGATTTTCAAGATTAACTAGTTTTTGAACTTCATTTTTCGAACGTATTTTAAACAAGTAATCAAAAATCTGCGGCTGTTTTTCTTTCAAGAGTCGCGCAACATCTATCAAGCCATCAACATCACTCATTGCATCATGAGCATTTTCGTGCGAAATTCCATTCTCTTTAGTTAAAAGCTCAAGCTTATTAGCCGCAAATTTTTCGCCAGTTTCTTCATTTATAATAAACGGCCAATTAATACCTTCCGGACGAAGAGCGCGAATCATTCGCACGACATCAAGTAAATCCCAACGCGAGCGACCATCTTTCCATTGCCAATCATATGGTGGGTAGAAATTTCGCCACAAAAGATGCTGAATATGAACATCATCAAATCGAACATTGTTATATCCAACAATCACTGTATCTGGCGTAAAATATTCTTCAACAAGTATTTTCGCAAATTCGGCTTCAGTATAACCCTCTTCAACCGTTTTTTGCGGACTAATTTTCGTCACCATTAGCGCACTCGGGCTTGGCAAAACATCATCATTCAGTTTAACCAAAATATTAACAGGATCGCCAATTCGATTAAGGTTTTCATCTGTTCGCTGTCCTGCAAATTGCATAATTCGATCGCTTTGCGGGCTAAAGCCGCTTGTTTCAAGATCATAAAAAAAGAAAGTCTTCATGCTTATATTTTACTCTAAAACTACAAAAATAACAAATATACTTGACTTTTTAATTAAAATATTGTAGAATACAAATAGCTCCGAGATAATATCTCACTCATTCGCCAGAGAGTGGCGCGCACATTTATAGGAGAAGAATAATGGCAATTTTTATAAATTACGAATCAGCATCTTTAAGACAGATGGTTATTGATGATCAAATACGCCTATACCCCGTACAGCTAGCCGAGGAAGAAATTAACAACATTGCAGAAAGGCTGATCAAATTACTTCTTGATAATGATTATAATCCAATTGAAATTATCGAAATCTTTTCAGAAGAATTCGATAAGAGCCAAGTTCGAGAGATTATAGCTTTCTATATAGGTATGGAAGAATTGGAATCCTTAGAAGAATCCAAAAATGAGCCTAAAAGTTAACTATCATACATCCAGCACGACTAAGATCGTGCTTTTTTATTTAAGCAACTTTAATCTTCCCAATTCGAATCAACTAGCTCAAATTGATTGCCAGCGATCGAAATTATACTTGAGTTTTCTGCGCCTATTCGGCGGAGTTCATGTTCAATTCCCATTTTTCGCAAGATATCACGCAAGCGATTTACGCCGTGTATATTCATAAAGTTAGTTCGGCGAGCAAATTTTTCAATTTTTTCACCATAAATCTCAAAGATGTTTTCTTCTTCATTAAATTCAACCGACCAAGCCTTATTGATCTCATCTTGAGATAGAGATATTACAGCAATCTCTTCATTTTCTTCATCATCAAGATTTACTTCGGCTTGCATATTTCTAGATTCTTCAACTTGTTTTCGAAGTGCACGAAGAACTTCTTTCAAACCTTGATGCGCGCTCGAAGAAATTGCAAAAATCTGAGAGTCACCAGCCACTTTATGAAGCTTCGAAATTTGAAAGTCAATCATTTCGGCGTCCATTCCTTCTGACTTAGTCAAAGCAATGATTTCAGGCCGATCCAAAAGCTCGGGTTGATATTTTTTTAATTCTTCACGAATAATTTTATATTGTTCATCTGGATTCTCTTCATAAATATCAATCAAATGAAGTAAAACACTTGTTCTTTCAACATGACGTAAAAATGCATCCCCTAAGCCTTTACCTTCGCTCGCCCCTTCAATTAGGCCAGGAATATCCGCAATTAACAAATTAAAACCATCAATTTCCGCCACGCCAAGATTTGGAGTAAGGGTCGTAAAAGCATAATTGGCAATTTCTGGCCGCGCATTAGAAACAACACTCAAAAATGTAGATTTTCCAGCATTCGGAAAACCAACTAGCCCGACATCAGCAAGCAGTTTTAGCTCTAAATCAGCTTCAAAAGTTTCACCAGATTCGCCAAGTTCAGCAACACGCGGAGTTTGCCGAACTGAAGATTTAAAGTGAGCATTACCAAAGCCGCCATCACCACCTCGAGCGATCACAGCCTCTTCTCCGTCAGCTTTTAAATCAGCTAAAATTTCTCCGTCTCGTTTAACTAAAGTTCCCACAGGAACCTTGACAATTAAATCTTCGCCGGATTTTCCAGTCTTATTCCTTTTTGAACCATTTTCACCTTTTTTAGCTTTAATTTCTGGCTTATAACGAAAATTCAAAAGTGTATTTAGATCTTTAGTCGCTCGAAAGATAACATTGCCGCCCTTTCCGCCATCACCACCATCTGGGCCGCCTTTTTCGATATAAAGTTCCCTTCGAAAACTAACCGCACCATTTCCGCCACGGCCGGCTTGAACAAAAATCTTAGCTGTATCTACAAACATACATACATAATAACACAAAAAATATAAAAAATCCAATTTTAAATGAGCGCTCAAAATAGTAACGCTCATTTAAATATTTTAGTGTATATAGTTCGAAACACTGCTTGCTGGTACTGTTCGAGTTGTTACAACATTCAGTTTTCCAGCGTAATTCATATCTGAAACAGTAATTGTTCCGTCAGAGTTCACAGACTCAACAATAGCAACATGCCCGTAGCCCCAAATGTATGAGTTTGCGTAAGCATTCCACTGAGCAATTGCACCTACAGATGGATTTTGGTCAACCTTATACCCAGCAGCTCTAGCGCTGACTGCCCAAGTTGAAGCATTACCCCAAAAACTTCCGATGTCTGGACGACGATTATATGCATACCAAGTACAGTTTCCCCAGGCATAAGCATTTCCAGCCTTAACATTGTAATTAGAAGATAGAGACACTGGTGATACGTTCACAGAGCTAGAAGATTTTCGAGAATTCGAAGCTGTAAAAGTTGAGAAAACCTTGGATTTAGGATTGTAATCTGGTCGCTCTTCTTCGGGCAAGATACCGCCAGGAATTACAATCTCAACGCCTTCTTTAGGCTCTTCGCTATCTTTAAGCTTATTATAAGAAATCAATCTCTCTAAACTGGCTTGGTATTTTTCTGCTACGGATTTAATACTATCGCCAGATTTAAATCGATAGATAATTCCGTCTACAGGCAGAATTCTTAGCTCCTTATTAGCTTCAACTTTATCACCCTTCAAGCCATTAACCCATTTAATAGTTTGAGCAGTGATGCCATATTTATCGGCAATTGTTTGAATAACCTCTTCTGAAGTTGTAGTGTATTTAATGATTTCACGTTTTTCAGAAGAAACCTCAAGAACTTTAGGCTTTTCAACAGAAGCAGCAGCTTGAGGCGAATCCTGAAGTATTGCAGTAGATGTCGAAAGGCTCGCCACAGAAGATGCGATCGCTAAATCAGCAGACTCAGCAAGATTTGCAACAACACCAGACTCCGTAACTTTGTCTGCTACAGAATATTTCTCATTACTATTTTGAGTATTTTCAACAGACTTTGAATTAATTTGATTGTTTAGCTCGGTCGTTTTTTTAATATCTGGCTGACTACCACCAAATACGGCAACCATAACCACAATAACAAAAATAGAAGAATAAACAACAGTTGATTTTAAACTTAGTATGTTAATTATCTTTAAAAAAGTAGAATTAGAAACTGTATTTTTTCTATTCTGTATAATTTCAATTTTAGGAGATTTAACTCCTCGTTTTTGACTACAAATAATCTTTCTCCCGCAAACACATTACTGTGATGCACTACCTTAATAATACCCTTTCTTTTCGAAAATTAGCATAATGTCGACCTTTTTAATTAATATTATAGAGTTAAACGAATGCTATAAAGTATTTTCTGGTAGGTGCCTTAATATAAAAATGCACAAAACATCATTTTTATATTAATTTACATATAAGATTCTATCAAATATTAATACAATTGTCAAGCTTAATCACAAAATCAAGCACTTTTTTGCACAATATCTTTTAATATTATCTTGATGCTCTATATCCGTTCTACCGTAGTAAGTCTTATCATCGTCTCCACTCAAAAAGAATAAATAATTATGCTCAGCTGGAGAAGCCGTTGCCTTAAGAGCAGATAGCCCTGGTGTCGCAATTGGAGTAGGTGTTAAACCTTTATATTTTCGAAGATTATAAGGACTATCTAAGTTTGGAGTTCTTTCAACCCCTGCTTTATCCGCAATATATTGATATGTCACATCTGAGCCAAGCGTCATTCCAGCTTTAATTCTGTTGTAAAAAACGCCTGCAACTTTTTGTTGATCTTCGAAATCACTCAAGGTTTCTTTCTGAACAATTGAAGAAAGCGTAATCCCTTCATATAAACTCAAACCTTTTTGCTTAAATTTATTCTCAAGGTTTAATTCTTTAATTTTAGCTTCAAAGTCTGCAAAATATCTCCGCAAAATATTTTCAACTTTTATACTTTTCTTGAAATTATGAGTTTGACCATAAAGAAATCCTTCAAGATCCGTATTTTTTGGCTTACCAGAGAAAAGAGTTGGAAATTCCCCGGAATAATCTTTCGAAAAAGCATCATCAATTTCATTTTTCGAATAGCCAGCTTTCAAAAGAGCGTTTTTGGCCATTTTTACCGTTCCACCAGGTAAAAAGGTAATATTAAAACTATCAACAGCTTGGCCTTTATTTAAAATATCCAAAACCTCAGGAATTGTCATACTTGAAGATAACTGATAACTACCAGCTAAAATATTTCGTTTATTATTTATTCGTGCATAAAAAATAAATGAGTTTTTAGAAATAATTATTTTTTTATCAGCCAATTTCTGAGCAACTACATCTAAAGATTCACCCTTACTAATATTGAAGTTAACTTTTTTAGAATCGTTAGTTTTATAATTTATTGCGCTATTATAGCTTAAAAATAAAATTCCACAAAAAGAAATAAAGCAAAATAATAAAACTGTAAAAACAACTAAAATCCTCTTTCGAAAAACTCTTTTTTTACTATTTTTTGTGTCCAAAATAGAAGCTTTTTCCCTTTCGCGCTTAGATATTTCCTCAATAACCCTTTCAGCACGATCTTCTATTAGCCCCTGATTATCTCTATTTACTGGTGGTTTTATAATCCCATCCATTAAAAATTCTCCTCCAAATAATCTTGTAAAATAATTGAAGCTGCATTCATATCGATATCGCCTTTTGAATATGGCTTTCCATAGCTTTTTAGTCTGTTTTCAGCCTGAATACTCGTCAAGCTTTCATCTTGAAAACAAATTTTATCGACTGAATATTCAAAATTTTTTACAAATTCTTTGGTATAAGCAGTTTGCGAAGTCTCTTCACCACTCTGATTTCGTGGCAGCCCAACTACAAGAACGTCGATTTCTTCTTTCGAAATTATCTCAATAATTTGTTTTATTGCAGAGTCTACATCATTATTCACTTCAACAGTAGTAAATGGTATTGCTATTTTAATAAAGGAGTCAGCCAAAGCAATACCAATCCTCTTGGTGCCAACATCAAGCGCCATTAACTTTAAAGATTTCATTATTTATCAACCGTAAACTTGATATTAATTTTTTTATCATCGTTCGGCACAGTATTTACCCAAAAGAATGAAAACTTCACATCAACATTTTTTACACCCTCTTTTGCTTCAATTAAGCTTCGGACTTCACCAGATTTTTTACCCTTAATTTTATCTTTCAGATTATCTATATCAATAACTGGGCCAATTTTTACATTTGATGAAATTTCTACACTATTACCACTAAATTTCGAAAATGAGACATCTTTCAAGCCATAATCATAAATTTTCTGACTGTTTAAGTCACCCATTTTATTTTTAGCAAGAGAAGAGATAACTCTTTCAATACTTCTATTTTCAATTGCCGTAATTGAATATAGAGAAGTTGCTTTTAATGTAGCCTTACCGTTTGGAGCCTCTTGATTGACGGCAACAGAAGAAGAAATCTCACCATCTTTTACAGAGAAGCTATCGTTTAATACAGTATAATCTGAGCCAAATTTAGCTTTTAAAGAACTCTTAATAGAATCTGCATTTTCTGTATTAATTTTAGCTTTTGCTGCATTTATGTCATTTTGCGAAACAACTTTTAAAGTTTTTTTCGAACCACCAGAAAGCTGACCGCCACTTGCCGAAACACCCTTAATTGATGAAACATATTCTTGCGCTGGCAGATTACATTGCTCGCCGATAGTCGTCGCCTTAATTTTAACACTTGCTTTTCCGTTAGAAATTACACCACCTTTAATCTTTGCTCCTGGAATAGTAACAGATGAGGTTGTAATAAAATTGCATTGCCCAGCTGAAAATGCAGAGCCTTGCGCCACAGTAACAGGATCACTATCACCACTTTGAGAAAGATTTAAAGTCCCTGAAGCCGCTTCGCCTTCTTCACGAGTTCCAGTCGCTTCAAAAGTAATTTCATGATTTTTTTCAATAGTTTCAGTTTTTGAAAGCAACGAATTTTCACTTGTGCTATTAGAAATCGAAGTAACACCTTTTACGTTAGTAGTCGAGGTTTTTGCAGCAATCGTGATATCCGCAAATGGAGCAAAGAATATTGCCCAAATCATAAATACTAAAAATACAGAGAATACCCCACCGATAATGAGAATTTTTTTTCGAAACTTTGAAAAATCTGGAACTTTCGATCCTTTTCTAGATTTATTAGTCTTCTCTTTTTTAAGCTCTGGATTAATCTTGTTAAAATTCTTGTTATCATCAATATCAATTCCCTCAAGAATTTCAGCTTCCTTCTCATCAGAAGTTGGACCGCTAAAATCCGAAATTGGCAAGCTTTCACCATCGATAACATCATCTCCTTCAACTTCTAAAATATCGATTTCTGGTACCTCTGGCTTACTTTGAAGGGTTTTTGAAACTGGAATTTTTGCCGCTGCCGACATAGTCTTTAATGCAGAATTATTGGTAATAAAAACAATCTTCTTATCATTTTTTTGTGCAGCCCGAGAAAGCAAGCGAATATTTACAGCACTCCTAAAAATACCCAAACTTTTTGGTGGAACAATTGCAATAATTTTTTCTTTCGAAGATTTTATTTTATTAACAACATCTGTAATATCATCTTCAACATCGACATAGATTACATCTTTTTTAACTTTTTCACTCATGTCTTACCTCTTTTAAGCTCGTAAAATCCTGTTTAGTTTATCACGAAAACTCTCGCTAGCATTTTCATCAGTACTGTAAGTGTCATATCCGACTCGTAAAAGCCCCATTGCCGTAATAAATGTATGGTCGTTAATTTTTCCAGATTCATCAATAACTCCCGAAACTTCAGAAGGCTTAATATGCTTTACTATAGGCTTTTTATTGAATGGTAATTCTTGCCACCAATCGTCATTTTCCAATCTTTCAACAAGAGATTCTAAGCTTGAGCCACCACCACATAGCAACATCTTACTTGGCAAATAATCAACATTTTCAAAATCGCTTAAAGCTAGTTCAACGCCAGAAATCCAAACATCCAAAGTATTATCAATTGCATCGATTGCCTGCTTTGCAATAGTAGACTTGAGTTTTTCATTCGAAAGGTTTAGCTTTAGCTTTTCAGCGTTATTATAAGACAATGAAAGCTCATTCGCAATTTGATTTGTGAAACTTCGACCACCAATTCCGAACATTTTAGTTCCTTCAACACCACCATCATTCACGACAGCAATATCAGTTGTTCCACCACCAACATCAGCTAAAATTGCAGTAAAATTGCTTGAAGAATCTGAGCCAACAACACTTCTAGCAACCGCAAAAGGCTCAGCTGCTACCGCAATTAAATCAAGCGCAAGTTCATTTGCGACACGCTCAATAGCACCAATATGAACAGTTGGCGCAAAAGCTGTATAAATTTGAATTGAAACATCTTTTCCCTGAAAACCAATCGGATTCGAAACCTTATAGCCATCAATATGAATCCCAACAATTGCTGAATTAACAAGCTTGATTTCAGCTTCTTGGTTTCCCGTCTCAAGAGCAATCTCTCTTTGAGCTTTAAGCTGAGCTCTTTCTTGAATTTTATCAATAATAAATTCCATTTCAGCTTCATCAAGAGGGCGATTTGGCTGTGGACGACGATATTTAATTGTATTTGTCGCTCCTTTAACCAACTCACCAGCAATTCCGATTACGGCTTTTTTAGCTTGGATCTCCGCTTGGTCTTCAGCCTCGATCAAAGCATTCTCACAATTTTGAACAACGCTAGCAATATCAGCAATCGCACCCGAATGCATATCCGCCACACTCTGCCGTGCACGCCCAACACCAATAACACGAATTTCATCACCATCAATTTCAGCTACAAGAGCCTTCACGAATTCAGTTCCAATATCAAGGGCAACGATATGATTATCGCTTAAATCTTCTTTTTGTTTATTCTTGAATAGCATACTAACACTATTATAAACCGTTTAAGGTTTTTTTGCAAATTTTCGAAAGAAAAATCAGCCTTTAGACTGATTAATCTATTTTTATCGTAAAACTGCTTTAATTCTTCGCACGCCAGCACTCGAAGATTGTTCTTTCACAATCTTGAATTTCTTGCCACCCTCAGCAAGCTCTCGTGTATTATCAACATGCGGACCACCACAAATTTCAACACTAAACGGTTTTTCGCCTTCGGCTTTCATCGTATAGACTTTAACTATCTCGCCGTATTTATCGCCAAACACACCAATCGCTTTTAATTCATTCAAGGCGTAATCCGTTGGATACTCCGCCCAAGAAACTTCTAACCCTTTCAAAATTTGATCATTAACCGTATCTTCAATTTGCTGTTTTTCCTCATCAGTTAATTTTCGGTCAAAAGTAAAGTCAAAGCGGAGTCTCTCGGCATTAATATTTGAACCTTTTTGTGCAATTTGCCCCTCGAACATATTGTGAAGTGCTGCATTCATCAAGTGAGTAGCTGTATGAAGCTTACGGTGTTCGATAGTTTGCCCTTCAAGACCGCCTTTAAACTTACCCTTTGAAGCCGTCTGCGAGCGTTCGCGTTGCTCTTTCATTTTAGTATCAAATTCCTCACGCCAGTTTTTCGAAAGCGGTATTTTACGTCGGATAGCTTCTTCTGTTGAAAGTTCAAGCGGAAAACCGAAAGTATCATAAAGCTGGAATAATTCCGCACCAGTTAAACCATCTTGAGAAAATTTTTCAAGCTCTCGCAAGCCTTTTCGAAGCGTTCGACGGAAAGCTTTTTCTTCTTTCACCATAACTGCAATAATTTCATCAGATTTTGAAGCAACTTCCTTGTAATCTGGCGCATAGATATCCACGATCACTGGCACAATCTGTTCAACAAAATTATCTTCTATACCCAAATCAAAAGCCTTCACCATCGCGCGACGAATAAATTTTCGCATCACATAACCTTGCTCTTTATTTGAAGGAATACATCCATCGACTGCCAAAAATGTTGCACTTCGCAAATGGTCAGCAATCACACGCATCGAAATTTTGTTTTCATCGTAATTTTTACCACTAATTTCTTCAAGCTTTTCGATAATTGGCTTCATCAAACTAATTTGGAATACATCTGGATTATTAATTTTTGCTGCAGCAATCCTTTCTAAGCCGCCGCCAAAATCAACGTTTTTCTTTTTAAGCGGCTCGAAATAACCATCTTCCATTCGTCGATATTGCATAAAAACCTGATTGCCGATTTCCATAAACCGACCACTATCACTCGCTGGATGAGCCTCGCCAAAACTAGCATCATGATTTTCTTTACCGAAATCATAAAAAACTTCTGAATCAGGACCACAAGGATCACCAATCGGTGTTGAATCTAGGCCACCACCACGACTCCACCAGTTTTCTTTATCGTTATAAAAGAAAATTCGTCCGCCTTGAAGCCCAAGCTTATCACCGTTTTCGGCCGTGTTAAGCTCAACAATTTTTGCATCAATACCTTTTTCAGCAAAAACCTTTCGCCAAATCTCTGCCGATTCGTCATCACGTGGAATATTATATTTTTCGTTACCAATAAAACAAGAAACATATATTTTCGAAGGGTCAAGGCCTACTATATCTGTCAAGAATTCAAAAAATTGCCGAATTTGCTGTTCTTTAAAATAATCGCCAAGAGACCAATTTCCAAGCATTTCGAAAAATGTTGTGTGGCGATTATCACCAACATCATCAATATCTTGCGCTCGCAAGCAGGTCTGACTATCTGTTAATCGCACACCCTTTGGATGCTTTTCGCCCAAAAGATACGGCAAGAGCGGCTGCATTCCACTCCCAGTGAAAAGGGTTGTTGGGTCATCTTTTAAAATTAAAGAAGCGCGATCGATTACTTCGTGGCCATTTTTTTGACAAAATTCTAAATAAGCTTTTCGGATTTCTTGTGCATTCATATTCTTTCATTTTACCAAATTTTAGCCTTTTTAGCAAATTGTTGACTTTTAAAATTATATTTTGTATAATTTAATCATTCTAATATTATCGGAGGTACATTATGAGAGAAATAAAAACTCCTCGCGCATTTATAGTTCGTTCTTTACTTTCAATTTTTATAATGATTTATTTTGGTATGCTTATATTCGTTATTTTAAATAACGAGCCTATCAACAATCAGACCAATGACCCAAAAAATGAGCAAAGAATTGAAAAATTGGAATAAAACTGCTATATCTACACTTAATTATTTTCGAAAGTCAGTACACACTGGCTTTTCCTTTTTTATAATAAATGAAACCACTCTTCAATTTTCGAAAAGTGGTTCAATATCTTAAACACAAAATTCTATCGGAATGCCACCAGATATGCTACCAATCCAGCACCGGCACCAAGCATTAGAATTGCAATTATGGCTAGCACAACACCCCAGCCAGATTTCTTTTTATGCTTAATGGGTGCAGAATATTCATCACTCGAAAGAATCGGTACCGACATTTTTGCCCGCCGAAGCTCCTTTGTAATCGTTGCAGATTTTTGCTCATAGTTAGAAACCGGCTTTTTAAATTCGAAACTTTTAGCCTGATTTTGATTTGTACCTAATGGTCTTTTTTCAATTTGCGGATTTTGCACGAAAGGTGTTTTTGGCTTTTCATTTTCATCAACAGGCTGAATTATCACCTTTTCCGAGGATTCATTTTGTTTTGAATTTTCTTTAACTCTTTCATCAAACTCAAAAATATCTATTCTTTTATTATTTTCTTTAATCTGCCCTGATTGATTTTTTTGCTCAGTCTTAACTTCAATCTTTGAAGCTTCGGTTTCAGCTTTACTATCTATCTCTTTTTTGATTTTCTCAGAATTATCAAGAGCAATCGTATTGCCGCTAGTTTTTAAGCTTGAAATTTCTGGCATAACTTTTTCTAGCTCATTTTTGAGATTTAGATTTTCGAAATTTGAACTAGAAACTTTTCGCTCTGGAATCTCAACCGTGTGCTCGCCATGAAAAACTCGAAGTTTATTGCTATCATCACCAATCCGATAGACACCAGCATAAAACTCCGCCCGACTTGGCGTGGTAGTTTTTTGCTCCGCAATATTAATTTCATTTTTTTGAGATTGAACTTCAGTTTCTTTTTTTACTTGAGTTTTTTCATTTTTTGAAACAACTTTTTTTCGAATCGGTGAATTTTCAAGCTTTTTAATATTTCGAATTGGTTTTTCACCACCATATGTTTCTAAAATTGGGCTTTCGAAAGCAATTTTCTCTTCTCTTGCTAAAAGTGAAACGCCAAAACTATCGCGGTGATGCTCTAGTGGAACGGGCGCACTAAAATCATCCAAAATTCGAACTCTTGGTTTTTTATAAACAGATTTTTTCTCATTTTTTGGTTTTTCAGCGACCTTTTCAATATTTCGAATTTGTGCTTTTTCGTTATTTTGATGCAATTGGTTCGCCGACTGCGGAGCTTTTCGTGCAAAAACCATTTTTTGTTGCTCACGAGAATGCTCAATCTGGCTTTCGATTTTCGAAAAAACCTCATTATTTTTCTCTTTCGAATTTGGCACAACACCATTTTCAAGATAGCTTCCAACCGCTTTATCTAATTCTTCAAAATCTATATCTCGCATATTTTTCCTTTTACTTTTTTATTGTTTCAAAAACTTTTTCTGCAATTTTAGCAAATTTTTCAACGCTCAAACTCGCTCCGCCAATTAGTAAACCATCTATTCCCCTAATATTTGCATAATCTGTTGCGAATTCTGGCTGGACACTTCCACCATAAACTACTTGAATATTCTCAGCAGTTTTTGCGCCATAAAGTTGTTTTATTTGATTTCGAATAACTTTTACCGCTTTTCGAATATCATCAGGGTTAGCATTCACACCAGTTCCGATCGCCCAAACCGGTTCATACGCAATAATCACTTTCGTAATATCTTCACTTGATACATTTGCAAGCCCGCCAATTAGCTGATCGTTTAGAACTAAATCAGTTTCATTATGATTTCGCTCATCAGATGTTTCACCAATACACAAAATTGGTCGAATATCGTTTCGAATCGCTGCAGCAACTTTTGCACGAATATCTTTATCTGTTTCGTGAAAAATATTTCGCCTTTCAGAATGGCCGACTAACGCATACTGAACAATTCCGCGGAGCTGTAAAATTGCTACTTCGCCAGTAAAAGCTCCGTGATCTCGCCAGTAAAAATTCTGTGCCGCTAACTTAAATTGCCTATGATTAACTTGCAAGCTTAAAGATTGCAGAGTGAAAGTTGATGGCGCGAGAATAATTTCCATTCCACGATGAGCTTGAATTCTATCACTCAATTTATGCAAAAAAATACTCGATTCCTGCATATTTAAGTTCATTTTCCAGTTGGCGATAACAAGTTTTTTATCCATAATACTTTTATTTTATCATTTTATTTTATTTTTGTAAATTCTTATGCTTTATTTTCTAGAACTTCAAATCCTGGTAAAATTTCACCGCTCATCAATTCAAGAGCTGCACCACCACCAGTTGAAATTAATGAAAAATCTGCATTCTCCACATTTTGAATCGACCAATCCAAAACAAAAGCTGAAGTGTCACCACCACCAACTATTGATTTTGCACCATTTTTTGTAGCTTTCGAAATTGCAGAACAAGTTTGAGAAGAGCCTTTTGCAAAATTCTCAAATTCAGCATAACCAATCGTTCCATTCCAAACTATCATTTTTGCATTTAAAATTTCATTTTCAATTCGCTGAATCGATTTTTCTCCTAAATCAAGAATAATCTCGTTTTCTAAAACCGCCGTAACAGGCTTTTCAATTCTCTCAGCATCTTTCGAAAATTCACTCGCCACAGCAACATCTTCTGGCAAAATTATGAAACTTCGCAAACTATTAAACCCAACTTTTCGCTCCGCAAGCTCAAAAATCTGCTCAATAATCTCATTTTGACCATCTTCAATTCGGCTTTTCCCAACTTCAACATTTAAATATTTTAAAAAAGTGTTCGCCATAGCTCCAGCTACGATAATTTTATCAGCTCGCTCAATAAATTTCTCAATTAACGGCAGTTTATCAGATATTTTCGCACCGCCCATTACTGCCACAAATGGTCTTTCGGGGTTCTTAAAAGCTTGCAAGATTGTCGAGTATTCTTTTTCAAGTAACAAACCAGCTACGCTTGGCATTTTTTTGGCAATTTCACTAGTTGAGGTATGCTCACGATGGATAACGCCAAAACCATCTTGCACAAATAAGTCCGCACCAGTAACCTGCGCTAACGCTTCCGCAAATTCTGGTAAATTATTTTTTTCAGCCTTCGAAAAACGCAAATTCTCTAACATTTCAATCTTATAATCATCGTTTGCATCTTTCATTGAAACCGAGTATCGTGTTCGCGGAAAGATTGGTGTAGCGTGAAAATTCATCGGAAAATTCAAGCCTTCAGCCTGTAGAAGCTCACGCAAATTATTAAAAACTGGTCGCAAAGAATATTTTCGAGTTCCATTAGGCAAATGTTCAAGTTCATCCAAATCGGCAATTCCTTCAACCGATTTTGGTCGCCCCATATGCGAAATAATAATTATTTTTTTAGCCCCTCGTTCAATCAAATTTTTTATCGTTGGCAAGCTTGATCGAATTCGATAATTATTCAAAATCTTCGCTGAACCATCTTCTGAATATTCAATAGGTGCATTATAATCTGCACGAAGCAAAATTACTTTTCCTCGCACATCAATGTCATTTATAGTTTTTTTGTTAAACATTTTGTTCCTTTTTATTTTGAAAATATTTTACACAATTTTAACATAAACTCATTAATTATTCAACTATTTTATTTCATAGGCTATATATTTTATATTACTAAAAAATAGCAAAACTCTGTTCCAGCCATACCCAACTCTATAAAATATATTACACCAATTCAACAATAAAACTATTGACATACAAATAATTTTGTGCTATAATGATAACATAATCATCCAAAAAATAAAAAGTATCAAAATAAAAAATGATTATAGAAAGGAAACATTTTGTTTAAAGTTATTCGAGTAAACCAATCTGAAGAATCTTATTCAGTGAACGTTCGAACAAGTCGCGAAAAATAATTAAGACTTTCAAAAACCTAAAAAATCGCCCGCTGTCCTTGGGGCGATTTTTAAATATTTTAGTAAATTGTCAAGCGTTATTATTTAGTAGATTTTACCATTCGTTTGCGCTCATTTGAGTCGAGATAGCGCTTTCGGAGACGCAAATTCTGCGGCGTAACTTCAAGGAGCTCATCATCTTCAATAAAATCAATACATTGTTCAAGGCTTAAATCTGTATATGGTGTTAATTGAACTGCGCCATCAGAAGATTTTGAACGCATATTTGTGAGATGTTTTTCTTTCACAACGTTAATTTCAAGATCTTCTTGGCGATTATTTAAACCAACAATCATTCCGGCATAAACTTCAGTTCCTGGGCCGATGAATAATTCGCCACGACTCTCCGCACTTTGAAGTGCATAAGGTGTTGACACTCCTTTTTCGAAAGCGATCAATACACCATTTCGGCTTGAAGGAATTTTAGCTCCCATTTCTTGATAACCATACGGCAAGCTATTCATAATAATCGTGCCTTTTGTGGCAGTTAGCATTAGATTTCGAAGACCAATCATTGCGCGTGTTGTAATAATATAAGTTAAGCGAGTAGCTCCTGTTGGTAGGCTTTCTTGAGCACGCATTTCAGCTCGGCGAGCCCCCATTTCTTGGCTCACCGCACCAACAAATTCGGGCGCAACTTCAATAATTAGCTCTTCAACTGGCTCTTTTTCGATACCGTCTTCCTGAATTGTAACTACTTGTGGGCGACCAACTTCAAACTCAAAGCCCTCACGGCGCAAGGTTTCAATCAAAACAGAAAGGTGGAGTTCACCACGACCTGAAATAATAAAACCAATTCCACTTTCTTCAACTTGTAGTGAAACATTTGTTTCGAGCTCTTTCTTTAGCCGATCGCCAATTTGACGTGAAGTCGTAAACTCACCTTCACGGCCTTTCATCGGGCTGGTGTTTGGGCCAAGATACATCGAAAGTGTTGGTTTTTCAACCTCAATTGTTGGTAGGGATTCTGGATTATTTACATCAGCTAAAGTTTCACCAATTTCAGCTTCAGAGATACCCGTAATCGCCACGATGTCTCCAGCAAAGGCTTCTTGAATTTCCTCACGGTTCAAACCACGGTATGCAAAAAGTTTATCAATTTTAGCCTTTTTAACCGTGCCATCTCTCTTAATTAAAGCAATTTGTTCGCCAGATTTCACTTTTCCGCGAGAAATTCGCCCAATCGCATATTTTCCTAAGAAATTATCATAAGTCAAAGAGGTTACAAGTAGCTGAAAATCACCCTCAAGATCAACTTTTGGCGCAGGAATTTCATTAATAATCGCATCAAAAATCGGCTCGAAATTTGCATCTGCTTCAGGATTTTCTGGCACTTCTGGCCAAGCTTTACCATCACGACCAATTGCATAATAAGTTGAATACAATAATTGATCATCATTCGTAGCGAGCTCCAAAAATAAGTCCGAAACCTCATCATTCACTTCTGTAATTCGACGAGCTGGTTTATCAATTTTGTTTACCACTACAATTGGTTTTAAGCCAAGTTCAAGCGCTTTCGAAAGAACGAATTTAGTTTGCGGCATTGGGCCTTCTTGAGCATCCACCACCAAAATTACACCATCCGCCATATTCAACGTGCGTTCAACCTCGCCAGAAAAATCGGCATGCCCCGGAGTATCAATAATATTAATTTTATAATCACCATGATAAATTGATGTCTGTTTTGCGGTAATTGTAATTCCGCGCTCAGACTCTTGATCGCCTGAGTCCATCAAAAGCGTTTGGCTCATTTCAGCCTGATTTTCACGAAAAGTATTGCTCTGTTTTAAAAGACCATCCACCAAAGTTGTTTTTCCGTGGTCAACGTGAGCAATAATCGCTACATTTCGAATATTTTCTGATTTCATATTTTCTCTCTATTAAAAATTATTATAAAACTTTAAATATTCTACCATTTTTTTCGCTAAAAATCAACTAAACTATTTAGAGAAATTACGCCACCAAAGAATTTTATTTGTAACATTAAATAGCCAACGCACTCGCCGATTATAATTTAAAATTATTAAATGCGTATGCTGATGCTTAACAGTTTTTCGAATATTTTGTGCCGCACGAGCGTAAATTGAAAAACCCTGAGCTTCATATTTTGATAAAATTTCAAAATACTCTTCTTTTTCTGCTGGCGAAAAATTACTAATTGTATCTGTAAATCTTTTCGGAATCAGGAGCAAATGTTTTTTAACTTCAAAACCATCCCAAATCTGATACGGAAACAGGTTTTCAACCAGCACAAAATGCTCAAATTTTTCTATAACCAAATTGTCGCGTATTACTCTGTCGTAAAAATTATAGTCTTCGCCCTCGTGTTTTTTATTTTCTGCGTATTTTTCATATTTTTTACCAACCCCATTAGGTTTTCGCGTATCCATTATTTTTATTTTACCTTTCGATTTTACATATTCATCTAGATAATCTTAACATAACTTTAATATTTTTTCAAAAAATGAAAAAAGTTGTTGACTTTACAAAAAAAGTCTGCTAGAATAGTAATTGTTCGGGTGATTAGCTCAGTTGGCTAGAGCATCTCGTTTACACCGAGAGGGTCTGGGGTTCGAGTCCCTAATCACCCACCAATTGAAATTATATCAAAAAGCTTCAGTTTTGGAGCTTTCTTCTTTTTTCGAAGGCTTCGCTCATTGACTTTTTAAGTTTTTTATGTTATTATATAAGTATTCTAGTACATTTCTATACTGGACTGGAAAATCTTTAATGAAAGAGGGGTTGAAAAAATGATCAACCTTATTGCAAATATACTTTTATTCGTTTTGCGAACAGCTAACGCCATTACTTTTGGCGTTCTCGACGATCTCGCAGTTGTCTATGGAGTACTTGTTCTCGCAACATTCTATGCAGTAGTTAAACTAGACAAGTATTTTAAAATATGCGATTTTTGGTGGAGTTCTGGATTTTTCATCAGAACTCTCATTTTCATTGGGATTTTATTCAACACACTTCCCCAATGGTATCTCTGGGTCGCGGGTGTGATTTTGGTCGTTTTGGCATATTCCTTAACGCCCAACACTGATGAAGAAGATGAAGAACCATCGATTTTAACAAAAATTTGTGATATTCTAATAGAGGAATATCATAAAAGTGATCTAAAAAAGAATGGGACAAAGGAGAATCCTAAAAAAAGTCGTAGGCTTCCACCAGTACAATAAATCACCTTTTCGAAGGTGATTTTTCTTTATTTTTCCTAAAAAAGTTAAAGTGCTTGCGTTTATTTAATATATATTATATACTTATTGACTTTTTAATACTTTTGTGCTATAATTCTAGCAGTTGACATATCATAATCAGCAGATCTGTCAATGAAGCTTAAAAATCGGGTTATTATGAGGTATGAATCGTGTACCTCAGTGTTCATTTATTGTTTTAGCCAAAATAATAAAAAAATATATGGAAAGGAAGGTGAAATAAAAATGGACACAAAAATCAAAGAACTATTAGAGAAAATCCAAGGTTTTATTGGCGACGATAAGAAGGCAATGAAATGGTTTCATCAAGTTAAGGTTAACGCCTCAGCTTTCAAAACCGACGAAGAAAAATTAGAATACCTTCAAGGCATTCTAAATAAGTTGAAGCATAATGAAGCTGCTAGTACTGAAATCGTAAAGTCAAAGCCAAATATTTGGCTAAAAACAGCTATCGGTGCACTGTTTATACTTGCAATTAGCGGAGCAGCGTTGTACTTTTTGTTTTTGACACCAAAAAGTGCTAATGCAAGCAATAACACGGTCGCTACTTCTTCCGTAGCCAATTCAAATATGGATCTTCCGAAGGAAGAGTTCCAGATCGTCGACTATAAGGTCGACGGCGATACTGTAGTTTACGACAGCCAAATTGCAAATACGCAACACAAAGTATTTGCAAATGGGTCAGATAAAAACACTCTTTCAGCAAACGCTGAAAACGCGGTTAACGAAATGGTTCAGTATATGAGCCATAATGCAACTGCCTTGAAAGAGAAGGCTATGGCTTTCGGTATCGTTGACGCAAAAGCTGACGTTAAAGACTGGCTAGAAAAGAAGAATAACAGGGAGGTTTATTACAATAGCAAGGGAAAGGATGTTTTCTATCAAACGAAGGCATTTCTTTCACGGAGTCGAATTTCTTCCAAGAAAATGGAAGATAATTCAAACTACTACACTACTGGCGTCAATGACAAAGGTGATGTAGTTATCAGCAAAAATGCACTTGACCTTTCAGGTCAAGAGTATGTTGAAGTTTCGAACCCTAAGGGTTCAACTGAGAAGTACAGCTATTGTGTTTTGGTTTACTGTGGAAATACTGTTATGAAAAATAACAATATTCCCGGAATTCCGACAGAAAAAATCGAAATTCCAAAACCAAAGCCAGAAAAGCCATCAGAGCCTTCAAAACCGAGCGAAAGCAAGGTTTCATCGAAGGATCCGAGCAAAGATCCGTACAACAAAGGAAAAGCCCCTGTTGGGGGCGGCCAAAATGATGGCTCCGAAAATGGTACTGAGACCACTCAGGCAAAATTACCTGAAAGCTACTCTGCACCAACAGCTCCATCTGCACCGGCAAGCTCATCTGCACCAGCACAAGATGCTCGTGTAAGTGAGCCATCTCAATGGTCTGGCGCTGGCACGGTTACTGATTCCAACGGCACCACAAAGTTGACCGACAATGGATCTGTAACTACCCCAGATGGCCGGAAATACGATGGCTTGGTGGGTCAATCTGCTCCAGCAGTTCAATCCGGAGCAAATGGAACTACGGCTCCAAGTAGTTCGGCTAACTTCGCAGGTAACAGCTCTATGAGCGAGCCTGCAATTGATGACTAGCAACTTTGATTTTAACGATTGCACTTTGTGAAAGATTAAAATCTTTCGAAACTCACGCTGGGCGGTTTTCCGCCGCCCGGCTTTACATTGATACTTCTTAATAACCCGATTTTAAGTTTTAACAATTCGGCTAAAGCGAAGAAAACAAAATATTGACAAACAGAATTATGATGATACTAATAATAAATTCTAATAAGTGGAGATTAGAAGGGAGAAAATGAGGGACCAAATGAAAAAACTCATTAATTTTATTAAAAACCATTCAATAATCTCTGGTTCAGTTTTGGTGGCAGCAGTAGCTCCAGCTCTAGTTTGGGCTTGGGGTCCAGCTCGACCATCATTCACTATTGAAAAACCAGCAGATTATATTACATTCAACTCAATCACAAATAACCCTGTGATCGGCGGAGACGAAAAAGATTTCGTTGGAATTCGTGAAGTTGGCTCAAACGCAAAATGGACAAACAATATGAAAGTTCAAAATGGCAAAGAATATTACGTTCGAATGTACGTTCACAACAACGCAGCTTCGAACTTAAATCTTGTTGCCGAAAACGTAGTAGCAAAACTTAACGTTCCAACAACAACAGCAAAAAATGTGACTGTTCAAGGTCAGATTTCAGCTTCAAATGCAAAACCTAACACAGTTTGGGACGAAGCAACTTTTTCAAGCGATAATGACTTCAACTTAGCTTATGTTGCTGGTTCTGCTCTTTTCGAAAATAACGGAATGGGTACAACTAAACTTCCAGACAGTATTGTAAATAATACTGGAGCAAAACTTGGATATGATAAACTTGACGGAAAAATTCCTGGATGTTTCCAATATGCAGGTTATGTAACCGTTAAAGTTAAAGCTCAAGTTAGCCAACCGCAAGAAAAAACTAACATCGACCTTGCAAAAACAGTTCGAAATAAAACAAATGGCGAAAAATCTTGGGTTGAAACTGCAAATGCAAAATCTGGCGACACAGTTCAATTCCAAATTCATGCTAAAAATACAGGTTCTGCAGGAATTCAGAATCTTGTAATTCGCGACATTCTACCAAAAGGCTTGAATTATGTTGCAGGCTCAACAAAGCTCTACAACACATCAAATCCAAAAGGATTGAAAGTCAGCGACAATGTAATTCAAAATTCTGGAATCAATATCGGTTCATATCAACCAAATGGCGACGCTTATGTTCGGTTTGACGCAACTGTTTCAGCTGAGAATAGTTTGCCAGTTTGTGGAGATAACACTCTAACTAACATCGCTCAAGCAAGTGACCAAAAAATCGTTAAAAACGATACTGCAAGCGTAAAAGTTACAAAAAAATGTGAAACTCCTAAAAATCCAGTTTATAAATGTGAAGCTTTAAGTTTGAACATTATCCGAAAAGATGAAAAGCAAATCACTTATGCTGCTGACACAAAATATTCAGTAAAAGATACAGAATTTACTGGCACAAAATATGTAGTAAAAAATTCAAAAAATGAAGTTGTTGCCGAAAAAGTTGTAAATGGTGGAACTAAATTCGAAATTACCGTTCCAAATAATGTGAACGAAAAATACACAGTTACTTCAACAATCGTCACTAAAAACGGTGAAAATTCAAATACTAACTGTGAAAAATCTTTCGAAACTAAAGCTTCAGCGCCAGTTCCATCTAAATCGGAATTGGTATGTCGAAATATTACAATTAACCAAATCTCTCGAACAAAATTCGAATTTAACACTTCTTATACTGCAAATAACACAACATTCGTTGGCATTAAATATATCGTAAAAGATCAAAGTGGTAAAATTATAATCGAGAAAACTGTAAATAACGGCTCAAAATTAACACTCGACATTGAAATTGTTGGCAAATTCACAATTTCTTCAACAGTTATCACAAAAGATGGCGAAAACTCAAATTCAAATTGTGAAAAATCTTTTGAAGTTAAACGTGAAGAAAAACCTTCAATCCTTATCAAGAAAACTGTAAATAATCAGAAAAATGCTAAAATTGAAGCAAATACTGATTTTAACTACGAGATTACAGTTTCGAATAACGGAAATATTGATTTGAAAGATGTTGTTGTAACCGACCGTGCACCAGCAAATATTACTTTTGTAAGTGCCGATAGCGGTGAAATCAAAGATAATACTTTAACTCTAAAGATTAAATCTTTGAAAGTTGGTGAAAGCAAAACTATTACAATTAAATCACAAGCAACAGCAACAGGAATGACTGCTGTAAATACAGCTTGTGTAGATACGCCAACAATTCCTGGTGATAATGATGGTTGTGATAGCGCAAAAGTGGAAATTCCAAAGAAACAAACTCCACCAGCACCTACACCAAACAACCCAACACCAAATATTCCAACAGAATTGCCACAAACTGGTGCAAATACACTTTCTGCAATTCTTGGATTAACATCAATGGTGACCGCCTTTGGTTACTACTTCGCTAGCCGAAAAGCTGCAAGATTCTAAGCTGACCGCTTCTCAATGGAGCGATCAAGCTTCAAATCTAAAAAAATAGACTTCCACTTGGAGGTCTATTTTATTTTTATAAATCTTGCTGGCCCTTTTTATCAGCAATTTTTCTCGCTGCTATAATTACATTATCAATTAATGAAGCCACCGTAAGCGGACCAACACCACCCTTCACCGGGGTGATTGTTAAGTCTTTTCGAAAGTTACGAACTTCTTCAGTTACATCGCCTTTAATTTTGCCATTTTCGCTTGCCGTTCCGGCATCAACAACCACAGCTTTATTTTTTAACATTTCTGAAGTTATTAAATTTGGCTTTCCAACAGCTGTAATTACCACATCAAAATCTTTAAGCTGCTCTCTCATTTCTTTAGAATTGAATTCATCAAATTTCGAAACTGGCACACCGGAAGACTCAAACATTTTCGAAAGTGGTGCGCCTACCAGTTTGCCTTGACCAACAATAGCAACTTTTTTATTCTCTAACGAAATATTATACCCTGCCAAAAGCCAATTTATCGCCTGAGCTGTAGCTGGCACAAAAACACCACCGTTCAAACCGTCAACATCTTTTTCTTTAGATATTTTCGATAAAATTTGCTCAGTTTCCTCTTTCGAAATCTTCTCGCCATTTTCATCTTCAAGTGGAAGTTGAACAATAATTCCATGAATACTTTCATCAAGATTTGCTTTTTGGATTTCTTTTTTCATGAATTCAACAGCAACTTTTCGCCGCTCAACCTCAATTAGAATATCTTCACCATATTTTTCTTTAAGCCGCATATAAGTTTCAGTTACAGGATTTTTCGAAGAGTAAAAAATTACTAATTTTGGAAAAACTCGCCAACTTTGCCGCAAAGCCCGCACTTGCTTAGCTTGACGTTCCTTAATAAAATCACGGAGTTCTGCACCATTTAAAATTCTCATAAGTCTTATTATAAGCAAAAACCTTGAAAAATTCAATTTTTTAATATATAATTTAACATGTAATCATTACAGAAGTTAATCAAAGAAAGGATTTTGAATGTATAATTATAATAGTTACCATACATATGGGTATAGGAATTACAGCCATGGCACAGATGATTACGCTATTGCCGGAATGTCTATCGTATTTTTATTGGTTTTTGTACTAGTTGTTGCAATTATAGGATATGTTATTAGCTCTCTTCTCTATATGCTAATTTTTAAAAAAGCTGGAATCGACGCTAAAAAAGCCTGGATCCCTTTTTATAACCGCTGGATATTCTTTGAACTCGGCGGGCAAGAAGGCTGGAAATCTCTTCTAACATTCATCCCTTATGTCGGACTCATAATCTCACTCGTTTTCGAAATTCTTGCAGTTATTGAGATTAGTAAAAAACTAGATAAATCACCTGCCTGGTCTCTTCTTTTCATATTTGCAGCCCCTATTTGGTTCTTAATTCTTGGTCTAGATAGTTCTCGCTGGAATGATATAGCCGGTAAAGAAAGCCTTGCAAAAGGAACTATCCTTGGTTATAAAATTGTAGAAGAAGAAGCAGAAGAAGAAAAAGCTCCTGAAGCTAAAGAAGAAAAAACAGAAGAATAATTAATTCTTTTTAAATCTTAAAACGACATTCGAATCAAGAATGTCGTTTTAATTTTTATTAAATCTCCAGCGGTTCTTGTTCAATTTTTAAACCAAATTTTTCAAAAACCCTATCCTGAATCATTTTTCTTGCTTTAGCCAGCTCATCATAGTTTTTAGCTGAAATATTTGTTAAAACTAAAGCATTCTCTGGATGAACTTTTATTCCAAAAAATTCTCTTCCCTTCAATCCCGCCTGCTCAATAAGCCAGCCAGTTGCAATTTTATATTTTTCGCCCACTTCAAAGAGTGGTACATTTTGATATTTTTTGCGAATCTCTGCGGCTTTCTCTTTCGAAATTATCACATTCTTGAAAAAACTCCCAGAATTTGGAATTTCCTCTGGGTCTGGCAATTTTTTTGAACGAATTTCAACCACCGCGTTCATTACATCTTTCGCTGTTAGATTTTCTTTATTTTTGCCAATATTTTCAAGTTTCTCCTTTAAAACCTTGTATTCAGGCATTTCTGGTTTAGATTTTGAAAGCTTCAAATTTACCGAAACGATAAAATATTTCCCTTTAGCATCATTCTTAAAAATACTATCACGGTAAGCGAATTCACATTCACCTTTTAATAAAGTTTTGATTTTACCAGTTAAGATTTCAAAAACTTCGACACTTTTCAAAATATCAGCAATTTCCTGACCATATGCACCAACATTCTGGATTGGTAGAGCTCCAACTGTTCCAGGAATCATCGCCATTGCTTCACAGCCGCTAAATCCTTTCGAAACCGCAAAGTTAACAAAATTATGCCAATTTTCACCAGATTTTATACAAAATTCAATACTTTCATTATTTTCGAAAACCTTTTCAAAACCTTTAATTTCATTTTTTATAACTATTCCTGCAAAGTTTTGATTCTTTACAATCGTGTTACTTCCGCCGCCAAGAATAAAAATCGGCAAATTATTTTTTTCTGAAAACTTAATCGCATTCTTAAAATCTTCGATATTTTTTACTACTGTAAAAAAATGAGCTTTTCCACTAATTTTCATAGTAGTAAGTTTACCAAAATCAATATCTTGCTGAATTTTTAGATTTTCAAAAATTATTTCCCTCATATAAATCAATTATATCATAAAAAATAAAAACTCGCCAAAAGCGAGAAAAACTGTGGTACACCCGGCAGGATTTGAACCTACAACCGCCTGGTTCGAAGCCAGGTACTCTATCCAGTTGAGCTACGGGTGCTTAATAAATAAATTATACCACACTTTTTTTATTTTGTGAAGACTATTTTTTAATAAATTTTAAAATTTTGTATAAAGGATCACTGTTTAATGAGTTATTATAATCCATTTCCTCTGAAAAATTATAACCAGAAATTGGCGATTTTTTATCAGCACTGTTATATGGGGAAATTATAAAAAACTCTTTATTCTTCAAGAAACTACTATCATGCTCAATCTTTGGTGTGTAATCAGCTCGAATCATATCACCAGAACGATAAATTGGGGGCTCGCCATAAAACCAAATTTTACTTTCATTATTGGAATATTGTGCTGCCGAATAATATAAAAATCCGCCAACAACAATTGCTGCATTATTTTTTTCATTTCGAACCTTTTCAATCGCTTGCCGAATTTCAGTAATTTCTCCACCATTTTTAGAAATACCCTTTTGCAAATTAAGCTGAAAAATTCCAAAAATATGTGAGAAAATAATCAAAATAATCAATAAAATTGAAACACTCTTTTTATTTTCGAAAAGTTTAACCGCAATAATTGCCATTAAAATTGATACAAAAACTTCAGCCATAAGTAAATATCTATCAACAAAAATTGAACTAAATGGCGGTAAACTTGCGATATAAAGCAAAAATATAGGAATCACTGAGATTGAAAAAATCATCCAAAAAATACTATTATTTTTTTCACTCCTCCACTTTTCGAATGCAAAAATTGCAATAATCAGAAGAATAACCATAGCTATCAAAGATAGCCAACCGTTAGTTTTGCCAGCATCAAGATAAAAAAAGAAATTCGATATCATATTTGGTATTGTTGTAAAATCAAGTGCAGGAATCCAAAACTTAGCTTTGACATAAGTAGCTTGCGAAATGAAAAATGGAATCCAAGGAATATATAAAAATGCAACAATTAAATGTGAAGAAAGCCATTTTTCAGCAAAAAAATTACTAAAAAACTGTTTTATGTTATTCTTCTGCTTTTGAAATTTTAAATAACTAAAAAGATTAAACCTATTGTTTTTTTCTTGATTCTTCAAAATATAAACTGCTCTAAAAATCCATAATGAAATTGGAATCAAAGCATAGAGATACTGTGTCCAAATTCCAGAGCAGACAGCAATAATATAAATTATTCGCCATTTTTTCTTATTTTTAATCGCATTTTCAGCAACCCAAGCTTCATAAAAGGCCCTCACCGTTAAAACACTCAAAAATGCTACCATTGTATACATTCTGGCTTCCTGCGAATATCTAATTAACATTGGCGAAATCGCAAGAAAACTGCTCGCTAATAGTGCAATTTTCTTATTATAAAGTCTTTTTACCAAAAAATATGCCAAAATTATGGTTAAAACACCAAAAAATGCAGATAAACTCCTCAATGCAAAGTCGCTCGAGGCGAAAAATACACTCCAAATCTTCAATAAGAAATAGTAAAGCGGCGGATGAACATCAACAGATGTGTAATGCCAAATTTCAGCAAAATTGAAACGAATTATATAAGCCGAAAAAGCCTCATCAAACCAGATTGAGGCTTTCGAAATCGTTAAAAAAACAAGGGTTAAAAATCCTGAAATAATTCCCAGAAAAGCAATTTTAGAGCGGTACTTTTTAAATCTCGAAAAAACCATACCCATGATAAGTCTATTATATCATAGCTTTTAACTTTTCGAAATATTAAAAATTATCTATAAATCGCTCGGTAGCGGAAAATTTCTAGCAAAATCTGCAACTTCTTTTTTAATTTCGGCAAGTTTTTTAGAGTCTTCACGGTGTTTAATCGCAAGCTCCATCCATTCAGCAATTTTCGCCATCTCAGCCTCCTTCATTCCACGAGAAGTGACTGCTGGTGTTCCGAGTCGGATTCCGCTTGGCGCGAACATAGACAAAGTATCATTAGGAATCGAATTAGCGTTTAAAGTTAGGCCAATTGCATCCATCGCGCGTTCGGCAGTTTTCCCGTCAATTCCAAAACTTGCATAAATATCGACTAGAATTAAATGATTTTTTGTACCTCCAGTCACGAGTTTGAAACCTCTTTTCGAAAGCTCTTCGGCCAAAAATTGAGCATTCTTCACTACCTGTTGAGCATAAATTTTAAATTCGGGCTGAAGTGCTTCATAAAAAGAAACCGCTTTTGCTGCAATTGAGTGCATTTGTGGTCCACCTTGAGTTCCCGGAAAAACACTGCGATCAATTAAAGTTGGTAAATTTTCAAGAGTTTTTTCTGGTTTTTTGAGCGGATTACCCACTTTTCCATTCGAAATAATCATTCCACCACGAGGGCCACGGAGGGTTTTATGTGTTGTAGTTGTCACGACATGAAAACCGTAATCAAATGGGTTTTTCGAAACACCTCCAGCAATCAATCCAGCAATATGTGCTACATCCGCCATTAACATTGCTCCATATTTTTTGCCAATTTCAGCAATTTTAGCATAATCAATTTCACCAGGATAGGCAGAAAATCCCACAAGAATAATTTTTGGCTTATATTTTTCAGCTAATTCTTCAATTTGCTTATAATTAATTTCACCATTTTCATCCAAACCATATCGCACAAAATTATAAATCTTGCCACTACGCGTTACTGGTGAGCCGTGCGTTAAATGACCGCCTTGAGATAAATCCATACCCAAAACCGTATCGCCAACTTCTAACCAAGCATTATAAACCGCCTCATTAGCATTTGCACCACTATGTGGTTGGACATTAGCATGATCACAATTAAAAAGCTGTTTTGCGCGTTCGATCGCTAAACTTTCAATGGTATCAGTATTTTCCTGACCACCATAATATCTTTTACCAGGATATCCTTCAGAATACTTATTTGTTAAAACTGAGCCAAGCGCTGCCAACACTTCTCTCGAAACATAATTCTCGCTCGGAATTAACTCCAAGCCTTCCCGCTGACGATTTTCCTCATTTTCAATTACGTCAAAAATCTTTTCATCAAACATAAAAAACTCTCCTTAAAAATTAAACTTTTCGAAACTAAAAATATAAAAACCGTCGCTATATCATATTTTTAAGTATATCATATTTTTAAAAAATAAAAAAATCTTAGAAAACTTGTTTTTATTATACCATAAGTGATATAATTATTTTATGAACGAAGAACAAGCCTATTTAGAAAAAATCGGGAAGCTTATTCAAGAATCCCGCCTGCACAAGAATTTAACTCAAGTTGAGCTTGCCGAAAAAATTGGCACCTCACAAAGTGCAATTAACCGAATTGAAAGTGGTAAGCAAAATATAACTATTGAAATGCTTGCAAGAATTTCAGAAGAACTTTCGAGCGAAATTATATCTGTTAATTCAAATAAGAAAACCAATTTTCGTGTTCATGGCGGACGCGAACTTTCTGGTGAAATTGAAGTTAAAACATCAAAAAATGCCGCCGTTGCCCTACTTTGCGCTTCCCTTTTAAATAAAGGAAAAACGATTCTTCGCCGCGTTGCTCGAATTGAAGAAGTTAATCGAATTATTGAAGTTTTAAATTCGATTGGCGTAAAAACTAAATGGCTAAATGATGAAAACGATCTTGAAATTACACCTCCTAAAGAATTATCTTTCGAAAATATGAATATTGAATCTGCTAAAAGAACACGCAGTATTCTAATGTTTCTTGGTCCACTTCTTCACCAATATTCAGACTTCGAAATACCTTTTTCTGGTGGGTGCAATTTAGGAACACGCACAGTTGAACCTCACCTTTCTGGATTAAAGTATTTTGGTGCAAATGTTACAGCACAAACTGATTTTTACAAAGTTTCGAACAAACCAAAAAAAGTTGAGAAGCCAATACTTTTGACCGAGCGCGGAGATACAACAACCGAAAATATAATTATGGCCGCAGCGCTTTCTGGTCAAGAAATTACGATTCGAAACGCTAGCCCAAACTATATGGTGCAAGATTTATGCTTCTTTCTTGAAGAGCTTGGCATTAAAATTGAAGGAATTGGGACAACAACCCTAAAAGTTCATGGATTAACAAAAATTGAGAAAGATGTTGAATATTATGTAAGCGAAGACCCTATTGAATCTTTAACTTTCGTGGCGGTTGCGCTGGTTACAAATTCTGAAATCACTATCAAACGTGCGCCAATCGAATTTAACGAACTTGAACTCGCAACCCTCGAACAAATGGGTGCAAATTTCGAAATCAGCCCCGAATATCTTTCGAAAAATAAAAAAACGCGCCTTGTGGATATTAAAGTTAAAAAATCAAAACTACATGCTGCGAAAGATAAAATTCACGCACTACCATTTCCTGGTATAAATATGGACAATTTACCTTTTCTTGGATTAATTGCAACTGTCGCAGAAGGTCGAACCTTGATTCATGACTGGAGCTACGAAAACCGTGCAATTTACTTCACTGAGCTTTCAAAATTAAACGCTAAAATTGAACTTGTTGACCCACATCGTGTTTACATTTCTGGCCCAACAAAATGGAAACCTGCAGATGTTATTGCGCCAAGTGCCCTTCGCCCAAGTGTTGTAGTTTTAATTGCGATGCTCGCCGCACCAGGAGTCTCAACCTTGCGAGATGTTTACAACATCAATCGCGGCTATGAGGACTTTGCAGAAAGATTAAATTCACTCGGCGCAAAAATTGAAACTTTATTTTCATAATTAAAAAGACTCCCGAAAATCGGGAGTTATTCAATTGTTGAATCCTTTGTGTAATTCGCGATAATTTATCGCATTTTTAAGAATAAAATGCGCTTCATTAAAATTAAAGACTGATTTATCTTCAAGTTTTTTAATAAGAAGATTGATAAATTTTAGATTGAACTTCACGCAAGAAATTCCAGTTGGCTTCTCACCGTTTGAAATTTCGAAAATTGTTAGAAGTTCAATATCAACATCAGAACTTTCCGCTCCACAGTCCTCTTCAAGCAGAACTTCGGCAGCCTGAATTAGTGAACTTTTAATCGCCTCTAAGAGATTATTCTCATTTTGATCATTAAGACTACTGCAAAAGCTTAAGTGGTGAGCCCTAAAACAATCAAAAGTATCTCGAAAAACTTCATCCATCTTTTTTGATTTAAATTCTGTAAGGTTCAACTTTGCCATATCATGTACCTCCTCGGCAAAAAAAATCTATATAATACTATATCACACTTTTAAATTTTGGTCAAATAAAAAAGAGCCCTAAGCTCAAATTCACTTGGGGCGAATGATGGGGTTCGAACCCACGGCCTCCGGTGCCACAAACCAGCGCTCTAACCAGCTGAGCTACATCCGCCATAACTTCAACCATTTTAACACATAAAAACCTGAAAATCAAGCTTTAAAATTTTGGCTTAATTTGCGGGCGAAAACTTCGCATAACATTTTGAGAGCTTGGAGTTTGCGAACCATAAAAACCTGCCATTCCGGTTTGTTGAACCTCGCCGAAACCACTTTTCGTCATTCTTATTTTTGTTGATTGATCAATTTGACCATTCGAAATTGTATTTTTTTGTCTATTTAAATTTTGCTGCAAATAATTTGAAGCCCTTTCTTCTCTTTTGGCTCTAATCTGATCAAGAGCCGATCTTGAACTTTCCATTTTAGTTTTTTGTGCCATTCTTAATTGACCAAGTTGAGAATCTCGATATGATCGCACTTTCGAATTTCTATAATCAATCGCCTGGCGCTGCGCAAAACTTTGTGAGCTTGCAGCACCAATTCTTCCACCAGACTGAGCTTTAGCGTATCCGCTAGAATGAGAAACTTCTTCAAGACTTGATTTTACAACATAATCATTTAATTTCATAATACTATATTAGCATAAACACATTATTTTTTCAAAAAAGTCTTGCTTTTATAGAAAATGTTTGTTATAATAATCTCATGCGGGCGTCGTATAACGGCTAATATACCTGCCTTCCAAGCAAGTGATGAGAGTTCGATTCTCTCCGCCCGCACCATTTGATCTTTTTTGTTTTAGCACAAGCCTCCATTTTCTGGAGGTTTTTGCTTTTAGAAAATAATCATATAGACTTTTTTAAAAAAACTTGATATAATTGTTTTAGGTACGCCCCCGTAGCTCAGTGGATTAGAGTAAGAGGTTTCTACCCTCCTGGCCGTAGGTTCGAGTCCTACCGGGGGTACCAAATTATTTTATTTTATGGAAATTATTTTTTACTCAATATTATTCATTCTCGGCATAATTATTGCCGCTTTTCTTTTAACTGTATTTTTTGGTGCACCGTATGTCCCTACGCATAAATCAGATCTTTTCAAACTCTTCGAAACAATAAATCTTTCTAAAGAAGATATACTCGTAGATATCGGTTCTGGTGATGGAGTTGTTTTAAAAGTTGCAAATAATTTTAACGCAAAAGCTATTGGTTTTGAAATTAACCCTTTTCTGGTTCTAATTTCAAAAGTTAAACTTCGAAAACAACAAAACTGCCAAATTTATCTTAAAAATTTTTGGAGAGCCTTCCCAATTCCAAACATTACCATATTCTATACTTTTGGCCACGCCGAGAGGATTGAAAAAATGCTAAAGCTTGCTCAAATTCAGGCAAATTTTCAAAAAATGCCTCTACTTTTTATTAGCTATGGTTTCGAAATTAAAAACTTAAAACCTTTTAGAATATCAGGCGCACATTATATTTATAAAATTCAGCCAAAAAATAATTAAAAAGTCTTTTTTTTCATAATTAAATATGCTATAATGTGAATATTGGGCCAGTAGCTCAGCCGGTTAGAGCACCTGCCTCTTAAGCAGGGTGTCGAGGGTTCGAGCCCCTCCTGGCCCTCCAGAATTTGAAAAAATAAATCAGCAAGAATATCTATCTGCTGATTTTTATTTTATATTAGCTTTGTCGAACTATCTCTGGAGTAATTTCAATATTCGAACCAGCTTGAGCTTCGCCGGAAAGCATTTTTCGCGCAATAGTGTTTTCTACGACTCGCTGAATAACTCTTCTCATTGGTCGAGCACCAAGTTTTGGATCATAACCTAAATTTGTAAGCAATATTTTAGCTTCTGGCGTAACAGAAACTGTAATTTTTTGACCAGCAAGAGTTTTATTTACCCCAACAATCATCAAATCAATAATCTGCATCAGATTTTCTTTTGTGAGCGGTTCAAAAACGATAATTTCGTCAAAACGGTTCAGAAATTCAGGGCGAAATTCACGACTTGCAATTAAATCATTTACAATGATTTCTTCAGCGCTTGTCGAATCGTAACCACGAGAAATCAGCTCTTGAATTCGCTCAGAGCCAGCATTTGATGTTGCAATAATAATCGCATCTCGAAATGAAACCTCACGGTTTTTTTCATCCCTCAAAATACCTTCATCTAAAACCTGCAAAAGAGCAGTTAGAACATTTGGGTGAGCCTTTTCAATTTCATCTAAAAGAACAACCGAGAAAGGCTTTTTCATCATTTGAGCAGTTAGAGAACTCGCGTCACGCGCACTATCTGCAATCAATCTTGAGACATCGTCAAGGTTTACAAACTCATTCAAATCAAGACGTACAATATTATTTTCACCATTAAAATAAACTTCTGAAAGTGCCTTCGAAAGCTCTGTTTTACCAACTCCAGTTGGGCCAAGAAATAGAAATGTTCCAATTGGTCTGTTTTGATTTCGAACACCAGTTCTCGCACGACGCAAAGCATTTGCTACAGCCGAAACTGCTTTTTCCTGGCCAACCATTCTGGCATGCAATAAATCTTCAAGGTTTAATAAAGTTTCTTTCTCTTCATTAACATTTGCAGTAGCAATTTTTACATTCATTGTTTGCTCAATCGCTTTTTCAACTGAGCTCGCCGTTACAATTTTATTATCAGCAAATCCTGCCGCCATCTCTAACAAGCGCACCGCCCGCCCTGGCATTTCTAAATCAAATATATATCTTTCGCTTAGTTTAAAAGCTTCTTTAAGTGCTTGAAATTGATAAAACACACCATTTTGATGTTCGAAAATCAACAACTTATCTTGCATAACTGCCAGTGTTTCATCATAATTAGCTGGCTTAACTTGCAACCTATTCATTGCCTGAGCAAGTGCTGGGTTCTTTGCTGAAATTTGCAAAAATCTCTGTTCGTCAAGAGTTAAGATTAATCTTAAAGCACCAGCCTGAATAATAGGAAGGAATAAATTCGAAACATCAACCGAACCAACACCATCTTCAAAAAATAGCTGAGCATTATCAAGACAAATAATTATATTTTTAGCAGCATAAGCCTCATTCAAAACATAATTCAGCAAATTTTCTATTTCACCTCGCCCTGGTGCTGCCGCAATCAAAGATGCGGCGTCAAGAGAAACAACCTGTCTAAATTTTAAATTTGAAGGGATTTTCTCACTGCCATTTGCAATTTTTGCAGCGAAAGAATTCACAACAGTAGTTTTACCAACACCATCAGCACCAATCAAGGCAATATTCTGTTTTCCATTACCACTGAACTGTTCAACCATTTTCGAAACTAAATCTTTATGTTGCTCTAAATTTGAAGACATTAAAATATTGTTCGAAACCTGATTTGTAATATTCACTCCAAAACGGTTCAAGGTTGGAGTATAACCAAACGACCAATCGCGGGCAATTCCACCAGTTTTCATTGGAATTTTAGATTGACTTATTAGTGAAAAAATATGATCATGCCACAAAACACCACGTTCTAAATCCTCAAAGTCAAGATAAAACTGCGCAAGAAGCGTTTCGTAATTTGGAAAATTTCGAATTATCGCAAGAGTTAAAACCGAACCAGAAACGGTTTTAGTTTTTAACTTTTGCTGAATTTGTAGTGCAGTTTGAAAAATATTCTCAGGTAAATTTTGTGGAATCTGAACCAAACTTTCAATCGTAGTTTTTCCAAGCCCAAAACGTGAAATAATAAACTTTCCACCAGAACTTTCTAAAACTACTTTTGCGATCTGCTCGCTTGTTGGATTTTTAGAAAGTTTTCCTAAAATATTGCTAGCTAGCTGCCCTTCAATATTTAAATCTTTTGTTGGCTCCAGCCTATGAAGTTCTCCATTCCACCAATGAACTAAAGTTGTGATTATTGATGAAAATGCTAAAATTAGCCAGCCAAGAGCCGAATCCATTAAAATTAGACAAAATCCACTCAAAATTCCAAAAATTTTCAAAATCTTAAGTAGAAATAAAAAACCCCTAAGCCCATTCATTAAACGGGATTTTTTTGCGCGCAAATCATTGTAATCAAAAATCATAAGAACCAACTCCTTTTTGTTTTATTTGGTTTAACTTCTTTTGATGGAACATTTTTTTGCCAATTTTTAAAATCATCCTTAATTTTTGGAATAATTTTAGGAGTCCAACCAGTTGTAAAAATTACAGCAAGAATAATCGGTAAAACAGGTGAAATTAACCATAAAATCAGCATTATTAGACCCCAGATTGCTTTGAAGCTAATAAAAAATACACCAATTATCATTATTATTGTTCGCAAAAAAGCACCAATAAACCGAGAAAAAAGCTTGTCAAAAAACTTCTTGATTCGGACTTCAACTGAAGCGTTCGAAACACCTAAAGCATCAATTTGTCGAAAAGGTGCAAACCAAGTTTTTATTAAAAGACCAAGCGAAAAAGTATCAATCGAGCGTTCGATTCCATCTAAAATCTTCTCAGCACGCCAAGCTAGCCCTTTCCCATACCACCAAGTTAAAAAAGACATAAACATAATTAAATTATACACTAAAAAAATATTTTTCGCAATTTTGAAATTTACTTTTTTTATGATAAAATGGATTTAGGCATAATATTGCTTTTGATTTTTTAATTATTTATTGATGAAAGGAAAAATATGGAAATAATTATAGCTACGCTTGGCGTTTTGTTTGGCGGTGGTAGCGCTTTTGCATATCAAAAAGTAAAAACCGCAAATGCAAAAAATAATTCAGATAAAATTATTGCTGAAGCCCGAAAAAAATCAGCTGAAATTTTAGAACGCGCAAATGAAAAAGCCTTAAAAATTACCGAAAAGGCTAACGAAGATGAATCAGAACGGCGAAAAGAAATTCGAAAAACTGAAAATCGCCTCGCAGAACGAGAAGAATCTCTCGACCGAAAGCTCGACCAGATTGATTTACGAACCGAAAAACTTCGAAATAATGAGCTTGAAGTTGAAAAACTCAAAAATGAGATTAAAGAAATTCGCAAAAAGCAAGATGAAAAACTTGAAAAAATTGCAAAGCTTTCAAAAAAAGAAGCGGCTGAAAAAATTATGAAAATTGCCGAAAGAAATATGGCTCAAGATATGGTTAATCTAGTTGCAAAGCTTCAAAAAAATGCAACCGAAGATGCCGAAGAACGAGCTCAGGCTATTTTGGTTTCAGCAATGGAACGAATCTCAAGTGAAGTAACAGCTGAACGAACAGTTACTGCTTTAAAACTACCCGACGATGAAATGAAGGGTCGGATTATTGGCAAAGAAGGCCGAAACATTCAAGCACTTCAGCGCGAAACTGGTGTAGATATCTTGGTTGATGATACCCCCGGAATGGTTGTTCTTTCAAGTTTCGACCCTGTTCGCCGACAAGTTGCACGACTTTCGCTTGAGCTTTTAATGAAAGACGGGCGAATCAATCCAGCAAGAATTGAAGAAGTTGTTGAAAAAGCTGAACGTGAAATAAACAAGGAAATTAATCGTGCTGGCGAAGATGCCGCTCGTGAAGTCGGACTTTCAGGTTTACCGCATGAAATGTTACGACTGCTTGGTGAATTAAAGTTTCGAACAAGTTATGGCCAGAATGTTTTAAAACATTCAACAGAAATGGCCAATGTTGCAGGCTTAATTGCCGAAGAAATTGGTGCAAACGTTAAAATTGCAAAAACTGCTGCGCTCTTTCACGACATCGGAAAGGCTGTAACCCATAAGATTGAAGGGAAACATGCCCAAATAGGTGCTGAGCTTGCCGAAAAATACGGAATGGATCCCCGAGTCGTAAATGCAATTGCAGCACATCATGAAGATGTTGAAGCTACAACGGTTGAAGCAATTATTGTTAAAATTACTGATGCAATGAGTGCTTCTCGACCAGGAACTCGAAACGCTTCTGCCGAAAACTTTGTAGAGAGAATGCGCGAGCTTGAAAATGTTGCAACTAGCTTTAAGGGAATAAATAAGGCTTATGCAATTTCTGCTGGTAGAGAGATCCGTGTAATAGTCTCACCAGAATCTATCGACGATCTTTCAGCAATAAAAATGGCACGAGATATTGCAGATAAAATTGAAAGCACAATGCAATATCCAGGCGTAATTAAAGTTAATATAATTCGTGAAACGCGCGCAATCGAATATGCAAAATAATAATTTCGAAATATAATAAAATAGCCTTCATAGAGGCTATTTTATATTACATCTTACAGTTTAACCCACTATTTTTAATTTTAGTTGTTGAGAAATCTTTGCAAACCGGCTCATCCCCTTCAGTTTGAGCAGAAAATAAAGGAACTGGGAAATTACTATCATGAAATCCAATTCGACTTTCAATTCTTCTAAACTGACTATTTGCTCGACCAGTTGAATCAACTTTCGGTTGAATACCTTTAAAATCTACAACATTACCATTGTTCATAAGCTCAATTTTAAATTCAGCATTATTCATTAAAGGTGTCAATCGAGCATATAAAACATCAGTCGGAGAAACGTTTCGCCCAATATTTATTACCATTTCGCAGGCATAGGTACTTGAGCCAGCCCCAAGATCATCTAAACATTTTGTAAAAGTATAGTCATTTGTTGACTGTGCAGAATTTTCATCTCGACGAACAGTTGGTAGATTTGAACTATTCACAACTCGAGAATCCAAGCCTGAAGCAGGATATAACAGCATTTCACTTGCACCATTTCCATCATCTGGATAAGGTGTATCCATACTTGTTGATGAATTTCCATTCCGTCCGGGAACATAACCATATAATTGGGTTTTTAATATGGCTGGTCTATTTTGAGCTTGCCAATCTTTAAGAATATTAGGGCGAGTATTAGGATTATTTATTGAATCTAACGATATTTTTGAACCATTCGCCATATTATTTTTAGTATGCCACTTAACACGAATCTGGTTAAAGCTCGAAACGCCTTTTAAGTTAATAACTGAGGGCGTTCCTTCATTACTTTGACCCAAAAAGTCAGAAGTATCTGTTTTAATTTTAACACAAGTATAGGCTTGGTTTAAATCTCCATCGGTATTTCCTCCACCAGAACTTGTTTTGGTTTGTACTATAGTTTCACTACCATTAGCGCCAATTCCGGCAGTCGCTAGAACATAACAGCTACCAGACAGAATTGCCTTTGTCATTTCACTACAATCATATGTCTTGCCTTCGAAAACTTTCTTACCAACATCTGCGCCACCACAGGCACCTTTATAAATTCGCAAAAATCTTTTAGCGTCTTCAACTCCCGCCTGAGCACTATCATAAGCGCTCTGTGAAAGATCTAGCTTACTGGCCTGCTCTTGGTCTCGGAGCATAATCCGCAAAAAGCTTGCAGACATAATCGAGACCAAAATACTAACCATAATAACAATAAAGATTGAAACACCACCTTTTTTAAACTCTCTATTTGTCATATTTAATACCTCACCGGAAGTTCTTTAGTATAAGTTGTAACAATTTTACCCGCACTACCAGATTGAGACTGAGCCCACAAGTAGGTATCTGCCGATTGGTTAAAAATTTCAGCAGGATTAGCTAGCGTATCTTTCGCAGTCCCATCAGAGCCAGCAGTTCGCCATAATCGCAATCCTTTCGAAACTGTTCCACCACGCACACGCAATTGATTGTCACAATTTTTCATATTAACATCATTGGCATTCTGGGCGCCATTAACTGCGCAAGTATTTATTACGCCTTGAGCAATCAACCACGCATCAACTCTTTTCACTCCTTGATCGATAGTAATATCTCCGTCAGCAATAATTATAATCTGGCGAAAATCCGAATCATTATTTACAGCTCTATCAGCATTCACAATATCGCTAGAAATTCGAATATTTTTACCATAGATTACTCGAGTTTGCTTATCAGCTGAAATTGAACCAAGCTGCCTGTTCGCATCGCCATAAACTTCAACTTTTGTATTCGTATCTTCGAAATTCTTTTTTGGAAATTTTGAAGCAATGTTTGAAATTAATGAATCAATACTTGACTTACCTTGGCCAAAACTACTTTTTGAAGAATAATCCTCAATTGCCAACTTTCGAGTGCTTTGCGAAGATTCAGTTCGAAAATCTTTAATTTTCACGCCCGAGAGTGCTTCATATTCAACCCAAGAACCAAGAACTCCTTGTTTAGCTGTAGATAAACTTGTTCGAATACCCGATTTTGAATAGACACCATTCCCCCAGAATTGAACTTTTGGTTTCTTAACTAGCTTAATACAAATTGGTGCACCATGCCGCCAGTCTAAATTTTCTCGTTCTTGTTTAGCTTGCTCAGCCTGACTTTGGTTCGAATTCATCTTGTATGGTGAGATGGAAAGCGCCACACAATAACGGGTTCCTGCCTCGGCACCATCTTCAATTGAAGGTATGAAGTCGGCAACTCGAGTATCTTTATTAAATTTTCCAGCTCCTTCTTTAACAACATGACATTTCTCGATTCCTTGATAATCTTGATAATAAAAGTTTGAAGGTGAACAGGTATCACTGTTCGTGTTATCTCTCTTATTATTTTGAGTTACAAAACTCTCTTTATCTGAAGGAACACGCCAAGTTGTAATTTTATACCTTATCGATGAAGTTTCAGTTCCGCCTCCTGGAATATTAATTTCTTCACCATCATTAGGGTCGTTTGGTACTTTACCATTAGTAGGAACATCTAAATCACCACCAGAGCAGTTTCGAATTTTATCAATTTTAACACAAGGTGTTATTTCAAAATCATAAGGAACATAGACACACGAATCATTAGTAGTTTTATTATACCTATTGGTATTGTCAATATCTCCAGCAGCAACTCTATATGACATTTTTGAACATATTATCTTTCCAGCCATATCTCTGGTTACCCTAAAGATCTCTCTATCGGTATCTATTGCATTAATCGTATCCCAAATATTACCTTGATTAATTATTGTAGGGCGATTGTTACCCCGATATTTATTCCATCTAAAATTATAGTTTCTATTTACTAAATAATCGCCATATCCATCATTCCTGATAGTTTGATAATAGCCAATACCGCTAACATCATCTCTATTAAAATCTTTACCTGTAACTTTATGCCTAAAAGAAACCCATTGACCAACTTTAGCGATTTGGGGATTGTATCGACCATTACTCTTAAATCTTGAATCATCTGAGTTAATTCTCTGGTTGGAATTTAGAACTGCCGCTTTAGTATCTCCTTCAACGTTAAATTTGACTGGCGCCTTGACTCTTAAAGCAATCTCATGTCTATAACAATACCCCGGCCATTGGTTATAAACATCTCTGTCCCAACCATGATTCCCTTTACCATAAAAACCCCAACATTGCCACACGTTAAACCGTATAAATTCACCATCTGAAAGTTTATCTATTTCAGACTCTTTAATACTTATTTTGGTAGATGGGGCAATACGACCAACCTCCCTATTCTTTAGACTAAAATCATAAGCAGCACCTTGAGTCCTACCACCCAGGACAACAGGGCCGTTTATCTCAAGCTTGTCAGCATTTAATTCCCCTTTTTGAATCCTAATATTCGCGGCGGCGGCGTTAGCTGCACCCCTACACGCCATCGCAGCAACGTTAAGATAGAAACTTCTATTATTTTTACTTATTTGGAAATCATTTTTTTCGTAAATAGAGCTAATAACTTTTTCACCTTCGGGATCAGAGGATATCCAGTTTCCCGTTACTGACGTAGGCTTACTATAAGCGCTAAAAGGTTCCTTAGTGTTTTCATATGTTGTTTCGTAAACCCATCCACCATTAGCATCGCAAGAGTCTCTAAGCCTCCGAGCAACACTATCTGGTACAGAAGCAGCATTCGTATTTTTTTGAAAAAACAAAGAACTAAATAAAAAAGCTAGCAAAATAGCAAAAAATAAAATATTAAGTTTTCTCATTTAAAATAAATCTCCAACATTTTCATATTTTAAACTTGAGGGCTTAAGATGTTCAATATAATCAACACCCCTAATTTTTAAGCTTGGGTTTTGACCCTTATTGACCATTTCTTCAAGATTTTTAAATGTTTGTTCCTGATTTTCCGTTCCAATAAAAAGCCGCATTATAACACAGTTGGAATCTTTCTCGTTTCCTGCCTTTTTCGAAATCTCATCGCCTAAAGCTTTCGCGTTTTTAGCGTATTCTTCTTTTTTGCCTTTAATGTTGTTATATTTATTAATAATATCGTCCCCACAAACCGAACCAACAGGGTTTTTCATTGCAGCAATATCATTTTTATTTTTAATTACTTGCACTAAGTTTAGCCCTGCGCTCAAAACAGCAATAGCTAAAACTACACCAAATAATATTTTATGTTTCATTATCTAAGTCCCTCCACCTTAAAAATATTTCCTAAAATAATTATAAACAAAAGCGTTTTAAAAATCAAGACTGCACCGCAAAAATATATTTTACAATATATATTATTACATATTCAACCAATCTTTGCCAATAGAAACTTCAACCTTTAATTTAACATTTAATTCTGGAGCTATGTTCTCCATTTCTCGCTTTAAAATTTCTGCCACATTTTCAGTATTTTCAGCTGGAACTTCCACCAAAATTGAATCATGAATTTGCAAAATTTGTTCACCAAGCCCAGCTTTTACAATTTTTTCATCAACAGCCAACATCGCTCGCTTCATTAAATCTGCCTCAGTGCCTTGAATTGGCATATTTTGAGCTGCTCGCTTTGCCATCTCGCGAATCATAAAATTACTCGATTTTATATCTGGCATTGGTCGCCTTCGCCCAAAAAATGTCTCTACAAAACCTTCATCCTGAGCTTTTTTCAATGTATTATCCATAAGCTCACGAATCGGTTTGTGCGCATTAAAATACTCTTCAATATATTTTTTCGCCTCATAAAAACCAACTCCAATCGTGCCAGAAAGATTATGAGCCCCAACGCCATAAAGCACGCTAAAATTGATAATTTTAGCAACGCGTCGTTGCTCTTTCGAAACCTCATCAATCGGAACGCCAAAAACCTCGCTCGCAGTCTTTGCGTGAATATCTAAATCTTTCTCAAAAGTCTCAATCAAAGGCTTGTCGTTTGCCAAAACTGCCGCCAATCTCAATTCAAACTGCGAATAATCTGCTGAAACTAGTAAATTTCCTTTTTTCGCCACAAAGCCCTCACGAATACGCCGCCCAAGCTCGGAACGAATCGGTATATTTTGCAAATTAGGATTACTTGAAGAAAGCCGCCCCGTTGTTGTTACATCTTGCGCAAAATTGCTATGAATCCGATTCTTTTCATCTGCTAATTTTGGCAAAGCATCAACATAGGTACTTTTTAATTTCGAAAATTCACGGAATTGCTCAATTTTTTCAATAATTGGGCTATATTCTCGTAATTTATTAAGCTCTTTTTGCCCTGTCGAAAAGCCATTTTTTGATTTTTTAATACCTTTTGTCGGTAGGCCCAAATCTTCAAAAAGAACTTTCGAAAGCTGCAATGGACTAGCAACATTAAATTCTCGCCCAGCAATTTCAAAAATCTCCTTTTCAATCTTTGAAATTTCACCAGCAAATTCCTCGCTCATTTTAGCAAAAATCTCTGGGCAAATTTCAACACCAGCTTTTTCCATTTTAAATAGAACCAAGCTCATTGGGAAATCTAACTTTTCAGCAATTTCACGAATTCTTGGCAAATCTTCAAGCTTTTTTTGTTGACGCTCAAAAATAATCCGCATTGCTGAAATTCGAACTTTCGAATCATCTTCATCTATTTTTTCGCCATAAATTCCACTCAAACTTTTATCGCGGATTAAAGCATTTAACAAAAATTCCAATTGCTCAATATCATAAATTTCACCCCAATCTTCAAAATCAATACCAGCATTAAAAATTTTATGAAATGCTTCTTTTGCATTAAAGAAAACTGTTTTTACATTTTTGAAGAAATCAGCAAATTTCGAAAATTCCATAAAATTAAATTCTGCAATATTTTCAAAATTCGAAACTAAAATTTTTAATTTTTGAGTATCAAAATCAAAGAAAACCAAATCTTGTGGTTTTTCGAAAAACTTTTCAGCAGAAATTTCCGGCAAAGTATTGATCCCAGAAGATTCTAGAACTTCTTCAAAAAGCCCAATTTGGTTTTCATTTTTTGTTTCAAAATCCTCTGAGCCAGTTTTCATCTCTTTTGGAATTTTTCGGAGCAAAGAATTAAATTCAAGCTTTCGAAGCATTTTTAAAACTTCTTCATAATTAAAGTTACGAATATCGGCATCTTCAAAGTTAAGCTCAACCGGTGCATCAAGAAAAATTTCAGCAATTTTTTTACTCATAAACGCTGAATCTTTACCAGCTTCAAGTTTTTTTCGCCAAGCCGGTTTGATATTTTCAAGATTTTCATAAATTCCCTCAAGCGTAAAAAACTCTTGCAAAAGTTGCGTAGCAGTTTTTGGACCAATCCCTGGCACACCTGGAATATTGTCGCTAGAATCACCTTGAAGTGCTTTTAAATCTAAAAATTGAGATTGTTTTAATCCATATTTATTCTCAAAATATTCAAGATCAAATTCTTCGATATCCGAAAATCCACGTTTCATTGCAAAAACTTTAGTATTTTCATCAATCAATTGCAACATATCAAGATCAGAAGTAATCAAATTTGCTTCAACTCCGAGCTTATTTGCCTGAACCGCTAAAGTCCCCAAAATATCATCAGCCTCATAGCCGTCGGTTTCGAAAAGAGGCCAACCTAAAGTCTTCAAAAAGTCCTTTAAAAGTGGAATCTGTTCATAGAAATCATCTGGCGCTTTTTTTCGCCCAGCTTTATACTCAGGATAAATCGCACTTCTTTTTGCAGTTGAAGTTCCTTTTTTATCCCAAGCCACAACCACATAATCTGGTTTTAATTTTCGAATAACCTCAAAAGCTAAACTGGCAAAACCATAAACACCACCTGTGGGCGTTCCGTCTTCAAGACTCAAATTACCCATAGCGTAGTAGCCCCGATAAAATACGCTTTTTCCGTCAATAATCACTAACTTTTTCATTATATTCCATTATATCACGCTTGAGGATATTTTTCACTTTTTCAAAAACTAAAATAGGGCAATATAACCCTATTTTTCATTGTGTAAAAATTCTGAGATTTTTATTGCCGCTTGAGCACCGGTTGCTGCAGCTACCACAATCTGTTTTTGTGCATTTTCAATTATATCGCCAGAAGCATAAACTCTTGGAATATTTGTTTCGAAATTGTTATTTACAACAATCTCACCATAGTTATTAACTTCAACACCAGATTTTTTTGCAAAACCAGAATTCGGAATTAATCCAATAAATTCAAAAATTGCAGCAGCTTTAATTTCAAAAGTTTTTTCACCTTCTTTAGTTTGCTGTTTTATACGAGTACCAATAATTTTTTCACCAAAATCAGCCTTTTCGAAAAGAAATTCCTCAATTTCAGTTTTTAAAAATAACTCAATTTTGCCAGATTTAACTGCTTCAAAAAGTCGCTCTTGCAAGACAGCTTGCGCCGAAATTTCGCCTCGAACTAAAAGCTTAACTTTTGAAAATCGGCTCAAGAATAGGGCCTCAGTTACCGCAGAATTACCGCCACCAACTGCAATCAAATCCTTTCCAGCATAGAATGGGCCATCGCAAGTTGCACAGGTATGAACACCTCGCCCAAAAAACTCTTCTTCTCGTGGCAGGCCAAGCATTCTATATGAATTTCCCGTTGCAATCAAAACTGTTTTTGAATCAAATTTTTCACCATCAATATCTAATCGCACAAAATTACCAAGATTTTCAAAACCTAAAACTTCGCCATAATCAAATTTTGCACCAAATTTTTCAGCTTGGATTCGCATTTTTTTTGAAAGCTCAAGCCCAGAAATTCCTTCATCAAAGCCTGGATAGTTTTCAATTAAATCTGAAGTTGTTGCAATTCCACCAAAAGCCGCTTTTTCGAAAACTCGCACACTCAAGCCATCTCGTGCAGCGTAAATTGCCGCACTCAACGCAGATGGCCCTGAACCAATAATTACCAAATCAGTCATTTTAGTTTTCCTCAAGACTTGGCTGTGGAATTTCTTGGAATTCAGGAATTAACATTACGATAAATTTCAAAGGTGTATTTGGGCCAATAGTTTTTGAAGAATCTTCCTGATTAACTGAGCCCTGAGCACCATAAGCCTTATCCGCAGGAATAGACAATTCACGAATTCCGCCAACTTTCATTCCTTTTAGACCTTCACTCCAGCCCTCAATTAAGCCCCATTTTTTACCCTCTTTACGAAAAACAACTGGCGATTTTAATCTACCATTTTCAAAGCTTCCATCAAAAACTGTTCCATCAGGTTTCCAGCCAATATAATAAGCCTGAAATTTCGTTGTTGAATCTGTAAATTCTTCACCGTCACCCTCTTTTAAATCTTTTTTCGTAAGCTCTTTTACGCTCGCAGCATTAAATGCAACTGGAGCTTTTTCATATTCCTTAAAACTGTCGTAATATTTGGCCGAAAGTTCTTTCGCCTGCTCTTCAACCTTTTTTCTGTAATCTTGGTATTTTTTCAAAACTTGCGATTGTTTTTTTTGTGTTTCTGAATTACTCTCAGTTTGTAAGAATGAAGAAACATAAAGTGCCACAGTTGAAACGATCGTTAAAATTAAAATCACCCAAATTGAATATCTCTGCCAAGCTGGTGTACCAGTTTGTAATGAATTTTTCTTTGTTGCCATCTTTTCTCCTAAATTATCTTTCCGCCATTTTTTATGGCTTTTTCTTCAATTTTTTGCATAATTTCCCGAATCTCTTCACCGTTCAAAGTTTTTTCGAAAGGCGTAATCTTAAATCGAATTGAAATATTTTTTGAGCCATCACAATTATTAAAAATATCAATTGGTGAAGTTTCAATATCAATTTTGCTAAATTCATCAGAAATATTCTCAAAAATACTAAAAATTTCAGCAAATTTGCGATTTTCTTCAACGTTAATTGAAATATCGCGCTCAACAGATTGGAACTTCGAAAAATCCCTAATTTTCACATTTGAATTTTCAATATTTTCAAGTAAAATTTGTAAATCGAGCTCAAATCCAGCAGTTGATTCTGGTAGTTTTAGCGCTTTTTGAACTGATTTTCTAAACTCACCAATCACGCCTAAAATTATCTTTTTGCCATTTTTAGAAATTTGCATTAAGGCCGAACGTTTTGGTTCAAATTCAGTTGAAAGTGGTGATTTTTCAGTTTCAAATTTTACAAATTCTACATTTAAACCAAGCTTTTTAAATAGAAACTCTGCATAATTCTTTGCTTCATAAAATGCATTTTCGCCATTATTTTTTGCATAAACGAACGCCAATTTCTTCTGTTCAACTGGCACATTTTCATCATTCAAACCGAGTGATTTTTCAGTGATTTTATTTATTTCGAAAATTGCAAATTCACCAAAACCTGCACGAATATTTTGACTAATTTTAGAAAGCAAACTTGGCATTAAAGTTTGGCGATAATATTGTAAATCTGGCGAAATTGAATTGATAATCTTGTAAGAGTTTTGTGGACCTTGACCAACCTTTTCAAGCAAATCACCGTGAACAAAACTATAAGTCAAAACTTCATTTGCACCGCTTGCTGCTAAAATATCACGAATTTCGGATTGAAGCAAGTCGATTTTTGCTTTTTTTACCGCCTTAAAAGTTCGACTTGGCAGTTGCAATTTAATATTATCATAACCATTCAATCGCCCAACTTCTTCAATTAAATCCTCCTCAATATGTAGATCATTTCGCCAAAATGGAATCATAAAAGTTTCAGGATTTTCATTTTTTGCTAAAATTCCAACATTTTCTAGAGTTTGCCGAATTTCTTCGTTCGAAAAATCTGTTCCCAAAACTTGGTTAATTTTATCTTTCGAAACTGAAATTTCAGTTTTATTGTAATAAAAATCACCATTTGAATCTACAACCTCACTCAAAGGTTTTCCGCCAAGTTCCAAAATTCGCGCACCAAACAAATCAAGAACTTTTCGCGATATCATTTCTGGAACACCTTTTGTGAAGCGCGTAATTGCCTCCGAGAAAATTCCATGACGCATTTGTGTATTTCGCAAATTATAAAGATTAAATGTAGCACTTTCTACTAAAATTCGTGTTGTATTTTCATCAATTGCGGTTGAAGCTCCACCCATTGCGCCAGCAAGTGCCACGGCTGTTTCAGCATTTTCACCAATTGCAATCACGATATCTTGGTTGTTCATTTTGATTTTTTTGCCATCTAAAAGCTCTAATTCTTCATTTTCGAAAGCTTTTCGAACGGTAATTTTGATGTTTTCGCTACCGTTAATTTTTACTAATTTATCAAAATCAAATGTATGGAGCGGTTGCCCAGTTTCAAGCATAAGTTCATTTGCTAAATCAGTTATAGAATCAATTGGCCGCATTCCAGAACGCAAAAGATAAGTTTTTGCAATTGTTAAGTTTGGATTTTTTAAAATTTCAGAGATATCAAAAACTGCCGCCGTGTAACGTTCACAAATTTCAGGATCTTGAATTTCAACTTTAACCGTTTTATTGCTTTGAGCTTTAAAATTCAAGCCTCTTATAAAATCTGGCTCGACAAATTTTTGCCCCAAAATTCCTGCAACTTCACGAGCAAAGCCAACAATTCCAAAACAATCTGGGCGATGAGTCAAGCTTTTATTTTCAACTTCAAGCAAAAAATCATTTAATTCAAATTTATCCGCAAAAGAATCACCAGCCTGAACGCCGTTTTCGAAAACCTCTGGTGAAATTTCAAGAATACCATCATGTTCTTCACCCAAACCAAGCTCGCGAAGACTTGCAATCATTCCGTTGCTCATATAGCCCATTAGTTTTCGTACACCAAGCTTAAAGTTATCACCACCAAAAGTTTCTGGCACAATTGACTCCGGCGGAAGCCAAGCCACAAAAATGCCAGCTCGCACATTTGACGCACCACAAACCACCTGAATAAACCCGTCTTCATCGCGAGTAATATTTTTTCTTACACCACCATCATCAATCTTGCATAGGTTTAAATGATCTGAATTTTCAACTTTCTGCGCAGAAACAACCTTAGCAATAATCACATCTTCATACTTTTCGCCCAAATTTTCAATACTTTCAATTTCAACCAGCCTTGCACCAATCAATTTCGAAAGCTCACCAATATCTGGCAAATCTGGAACAAATTTTTTAAGCCAATTTACTGAAATTATCATTTATCACTCCTTCTTAATCCAAAAATATTTCTAATCATATCAGCAATAGGTTTTTCGAAAATCTTACAATAAAAACGTTGCCTGCCCCTACTAAAATCCTCACAACGAGTATCTTCTTCTGTAAAGGCTGAAACTCCGGCGAAAAATATAATGGCTGCGGCAAAAAATATCAAAGCAACCTTTAAACCCGCTAAAGATCGCTTTTTATCTATTTCTCTCCATTCTTGCTCGGTCATTTAAAATTCCTTTAGAAATTCTAATTTTGCGCTTTCGAAATAACGAATATCCGAAATTCCATATTTAAGCATTACGAGACGTTCAATTCCGCCACCCCAAGCAAAACCACGATATTTTTTACTATCAATTCCGGCAGCTTCCAAAACATTTGGGTGAATTATCCCGCAGCCAAGCATCTCAAGCCATTCACCTTTTTTGCCACCAAGCGCCTCAGGTTTCTCAATCAAAAATTCAAGACTTGGCTCAGTGAACGGAAAATAGCCCGGCTGAGTGCGAATTTCTAGTTTTTGGCCATAATATTCTTCAAAAAAGGCATGAAGCGTGCCAAGCATTTGTGCGAGATTCGCTGCTTCACTCACAAAAACGCCCTCACATTGGTAAAAAGTATGTTCATGAGTAGCATCTAAGTCTTCATTGCGAAAAACTCTACCATAAGAAACATGCGCAATTTGACCCTCTTCTTCAAGTTGCTTTTTACCATGTCTCAAAACACGATTTTGCATTGTTGAGGTGTGCGCTGGCGGAATAAAGTTTTCTTCAGTTCGAAAAGTATCGTAGCCATCTCGTGCTGGGTGGTTTTCAGGAAAATTTAACGCGCCAAACATATTCCAATCGTTATCGATCTGTCGAGATTCTACTGCTTCAAAGCCCATTCGTGTATAAATGTCCACCACTTTTTCAAGCTCTTTTTGGAGCGGATGCTTTGAACCATTTTTCGCGCTCAAAAGTTGCGATTTTCGAGAAATTTTATCACGAGAGCTTTCTGCGAAAGGTGCGGTAATATCAATTTCTTCAACTTCTGCGTTCTCTTTTTCTTCAAGTTTTTTCGAAACTTCAGCCTGAATTTCATTTTTTAAATCATTCACTTTCGCGCCAAATTCACCTTTTTGCTCATTCGGCAGAGTTGGAATAATTTTATAAAGTTCTTTAATTTTTGGCGATTTCAAAATATCGCTCGGGTTTTCGAGTACCTGAAGTTCCGCCAAAAGTTCATTTCTAATCTGTTGAATTTGTTCCATAATTATCTTTAATTATACCATAACAGTATCTTTTTGTCGATTTTTAAAAAAAATTAAACTCGCTGTGATGCCACCCAAATATAAAGCCCAAGTGCCACTAAAATTGCCGCAAAAACCAAAAGCCATATAAAAGCTAGCCCTGTGGTTTCTTTTGTTCCTTCAAGATATGCACTATCTTCAGGCTGAACGATTTCGCCTTTACTATTTGGAATTTCATCTCCCTCTTTGAGCGAGTTTTTAATCTGTTTTTCACGAAGCTCTGCTGCAATCTTTTCTTGCAATTCAGTTCGATTATCATCTTGTTTTACATATAAAGCCATATTTATATTGTATCAGATTTTGACATTTTCGAAAAGTTTATGATAAAATATAAACATAAGTTAAAATAAGGAGGGAAGATGGCAACAAAAAAAGCCAATTTAAAGAAATCTTCAAAGACTGCTCACAAAAAAGTAACTGAAGAAGTTTTGAAAGTTGAAAAAACGGTTAAAGCTATCGTTAAGAATGACAAAAAAACTGATACTATCTTTCTTGAGGAAATTTCAAAACCAAGTTTTATTTCAGCGGTAGTGCTTGAATTTATTGGAACATTTCTACTCGCGGCTGGTATTATTATTAGTCAAGGTCAACCAATCGGTGTAATGTTTATTCTTATGTCAATTGTTTTGATTGCTGGAGGAATTAGTGGAGCTCACGTTAACCCATTAATTACAATCGGCGCTTGGGCAACTCGCAGGATTAACACAATTAAAGCTATTTTTTATATCATTGCTCAAGTTTTAGGTTCGATGGTTGCTTTTATGCTTTTAAACGCCTTTGTCGGTGCACAAGATACTCTACAATCATATGGTCAAAAACCAACTCTATTCACTGCAAACCCGATCCCAAAGGACAAGGAAATGCTAGCGCTTGCTGCTGAATTTATTGGCTCATTTATTTTTGCATTTTCTGTCGCAACCATAACTTCAAATAAAAAGAACGGAAATATGGCAAAAGCACTTGGCGTTGGCGGTGGTTTATACTTGGCAGTTTTAATTGCAGGATCTCTCGCAACATCAATCGGATCTTCAACAATAATTAACCCAGCAGTAGCATTCGCACTTCAATCATTTACTATAAAAGAACAGAACGTTCCTTATGCAATTGCAATTTATATCGGCACAGCATTAATTGGAGGAATCCTTGGCTTTGCACTAAATCACTTAATCCAAAAGTCAACTGAAGAAGAAAAATAATTGCTAACAATAAAAAGAGCAGCTTTCGAAAGTTGCTCTTTTAAATTTATTTTATTCACGAGGTTTATCAAGTATTTGTGGCTCAACTCCAGTTTTATTATCTTCGCCCGAAATTTTCACCACATCCTTATCAATTTTACCAAGCTCTTTATGAGCATTATTAAAATGATTAACAGTTGTGCCAAGTGATTTTCCAAGACGTTGCATTAGATCTTCATATTTCGAAATATGCACGCCCAGCTGGCCAACTCGCTTTTGAATTTCCCTACTCTGCTCTTCAATTTTTAACGATTTCAAACCTTGCAAAACAGTTTGAAGATACGCCATAAAACTAGTTGGACTAACCACAATTACGCGCTTATCGCGAAACGCATATTCGATCAAATCTCGTTCTGAACCCTGCGAACCAACAACTCCAGTTAAAGCATCATAATACAAACTCTCACTAGGAATAAACATAAAAGCAAAATCCATAGTGTTTTCATTCGGGCGAATATATTTCGAAGTTTCATCAATCCGCATTTTTAAATCATCGCGAACTCTTTTCGCTAGAATCTTTCGTTCTTCACCTTCAGATTCAACCATCCGATTATAATTTTCGAGGCTAAATTTTGAATCTACTGGTAAAATCTTATTTTTATCAAGAAAAATAGCAGCATCGACAATTTCGCCATTTTTAAATTTATATTGAATTTCAAAAGCATTTGGTGGCAAAACGTTTTCAAGAACTTGCTCAAGATAAAACTCTCCTAGAACACCACGTTGTTTTGGATTCTGCAAGGCATTTTGAAGTGTTTTTAGCTCGTCCGCAACATTTACAACGCGGTTATTTGTTTCATCGAGCTTTGTAAGCCTTTTCGAGACCTCTTCAACAATTTTTGAGCTCTCAGAAATCTGTTTAGCCATTGAATTTTGAATTTGAAAATTATTTCTCTCAAGCTTTTCTGAAACTTTCTCATTAAAATTGGTTAGGTTAGCATCAATATTTTCGCGCATTCTGTTTAAGCTTTTATTCAGCTCAATTACATCCATTTTTAGCAATTTTACACTTTGGTCTTCATTTTTCGAAGCTACAATTTTTGAAATTCGAAAAGATTGAAAAATTAAAACCGATGCTAAAATTACAATAATGATTATTAGTCCAATTTCCATTTACTCCCTCCTTTTAAAACATAAAATACCTAATAAAAAATGCGCGAATAATAATAACTATATTAAATTATAGCATGTTTCAACAAAAATAAAAGGCGCATTTAACGCCTTTTTAAGTTTGATTTTAGCGAATCGCCACAAGAGTCATATTCATACTTTGAGAATTTGCCGTCCAGCTGATGATTTCGTTCACTGTTCGGCCAAGCACGCTTTTCCCCAGAGGACTCTCGGCAGAAATCTTACCAATAAGCGGATTTGCTTCTAAACTTTCAACAATTCGAAATTTCATAATTCGCCCAGTTGCACGATCGAAAAGCTCCACAAATGAACCGATAGAAACCTTCGAACTAATTTTCCTGCTCTTAGGTAGAATTTTTGAATTATGAATTTGAAAATTCTTTTCATTAATTTCACTTCGGATTGCATCAATTCGTGCAAAAATATCATTTTGCCTTAGTAAATCCTCTTTAATATCGCCATCACGAAGTTCCATCTCGAGCATTTTTTGTTCATGCTCAAGCTTTGCAATTTTCTTTTTTAATTCTTTAAATCCTTGTTTACTCAAATAAATTTTAGTGGTATTTTTCATAATTCCTCCTTTTGTAGCAATGCTACGTTATTATTATAACGAATCATTCTTAAAAAACGCTTAAATTTATTATTTTGCATTTTTATGATATAATCTAATTATATGAATAAACAAATTCTAAAACTTAAAAACCAAAAAAAGAGTGATTCTGTAAAAATTATTGCATTAGTAGGACTGGCCGGAAGTGGCAAAAGCACCGCTACAGATTATCTAAAACAAAAAGGTTATCCGAGCGTTTATTTTGGTGGAGTTGTAATGAAAGCGCTAAAAGACGAAAATCTCGAAATTACACCAGCGAATGAAAAAATGATGCGTACAAAACTACGTGAAGATTTTGGCAAAGATATAATTGTAAATAAAATTGTTGAGCAAATTCAAAATCTCATTAAGTCTGGCCAAAAACGTATTATCGCTGATGGTCTTTACACTTGGACTGAATATAAAATTCTCAAAAAACACTTTCCAACTGAACTAAAAGTTATAGCATTAGTTCCACCAAAAAATCTTCGTCACAAGCGAATTTCCTCTCGCCCCGAGCGAGCAATGACTTTAGCCGAAATTAACGACCGTGACTTTAACGAAATTGAAGTTCTTGAAAAAGGTGGTCCAATCGCAATTGCTGATTATTTCATCGTAAATAAAAATTCAAATCTTCGAACTCGCCTTAAAATCGACAAAATTCTTAAAGAAATTAACTTTTAAAAAACTCGAGATTTATTTACTCGAGTTTTATTATTCTAATTTACATTTTTTCTGGAATTTCAATTCCCAACAAATCTAAGCCGTTCTCAAAAGTTTTCGAAACTTTTTTAAGAAGAGTTAATCGTGCAGATTTTTCAATTTCTGGAGCATCAGAAACTCGTGTTTTTTCGTAATATCGGTTCATTTCACGCGCTAAATCATAAAGATATTTCGAAATTTTATGCGGCTCCAAATCTCGAACCGCCATTTTAACTGTTTCAGGAAAGGCCAAAAGTTGTAAAATAATATTTTTTTCAGCTTCAAAATCATATTCTTCGAAATCAACAAGCTCAAAATTTTGCTCTTTCCTTAAAATATTATTCACACGAACTGCTGAATACTGAACATATGGTCCAGAAAATCCAGTTAATGCAAAAATATTTTCCCAGTCAAAAAGAATATTAGTTCGCCTATCTGCCGTAAAGTCTGAGAATTTAATTGCACCGAGTGCAATTTTTTTCACATCTTCCTCACTCACATCTCGACCAGCAACAATTTCACGAGCACGCTCTTCAGCTTTATCAAGTAGCTCTTCCATCAGAACTACACCTTTTCTTGAAGACATTTTCTCACGAGTCCCGTCTTCGTTAAGCTGGTCAATCACACCAAACCAAAGATGGTATAAATCAGTTTTAATACCAAGTTTTTTCGCCATTGCAAAAATTTGTGAGAAATAGAACTGTTGTTCTGCACCAACTGAATAAATAACCTTATCGGGAGCGAATTCTTCTTCACGGAATAAAATTGTCGCAAGGTCGTTTGTGGCATAAAGTGCCGCACCATTGCTCTTCTGTACTAAAAGTGGTACATCAAAACCATATTCTTCCAGAGGAACAATTACCGAGCCATCTTCATTTTGAACCGCAACGCCGCTTTCAATTAATTTTTGAACCGCTGCTTTTCCTTTTGGTGCAAAAAATGCTTCACCATATTCATAATCTGTTGAAATTTTTAATCGTGCCATTACGTCATGAATATGTTTAAGGCTAATTTCTTTAAATTTATTCGAATAATTTAGAGCCTCTTCATCACCATTTTCAAGCTTCAAAAGCCACTCTTCAGCCTTTTTCTCAATTTCACCACCTTCACCCTGCTCTTTCATTGCGGCTTTAGTTTTAATATAGACATCACCAAGCTCATAAACTCCACGCTTAGCTAGCCTTTCTTCATTTGAAAACATTTCGAATCCAACAACCCAAATTCCAAAAGGTGTACCATAATCACCTAAATGATTATCCGTAATAACTTTCCACCCAGAAAATTCAAGTAATTTTTTAGCCGCCCAACCTTGGTTTCCAGGTCGCAAATGCCCAACGCTGTAAGGCTTCGCCATATTTGGACTTGGCCCATCAATTAAAGCAAGTTTTCCTTCACCCTCATTATTTGAGCCAAATCTATCGCTAAATTCCTGACTCAATATTTTTTCAAGTTTTTTTGCTGAAACTCGCAAATTTAAAAAACCTGGACCAGCAATTTCAACATTTTCAAAAATTTCGTTTTTCGAAAGTTCACCCGCTAATTCTTCAGCAATTTCGCGTGGATTTTTCGAAAGCTTTCCTACAAGCTGCATTGCAATATTCGTTGCGAAATCACCAAACTCTGGCCGTGGCCGCGTTAAAGAAACCTCGGTTTTAATATTAAATTTTTCTTCAATTAATTGGTTAATTATTTCTGCAACTTTATTCATATAGTATATATTAACACTTTTTATAAAAAAATAAAATATGTTATAATAGAACATATATGGATAACAGTAAAAAACTAAATGGATTAACCGCCGCAGAAGTTCGAAAAAGAATCTCACAAGGCTTGGTGAATGATTTTAAAATTGATAACAATAACAGTTTTTGGGAAATTGTTAAAAGAAATATTTTTACACTTTTTAACTTTTTAAATTTTGCAATCGCAGTACTTTTAGCGTTAGTTGGCGCTTGGAGTAATTTGATTTTCTTCGTTGTGATTATATTCAATGCGATCTCTGGAATCGCCACAGAAATTCGTGCTAAAAAAATGATCGATAAACTCAATCTTTTAAGTAAAGAGAAAATCACTGTAATCCGCTCTTCTCGCGAGCAAAAAATTATGCCAGAAGAAATTGTGATAAACGATATTCTTAAACTCTCTGCTGGCGAGCAAGTTCCATCCGATGCGGTTGTCTTGAAAGGAGTTTCCGAGGCCAATGAAGCCATGCTCACCGGTGAGAGCGACCTTGTTCTAAAAGAAAAAGGAGCAGTTTTGCTTTCAGGTAGTTTTTTGGCGAGTGGCTATGTTCTAGCGGAAGTTGTACACGTCGGCGCTGATAATTACGTCTCAAAATTGATGGTTGAAGCCAAAACTCACAAGCCAATTAATTCAAGAATTCTCAGCTCCCTCGATAAAATTGCAGGATTTACTAGTAAAATTATTATCCCATTTGGTTTAGCTTTATTTTTCGAAGCACTCTTAATCAAAGCTCTTCCTGCTAAAACCGCTGTAATTTACACATCAACCCCACTTCTTGGAATGTTACCAAAAGGAATAGCCCTTCTCACAATCACCTCTCTTTTAACGGCGGTTATTAAACTTGGCCTTCGAAAAGTTCTTGTTCAAGAAATGTATTCCGTTGAAACACTCGCTCGCGTCGATACTCTCTGCCTTGATAAAACTGGCACAATCACTGAGGGAAAAATGAAAGTTGAAGCAATCCACAATCTTTCAAAAAAGTTTTCTGAGGCCGAAGTTAATGATTTTCTTGCAACTTATATGAATTTTAGCGAAGACAACAACCCAACCGCACAGGCAATTCGCAAATATTTTTCAAAGAATAAAACTACCTTAGAAGCAACAAATATAATTCCTTTTTCAAGCGACCGAAAATGGGGTTCAATGGAAATTGAAGGAGTTGGAACACTTTTTCTAGGCGCACCTGAAATGATTTTTGGCGAAACCCTAAAACAAGCAAATGAAGCGCTTTCTCGTGGCTCACGTGTTTTGACTTTGGCTTTTTCGAAAGAAAAAATCGATAATAAAAATATCAAAATACCTGCAAAAATATCAAAGCTTGCTTTAATAGAAATCACCGACCCAATTCGCGAAGGAGCACGCGAGACACTCGAATACCTACGTTCGCAAAAAATTGATCTCAAAATTATCTCTGGCGATAGTCCAATAACAGTTTCAAATATTGCAAAAAAAGCTGGTTTTGATAATTTCGAAAGTTATGTTGACTGTTCAAAGGTAAAAGATTCCGAGCTTAAAAAAATCGCTGTAGGAACTGCAATTTTTGGTCGAGTCTCACCGCACCAAAAAAAGTTAATCGTCCAAACTCTTAAAAAAGCTGGGCGCACAACTGCAATGACTGGTGATGGCGTGAATGATATTTTAGCCCTACGCGAGGCAGATTGCTCAATTGTGATGGCTGAGGGTGATCCCGCAACAAGACAAATCGCAAACCTCGTCTTGCTCAATTCTGATTTCAACGATTTACCAGAAATTCTTTTTGAAGGGCGCCGAGTTGTAAATAATATTGCTCGAATTGCACCAATTTTCTTGATTAAAACGATTTATTCATTCATTTTGGCAATTATTTGTATTTTAAGCGCTTTGCTATTTGATAAAAATCTTCTCTTGATTTTCCCTTTCATCCCAATTCAAGTTACATTGATCGACCAGTTTGTTGAAGGCTTCCCACCTTTTGTTCTCACTTTCGAAAAAAATATTCAACCTGTTGAAAAAGATTTTATTAAAAAATCACTCCTGATGGCCTTACCTAGTGCATTAATGGTAGTATTCTCGGTTATTTTCGTACGAATTTGGGGATCACTTAACGGCTGGATTCCTCAAGAAGTTTCGACAGTCTCGTATTATTTACTCGGTTCGATCGGAATGCTCTCAGTAATTCGCGCCTGCCTACCACTTAATTTCTGGAGAATTCTTCTTATTATTTGGTCAATCAGTGCGTTTATAGTAACCGCAATTCTCTTTAGACCGCTGATTGAAATTGGTGTGCTTTCAGGGCGTGCTTTCGAACTTTACGCAATACTAATGATATTTTTTGCTATAATTTTTATTATAATCGAATGGTTGAAAAAACGTTCGAAAAGTGATACAATTAAAGCATAAACTGAATAAAAGGAGTATCTGAAAAATGACAATAGACCAACAGTTTGTTGAATATATCGTTAAGAATTTAGTTGAAAATCCAGAAGATGTAAAAGTTGAGCGCACAATTGATGAAAAAGGCGTTTTATTAACTTTGATCGTGAATAAAGAAGACTTAGGCCGAATTATTGGTCGCCGTGGAGCAACTGCGCAAAGTCTTCGTGCACTTCTTCGAGCTCTGGCACTAAAAAATAATGCTCATTATAATCTAAAAATTAGCGATAGTGAAGAAAAAACTGAAGCTGTGGAAAATTCAACAGATACACCTGTGGAAAACACAAACACTTTCGCGGAACAAACTCGAAAAGAGCTTGCAGAATTAGACGATATTGCGTTATAATATAAATAGTTCAGCCCGAAATCTGTTGTGGAGTTTTAGATTTCAAAAGAACTGCGGAAAAACAAAAAAGTCAAAGCTCTATGCGAGCAAACTAAGGAAAGTTTGAGAGCTTATACTTGTTAAAAATCTAGCCATAATATCTTGGCTAGATTTTTAGTTTATTCATTTTGCAAAAAAATCTAAAAAATGGTAAAATAAATTAATATGAAAATTCAAGTGATCACTCTCTTCCCTGAAATGTTCGAACCAGTTTTAAATAATGCAATGATGTGGAAGGCGCAAAATCAAAATGTAGTTTCTTTTGAAATTATTAATTTACGTGATTTTGGCATTGGAATACGCAAGCAAGTTGACGACATTCCCTATGGTGGAGGAGACGGAATGCTCTTAAAACCAGAGCCTCTTTTCGAAGCAGTTGAATTTGCAAAAAATAATTCACCGAATGCAAAAATTATCGCAATGACCCCAAGTGAGAATATCTGGAATCAAGAAAAAGCCCAAGAAAAAGCTAATTCCGGCGAAGATTTAATTATTTTATGCGGACGATATGAAGGGTTTGATTCACGAATTTTCAAAATTGTTGATGAAAAAATAAGTATTGGTAAATTTATTTTAACTGGTGGTGAAATTCCCGCAATGGCAATAATCGATAGCATAGTACGCCTAGTTCCCGGCGTACTTGGTGGCGAAAAATCAGCCGAAATTGAAAGCTATTCAGATGGTGACAATCTGGAATTTCCACAATTTACAAGACCGGCAGATTTCCGTGGAATGAAAGTTCCAGAGGTCTTACTAAGCGGTCATCACGCTAAAATCGAAGAATGGCGAAAAAAATATTCAAAATAGATTTTTTGCTTGATTTTTCGAAATATATGCGTTATAATGGTTGTATATTTCGAGTTAATCTCGGGGTGTGGCGCAGTTGGCTAGCGCGCGCGGTTTGGGACCGTGAGGTCGAAGGTTCGAGTCCTTTCACCCCGACCAATACAAGATTATCGCAGACATAACTTTGACGAGTTGTGTCTTTTTTATTATGAAATAATATTGACTTTCTAAAAAACTTATGCTATAATTTATCTATATTATTAAATTAAAAACAAAAAGGAAAATAAATGTCAAAAATCGTTGTTGCACTTGGTGGCAATGCTTTACAAAAAAATGGTGAATTAACCGCACAGGTTCAAGAAGAAGTTGCAAAAGAAACAGTTCAAAAGCTTATTCCTCTCATTAAAGATGGTCACGAACTAGTGATTGTTCATGGTAATGGCCCACAGGTTGGAAATCTAGTCCTTCATGAAGAAGCCGGAAATTCACCTTCAACCCCTGCAATGCCCCTTCATGTTAGCGTGGGAATGACTCAGGGAATGATTGGCTATTGGATCCAGAAAGCCTTAAAAGAAGAACTTTCGAAAAACGGAATTTCGAAAAATGCTACAACCATTGTTACTCAAGTTGAAGTTTCGAAAGACGACCAAGCTTTTAAAAACCCCACCAAGCCAATTGGCCCATTCTATTCCAAAGAAGAAGCTCAAAAGGTTGCAGCCGAAAAAGGTTATGTCGTTAAAGAAGATTCCGGGCGCGGATGGCGGCGAGTTGTTCCTTCACCAAAACCAATTCATATTCTTGAAAGTGATGCGATTATTGACTTTATGAAAACTGGTGCAATTGTTATAGCGGCCGGTGGCGGTGGAATTCCAGTGGTTTCAAATGGAGAAAATTCTTTCGAAGGAGTTGATGCTGTGATTGATAAAGACTTCGCCGCAGAGCTTTTGGCTGAAAAAATTAACGCCGATACACTGTTAATTTTAACTGGTGTTGATAACGCGATGATTAATTATGGAAAAGAAGATCAACAAGCTTTGGGTGTAATTTCACCAGAAGAAGCAGAGAAATATATTAGTGAAAACCAATTCGGCGCAGGTTCAATGCTACCAAAGGTCCAAGCCTCACTAAAATTCGCAAAAACTGGCGGAAAATCAGTTATTACGAGCCTCGAGAACGCTCAAGATGCAATTTCGAAAAATCTCGGAACAGTAATTACACAATAAAACCTAAAATTAGCCTTTCGAAAGATCGGCTAATTTTATTTGATTAATATAAATAAAAATAAGCGTTCCCTACTTGAAACGCTTATCTTATTTTATAAAATTAGATTGTTCGAACGCGAATTGTATCGGTTCCACCAACTAATCCAGGTTGACGGCCAGAAACAATAACAACTGTTGCTTTCTCTTTATTACCAAATGTTCCATTAGCTTTTAGTTCTTTTGCGAGTTCAAGACCAGCAAATTCACCATCTGGGCGGATGAAGCTTCGGGTTGCATAATTCAAACCAAGTTGTTGAGCAACACGATTTGAGCTTGTTACAGCATAAATTGGAAGTGCTGGGCGATTTGCGGCAGCAGTTGCAGCAGTTTGTCCAGATTTTGTTTCAACAATCAATGCATCGGCATTAATTTGTTCAGCAAGTTCAACTGCAGCAAGAGAAATTGCATTTAAAGCTTCATCTTCACCACGCTCAACAATATCATCAATTGGTGAAACTGCTGCGTGTTCTTGAGTATACATAATAACATCACGCATCGCTTTTACAGTTTCTTCTGGGTATTTACCAGTTGCAGATTCGTCTGAAAGCATTACAACATCAGCACCTTGAATTACAGCATTAGCAACGTCAGAAACTTCTGCACGAGAAGGTTGTGGATTATCAACCATTGAACCCATTGTTTGAGTTGCAACAATTGAAATTTTTCCATGCTTTCGACAAAGAGCAACAGCTTTTCGTTGGATAATTGGCACAACTTCTGGAGCAACTTCATAAGCCATGTCGCCGCGAGCAATCATTACACCATCAGCAGCAAGAACGATTTTTTCAAGTTCTTCATCAGAAACAGCTTTTTTAGTTTCAATTTTCGCAATAACTTGTGCTTCGCTATTATGACTCACAAGAAGCTGACGAACATTTTCAATATCTTCAGCAGTTTGCACAAAGCTCATCGCTACGTAATCGATATCTTGAGTTGCACCGAATTCAAGATCCCGCATGTCTTTTTCAGTAATAACATCACCACCGAAATCTGTATCTGGCAAGTTTAGGCCTTTTCGGCTCATCAAAGTTCCTTTATTCAAAACTCGCAATTTAATTGCAGTATTTGAAGGCACTTCAATAACTTCTGTTCGAACTTTTCCGTCAAAAATATAAACAGGCTCACCAACTTTAACTTTTTCGGCCAAGTTGTATTGAACTGGCAAATTAGCCGAGCCATCATGCTGCTGAATTGCGTAGTCAAGAACCAATTCATCACCTTCATTAACTTCAAAACGATTATCTACAATATCTCCAAGACGAATCTTTGGACCTTGCAAATCTTGCAAAATTGCAATTTCACGACCTAGCTTTTTACTAATTTCGCGAACTGCTTTAATTTTTGCAGCGTGTTCTTCATATGAACCGTGAGAGAAGTTCAATCGAGCTCCGTTGATTCCTGCGTTAATAAGTTTTTCGATCATTTCAGGGCTGTCGCTTGCTGGGCCGATCGTAGCCAAAATTTTTGTTCGTTTGTAAACATTATTTTCCATACTCATATATTATACCACTTTTATTTTTATTAAAAAAGGGGTTGCATTATTTTTTAAAGTTTGCTATAATTAAAACGAGTTGCTGCTTTATCACCCCAAAGCTCAGCTCAATGGTCTTATCGTCTAACGGTTAGGACACCAGGTTTTCATCCTGGCAATCCGGGTTCGATTCCCGGTAAGATCACCAAAAAGAAATTATTTAAAATCACTTTTTGAAAGATTAGTGATTTTTTTAGTTTATCTTAATCTTAAAAAATTTATTCCTTAATATTTATTAAAAATTCTAAATGGAAAGATATATCTTGTAAAAATAAATTTGTGTCAATACATTATCAAAAATAAAAAGCCAAGACAAAGCGTTTAAAATAAACATTTTATCTTGGCTGGGATGGAGGGATTCGAACCCCCGAATGCCAGGACCAAAACCTGGTGCCTTACCACTTGGCGACATCCCAATACCAAACCATTTTACCAAATTATAATCTAAAAATCAAGTATTATCGCGGACATTTTTTAGCAATTTCGCGTGCATTTCTAGTAATTTGATCAAGCAAATTTGCTTTTCGAATATTTTTATAAAGAACTTTAGGCATTTCATAATCTTTATTTTTCAAAGCTTGTTCAATTAAAAATAACGAAATTTTTGGATTTTTTGGTAAAATTGAGCCGTGTAAATATGTTCCAATCACATTTTTATAAATCACACCCTCAAAATTTCCATCAGGCGTGTTTCCTGCGCCACTTTTAACGCGCGCCAATGGCTCATTCTCTTTCGAAAGATAAGTTTTTCCACTATGGTTTTCATAACCAATAATTTCACCAAACTGATCAGACTCTTCAACAATATTGCCAATCATTCTCTGTTCACCACCAACCGTTTTAACGCCCTTAAATAAGCAAATCCCTTCAATTTTATTACCATTTACAGTTTCAAAAGAATCACCAAAAAGCTGGTACAATCCACAAACCATTAACATTGGTACACCTTTTTTGGCAAGCTTTCGTAATTTTGGTGCAATTTTTAGCAAATCATCTTGAATTTGGTTCTGGCCAGAATCCTGGCCGCCCCCGCCAATAATAATATCAACATCATCAGGAAAATCATCTCCAGGATTATATTCAACAATTTCGTATTTTATTCCACGAATCTCCATCTGTTTTTTTAATGCTAAAATATTGCCATAGTCACCGTAAATATTCATATTTTTAGCATAAAGCCACAAAATTTTTAAATTCATAAAATCTTCTCCACTTCTGAAATTTTCGAAAGTTCTTTTCGAATTTCCAACATTGCCGTATAAGTTGCATAAATCCGCTTATTTTTTTTTCCTTTTTCGATAAAATCAATAACAGATTCAGCAATATCAAGATTCACACTATCTTCTTCAAAATCAACATCGTCATGAAAAAGTCGAAGCGCCATATCGTAGGCTCGATTACCTGAAATTGCTTGGACGCCAGCATTCTTCAAGACTGAAAAATCTACATCCCAAAGCCAGCTCATATCACGACCATCTGCATAGTTATCATTAACCGCAATCATTGTATCATATTTATCAGGCTCAAAATTTTGTAAATTTATTCGAAAACCAGCCGGATTTTTAACTAATATAATCTCAATTTCTTTACCATTAATTTTTATTTTCTCGCCTCGACCAAAAGCCGGCTGAATTTTCTCTGCCGCACAAATTACTTTTTGTCGATTGATTTTAAGCTTTTCGGCATTCAGAATTTCTTCAACCAAAGCAATCGCAGCAGTTAAATTTAGAATATTATGAATACCACCAATTTTGAGCTTAAACTCATCAGTTCTTCCACTCCAAGAAATTTTTGCAATATTATTCGAAAAATCCTCAAGTAAAACATTTGCTGAAATTTTTCGATGTGATTTTTTAGAATTTTTTAAATGAATTTCATCATCATTTGGGAAAAAATCTGCCAATTTTTTGTTAAATCCAAACTTAACAACTTTTGAAAAATCTTTCGAAAATTCCTTTTTACCCAAAAAATTATCGTTAGCATTTAAAACAACCGATCCAGAAGTATTTTCACCAATCTTATGCAATAATTTTGCAGTATAGTCAATTTCACCAAATCGATCGAGCTGGTCGCGCATCACATTTAGAAGAAGCGAATATCGTGGCTGAATTAACTTTACAAAATGAATTGCATGAGCTTCATCAAGTTCTAAAACAGCAATATCAGCCTCAATCTTACCACTCCAATTAGCTTCAGAAAGAATTGCCGCGCCCACGCCACGAACAAAGTTCGAACCAGTTTTATTCGAGAATACATTTAAACCTTGACTTTCGAGCAGTTCAACAACCATCTTTGTAGTTGTAGTTTTTCCATTCGTACCACTAACTACTACAACACCATATTTTAAGCCTTTTAACATGTTCGAAATAAAATTCGGATTAATTTTTTCCATAACAAGCCCAGGCAATGCTGAACCGCCACCTTTCAATCTTGAAATCGCCTGAATAATTTTTCCAATAATTATCAAAATTCTATTTTTCATTATTTCCTCGGTTTTGTTATGTTTGCGTCTCTACCATAAAAAGGTAGCGCAATTTTATCATTTTTACCATTCTTCAAGCTTTCGAAAGCAATTTCTCGCCAATTTTCATCACTTTTCACTGCGACGATTGGAATCTCTAAGCCATCAGCTAAAGTGTTTGCAACTGAAGCTCCGATTCTTAATCCCGTAAAACTCCCCGGCCCCGCAAAAAAACCAATTCCAGTAAAATCTTCATATTTTTTGCTAACAGAATTCAAGCATTCCTCTAAAAAAGCCAGAATATCTCGCGCCATGTTTCGGCCCAGTTCTTTTTCGAAAAAATTTTCATCAAGCCAAATTTTGCATTTCTCTGTTGATGTATCTAGAAATAAAATCATTACACTTCTCTCACTTTAACTTTTCTTTGATTTTCATTTAAACTTTCAAAAACCAGCTTCAAATGTTTTTTTGGTAAAATTTCAGCTAGATCACCAGCCCATTCAACCACTGTTACATTTTTTGGATTACTTAAATTTTCAGAAAGCTCCATTTCCATAATTCCATAATCATTTAATCTATAAAAATCATAATGCGAAAGTGTTAGTTTATCACCTTCATAAACTCGTGATATCGTAAAAGTCGGGCTTTGAACCGTCTCGGAAATACCCAAACCTTTTGCCAAGCCTTTTGTAAAAGTAGTTTTTCCAGCACCAACATCACCAATAAGCTCCAAGACCATTCCTCCAGAAATTTGCCTACCAATCTCTTCGCCGAAAGCAATCATTTCATCTGTTGAATTTATTTCTTTTTCGAAATTCATAATAATATAATTATATCACGTTTCAGGATTCATTCAAAATATCGAGTATTTTATCCTTTCGAAGCCTAAAACTAATCAAAATAACTGCCAGAATCAAGCAAAAATAGCAAATTAGCATTTCACTGAAGCCAAAGCTAATTTCTAACTGTGCTCCTTTGATTTTTGAAAATTCACCAATTATAAAGATTGAATATTTTAAAATTAATTCTGCTATAAAGCCAAAAAAATGAGCAATTGGTGAGAATATTGCAAAAATTCCCGTTAAAAAAGTTGCAAGCATCGCACTTGGCACAAATGGTAAAACTAGCATATTCGCAAATATTGATATTACGCTAACCGCACCAAAAGTGAAAATTATCAGCGGAAGTGTTACAATTTGAGCGCTAAAAGTTTCGAAAAATAATTTTAAAGCAGAATTTAGCTTTTCTGGCTTTTCGAAAAAGATTTTTTGCAATAGTGGCGAAAGAATCAAAACACCAAAAAATGAAGCAAACGATAATTGCCAGCCTAGATTAAGCAAGTTCGAAGGTTCGAACATTAAAGTTATCGCCGCTACAAAAGTTAGAAGAAAATACGCTTGGGTTTTTCTACCAAAATACCATAAAATTAAACCAAAAATTGCCACAATCCCTGCACGAATCATCGACGGCGTAAATCCAACCACAAAAACAAAACCTAAAACTAGTAAAATCGCTACGGATAAAGCTATCTTTCTTGAAATTTTATTAAAAATTCGCTGAGCCGCCATCACTAAAACAGTTAAATTATATCCACTCGCAACCACAATGTGCGTTAAAGCTGTGATTGTTAAGGCTTTAGAAATCTCCTCCGGCAAAGAATTTTTCTGGCCTAAAAGATAACCGAGCCCCAAATCAACCTCTGGTGAAGGAATGAATTTTCGAACTCCTTCAGCGAAAGAATCTCGCATATCGCGGATAAAATCACTCTTTGGGCTAATTTTCATAAGTCTTCCCCGATGAATTGAGATCGCAAAATCACCAAAACCTTCAGAAATTTTCCCTTTTACTAAAATCTCATCGCTCCTACGAATTTTTTGATTTGTTTTTAAGCTAATAAAAGCCTTTCCATTAAATTGTTTATTCGAAATTCCTATAACTTTTGCACGAATTTTTAAGCTTCCATCTTCCTTAAGATCCGGATCTTCAAGAACAGTAGCTCGAACAGTTACATCTTTTTTAATATTTTGTGCGATCTTTAAATTTTCGAAATTATAAACTGAACCTCGCCACAAAGAAAGCAAAATTCCAGCGATTAAGGCTAAAATTAAACAAAACTTTCGAGCAAAAATCCAAGAGAATAAGAATAAAATTATTGCTAAAATTAGCCAAACAATTGATTTAAGACTTGTATTTTTCGAAAAAACTGAAAAAATAGTGCCAAAAATAATTCCACCAAAAAATACAAAATTAAGATAAAATCGGTGAATATTAGCTTTAGGTTTCATCATTCTTGAAATTGGCGTTTTTTATTTCGATAAATCCGATAGTTTACGAAAACTATTGGCAAAATTGACAAACTTGAAATCAAAATCATAATCCCCATCGATAATTCACCTGATGGATCTACTCCTTGAAGTGCAAAAAATAAAATCACAAATAAAGAAATAGCAACAACCGAAACAGTATTCATTCCGATTTCATACAAAAACAAATATTGCATGCGCATTCCGGATTCATCAGCTTCACCATACAAACCTTTGAAATTCGCCATATTAAAGCCATTCATCGCCATTGCAGCAATAATTTCTAAAATTCCAAGTAAAAGCGGATTCGACGAAATAAAAATCCTAAGTGAAAAAACTAGTCCCATAAAAACAGCCCCGATTTTTAAAAGTCCTCGCTCTTTATTTTTATCAATCACTTTACCGTAAATAAAAGCTGAAACCAAAGCTGCAATCGAAGAAAGCGAAGACAAAACTCCAGCTGAACCATAAGCATTAATACCTTTTAGTAAAAAGACCGGCGCAAAAAAGCTCCAAATATATAAAGAATTCCAAGCCATTCCACAACTATAACAAATAACCAAAAGATGCTTATAATTTCGCCATGGAAAACCTCTAAAACTTATTTTTCGAACAGGCTTCACTTGCTCTTTTGTTGTTAAGAGCGGAATAGTCGTCAAAACTAAAATCACCGAAGACACCACAAAAAGCTTCTCAACTCCAAAAAATATCGCAAGAAATCCACCAATTGCAGGAGTTATACTACTCGAAATATGCTCCAAAATATAGGAAATTCCAAGCTGTTTTCCAACTTTTTTAGCAGTTTTAGCTTTCGAAAAATCAACATTATACGAGATATTTTCAACCGAAGTCGATATTCCTTTAAAAACTGCACTAATAAGGGCTACAATCAAACCCATTTCCCTACCAAAAATTCCCATTGAAGCCATTAAAACTAAAGCTGGAATAAACAGAATATTTGCAAGTAGCATTCCATGCTTTGGGCCATTTTTTGAAATATAGAAAAGAGCAATTATCGAACCTGCAAATTTTGCAATGTAATAAATTAAAATACAAATAGGGATAATCCAGATTGAATGCGTAAACTTATAGATATAAATTAGGCTAAAAGTACTTGTTAATTTTGTTGCGAAGACTCGCATATTTTTCGAAACATACAAAACAGCCATTTCATCAAAAGAAATATATTGCCAATAATTTCGAATTTTTAAAAAAGGTTTTAATATTTTTTTAAGCATAAGTATTTATATTTTATCATATTTTAATAGCCTTAAAAAGGTTTAAAAGCTTTATTTTTAAATTAATAAGTGATAGAATTAAAGTATGAATATTTATTTTTCTGGAATTGGTGGCGTTGGAATTGGCGCTCTTGCAAGTATCGCCCACAGCGCTGGCTATGGTGTTTTTGGCAGCGACCAAAATTCAAGTTTAATGATTGAGGAGCTTTCAAAAAAAGATATAGAAATTGAAATTGGCAAACAAGATGGAGATTTTTTAAAGCAAAAATTCATCGAAAACGGTATCGATTGGTTTGTTTATACTGCAGCCCTACCTAAAAATCATCCCGAACTTTTAATGGCAAAGAAATTGGGAATAAAAATTAGCAAACGTGACAAGCTTTTGAACGAGATTATCAATTCAAAAAAACTCAAACTTATAGCAATTTCTGGTACTCACGGTAAAACCACAACCACAGGAATGGCGATTTGGGCTTTTCAGCAATTGGGAATTCCAATAAGTTGGTCAATCGGTACAACAATTTCCTTTGGTGCGAGCGGTTTCTTTGACCCAGAAAGTGAATATTTTATCTATGAAGCTGATGAATTTGACCGAAACTTCTTGCATTTTACGCCATCAGTTAGCTTAATCACTTCAATTGACCACGATCACACCGATATTTATAAAACTCAGAAAGATTATTTTGAAGCTTTCGCAGAATTTGGATCACAAAGCGATTTTATTATTTCCTGGAAAGATCAACACCCAGAAATTTTCGAAAATCTAAAGAACAAGGTAATTTTATCTCAGCCAGAAGATAATATTAATCTTCCTGGAATTCACAATCGAAAAAATGCTAGTTTAGTTCTTGAAACTATTGATTATTTAGTTGAAACCCAAAATCTTAAAGCTCCAAAAGATTTTTATGAAAAAGCAATTTCAGCACTAAATAATTTCCCTGGCACAAATCGCCGTTTCGAAAAAATAACAAACAACGTTTATTCTGATTATGGCCATCACCCAAAGGAAATTCAATCAACGCTTCAAATGGCAAAAGAAATAGCTGAAAAGCAAGGGTTCTCTGGAGTATCATTAATTTATCAACCGCATCAAAATATTCGACAAATTGAAGTTCAAGATGAATATACGCCAGAAATCTTTGAAAATGCCAATGAAGTTATTTGGCTACCAACATATTTAAGCCGTGAAAACCCAGATTTCGAAATACTTTCACCAGAGTTCCTTTCAAGAAAAATATTAGAAAAAACAACAATTTTAGATTTTTCAAATAATCCAAAAGAATTAATAGAGAAAATTTTAAGTTTAAAAGCAAAAAACCGATTAATTCTAGCAATGAGTGCTGGCTCACTTGATGGCTGGATTCGAAAAAATATCAAATAATTCAATAAGATTGCACCAAAAATATGGTGCAATTTTTACAAAATAAAAAAGCGGAAAAAACCGCTTAGAATTCAAAATGGTGCGCACGAGAAGACTTGAACTTCCACGAGCCGAAGCTCACTAGCCCCTCAAGCTAGCGCGTCTACCAATTCCGCCACGCGCGCAAAACCATTTTAATTATACCAAAACTATGGTGTCTTGTAAAGAGTTGATTTTGAAGCAGACCAATATATTACATCTGCGTATCTATTAACTTCTGTTACAAAAGTATTATTTGCTGAATATGCCTGAACTGATTTTCGAAAAACATAACTTGTTTTAGTCTGGCCAAGACCAATGGCGACTGAATTAGCTAGCCAACGTTTAGTAAATTTAGTTATTTGTAACTTTTTCTCATTCGAGCTTTGAGCGGTTCTTGAATTTAGCAAAAGATCATCAGCAACCGCATCATTATAATTTGAGAAGTTCAATCCCTTTTGACCAGATTGTGAAGAATGCCAAAAAGCGTAGATATCAGGATCAGCGCCAAGATCAATCTCATAAACTAAAATACTATAGTTTCTTGGCTGGAGTATTGATTGAACGAAAGATCCGGTTTTATCATCTTTATCAATTACTGTTAATTTTACATCAAATCCGAGTTTTTTAAGCTGACTCTCAATTTCTTCAGCAGCTTTCTTATAGTTATAAATACTAGTTGTTGCAATATTTAAAATAGCTGTCTTACCATCTTTTTCTAAAATACCATTCGAATTTTTCTTCCAGCCAGCTTCATCTAATATTTTTTGCGCTTGGTCAAAATCATATTTAGGAACGCTCAAATCTTTAGTATTCAAAAACTGATTCAAAGTTGGAAAATCAAGTTTATTAATAAATTCCATTTCTTTTCGAACTTTCGAAATATCAACCCCTGTTTGAATAGCTTTTCGAACCTTTAAATCTTTCAAAACTGAATCAGAATTATTCAAAAAAGCATAAATTCCACGATTAACATTAGTTTCTCGAGATTTTAATTTGTCCCGCTCAGATTCTGAAAATTCACTAATTTTAAGACTTGGCGATGCGACAATCTCACCAGAGATCAAAGCATTTTTAAGCTTAGTTTCATCTTTAAAGGCAATAATATCAAAGTTATCAATATAGGCCTCACCCTTATAATATCGCTTGTTTTTAACTAATGAAATAGTGGTTTTATCACCATCATTCTGAGCAGATTTAAAATTAAATGCACCAGAAGTTATCGGGTTCTTCGAAAAAGCACTTTCACGGATCTTCTCTGTTTGAATATCTTTTAAAATATGCTCTGGTAATATTGAAAAATTAAAACTATACAAAATAGAAGAAGAACTTGACGGCACTTTAACACTAAATTCATAATCACTATTTTTCGAAATATCAACATTTTTCCAGGCTTTAAAACCAGAAGGATTAATTGATTGCTCTCTCAATAGCTTTATAGTGAAAATTATATCATTGGCTGTTATTTTTTGGCCATCAGACCAAACAGCATTGTTCCGCATTTTAATTTTAAAGTTTTTATAGTTATCAGATGTTGAAACACTTTCAGCTAAATCGCCCTTCAGATTTCCCGTTTCATCAATATCATAAAGACGAGAAAAAGCAATTTGTTCGAAAGATTTTTCAGTATCAGTCGAGGTAAATAGTGGATTCAAGGTTTTAACTTCACCCAAAATTCCCTCCGAATAAGTTCCTCCTCTATAAAAAATATCCTCACTATAGTTTTCAGCACTTAACCCGCGAAAAACGCCAACAGAAAAAATCAAAATAGACACAACGCAGATCCAAGAAATAACTATTTTTCGAACATTCGACAAATTCTCAAAACGACCAAAAAACATTTTTTTCGTATGGGAAGTGATAGCCTTCTCAACTAAATCTGCTCTTTCAGCTAAAGTAGCCTTATTATTAAAAGTTTGAATTGTTTTATTTTTTGAAACCTGATCTCTATTTTTTTGAGAAATAGCAGAAACTCGTCTAACCTTTTTAGGGCTATTTTTAAAGTCCATTAAAACTCCTTTTATTTAGGCAAAAGCAAAGTTGTAAGAATTGATGCAACAAAAATAAATGCAAAGAAAACTGTTGCCCGAAAAATACTCTTTTCAACACCGCGTCGCTCAGTATAAAGCTCGCCAGAAGCCCCGAATCCTGCCCCTAGAGTTGCTCCTCGTTGCTGTAAAAGCACTAAAATCATCATTAAAACGCCAGAAATAACAGTCGAAAACTGTAAAATAATATCAATATTCACTATAAAATCTCCTTTTCATCTTCAATTCTTAAAAATTGACTCAAACTATAATTCAGCAAACTCATAGCTGCTCCTACAATTACAGAATTCCAAAATCCCATTGAAATATTTGGTGCTAAAAGTATCGAAATCCAAACAATCATACCATTAACTATCAGTGTAAAAAAACCAAAAGTCAAGATAATCATTGGAAGTGATAAAATTGTAAGAATAGTTTTAAGCGTGCTATTCACAATTGAAAAAATTAAACCAGCAAGAAAGAAGGTTCCCGCACTGTGGTTACTAACATTTCCAAAAATAGAAATTAAAATCCATAATAAGAAACTATTTAAAAACCACCGATTTATAAATTCTATCAACTGCTTCTTCACATATATAATTTTATCATATTTTAACAATAAAAAAAACACCTTTTGGTGAATTTTCTAATATATTGGAGGGTCTGATGGGGCTTGAACCCATGACACCCTGCTTAAAAGGCAGGTGCTCTAACCAGCTGAGCTACAGACCCACTCACTGAATACATATTAAATTATATATCAATTATTTTTAAAAGTCAAGGGTTTTTCTCAATTTTCTTAAATTTAAATGAGGTTATACTTAAAATAGAAAAAATAACTCCCACCAAAATAACCCAACTAGCCCATTTTTCAAGCGGCTGCGAAATACTTTTCGAAAGTAAATCTGGTAAAAAAACTTTTTCGAAAAATGAAAGTGACACTAAATATGTAAAAATCGCTGAAAATATCGAAGAAAATATACCAAAAAGCCATTTTTCTTGTTTTGGATTTTTTGCTAAAATCACCAAAGCTGGTGCTAAAATTAGAAACAAACCAATAATTCCGCTCAAAGTTGATTCTGGAATTACTAAATTTGAAGTTGTTAAAAAATTAGTAATATCTTTATTCCAATATCTATTCAAAACAATTCCCGAGAGAACAATAAGATTGAAATAGCCCATTTTACGCCGAGAGAGTGTTAAAAAAATCGAAAGAATTACAATAAAAATAATTGTTGTCATAGCAATATTATAGCATAAGCTCTAAGGATGCTCAAATTATTTTATAAAAATAAAACAACTACACTAATATATTACCTCATAAAATAGCCGAGCTATTAAATAACTCGGCCAGCTACTTAAAATAATGATTTTTTAGATTTCTTAAATTCTGCCAAAAGTTCTTTTTGCTTTTTTGAAAGCTTTGTAGGAGTTTCAACAATAACCGTCACAATTTGAGCACCTCTTCTTTCGGTTCGAAGGTTAGGCACACCGTGACCTGAAAGCTTAAAATCAGTATGGCTTTGTGTTCCAGTTGGAATCTTCATCGTTAGCATTCCATCGATCGTTTCAACCTCAATTTCAGCACCAAGTGCGGCATCTATCATTGAAATTCTCTCTTCGCTTAAAATTAAATCACCTTCACGCGTAAATTTTTTATCAGCCTTAACATAGATATTTACATATAAATCACCTTTTTCGCCGCCTTTAATTGCTTCACCGCGGCCAGAAAGCCGAATTGTTGCGCCATCGTCAATTCCTGCTGGAATTTTAAGTTTTATTGTTTGCTTTTTACGCAAAATTCCAGCACCACGGCAAACTGAACAATTTTGCTTTGGAATCTCACCGCGACCATCACAAGTCGGGCAAGTTACAGTTTGTTGAATTGGGCCAAAAAGAGTTTGAGTGGCGCGAGTTTGCTGACCACTTCCATTACAATCTGGACATTTTTGCATTCCGTGACCAGGCTCTGCACCAGAGCCATCACAATGCTCGCACTCATTATCTAGATTTAATGAAATTTCAGTTTCAGTCCCAAAAACTGCCTCTTTAAAATTCAAAGTTAGATCTACTTCAACATCGCGGCCTTTTTTATTTTTCGAACCGCGGCCATTCGAAAATCCGCCGCCAAAAATTCCGTCAAAAATATCACCGAATCCGCCGCCAAAATCAAAATTAACATTCTGACCTGAAAATCCACTAAAACCTTCGAAAGGATTTCCGCCAGAAAATCCACCAGAGTTTCCGCCAACTCCTGCATGACCAAACTGGTCGTATCGCTGGCGTTTTTCTTTATCTTTTAAAACCTCATAGGCTTCATTCACCTCTTTAAAAGCCTTTTCATCCCCACCTTTATCTGGATGAAGCTCAACTGCTTTTTTTCGAAAAGCCTTTTTAATTTCATCAGCACTGGCATCTTTTTTTACACCTAAAATATCATAATAATCTGTTTTGCTCATATATTATATTATAACAAATTAGCACTTAAAGAGCAAGAGTGCTAATTATTATTTTCTATATTTTTTAGCAGAGACTCCAGCCAGTTTATTTGTTTTTCATTTTGATTATTTGGATTAAAATTTTCCATATCCTATACTATATCGCCAAACCAGCTTTCCATCAATAAACTTCAATAAATCCTCAATTAAATAGCTCACCCTTATAAAAGCTATTTAACAGTAACCGCAACCGCATCATGCGGAACATAAACATTTCGAGTAAATCTACCCATATTTATTATTACCAAATATCATTCTATAGTAAAAACTCCTGAAACCTGAACTATAATTCCCCTATTAACTCTCAATCTTCTTGTCAAAAATTCTCTCCATTATTGAATAGCATTCTAACTAAAGAATGTACTACCCGCAAAACTATTATCCAGATGAAAAGCAACATCACGAGTGTTAGCTTTAGTAGTAAAAGAAAAACCAAAAATAAAAAAATTACTACGGTAATAAATACATTTTTAACCGTATTAAATATCTTTTTCGCCATAGAAAAATACCTCTTTCTAAAAGTGCAAGCCTTGGGTGAGCGTCATTTAATTATAATAAATAAAATTGAAAAAATCAATGCACAAAAAAATGCCCAGTTCAACCTGAGCATTTTTACTTTTCGAAAGGTGGATTTTCGAATTATTTCTTGTCAATAACTTCGCCTTCAACTGGCTCGTCATTATCTTTTTTGTGAGAAGTTTTAGCTTTCTCACCAGCTTCACCCGCATTATCTGCGCTTTGAGCCTGATACAATTTTGCACCAATTGGCATAATTGCATCTTGAAGATCTTTAGCAGCTTTTTCAAGCTCATCTTTATTATCGGCATTTTGATGTTTTTTAGCCTCTTCAACAGCTTTCGAAATTGCTTCTTCATCTTCTTTCGAAATCTTATCTTTGAATTCGCTTGGCATTTTTTCTGCCTGATAAATAGCATTTTCGAGCTGATTTTTAGCATCAATCAATTCGCGCTTCTTTTTATCTTCATCAGCGTGAAGCTCAGCTTCTTTTTGAGCTTTTTCAATATCTTCTTTACTCATATTTCCTGAGTTTTGAATTGTGATATTATTCTCTTTACCAGTTCCCTTATCTTTAGCAGTAACTGTCAAAATTCCGTTCGCATCGATATTGAAAGTAACTTCAATTTGTGGAACTCCTCGTGGTGCTGGTGCAATTCCTGAAAGCACAAACATTCCAAGAGATTTGTTGTCGGCAGCCATTTCGCGCTCACCTTGAAGCACATGAATTTCTACTTGTGGCTGGTTGTCAGCATAAGTTGAGAAAACTTGTGATTTCGAAGTTGGCACAGTTGTGTTTCGATCAATCATTGGAGTTCGAACGCCACCAGCAGTTTCAATTCCAAGAGTCAAAGGTGTAACATCGAGAAGAAGCACATCTTTAACATCTCCAGCCAAAACACCACCTTGAATTGCAGCACCAACAGCTACAACCTCGTCAGGGTTAACACCTTGAGTTGGTTTTTTACCAAAGATTTTTTCAACTTTTTCAACCACAGCTGGCATTCGAGTCATACCACCAACCATTACAACTTCAGAGATATCGCTAGCTTTTAGATCTGCGTCTTTTAGAGCTTTTTCAACAGGATCAGCTAATCGATCGATTAGATCAGCAACTAATTCTTCAAGTTTTGCTCGAGTTAGCGTGTATTCAAAGTGTTTTGGACCATCTTCATCAGCTGTTAAGAATGGCAAGTTCACTTCGTAAGATGTTGTTGAAGAAAGCTCTTTTTTAGCTTTTTCAGCTTCATCCTTCAAACGTTGCATTGCGGCAGAATCATTTTTAAGATCGATTCCTTCTTCTTTCTTAAATTCGTCCAAGAAATGGTTCACAATGCGGTTGTCGAAGTCTTCACCACCAAGGTGTGTATCACCGTTTGTTGAAAGAACTTCAAACACGCCATCGGCAATATCAAGAACTGAAACGTCGAATGTTCCACCTCCGAGGTCGAAAACAGCAATTTTTTCATCTTTTTTACCGTCTAAGCCATAAGCAAGTGCGGCTGCAGTTGGCTCGTTAATAATTCGCTTTACTTCAAGACCAGCAATTTTACCAGCATCTTTTGTTGCTTGACGTTGGCTATCATCAAAGTAAGCTGGAACAGTAATCACAGCTTCGGTAACTTTTTCGCCCAAGAAAGCTTCAGCATCAGCTTTAATTTTCGAAAGAATCATCGCTGAAACTTCTTCTGGCGTATATTCTTTGTCACCCATCTTTACAGCAACACCGCTACCTTTTTTCACAATCTCGTAAGGCATAATCCCAAGATCTTTTTGAATCTCATCATCAGAATATTTTCGGCCAATCAAACGCTTTACTCCGTAAATTGTATTTTTTGGATTTGTTACGCGCTGACGTTGTGCTACTTGGCCAACCAAGCGATCGCCTTTTTTATTGATCGCCACAACTGATGGTGTAGTTCGATTTCCTTCTGCGTTTGTAATAACCTCAGGTTTTCCTGCAACCATATATGCAAAAGCACTGTTAGTTGTACCAAGGTCAATTCCAATAATTTTTCCCATTTTCTCCTTCTTTCTTTATTAAATTTATCCGTTTGATAGCTTTCCTAGTCAATTTCGAATTTCTTAGCCTATTCGGATTTTTCAGAAAGCTTCTCGAAAGTTATTAACTATTCTATAAAGCGCGCCTCGCAATTCGTTTCACGCTTATATTCTGATTATACGCTTTTAGCACTCACAAGTCAAGAGTGCTAATGATGTATTATTTACAATAATAGTTATTTTGCTTAATTTATAGTATAATGTACTTAATAAACATTACTCAAAGGAAGGATTTATGTCAAAACCAAATGTTCATCAAAAAACTATCTTGAGTCTACTATCGGATTCTAAAGCTGATTTCTTAATCCCAGATTATCAGCGACCATACGCTTGGAATCAAGATCAGTGCCAAACTCTTTGGGATGATTTAGTTAATTTCACTATTCCTGGTGGCAATCATGAAAAATTTGATTCGAAAAAGGACGAATATTTCCTCGGCTCAATCGTAGCCTTTCAAGAGAACGAAAAGCACGAAATAATTGATGGTCAGCAACGCTTAACAACGTTTATGCTTATTTTACGAGCTTTTCATAAAGAGTTTAAAAATCGCCAAGATGATAAAGGTACTAATATTCGTAAAAATATTGAAAAATGTATCTGGAAATATGACGAATTTGAGAATCCTTCAAAAGATGAATTAAAAATTACTTCAGAAGTTGCTGGTGACGATGATAAAGATGAATTTCTATCGATATTAAAAAATGGCAACGCACCGAAAGAATATAAAAGCCAATACGCCGAGAATTTTCGATTTTTCGAAAATAAAATTCAAGAAATGCGCAATTATAATTCTGCAAATAATCAATATATCGTCACTCGTTTATTGAAAAACTGTGCTGTATTATTTGTTGAAGCCGAAACACAAGATTCCGCCCTTCGAATTTTCTCAACACTAAACGACCGTGGATTACCTCTTGCTGACGCAGATATCTTTAAGTCGAAATTCTACAAACTTTATTCCGACAAAAATCAAAAGAATGACTTTATTGAAGACTGGAAAAAACTTGAAGCAGTTACCGATGAAATTTTCCATCCATCGCAAGGTACACCAATGGATGAACTTTTCACAAAATATATGTACTTCTTGCGTGCAAAAAACGGCACAACCGGAAGTACAACAGAGTCTCTTCGAAATTTCTTCCGCGGCGAAAAGCAAGATTTTCCATATTTTAAAAATGAAAAAGCCATGGATGATTTAAGTGATTTGGCAATTTTTTGGAAGAAAATCTATTCACAGAACGAAAGTTTTGGTGATGAAATTCTTCGAAAACTCTTTGTTTTGCGCTATTTCCCAAATACAATGTGGGAAAATATTGTATCAGTTTGGTTTTTGCAAAATCGAGATTCAAACGATGAAATCGATTTAGGTGCGTTCAGTCATTTTCTTTCAAAAATAACAAACTTTATTTTAGGTTATAGCTTAATAAATCCTGGCGTAAACCAACTTCGAACTCCAATTTTTAAAGAAATGAGCGAAATTGTCAAAAATACAAACTTCACTCCAACTTTCGAAAATCATCTTTTAGACGAAAATTCACTCCGCACAACTTTTAATAATTTTGACTTCAATAATATGAAAAACATCACAAAATCTTTTCTCGTTTGGTTTGCTTTTTCGAATGAAAATCAGCAACTCTTGGGTTTGAAAGAACCACTTCAAATCGAACATATTTTTGCCAAAAAACGTGCCGAAATTAACGGAATTTCCGACAAAAACTTAATTGAATCTATTGGAAATAAAATTATTCTCGAAAGTTCAATTAATATTAAAGCTTCAGATTTTGAATTTGATGTCAAGAAAGATTTTTACCTCGGTAAAAAACGGCGAGGAAGCTCAAAAGAACCAAGTAAAATTGCAGAGGTTATAGAGCTCACAACTTTTAAAAAATTTGATGAAAGTGAAATTATTGAAAGAAAATCACGAATTATTGATAATTTTATTGAAAAACTTAAAAGTGAGAATCTGTTAAAATAAGGGTATCTCATGTCTGACAAAGAAAAATTAAAGGAACTATTGGCAAGACCTGTAGGTGATATAACAAATGATGAAGCTAATTTCATGATTCAAAATTTACGGAAGGTACGAGAAGAAGTTCTAAAGAAACTAAAAGGTTCGCCAGAAGAAAAATTAGCTAAAATCCAGAAAATGAATTTTGAAGAACGACTAAAAATATATTTTAGAGAATAAAGTATAATAAAAAACCACACTATCTAATGTAGTGCGGTTTTTTGCTTTAATTGAACTTCAAATATCCCCAATTCTCAATCTCTAGCGCATCTACTGAATTTTCTCGCGCAAAACGTAAAGCATCATCTTGGCGTTTTTGATATTCTTTTGCAAGGTTTTCAAAAACTTCATCGCCTTTATTAACCGAATTTAAGGCTCTCACTGCAATATCATATCGCGACACCCTATTTCTCGCCAACATATCAAAAGGTGTCGTTGTTGAGCCTTTTTCTTCATATCCGTTAATTTGAATACGCGCTGGGTTCTTATAATCAAATAAAATCGATTTGAGAGTTTTAACGTATCCGTGAAAAGCAAATATAACCGGCTTATCTTTAGTAAAAATCTTCACAAAATCACTTTTCGAAAGTACATTTTCGAAAGTTCCAATTCCTTTTCCGCAAAGTGCTTGAGCATAAACCAAGCGAATTTTAACTTGTGGAACATCATGAAGCAGAACTTGAAGCGCCGCAACCGTTTCTTTAAAAACATAATCACCACTTGCCGCCAAAATTAAATCTGGCTCATCATCTTCTGAAATTAAATTCCAATCTGTAATTTCCTGATTTCTCCAACTATCAAAAACAAATATTCCGCCATTTTCAAGCTGTTTTCGTGCACTTTCAAGAGAAAAATATCTTGGTTCTGGAGTTTTCCCTGCAACCAAAACGTTAATATTATTGCGGGATTTTAGCATTTTCGAAATTGCTACGACAGCCGAATTATCATCTGCTGGCAAAAAAATCTGCCCAATTCCATTTTCGCGGCGCAAAACTTCATCAATAAAACTCGGATTTTGGTGCGAAAATCCATTATGGTCTTGTCGCCAACCAGTTGAAGTTAGAATATAATTCAAACTCGCTAAATCACCTCGCCACTCCACTTCTCGCGATTGCGCTAGAAATTTTGCATATTGATCCATCATTGAAGAAATAATCGGTGCGAAGGATTCATAAGAAGTTAAAACTCCGTGTCGCCCCGTTAAAATATAGCCCTGCAAAAGCCCCTGCAAAGAATGCTCACTCAAGATTTCCGTCACACGGCCATTTTTCGATAAATCTTTTTCCCACGGTTTAATTTCTCGCTGCCAAGAACGTGAAGTTGCCTTAAAAATAGCATCTAATTTATTCGAATAAGTTTCATCAGGGCTAAAGAATCGGAAATTCTCTGGATTTTTTTCGAAAATTTCTTTCAAAAAATCGCCAACTGCATTCATTGCGAATGATTTTTCACCTATTCTTTCATGAATTTCTGGCAATTTTAACTCTGCAAAATTCAAATTCGCGTCCACAAAACGATTTCGACCAATTCTACTTGATTTTTCTGGTAAAAAATCATTAAGCCAAGGTTTAAATTCGCTTTTTTCGAAATCAAAGAGCTCTTCGAATTTATAAGATTTCAACCATTCTTCAAGTTTTTTAAGCTCTTTTTCATCACTCTTAGTATTTAAAAGTGGTACTTGATGAGCGAGCGAATTTCCTTCAATTTTTTCACCATTATTTTCAGCAACGCCGGAGCTTCCCTTTTTGCTTCGCATAATAATCATCGGTAGCCGCACAAAACCATTATTCCGACCAAATTTTATTCGTGAAATATCTCGAAAAGCGTTCGAAAAAACTTTCGAAAGTTCAAAATCGAAATCTTCAGCAGAATATTCATCAACAATTCTTGGCTCCCAGCCCGCTCCGTGGAAAAATTGAATCAATTCGAAGTCACTCATTGATCCAAAAATCGTTGGACCAGAAATTTTATAACCATTCAAATGCAAAACAGGTAAAACTACTCCATTTTCAACTGGATTTATTAGTTTATTTAAATGCCAAGCTGCAGCAATTGGGCCAGTTTCAGCCTCGCCATCACCAATTAAAGTAGTCATTACAAGATTTGGGTTATCTAAAACTGCCCCAAAAGCAGTCGAGAGCGAATAGCCAAGCTCACCGCCTTCAAGAATTACACCTGGAGTAAAAGGGCTTGCGTGCGACGGAAAACCACCCGGCCAAGAAAAGTTTTTCGAAATATAAGCAATACCTTGTGAATTTCGAACTGCATTTTTATCGATCTTCGAAAGAGTTTCTTCAAGAAAAAGATTTGCTTGAAGCGCCGGAAAAGCATGACCAGGCCCAAGCATAAATGCTGTCTTCAAGCCACTTTTAGCAAAATCAAGCTGTTTTTGAATATTTAAAAGATGAGCGTAAACATGATTTACGCCAGGGCAGCTTCCCCAATGGCCAAGAAGGCGTGGTTTGATATCATCAAATTTCAGCTCTCGCTCTAATAGAAAATTATCTTGCAAGAAAATTTGCGAAACCGTTAAATAATTCGCTGCACGAATAAACTTTTTGATATTTTCAAGATTTTGCCCACTATTCATACGTTATATTTTATCATATTTATGCTCAATTTTAAAGTTTTTAAAATTAAAAACCGCCAACATTAGGCGGTATACTATGAATAATAAAAAGGTACGGACTCTAATTTTTAAAAAATAATTTTAGTAGGAGGCTAATCCGCGAGTCCCAACCTTCTAGAATAAGGCGAAACGAATTAACGTATACAATAATATCATATTGCCAAGAATATGTCAACAAATAAAACTACTTTCGCCCAACTTTTACCATTGCGGCCCGCAAAACTTCACCCTTTAAAGTATAGCCAGCTCGAAGTTCTTCGGCAATAACTTCTTCTTCACCGTCAGATTCTTCATCAAATTGAATCGCTTCATGAAGTTCTGGATTAAAAATAGTGCCGTTCGAAGAATTAATTTTTTCAACTCCAAGTTTTGAAAGGTTTTTTTCAAGATTTTTACTCATTTTAACCACATTTTGCGCCCAAGAATTTTCCGCCAATTCTGCTGGTAAATGTGAAATTGCGCGCTCAATATCGTCAATCATCGGGATCAATACTAAAATTGCCTTTTTCTCGCCCAAATTTTGCGCATTCGAAATTCGGCTTTCAACATTTTTGCGATAATTTTCAAAATCAGCACGCGTACGCTGCAAATCATTTTTTAGTTCTGAGTTCTCCGTTTGAAGCTTTTCACACTTTGAATCTTTTTTAAAAAATCCTGATTGTTTCTTATCTTTTGCATTATCTTGATTTTTTACTACATTATTTTCTTCCATCTTTTCCTCCTTAAATTATAATATCTCTTCCAAAAATTCACCTGTCTTTTGAACCAATCGCACCACTTTTCCGTAATTTTGGCGAGTTGGCCCGAGCACGCCAATGTAAGAATTTTCTGAAAACGGACTTTCGAATTTTGAAATAATTAAACTCGCACCCGAACTTTTGCCAATTGGATTCTCGCTACCAATATAAACATTGAGCGGTTCATTTGGAGTAACTTCACGAAGCCATGGCTCAAGATTATCAAGAAGCTGTGCAACAGATTGAACCGCTTCACCACTTTCAAATTCAGGCTGAGAAAAAAGATTATAAATTCCATTAATGTAAAGTTGATCGCCAATTGTAGCAAGACCAAGATTGCCGGTAAGTTCAACTAAAGAGTCTACAGCCGAACGAATCGCATGGTCAGCGCGGTCATTCTGAGCTGAAACTCGTGAAGAAATCGCCCGAAATCCGCGCAAGCTATCTTTCGAATTATTAGCATTTAGCAAAATTTGCTCATCTTCACCCTCGCTTTGAGCTGTTAAGCGATTCACATAAAAACGATAACCCTTATCAGTTGGAATTCGCCCAGCAGAAGTATGTGGTTGCATAATTAAACCAAGATCTTCAAGTTTTGCCATTTCAGAACGAATTGTCGCGCTCGAAACATTAAAAAGCTTTGCCAAAGTAACACTGCCAACCGGGCTGGCAACTTCAGCATATTGCTCGATAATTGCTACCAAAATTTGTGTTTGTCGTGGTGTAATATTCATATTTTAAGTTTATCACAAATTAGCACTTAGGTCAATAGAGTGCTAATTCTGTATTTTTAGTATCATATTTTCGGAAAAGTTTTAAAAAATATTTGACTTTTTATTTTTACATACATTTATAGAATTTAATATGCTTAAAAACAGATAAAGTAATATTCTACAGACCATAACTCTTCTGAGCCCGCAAAAAATGCGGGTTTTTCTTTTAGCTTATTTCTTTAATTCTAAAAATTTAGCTTTGATATCTTCCAAAAGTTTTCTTGCTCGCACACGCACTTCAATATCTTTATAGTTAAATTCAACATCTTGATGCATAATTTGATCAATGATTCGCGCCGTATTTCGAAAGTCATCATTTAAAATAAAGTGGAAATATGGCACTTCGAGAGCTTGTTCCAGTGAAGAAATCGCCTCAGGCAAACGCTTTGCAAAATCCTTTTCGAATTCTTCCGCACTTGAATATCGGTTCGCAAATCTTGCACGCCAAGTTTCAAAATCTGGCGGTAAAATAAAAACCGCTACCACTCGCTCACTCATTTTTTTATATTCTGCAATTCCTTGAATATCAATATCTGTTACAGAAATCTGCCCGTTTTGGTTGGCTTTTTCGATCTCTGCAATGCTTGTACCATAAATCTTTCCGTGAACAAATTTTGCTTCAATAAATTCACGTTTCTTAAGCATTTCTTCAGCCTTTTCAATCGAAATAAAATTGTAGTCAACGCCATTTTGTTCAATTTTACCATTATTTTCACGAGGAGTGCGCGTTGTGTGGCTGACAATATCACGATATTCTGGATTTTTCAAAAGATATTTTTTAGTTGTATCTTTTCCTGCGCCAGAAATTCCCGCAATTAATAAAATGCGAGAACTTTCAACTAAAGTGATAGCTTCAGGTGGCGTTTGATAGTTTTTTACAAGAAATTCAAGGTTATTCATCTTAAAATTATACTATATTTTCTGGATTTCGTCAAAAATTTCTTGCTCAGAAATTTCATTTAATTTTCGGTTTTTTATAATTTTCGAAATAATTTTAGCTGCAAAAAATCCAAGAAAATTCTGCTCAATTTTATTTTCACCATTCATATATTTATCAAAATCATAATTTTCAACATTTTTAGAAAATTCCAAGAAATCTTTTTTAATCTCTGGTGAAAGTTTAATATTTTTCGAAATTTTAGCCAAATAAAATCCTCCGCCAACTGCCAAAATATCCATTAAAGATTCGTTTTTAAAATTTAATTTCCGCAAATTTTCACTTGCAACAGCTCGAATTATTGCGTTTCGAATATCAATATTGCGAATATCTCTAAAAACTTCGTAAATCTCAAAAGCAGCATGATTTTGCCTTCTATAAAAATCAATTCCATCATCTGAATAAGTCCAAATTTTTCGATAAAAAACCAAGTCATAGCCTTTGTTCTCACCAAATTGTAGCCGTAAAATTCGCATTGCTTGCTTATAGCTTGAGTGCAATTTCTTGCGGAAAACTTTATTGTTTTTAAAATTTCCCAAAATTATTTTTCGCATTTTAGAATCTCCTTTTTGGCAAATTTAATAAATTCCAACGTTGGAATTCGCACAGCTTCGATCGGTTTAATTTTATAAAATTTGCAATATTCACCAACCAAAAAATCACCAATTTTATAGCCCAAATTGTGCGGAAAATCAGGATTTTCACCATTAAAATTATACAGCCATGCATTATAATTATAATCTTTTTTATTTTCACAAATATCAATCGCTTCAGCAAGCCACTTTAAGATCATCGCCTTTTCGTTTTCGAAATAGTAAAACGGCTTGTCTTTCCAGAAAATGCCAGTTTCAGTTCTAACTTGTTTATAAAAACTTACCGCTAAACCTTCAGAGACAATATCCACCATTAACCAAAAATTACGTTCATAAAAACCTCGAAATACATGATTTAATTCGTGAAAAATATTCTGAACAAAGTCTGCTTCAGAAAAATCATCTTCAAAGATTACAAACTCCATGAAATTATCTTTAAGCTGGGCAACACCCCAAACTTTTTGGTTTTTGCTTATCTCTGGGTTAGCCTTTTGAGCATGTGAAAAATAAATATCTACATCACTCATTTTTGGAAAATATCGCAAAAAAGCATTATTATATTTTTCAAAATAATTATGAATTTTAGTTTTTAGCGAATTACTTATATCAGAATTAAAAATTAAATTAAACATAGTTCCTCTTATAAAAAATAAGGGCTCATCACCCTTATAAATTACAGCTTAGCGTTCGTATGAACATTCACCACGTCATCAACGTCGTCAAGTGCATCCATCAATTTTTCAACTTTCGCACGAGTTTCGTCGTCAGTGATTTCAACTTCCATATTTGGCACGTATTGAAGTTCGGCTTCTTTTACGGTTAAACCTTTTTCAATTAGTTCTTTTCGAACTTTCATTAAATCTTTTTGGTCGGTATAAACCACGATTTCGCCATCTTCTTCAACCGCGTCTTCTGCACCAGCATCAAGAATTTCAAGTAACGCATCTTCGCCCGTTGCTTCAACCAAAATTACACCTTTGCGAGTAAACTGAAACATCACACTCCCCGCATCAGCAATTCGGCCACCATTTTTTACTAAAGCAGTTTTAACTTCAGGGAAAGTTCGGTTGCGATTATCAGTTGCTGTTTCAATAATCAAACCAATTCCGTTTGGACCATAACCTTCGTAAGTAATTTCCTCAAGTATTGCTGAGTTTTTATCTGCTGCGCGAGCAATTGCACGCTCAATATTCGCGTTTGGCATATTTACAGCACGAGCTTTTTCAATCGCCAGCGCCAAACTTGGGTTCATGTCTGGATCAGCGCCACCACGAGCTGCAATTGCAATTTGATTTCCAATTCGTGTAAAAATTGCACCCCGCTTTGCATCATTTACACCTTTCTGTCGTTTAATTTTTGACCATTTATTATGACCAGCCATAATTCTCCTTAATTTTTATCTGTAAATCTATATTAATTTTACCATTTTTTGCTTGAAAATTCAAATTTCAAAAAATAAAAACGCCCATTTTAACTTTTGGGCGTTTAGTTTTATTTAATTTTATGGGCTGCCACACGAATAATCTCGCTCCAGCTTAAAAATGGTTGTGGAATTTCAGCTAAATCGTGTGCCGTCATTTCATTTCGAATTGCCAAAGAAATTTGCGAAATCAAGTTTGTTGCATCTGGCGATACAATACTTCCACCAATAATCTTCCCCTTCCTATCACAAATAATTTTAGCAAATCCACTACTGAAATTCTCAACATTACTTTTTGCGATTAAATTAAGTGGCGCAATTGCAGCTTTATATTTTAAATCTCTCTTCAAGCAATCGTCTTCAGTTAAACCAACCGTGGCAATTTCTGGCCAAGTTGAAATTGTACGAGGCGAAAGCGGAAAATTAACCTCAATTTTTAAGCGTGAATGTAAAATATTGTGCGCAACCGTTCGGCTTTTAAGTAGGATTTCTGCTGTTTGAGCTTGTGGATTAACCACACCACCAACCGCAAAAATATGCTTCATAGAAGTTTGCGAAAATTCATTTACAGTAATTCCATCTTTCGAAAAATCAATATGAGCATTTTCTAAGCCGATATCCGTATTCGGTATTCTTTCACCTACAACCAGAATTTCATCAACTCGCACAAATTTCTCGGTTCCACCTCGCTGAAAAATCACTCGCTTCATCAAGCCGTCTTTTTGCACCGCCACCACTCGAGTTTGTGGTAAAACATAAACATGATTTTCTTCAACTAAAATATTTTCAAGAGTAATTCCAACTTCTTCGTCTTCTTTTGGCAAAAGTCGTGCTGAAACTTCACTGATGTAAACTTTCGTACCAAAAATAGCCAAAATTTGAGCAATTTCGACTGCCTCAGCTCCACCACCAACAATAAAAATACTCTTAGGCGGACGAGCAATATTGAAAATTGTTTTTGGCGTATAGTATCGCACATTTTCAATATTTTTAATATCTGGAATTGAGATTTTCGAACCAGTTGCAATCAAGAAATTCTTTGCCGAATAGTGCTTTTGGTTAATCGAAATCTCATTCGGAGTTAAAAACCTAGCTTCACCACGAAAAGTTTTAATCCCCACACTTTCGAAAAACTTTTGATTATCGTGAGCACCAGTTCGTTCAATCACAATTTTTTTCCAAGCAGAAATTATTGGAAAATTATAAGTTAAATTTGCCGAGCGTAGACCCATTTTTTCAGCCTTTTTTGCCTCAAAAAAAGCTTTTTTAACCTTCGAAATTGCTGCACGTGGAATATCACTATGATTTGGAGACTCACCGCCAAAAAGATCATTTTCAACAATCGCAACATTTAGCCCGGCTTTTGCTGCAATATTTGCCGCCGCTGAACCGCCTGCTCCGCTTCCAAGAACAATTAAATCAAAATCAAATTTTCTTTTAGCCATTTTTTACTCCTTAAATTATGCTCTTGAAATTTTTATAAATATACGCTGCCTCTGGATGGATTTTCTGTAAAATTGCTCCGGTTTGTCTTCGAATATCGCCACTTGTAATTTCTGGTTTGTTTCTTTGCCAATCCGCAAATTCGAGAAGAGTTTTTCGAATAAATTCATCACTTTGTCCTTCTGGAGATCTAACAATTAAGAAAGTCTCACTCAAGGATTTTTGCAATTTTTTATAATCGAACCTCTCAACTTCTCCATTAGATTTTACAACCATTCTCATAACGATACTCCTAAGAACTCTGGTGTAAAAATTACAACACCAGTTATAAATGCTAAAATTATCATTCCCAAACCTGCTGAAAATTGCATAAAACGCTTATTCTTATTCCGCCAAGCTTGAATTTCTGAAATTGGATGTCCACCAGAAATCATACAAGCAATACTAAAAATTGGTAAATTAGAAATTAAAACATAAATTACTAAAATAGCAAATTGATGGGCCAGCGAAACACGTGAGACTAAAATTGCCGAAATCGCCAAAGATGCAAAATAAAACAATATTTCACTCAAAACACTCACAATTCCTAGCGAAAAAGCTTCAGCCGAATGAACAGTTTTGCTTGCTCGCTCGTTAAGAAACTTCGCCATTGAACGAGGAATCCAAAGTTCCGTACCATTTTGTATGTTTTTGCCTCTTCGATAATAAAAAATCCAAGTTGAGATCCCAGCAGCAACTAAAATACCAGCCAAGACTGCCCAAGCTACTTTCGAAAATGCAATATTATAAAATATTCCAGCAAAATATGCAAAAGTTGAAAAAATAAGAATAGTTGCAAAAACTGACCCAAAAACTAAAGACATAGATAGCTTTGTTAATTGTAAATGAGACTTCTTCTTGCTTAAAGTGTGCCCACTCAAAAGTGTTAGAACGCTAATACTCAAATGAAAACTAGCATGCACCATTGCTGCTAAAATTACCACTAGTAAAATTATCCAAATCTCCATAAGCTTCATTTAAATTATATTATAAGCACAAGCGAAAATCAAGGAAAATGTTTAAGTTTTTTTTGAAAAAAGTCTTGACTTTTATATTTTTATATGTTATTATAAATAACGTAATATTATTTAAAAACAAAAAAGGAAAATAAATGGCACAACACGAACGAATGTCCTCATGGGATAGACACCGAACTAAAAAAGAACTTCGAAACTTCATTGATGCAAGAATTTCACGATTCAATGAATTTGACGAGTTCGAAGATTTAATCTAAGAATATAAAGCTCGCAAAATTAGCGAGCTTTTCTCTTGAAAAAAATTTTTCAATGTGCTAAAATATAAACATTATGGTAGCGTAGCTCAGTTGGTTAGAGCGTAGGACTCATAAGCCTAAGGTCGCAGGTTCAATCCCTGCCGCTACTACCAGAAATTATATAGAAAATCGTTGCAAATTTTGTAACGATTTTTATTTTTATAAATAAAAATAACCTTCCATTTTTGAAAAGTTATTTTTTTGAAATAATTTCTTGGTTGCGGGAGTAGGATTTGAACCTACGACCTCTTGGTTATGAGCCAAGCGAGCTGACCAGACTGCTCCATCCCGCGATATCTGTTTTATATTTTATCACGTGAATACTTAAAAGTCAAGAGTTTTTAATTATTTTGTTGCTTTTTGAGCATTTCCACCAAAAATAAAGTTAATCCATTGCGTAAAATTTGAGGGTTTTGGCGTTTTAGTTTGTTCTTTTTTCTGTTCTTCTGGGTATTTCGAAAGAATTAAAACATGCTCGCCCGGCATTGCAAGACCAAGTTTTTCACGTACGGCAAGATCTTGATATTCAGAACTTTTCAGATATTTTTGTTCATATTCAAGTGTTTTATAGCTAATTTCATCAATTAAAGCTTGGCGCTGTTTGAGTTCGAGCTTTTTTTGAATTGAATAATTTTTCTCCATCGCCGCAATATTTCCCCAAACCCAAATTATCGAGATAAAAATCACACTGGCCATAATAATATTACTGAAAGTTAAAATATCGTTCGAAAAATAATATTTCGCACGGCGAGTTTTAGTTTTTAAATCGTTTAAGTTTAATTTCACTATTTAATTTTATCACATTTTCTGATATAATTAAATAGTCGGGGGATTAGCTCAGCGGTTAGAGCAGTCGTCTCATACACGATTGGTCGCTGGTTCGAACCCAGCATCCCCTACCAAAATCGCCTAATTGGCGTTTTTATTTTTGTTTTAAATTTATAAAAACCGCCCCATCTGAATGAGAGGCGGTTTTTACAAATTGATTATTTCTTACGAGAAACTGTCAAGAAGCCGTTTCGTGGATTTTCTTTTACAATTCGGTCTTCTGGAAGGTCGCAAGGCTCACCTTTATCGTTCTTTTCTTTTTTAGCAAAGAAGTAAATTGTTTGTGGTTTTCCGCCACGCAAAGTTACTTCACTTTTATGCAAATAATATGTAATTCCTTTTGAATTTGTTTGACTATAAGCCATTTCTATCCTTTCATTACTACTGTTATATATTTTCATTGTATATCAGTTTTAAAGTGGTGTCAAGCCTTTTTACACTTTTGGTGTATATTTTTTCAAAATAAGCTTAAGAATTATAGTTGTTATCATTTTTATTACAATCATAAAAATTAAAATTGTTGCTACTAAAGTTGTCCACCCAGCCAAATCTGGTGACCAAATTGGCGCAACAAAACTATAAGTATATTCTGAAATATTTGGGTATTCAGCCTTAACTTGACCCTGACTACTTGCAGGATATTTATTTTGCTCATCTAAAATACACTGCTGATACGCTAAAGAATATCCACCACGAAACCTTGGCCGGCAAGCTTCTTCCGCCTTTTTAAAAATATTTCCATTCGGATTATTACTTTCAGTTTCACGAGCAATCTGCTCGGCTTTTCTCGTATCACTTTCATAAATATTTGCCCATACAATTTTCACCTCTCGATTCATTTTGAACCAGTGAGTTTCATCACTATAAAAAATTCCGCCACTATTCATATGAGCATAAACGTAATTAGCCAATTCAATTGTTGCTTTTCTGGTAGCTTCAACATCGCCAGATTTATCAGCCGTTTCAACAGCTTCCCTTCTACGAATCATTCCCACATTATTCAAACGTAGAGCTGTTAAATTTACAAAAATAACAAGTATAAGTAAAATAAACAATTGCCAATTTTTAAGCGATTGTATCTGTTTAAGACGCTTTTTAATTCTGCCTTTACCCACCATAATACTTATGTATATTTTACCAAAATTTCAAGAAAATTACAAATTTTGCTTAATTTTTTGAGCTAATTTTTCGCCAACAATTTTCGAAAGCTCTTGCACGGGAGCTTCACGAATCTTTTTTAATGAGCCAAATTCCCGTAACAACTTTGCTCGCGTTTTCGTTCCTACACCATCAATTTTCTCCAGTGCATTCTGCGTTTGCTTTTTAGTTCGCAAATTAGAATGATAGTTAATCGCAAATCGGTGAGCTTCATCACGAATCCGTTGTAAAAGCTTGGTTAAATCACTAAATTCTGAGTTACTTTCACCTAGCAAGTTGCGGGCGTGGCCGTGTGAATGGCTTTGTAAAAGGTGCAAATTTAGTATCAAAAAATCACCCTCTCGCCGAACCGAAAAATCTCTATCATTTTTTTCGAAGTTTTTATCTAACCAACTAGTTTTGAGATTTGGGTTTTTCGTATCAAAAATAATCTCTTCATCACGCTTGGCAATTCCAATTGCTAAAATATCGCTCGGCAAAACTTCTCGCACTGCACTCAATTGACCTTTTCCACCATCAATCAAAACCAAATCAGGCCGCCCCCACTTTTCGTTTCGCTTCGAAAATCTCCGTATTAAAACTTCTTTCATATGAAGAAAATCATCATTTCCGCCAGTTGTCATTTTAAATTTTCGATACTCTCGCTTATCACTCAGACCATTTGTAAAAACCACCATCGACGCCACATTATTTTCTCCACCCGTGTGCGAAATATCATAAGCCTCAATTCGCCGCGGCGGAGTTTCAAGCGAGAGAATTTCTGCCAATTTCGCTAATGCGTGATCTTTCGAAATATCCAAAAATTCCTCATTTGAAAAAATAACTTGTTTGCCAAGCTCGCCCAAATCTCGCAGTTGGTTGCGTTTTTTGGCGGCCATTTCAAAATTCTGTTCACTCGCAAAATCAAGCATTTCTTTCTCAATTTCGAGCTGAAGCATTTTTCGTTCACCTTTTAAATATCGCGAGAGCTGGCGTAAATTACGTTTATATTCTGTCATTTTTTGCTGATATTCAGGCGAATTTGGTTCAAAATTTTCTAGCCCAGGAGTTAAACCAATTTGAAAATCTAAACTATTTTTAGCAGGCATTTTTTCGCTCAAATAATACGGAAAAACTTTTCGAAGTAGTCGCACCGATTTCTTTACCGCATTAGAATTATAAAATGGGCCAAAATATTCTGCCAAATCATCAAGCGGATTTTTAGTAAAACTAACATGCGGAATTTTGTCACGAAAACCGATTCGTACATAAGTTGACGACTTATCATCCCGCAAAAGTATGTTGTACTGTGGCTTGTAGCGCTTAATCATCTCGCTTTCCAAAAAAAGCGCATCAATTTCAGTCTCAACCTCAATCCAGTCAGTCATTACAATTTCTGCCACTAAAGCCTCAGTTTTCGAATCTCTCCTACGTGAATTTTGAAAATATTGCCGCACACGATTTTTTAAATTTGCCGCTTTTCCAACATAAATGATCTCATCTTTCGAATTTTTATGAAAATAAACGCCAGCAGAATTTGGCAGTTCTTTTAGCTTTTTCGAAAGTTTTTTGTTCATCTTTTATTATTATATCATTTTATGTTTTTTATAAAAACTATTTATTACTTTAATAATGTGTTATAATTAAATTATAGGCTACATTTAAGATAAAATCTATCTTAAAATGAACCTCAATCTTTAGAAAGTAGGTGCATAATATGGAAAAAACTGAAAAAAGAAAAGACATGAGTCCTATCTATGTCAAATTATCAACAGGGCAATATATAGTTTTTAGACCCTGCGAAAATTCAAAAAAAGAATAGCACCACACGACTTAAGCCACCTAATTTTGGTGGCTTTAAATATTTTTTCAAAAAAATAAATTTGATAAATTCATTATATGTTATTAGCTAAATCAAGCAAATTTAACATAATTTTAATCTGTTTTGTTAAAAATATTGGCAACAAAATTAGCAATTTTCAAGAAAACTTGGTAGTTGCAAATGAGCATTTTTTATATAATTGATGTATAATAATTAATATGAAAGGACAAAAAATGTTTAGTCAGAATTTACAAAAGCTACGTGCTTCAAAAAATATCTCGCAAGAGCAACTTGCTGATAAAATTGGTGTTTCGCGACAATCAGTTTCAGCTTGGGAAAGTGGAAAATCTTCTCCCGAGCTTGAAAAACTTATTGCTTTAAGCGAACTTTTCGAAATTAGTTTAGATGAGCTGACTGGTGAAATTTCAACCAGAAAAGCCAACTTTAATAAGAAAGAATATGAGAAATCATATCAAAAAATTGCGTTAATTCGTGCGCTTGGTATGTTTATTCTTTTTACCGGCCTTGCAATAGCAGCATACTTTTCAGGATCAACAGTAAGCTTTAATGTTTTAGCAGGGGTTAGTTTAATGTTATCCTTAGCAATATCAGTTCCCCTACTAATTTTAGCTAAAAATTTCGATAATTCAGAGACTGAAAACCTACTTGATTATAATATAAAAATTGACAAAATTTTTTCAAAGAATGAAATCAGACAAGCCAAAAATATCAAAAATAGCAGCACTATGGCATTCGTATCAACAATTTTTACAGCTATAGCAGCCCATCAAATAATTTACCATTTTTCTGATCTTGGCATTAATTTAGCTAATACTATATTTATGACTCTATTAGGAATTGGAATCTCGGCATCAACTTATGGAAATTCTATTTTTTCGAAAATTAATAACTTTTATGAAATCGAAAATAAAGATGAAGAAAAAGATTCAAAAATAGGATTTTTTGCGGCAATAACAATGCTTTCAATAACAGCAATTTATTTGACTTACAGTTTTATTACAAATAATTGGAACTCGGCTGAACTATTTTACCCGGTTGGCGGAATTGCAATTGCAATTTATGCTATTTACGTAAAAAAGAAATAGCCATCAAAAACAAAACGCTCAATAACTAAAATTTTGAGCGTTTTTATTATTTAAAATTAATTCTTATATAAGGCGTGAGAATTGGCAGCAACTCGCTCCAAGAAAAGTAACTGAGCTTGCTGAACATTTTCTGGTTTTCCAGCCCAAGCTTGAAGTGCTGGAAGCTGTAAAGCTCGTGCAAAACTATAAGTCAATCCCCAATCAAAAGGTCCGAGATTGGTTATTTCTTGAAGGTTATCGGTTGCCTGAGTTGCGGTTTGTCCACCGGAAAGGAATACGATCCCTGCTAATTCTTTTGGAACTATTTTCTTAAAAACAGAAACGGTTTCTCGTGCAACCTCTCTTGAAGAAGATTGAATTTCATTTTCAGAACCAGCAAGAACCATATTTGTTTTCAAGATTGTTCCCTTAAGATCAACTTTAAATATCTTTAGTTCCTCAAAAAGTTTTTTAAGAATCTTTTCTGTAACTTCTCGGCACTGTTGAATAGTATGTTTTCCAGAATAAACCACCTCTGGCTCAACAATTGGCACAATTCCATAATTCTGGCAAGCTTTAGCATATTCTGCTAAAACTCGCAAATTCGAAGTGATTGCAGCTTCACTTGGCGTTCCTTTTTCTTCATCAATTTCGAAAGCAACTCGCCATTTTGCAAAATCAATTCCTACTTTTGAATATTTTTGGAGTTTTTCAATCAAAGAATCAAGCCCTATCGAAATAGTCTCACCTTCAAATCCAGTTAAAGGCTGCAAGCCACCGTCAAGTTTCACACCAACCAAAATTCCACGATTTTTTAAATACTCAACAAAATTAATACCTTCAGAAGTGTTTTGCTCGGTTGTCTCTTCAAAAAGAATAATTCCACTTAAATAATTTTCAATATCTGGTGTTTTGAAAAACATCTCACGATAGGCTCGGCGATTTTCAAAAGTATCTTCAAGCCCAATCGTTTCGAATTTTTTATGAATATTCCCGCCAGACTCATCTGCAGCAAATATTCCTTTTGGCCGCGCAACTAATTTTGCGGCAGTTTTATGTAATCGCGTTTCAATATCTGGCGTACTACTCAAAACATCAACAGGTAACTCATAATTTTTGCGATTTAAAATTTGATGCGCATAAAAAGGCTTCAATATATCATTAAAATCAGATTTATTAGCAATTGTAACTGAAACCTGCAAATTTTCTTCTAATTTTGAAGAATTCGAAAAATTTTCTGCAACGAAAGCCGCCTGAAAAATATTATTCTGGTAAAACGAATTTAATTCAAAATTAGTTTCAATACTGGCAATTTTTTCTTTATTTCCAGCAACTATTTTCGAGCCATCAAAAATAACAACGCCTCGTACACCAGTTCTAACTAGTGAATCTATCACATTTTCATAACTTGAATAATCAATTAGATCGCTTAAATTTTGTTTTCGAAAATCTACAAAAACTAAATTCGCTCGAATGAAAAACTCATGTGCAAGCTCAGGGCTCAAATCAGCAATATTAAAAACAAGCTCAATCTTTGGATTCTCGCGCAAATATTTTTTAAAATCTGCCAGATAATTTTGCGAAAAATTGGCATCCGCAATATAAATTAAATCTGGTGGAAAAACTGGCGAAACCCATTTTGTACTACGAGGGTTACTAGTTAAAATAAAACTCTTTCCTTTATGCGAAACTATAAATCGGTCAATTAGATCATCGTTAATTTCATCATATTTGAAATGAGAAGTACCGTTTGGATTTGCACTTGAAAAAGCCTTAAAATGTGCTGCCGTAAAGATTTTTTCACTCAAAATTGTTCCACCATAAACACCAGCTCGTTTTTGATAATTTAAAGTTGAATCATCAAAAGTTAGATCATAATGGAAATCATTAAGTTCATCTTTATAAATTTTTTGATTTTGAATGTCTAAAAAGTTATCTTTTGTCGCATTTCCAATCGATAAAATCGTCGGTTTCATTTCCCACCTTTAAAAATTATTATGCTTTTGCTTAAATTATATCAAATTTTCGAAAATAAATCAAACTTAAAGATTAAACAAATCATTCAAACTTTCGGCCACGGTTGGGTGGGTAAAAATCTGGTCTCGTAGAGCAGTATAATCAAGCCCAGCGTCAATCGCAGTTTTTACGATATTTATCACTTCTGGCGAATTATAGCAAAACAAAGCTGCGCCTAAAATTTTATTAGTTTTCGAATCCACAATCGCTCGCAAAAGACCCGTTGTTTTAAATTCAAGCTGGAGTTTTGGCACTACTGCCGCCGGAATTTCCTTTACCTTAATTTCGAAACCTTCCGCCAAAGCCTGTTTTTCAGTTAATCCAACTTTCGAAAATGGAACCTGCAAAAAAATCGAATTAGGCAAATTAACACGATTTTTTAGAGAATATTTTCCGTCACCATAAAACTGTGAGCGCAAAATTCGAAAATCATCTAAAGAAGCGTAAGTAAATTGCTCTTTTCCTCTCACATCACCAACCGCCCAAACTTTTGAATTTGAAGTTTGAAGATTTTCGTTAGTCCAAATTCCACCATTTTCGAGTGTTTTAATTCCTGCTCGTTCAAGGTTTAATTTTGCAGTTGCCGGTTTTCGCCCGGTTGAAATTAGCACCTTATCAAAAGCCAATTTCTTCCCATTATTTTGGACTAAAACGCCATTTTCAACATTTTCGAAAGCTTCAATATTTGAATTAAACTCAAAATTAACACCTTGAGAGGCTAAAAAGTCAAAAATTGCTTTTCGCATCGAATCATCTTCATCAGCTAAAATTTTATCGCCTCGCTCAAAAATTGTTACTTTCGTGCCCAACTTCGCAAAAGTTGAAGCAAACTCTAGACCGATAAATCCACCACCAATAATTGCTAGGTTATCAATCACCTCCTGATTTTCAAGAAGCTCTGTACTGGTTAAAATCTTTGAGTCCTTCAAACCTTCTTCAATTCCTGAAATTTGAGGAATAAAACTTTCTGCACCAGTATTAATAATAATCTTATCAGCCGAAAGCTCAAGTTTTTCACCATTCGATTCAACTAAAATTGTGTTTTCATCTAAAAATGAACCAAAGCCGTCAAAAACTGTAATCGACTCGTTATCTACAAGCATATGATAATTTTTTGAATTTAGCCGCTGCACAACATCAAATTTTCGCGCAATCGCTTCTTCGAAAGTTAAATTTTCACTCGCCGCAACAGCTAGAACTTTGGTTGGAATACAAGCAATATTAATGCAGGTTCCGCCATACATTTTCGGCGACTTTTCAATTAATGCAACTTTTTCACCTTTATTAGCAGCCAGAACTGTCAAAGTCTTTCCAGCTTTTCCAAATCCAATTATAATTTTATCAAATTTCATTTTTACCTCTTTTCTATTTTAATTTTAACATATTTTGCTTAGAAAAGTCTTAAAATTTTAAGAAAAAGAAAAGCCCCCGAGATTTCGGGAGATTTTCTTGGCTCCGGCAGCTGGGCTCGAACCAGCGACCTATTGGTTAACAGCCAACCGCTCTACCACTGAGCTATGCCGGAATAATAATCTTATTATACACGAGTTTTTTAATAATTTCAAGACTTTTTTCTATTTTTTCAAAAAATCGGCCCACTTTGTTAGTGAGCCGATTTTTATTATCTCTATTCAGTTCGAAGAGCCTCAATTGGGTTCATCTTTGCTGCTTTTCGCGCTGGTAAGAATCCAGAAATCACCGAAAGTAGCATCAAACCAACTACCAATAGAATCCAAGCAAATAAATCTGGTTGAAGTAAATTCGTATCCACGCCAGAAGTTTTTTGTAGTTTTAAGACACTACTGATTACAGGGTTTAAAAAAGTAATTCCATACGCTACAACAATTCCAATAATTCCGCCAAATAAACCAATCAGCGCTGCTTCGTATCTAAAAAGTTTCGAAACGTCACTCTTTCGCATTCCGAGCGATTTCATCAAACCAATTTGTGAAGTTCGCTCTAAAACTGAAATATATTGCGTGTTAATAATTCCAAAAGCTGAAGCAAGAAGTGTCAAAAATCCAAATCCAGCAAGACCCGCCGCCATAACATTAATTGCTGTCTGAACCGTTGCTTTATCGTCTGCAAAAGTAGAAACTTGGTAAAATTCACCACTGTTTAATGCCGTAATTTCCTTTTTAATTTCATCAACTTTTCGTGTGCCGTCGGTTGTTACACTCGCACTATAAAACCGCATTTCACCAGAATTTTGCTTTTTTGCAATTTCCAAACCATCACTATTATTCATCCAGAAATTTCCGTGATAGTTAAAGTTAGTATCCGTTTTTCCGGCATCAACTGCTTGAATTTCAAAAGTCTTTTCGAAAGTTTTACCTTCCGCGTCTTTCATTTCGAAAACTACTTTTTTGCCCACAATATCAGCAGGATTCTTACCTCCAAAAGGTTCAACATAAGCTTTTGGTGCGATAACTTTTCCATTATCAATTTGATTATTTTTGCTGAGTTTTCCAGCTGAAAGACCCATCTCTTGTTCGTCATTTTTAGTGGCAACATATCCGTCATATCTTACACCATTTTCAGACTGAACAGTCTCAATTTTTACAGGAACTGCTGGAGAGACATTTCGAACACCTTTAATTTTTAAAATTTTATCTAAATCTTCTTTCTTAAATGAGTGGCTCTCAGCGTCAATTTCAGCTTTCTTTTTGGCAGCATCTTCACGAGTTGATTCAACCTTATTTGGTGCATACGGGTCTTTTTTATTCTTAATTAATCGCGAGATAGTTAGAGCATTTTGATCACCTAATTTATTGGCTAAACTTTCAACATAAGCATTACCACCCTTTCCAGCTGCAATTGCGAGTGCAACTGTCGTCGCACCAACCGCAATTGCCAAACTTGTCAAAATTGTTCGCCCTTTTGCTAAACGAATATTTTTTCCAGCTCTCTTAATAATATCAACTCTACGCATTTTTAACTCCTTCAATATGCTCTATTTCGCCATCTTTTATTCGAATCCGAATATCACACTTTTCTGCTAATTCTTCATCATGAGTAATAATAAATAGCGTTGCACCAGACTTTTTATTATATTCAAAAAGTAATTTTTCGATTTTTTCACTAGTTGCGGAGTCCAAATTTCCCGTTGGCTCATCCGCAAAAATTATTTCTGGCGAGTTTACAATTGCTCGCGCAATCGCAAGACGCTGTTTTTGCCCACCTGAAAGGTCACGAGCTGGTGTTTTAATTTTATCTTTCAAGCCAACCGCTTTTAGGGCGTCTTCTACAATTTCTTTCCTTCGAAAAATTGGCTCTTCAGCAATTTCAAGCGGTAAACTCACATTTTCGAAACAAGTTTCATTTCCCTGCACAAAAAAGCTTTGAAAAATAAATCCCATTTTTTTCGAACGAAATTTATCAATCTTCTTTTGATTCATTGATAAAATATTTATTCCGTCCATTAAAACTTCACCTTTTTCTGGAGCGTCTAGGCCGCTCATTGCATGAATCAGTGTTGATTTTCCACTTCCCGATTTCCCAATAATCGCCACGCTTGAACCATTTTCAATCTTGAAACTTACATCTTTTAACGCCTGAAAACGATTCTTCTTTTTGCCATAAATTTTTGAAATATTTCGAACTTCAATCATATTCCTCCTTTAATTAAAATTCATCTCTATCTAAATTTTCAAGATAAAAACATTGGCCTTTAGTATTCTCGTTAAAATCATAGTTATTCACTTTTACATTTTTTGCGCGAGCTTTCAAACGAGTGACTTTTGGACTATTAAAACTACAATTTTTAGTTTTAACATTTGCATTTTCAACATTATTTAGTTCAACACTTCCACTATTTGAATTTAATGTTAAGTTCAAAACATCAATATGTTTTCCTGAAAACACGCCATATTCACCTTTCGAAATCTCTAAATTTGTAATTTTGGCTGAATTTTCAAAATAAACTGAACCGCCATTCATTTTTACTTTCATATTCTCAGTATCTTTCGCAAAATAATTTACATTCGAATTTGAAGTTACATCAATTTCATTTAGTTCTGGGCCATAAATATGAATTTCCTCATAGCCTAATCCGCCAAAATATAGATTTTGTGGAACATTATTTAAGCTCAATTTTAAAGTTTCTCCTTCAAAATCAACTTTCAAATTGTGTTTTCGAAAATTCATATGCGTAAATTCAATTTTTCGCTCATCTGAAATATGATAGAACACAGAAACTGAAGAATCAACTTTTAGTTTTTTAACACTTTTCATTTTTTCAGAATTAAATTTAATTTGCTCAGAAACTAAACTTTTCGAAACTTTCTCATTAGCCTTATCACGTAAAATTGAGGTAAAAGAAATCGATCCCAAAATTCCGCCTAAAGCAACTACTACCGAAACAATAATTGCTATGATATCAATTTTCGAAGCCTTCAATTTAAACAGCATTTTTGCAATAAAAGCCGTAAAAATCAAATAAGAAATTCCCATTATATTTGCTGAAATTATTATACCAGTTGCAGCATTCTTTGCATTGGCAAAGTTAGCCATTTCGCCAATTTGCATTAATGCCCAGTTTCCAAAAAACATCGCTAGGATTCCACCAAGAAAAGCAAAAACTGTAAAAATTCCAAAAATTATCCCAAAAAATCGAGCAATTTTCATATTTCGAGCTGCATTTTTTTCGAAATTATATTCTTCGTTAACTTCTCGAATTGCACTTGCTGTAATAACTTCACCGCGAAGTCGCAAAATATCATTAGCATTTTTTGCCGCTGGAATTATAAGGATTGATAGAATATAAATTGGAACAATTGCGCCAAAACTCACAAAAAACATAACCGCTAAAGCTAACCTAACCCAAACCGTATCAATTTTCAAATATTGCGCTAATCCTGCCGCCACACCTGAAATCATTCCGTTTTGTTCATCTCGAAATAGCTTTTTTGAAATTTTTGGAATGCGAATTTCTTCATTTTCACCATCAAAATTCAAATCTTGGAACACTTCTGGCGAGCCAATTTGAGCCTCAATTTTCGAAATTTCTTTTTCAGTGATTACTCCGCCTTCTTTTATACCAAGTTCCGCTAGAATTTCAGTGATTCGAATTTCAACATCTTCGAAAATATCTTCATCGCCAGAGTAGATTTTTAAATCTTTTAGATATTTCTCAAGTCTCTTTTTGGCATAAATTTCAATTTCGTAAGGAATTTTCGCCAAATGAATTCTTGTAATTTCTTTCATATTTCTCCTTAAAGTTTGCTGATTGTTTTATTTAATTTACTGATTTCTTCGCTAACCTTTTCACAAACACTAGCGCCAAATTCAGTTATTGAGTAATATTTTCTAGGCGGACCTTGCTCACTTTCTTGCCATTCATGGCTTAATAATCCATCTTTTTGTAGTCTTGATAGCAACGGATAAATTGTGCCTTCGACCACAACCATTTTAGCTTCACGCAATTCCTTAATGATGTCGCTGGTGTAAACTGGCTTTTTTGCACAAACCTTTAGTACGCAAAACGCCATAAAACCTTTTCGCATCTGGGTTGAAATTTGTGAAGCATATTTTTCAATGCTTTCTTGTTCCTTCATACTTCTATGTTATACAAGGTAGCTTAAAAAGTCAAGTACTTTTTCAAAAAAAATAAAAAGTCTGTTCGAAAACAAACTTTTTTTAATATTTTTACATTAGTCCATTCGGATTTTTACTTTGCCAATTCCACGAATCTCGGCACATTTCCTCAAGTGTTTTTTCAGTTTTCCAGCCAAGTTCTTTTTCAGCCTTAGCAACATCAGCATAACAAAATGCAATATCACCTGCACGGCGCGAGGTAATTTCGAAAGGAATCTTTTTGCCAGAGGCTTTTTCGAAAGCACGAACTAGCTCCAAAACACTCACTCCCGAGCCTGAACCGAGATTATAAATTTTAACGCCACTATTCTTGCGATTATTTTCTAATGCTTTCAAATGACCCTTAGCTAAATCTACAACATGAATATAATCACGCACGCCCGTGCCATCAGGAGTTTCATAATCATCGCCAAAAATTGAAAGTTTTTCTCGCTTTCCAATGGCAACTTGAGAAATATACGGCATTAAATTATTTGGAATTCCTTGGGGATCTTCACCAATTAAACCGCTTTCATGCGCACCAATTGGGTTGAAATATCGCAAAATCGTAATTGACCAATGCGCATCAGCCTTTGCTAAATCTTTCAAAATATGCTCAATCACAACTTTAGTATACCCATAAGGATTCGTTGCTGTTTCGCAAGGCATTTCTTCTCGATAAGGAACTGGATTTTTATCGCCATAAACTGTTGCACTCGAAGAAAAAACGATATCATAAACATCAAACTCTCGCATAACTTCCAAAAGAGAAATCGTTCCTTGAATATTGTTTTTATAATATTCAATTGGCTTATCAACACTTTCGCCAACTGCTTTTAAGCCTGCAAAATGTATCACTTGCTCAATATTATTTTCTTGAAAAATTTTTCGAAGCCCATCTTTATTTAAAATATCAATTTCATAAAACTTAAAATCCTTGCCTGAAATTTCACGAATTCGCTCTAAAGCTTTAGGTTTTGAATTCAGAAAATTATCAATAATTATAACTTCTTCATTATTTTCAAGAAGCTCAATTGAAGTATGAGCACCGATAAATCCTGCACCGCCAGTTACTAAAATCGCCATTTTTTCCTTTCATAATATAAAATTAAGCACTTTATATTGTATATTATACTATTTTTCGAAAGACACGGCAATCTATCCTAAAGGATATTTTTAAGATACTTTCCAGTCCAGCTTTTTTCAACTTTCGAAACCTGCTCTGGAGTTCCAGTCGCCACAACAGTTCCACCACCCGCTCCACCTTCTGGGCCCATATCAATTAGCCAGTCGGCACTTTTGACAATATCTAAATTATGCTCAATTATAACCATTGAGTTTCCAGCGTCAACCAAACGGTTCAAAATTGAAAGCAATCTTTTCACATCTGCATTATGTAACCCAGTTGTAGGCTCATCTAAAATATACATTGTCTTTCCAGTTGAAGCCCGAGCAAGCTCAGTAGCAAGTTTAATCCGTTGCGCCTCTCCGCCTGAAAAAGTTGTTGCAGGCTGCCCAAGTTTAATATAGCCTAAGCCAACTTCTTGAATAGTCTTTAATTTTCGATGGATCGCAGGAATATTTTCGAAAAATTCCGTTGCTTCATCAATTGTCATCTCCAAGACATCTGAAATTGTTTTTCCTTTATAAAGAATCTCCAGCGCCTCACGATTATATCGTTTTCCGTGACAAACATCACATTCCACATAAACATCTGGCAAAAAGTGCATTTCAATCTTAATTACACCGTCGCCTTGACAGTTTTCGCAACGGCCACCCTTAACATTAAAACTGAACCGGCCAGCTTTATAGCCACGGATATTCGCTTCTGGCGTGCCAGCAAAAAGCTCACGAATATGTGTGAAGACACCAGTATAAGTTGCGGGATTCGAACGCGGCGTGCGGCCAATTGCGCTCTGATCAATCACAATTACTTTATCGAGTTTTTCCAAACCTAAAATTTCATCATGCGCACCAGGAACTTCTTGCGCGCGGTGCTTGCGTGCTAACAATTCTTTACTTAAAATTTCATTCACTAAGGTTGATTTTCCGCTACCCGAAACCCCCGAAACTACTGTCATTACACCTAGTGGAATTTCAACATCGATATTTTTCAAATTATTTTCACGCGCATTTTTAATCACCAATTTTTCATTTTTCTGAATTTTTCGGCGCTTTTTTGGCGTTTGAATTTTATCTTTTCCGCTTAAAAATTGCCCCGTTAAAGATTTCGGATTTTTCGAAACCTCCTCAGGTTTGCCAGAAGCTACAATCATTCCGCCATTCACACCAGCACCAGGGCCAACATCAACAAGCCAGTCCGCCGCTCGAATTGTGTCTTCATCATGTTCCACTACTAAAACAGTGTTATGCAGATCACGAAGGTTTTTTAGCGTAGCAATCAATTTGTCGTTATCTCGTTGGTGAAGACCAATTGAAGGCTCATCTAAAACGTAAAGCACGCCTTGAAGCCCAGAGCCAATCTGCGTAGCCAAACGAATACGCTGCGCCTCACCACCACTCAAAGTATTAGCCGCACGCGAAAGCTCCAAATAATTCAGACCAACATTATTCATAAAGCCCAATCTCGAAGAAATCTCTTTCAAAATTTGGGTTGAAATAAACTTTTGTTGCTCGTTTAGTTCTAAATTTTTGAAAAGTTCAACGGCTTCATCAATTGCAAGATCACAAATTTCCACGATGTTCAAACCGGCAACTGTAACTGCAAGAACAACAGGTTTCAATCGCTTTCCGCCACAAGTTTGGCATTTTCTAATACGCATGAATCGCTCAATATCTTTACGCTGAAATTCACTACCCGTATCGCGATGACGGCGTTCTAAATTCGGAATCACGCCTTCAAAATTCATGTTATAAAAACGGCCATTCATTTCGATCGGATATTTTTCGTCCGTTTTTGTGCCGTATAGAATAATTTCGATAGCTTCTTTTGAAAGCTTCTTGGTTGGGACTTTTGTTGAAAATCCATGGTGTTTTGCAACTTCCTCAAGCAATTTAATTCGATAGCCCTTTTCCATCACACGATTATAAGGCCGAATTGCGCCTTCAGAAATTGTTAAATTTGGTGAAAGTACCAATTCTGGATCAATTTCCATTCGCGTTCCGAGCCCCGAACAAGTTTCACAAGCTCCTTGTGGCGCGTTGAATGAAAACAATCGCGGTTCAAGTTCAGGGATATGCTCATCTGGGTGAAGCTCACAAGCATAGCGTTGAGAAAAAATCTTCACCTCGCCAGTTTCATCATTTAAAATCTCTAAAATTCCACCGGTCATTTCAAGCGCTTGTTCAACACTTTGAGCTAAACGTGTTCGCATCTCTTTCGAAAGCACCAAACGGTCAACTACAATTTCAATATTATGCTTAATATTTTTTTCAAGTTCAGGGAACTCATCTAAAGCGTAAATCACTCCATCAACCCGCGCACGAGCAAAACCTTTTTTCGCAAACTCTTCAGGGATATGCGCAAATTCACCTTTTTTAGCTTTTGCTATCGGTGCAAGTAATATCAACCGTGAACCTTCTTCAAGATTCATAATACTATCAACAATACTTTGGGGAGTACGCCGAACTACATCTCGGCCACAAATTGGACAATGTGGTGTACCGATTCGCGCAAAAAGAAGACGCAAATAATCATAGATTTCAGTTACGGTTGCTACGGTTGAGCGTGGATTGCGACTAGTAGATTTTTGATCAATTGAAATTGCCGGGCTGAGCCCTGTAATTTGATCTACATCTGGCTTATCCATTGTGCCTAAAAATTGTCGCGCATAAGAATTAAGACTCTCCATATAGCGGCGCTGGCCTTCCGCATAAATCGTATCAAACGCCAAGCTAGACTTTCCACTACCAGAAAGCCCTGTTATAACCACTAATTTATCACGCGGAATTTTTAAATCTACATTTTTCAAATTATGTTCACGTGCACCTTTAATTTCTAAAAAATCAGCCATTTCACCTCTTTCGAAATTTATTTATTCATATATTTTTCGGCGGTATAGCCTTTACGAAGTTAATTTTTAGCCCTTCTGCCGTAAAACGTTTCTCATAAGTTGTCATCACTTTGTAATTTTCGTTCAAATTACTTTCATGTAAATCAAAACTAAGCCGTTCAATTTTCCAACCTTCTGATACAAGCCGCTCCAAGCTCCATTCGAAAAGATCCTTAGCATCAGTTTTAAAGTAGAGCGCACCATCTTCGGCCAAAAGCTTAGAATAAATTCGCAAAAAAGTTGGGTGTGTTAAACGGCGGCCCGAATTCCGCTCACGTGGGTAAGGGTCAGGAAAGGTCACCCAAAGATATTTTACCGAATTTTCGCCAAAAGCTTCAAGAAGTTGATCGGCTCGCGCTCGCAAAAAACGAATATTTTTAACGCCATCTTGCTCAGCTTGAATAGCACCTTTAACTAGTCGGTCGGCTTTAACATCAACCGCCACAAAATTCTTCATTGGATTTTTTGCTGCCAAAGCTTCACTAAAAAGCCCTGTTCCTGCACCAATTTCTAAATTATTAACTTCAGCATTTTCTTTTTGCCATTCATTGAATTCAAAACAAATTGCAGAATTATTGAAAAGCGCAAATTTATAAAGTTTACGCTTGCGAGTAATAATAAAATCTTTCGGATTTAAAAAAGCCATTCTTCTCCTTTATTGGTCTGTTATTCTTAAAGTTTCATCACTTAAGGAGCTTTCGCTAAACTCATCTGTATGAATTTTCTTTCTTGCTTGCGAATAAAGCCTTTCGAAATCCGCCATGTCTTTATTCGAAAGACCACCTTGCGGTAAAAACTCCTCATCTTTTTCATTTTTTTTGCGTTCTTCTTCCTCTTTTTTTGCCTTTTTCTGAGCCTCACGCGCCTCTTGCAAAACTGGCCTACTTAAATCAAGCTGAATAGTTCCATCCGAAGTGTAAAGAATTAAGCTTGCAATCACCAAAACTAATGCGATTCCTAAACTTCCCGCAAGAAAAATTAGCAAATTGCGAGAACCATTAATTTCTTTTTGTGATTCCAATGGCTGATTTTTAATTTTTGCTTTAATTTTATTCAAATAATTATTCATTTAAAACTCCTGATGTATTTTTTACAACAAAATCATGAACCTGAACACCATATTTTTCAGCAATTTCATTCAATTTTTTAGTGTTGTAATTTACTTCTCGGCGAGAACGACGTGTTTTTTCAAGTTTTAAGTAAAATTCACGCAGATTCTTAATGCAATCTTGCGAAACTAATTCCGAAAGCTCCCGCTCATAAATCTGAAAATTCTCTTTAAAATACTTAAAATTCTCTTCAAATTCAGAAGCAGTTAAAATTAATTCAGCACCATTTTTCTTGTTTAAAGCAATTCTTGCATTAAAATTTGACATCAATCCATTCGAAATCTTCTCATAGCTTTTACCCAGATTAACCCTTTTTAGAGCGTCTTCAGAGCGAATTTTTTTCAAATTATTTTTTAAATCGTTGCATTTTTTACTAATTTTCGAAATCTGAATTTCAGTTGGTTTTTCTTTTGCGACTTCTTCAGCAAAAACAATTTTCGAAAATTGAAACAGAACTAAAAATCCACCAATTATAAGAATCACTAAAAAACCAAATTTTTTTTGGAAATTTGCCAATTTATTCTTCATCTTCAGAGAGCTCAATTTTTAACTCCTTTAGCTGTCCTTCATCCACGAAGCTAGGTGAACTCATCATTACATCCACTCCCGAACCATTCTTTGGAAACGCCACCACCTCACGAATATTATCTTCATTCATTAAAATCATAAAAATTCGATCTAAGCCAAATGCACACCCCGCATGCGGAGGAGCACCAAATTTAAATGCATTTAACATCGCACCAAATTTTGCTTCAACATATTTTTTATCATACCCAAGCAAGCCAAAAGCCTCATACATCACTTCTGGGTTATGATTTCGAACGGCGCCCGAGCAGATTTCATAGCCATTCATCACCATGTCGTATTGGTCGGCTTTAATTGCCAATTTTTCAGCATCAGTTTTAGCATTTCGAAGAGCTTCAACACCGCCTTTTGGCATTGAAAATGGATTATGGCCAAAATCAACCTTATTATTTTTCTCATCAAATTCATAAAATGGAAAATCTACAACCCAAGCAAGAGCAACTTTATTTTCATCTTTAAGATTGAAGAAATCTGCAAATTCATTTCGAAGACGACCAAGAACCTTATTTACAACTTCACGTCTATCCGCGCCAAAGAAAATTGCATCACCATCTTCAGCACCAGTCTCTTCTTTAATTTTCGAAAGTTCATTTTCGTTCAAAAATTTAACAATTGGACTTTTTGCTTCACCTTCAATATATGTAATATAAGCCAAACCGCCAGCACCCTCGCTTTTAGCAATTTCAGTGAAGTTATCAATTTGTTTACGACTCAAACTTGCGCCATTTTTGACACAAATCGCTTTCACGCATTCAGCATTTTTAAACACACCAAATTCAGTTTCAGCCAATGCGTCATTTAAATCAATCAATTCCATTCCGAAACGCAAATCAGGCTTATCACTACCGTATTTTTCTATCACAACTTCATAAGGAATTCGCGGAATTTCTTTGCTTAAAAGCTCTTTTTTAGCAAAATTTTTCACTAGATATTTAATGAGAACTTCCATTTCAGTTCGAACTTCTTCACCATTTTCAACAAAAGCCTTTTCAAGGTCAAGCTGATAAAAATCACCATAAAGCCTATCCGCCCGCGGATCTTCATCACGAAAACAAGTAGCAATTTGATAGTATTTGTCGATTCCACCAACCATTAAAAGCTGTTTAAACTGTTGTGGAGCTTGCGGCAATGCGTAAAATTTTCCAGGGTGAACACGGCTCGGAATTAAGAAATCACGTGCACCTTCTGGGCTAGAATTTGCAAGAATTGGCGTAGCAACTTCAATAAATTCGTGATTTTCCATAAATTTTCGAATTTCACGATAAAATTCAGCACGGCGACGCAACATTTTTTGCATTTTTTCGCGACGTAAATCAAGAAAACGATATTTCAAACGAAGCTCTTCGTTTGATTTTTGGCCATTATCTGAAACAGAGATTGGTAAAGGTTCACTTCGGTTTAAAATTTCAAGATTTTCAACAATAAGCTCAACTTCACCGGTTGAAATATTCGGATTCTTCAGATTTTCAGAGCGCTCTTTTACTACACCAGTCGCTGAAATCACAAATTCATCACGGCATTTTTCAGCTAATTCAAAACTCTCTGCAAAATCTGGTGAAATCACAAGCTGGAGCAATCCAGAGTGATCACGTAAATCAATAAAAATCAACCCACCGTGGTCTCGTCGAGAATTTACCCAACCTTTTACAATAATTTTTTCACCAATTTTATCAATCGAATTTTTCGCTAATATCCGCATATTTCTCCTAATTCTTGAATTTAACTCTTTATATTTTACCACATTTTCCTATTTTTTGCGAATAAAATCTACCAAATTAACGATTCCAGCCAAATCGCCATTTCTTTCAAGCAAAATTGCATAATTTTCACCTTTTGAAAGTATTTTTTCGAAAGCTACTAAGGCACTTAAATTAGGTTTTATTGATAGAAATTCTTCATGCATTACTTTTTGAGCTTTTTTCGAATCGCTTGAATCAATCTTAGTAATATCTTCCAGAAAAATTACGCCCTTAACTTTATTTTCTTCCTCGTTCATAACTGGAAAGATCTTTTGCTTGGTTTTGAAAAGTTCATCAATCACTAACGGTGTTAACAAATCATTATCATGGATTATCGCCATTTTTTCACCAGAAACCCCAACTTCTAAAATTGTTTTTTCTTCAAGTTCAAAAATTTTTTCAATCCATTTTTGTTCATTTTCAGTTAAAATTCGCTTATGATTAGCCAAAAAATTTAAAAGTTCTTCTTTCGAATAAAACGACCACGGTTGTTTTTTGTTCGCCATCTTTGAAAGCCTATTTTGCGTTTTTATATTTTGAGCAAAATAAATTCCCCTTGCAATCGGGATAATTTTGCGATTAATCTGGCTTGAAATTTGATTCAAAATACAACTTTTTAAAATTCCCTTCGAAATTAGAAAAACAACAAAGCAAATAGCCGCCGACTTCCAAAAATCAAAAACTTTCGAAAGTAAAATTACTGAAACAATCATGATTGCATAGCCAAAATATTGCAAAAAATAATTATAAACTGGCGTAAATTTCTTTTTGTTGAGCATTTTTTCAGCTCGTTTGTCGCCAGAATTAATTCTACGCTGGAGCTCAAATTCAGAAAATTCAATTTCCTTTTCTTTCAAAGAAAAAATAATAAGCATTAAAATTAAGCAAATTATACTTATAACTAACATATTTTTATTTTATCACACTTATGTATTTTGAAAAAGCTTATTTTTATGTTAAAATAGTAATAGTTAGTGAAAAAGGAGGAAAATGTCTACTAATAAAAATAAGGCAAAAAATCTTCAAAAAATAAAAGATTTTATAGCCGATAATAAATTTGCAATAATTTTTACAGTTTTGGTTGTTCTTTTTTTGAGTGGAATGATCTGGCTGTCAAACCTTCAAAAAATTGATTTGAGTAATATTGATATTTCGAAAGAGATTTCTTCAAGCAAAAATTCAGGCGATATTTCTGAACATATTTATCATAAAAACAACTCGAAAGTAACTTTGGTTGAATATGGTGATTTTCAATGCCCTGGATGTAAAACTGCATCCAGCCGCGTTAAATCAATCGCGGAAGAATATAAAGATAAGGTTAATGTGATATTTCGAAACTTCCCATTAGTCACAATCCACCCAAATGCACTTGCTGCAGCAAGCGTTGCTGAAGCAGCAGGTTTGCAAGGAAAATATTGGGAAATGCACGATTTACTTTACGACAAGCAGGATGAATGGACGGCTTCAACTGCTAGCGAGCGGATGGAATATTTCACAGAATACGCTAAAGAATTAAATCTAAATATCGACCAATTCAAAAAAGATATTGAGAGTGATAAAGTGAAGGCGAAAATTAAATTTGACCAAGCTGTTGGTTCGAAAGCGAAAGTAACTGGAACGCCTTCATTCAAGCTTAACGACAAAGATTTGTCTTCTGATATTTGGGGTGATGATGCAAAATTAAAATCAGCCTTAGACGAAGCAATTAAGAATCAAAAATAATCCCATAATAAAATCTCACTCGGTAAAGAGTGAGATTTTCTTTTTGTCACTTTTTATTGTTCAATGTAGCGTTGCCATTCAGCAGGCACCACATCCACCGCAATTATTTTCTTCCTTGAAGGAGGAAAATTGATTTTGATAGGCATGTGTTCTCCTTTTATTCATGCAACTCACGCGCTCGACCGATTTCTTTATTTAATAAATTTTACACGTTTTTGCGCGAGCCTATGAACTATTTTATCAAAAAAAATAACAAATGTCAAGAAAACACGCTATTTTTATGGTTCCTCCCAAAAATAACCTTAGCGCTTATATTTATATAATACATCATTTTATACACAAGCGCAATACTTTTTATTATTTTTATGGTTTTCGAAAAATCGCCAAAGTTGCTTCAACTTCTTTTGAAATATTGTGTTTTTTACACCATTCGTTAACTGCCTTTGAAGCTCCTGGCAAGGCGTGATTTCCATAGTCATCTACAACAACGATTGCACCACTTTCAAGATTATTCCAGATTAAATTAAGTGGATCTAAAATTGAATCATAATAATCTCCATCCAAGAAAGCGAAGCTAATTTTTTCAGGAATTTGTGTTTTCGAAAGTGTATTAAACCAACCTTTTGTAATTTTTGGCATTTTTTTAATATTTGATTTACGCAAATTTGAAATTAATTGCTTTTTGCTAGCACACAACTCACCTTTTTTAAAAACTTCACCTAAAGAATTAATATCTTTCGAAGATTTTTCTGGTAAGCCTTCGAACGAATCGTAAAGCCAAAGTGTTTTAGAGCTTCCCCATTTTTCAAGAGTTTTTTCTAAAAACACACTAGTTGTACCAACATAACAGCCAAACTCTACAACATCTCCAAAAAATGCGCGAGTCTTTTCCAACTCGCGCAAAATTACTTTAATCTCGCGTTCATCAACTTGATCACTCAATAACTTCATAGTTAAATTATACTACGAACGCTTGATTGTGCCAACAATATCATAAGTTTCATCTTCACCAGCAGGAATAAACTCACCAGAAACCTCAACTCCCTTTGAACTAGCTTCTCCGTAAAGATTTAAATTACTTCCGCCAGAAACAGCATATTTTTGGCCCTTAGAATCAACAACTCCAACTTTACACTTATTTGGATTTGAATTATCAGTTTTATCTTTTTTTAATGAAAGACAAACTACATTTCCTGAAATTGTTATATTTTTCGAAGAATGATTCTGATTTTTATTATTCGAAATATTTCGATGGGCAACTGGCAGTGTAAAATCAAGAAGCTTCACAACAAAACCTACTGCAAAAACTACAGCTACCAGTACAGTAATCACCAAAATTGAGGTTAATTTTTGATGAAAAGATTCCTTTTGATATTTCGAAATCTGTTTCATTTTATTTTAAGAATCCCATCACAACGATTACAACAAGACTAATTAAAGTTAAGATAGCCATCAATGGAGCAGTTCTCTTAACCCAGTTTTTATAAGGAACACCTGCGAGCGCTAAACCAGCCATTAATGATGCAATTGTAGGGGCAACCATATTAAGAAGTCCAGATGCAGTTGCAAATGCAACAACAGCAATTTCTTTGGTTGAGCCAGCTAAATCTGCAACAGGAGCAATAATTGGCATTGTGGCCTCTGCTAAACCAGAAGATGACGGAATGATAAATGACATCGGGATATAGAAAATATAAGCCAAAACACCAAATATCTGTGATGGAACTTTTCGAAGAAGTTCTTCACCCCAATAGACAATCGTATCTTGAATTCCACCAGCTTGCATCAAAACGCCAATCGCTGCAGCAACCGCAATAATTAAAGCAACAGTCAATAAATCTGCCGAGCCAGCAAGGAAAGTATTTGTTACAGAAACATCATCTTTTTTAAATTCTTCATAATAAAGAATTTTAATCATCATTGTTGAGATTAGGAACAGTGCTGAAATTTCGTTAAAATACCAAGAGCCAAACGGAACAGCATGTTCAAATCCGAAGATTCCACCAACAATAGGCAAAGTTGCGAGCCATTCGTGCCAGTCTTCAAAGAATGTTACGTGCAAATCTTTCCAAGGAACAAGTGACATAATCATCACAAGGAAAGTTAGCCCAAAAATTCCCATCACAAATTTTCGCTCAAGTGTAAATTCTGGTACTTTCGAAGCATCAATTGCTTTAACTGCCGGTTTTCCTTTAGAATCTTCAGCATATTCACCAGCTTTAACTTTAGCAGCATATCGCATCGTAAAGATAATCGAAGCAACTAAAGATGCAACTAGAATTATAAACTGAGGCAATAATATTTTCGATAATTCTGCACCAGCAGCATTTGCGGCAATAATAGTTGAGAATGGATTTACCGTTGAAGCTAAAACGCCCGAACCAGCGCCAAGAACAATTACCATTACGGCAGTCATTGAATTATAGCCAGCAGCAATCATAATTGGCACGATTAATGCATAGAATGCCACCGCTTCTTCTTGCATACCATAAGTAGTTCCACCAATCGCAAAAATTGTCATTAAGACTGGAATAATCCACTTCTCTTTGCCTTTCATCTTTTTGAGCAAGCCACCAATTGCAGAATCAAGTGCGCCGGTTTTCATCACAACACCCAAGAACCCACCAAGAATCAGGATGAATACGATTACATCAAGTTTCTTAGCCATTCCATAAATTGGAGACAAGAAAATATCCCAAAATCCTTGTTTTAGATTAATGTAATAATCTTTTTTCTCTTTTTCGGCTTTTTTAAAATCGCTTGCCGCATTTTTATAGCCTTTGCTTTCTGCGTCAGAAATTGAAATTTCAGTTTTTGGATTTTTAACTTCTTCAACAACTTTCAAGCGTTTTTCAGTTTGCGAGTAGCTATTGGATTTAATTTTTCCATCTTCCAATCGTTCATAACGACCACTCGGTATGAGCCAAGTTAAGCCAGCCATTATTGCAATAATAATGAATAAAACACTAAAAGCCGACGGCGATTTAAACACTTTTAGCCTTTTCGAAACCTTTTTAACCTTTTTTGAAGCAGTTTTATCTGCATCTTTTTTCATAGCCATTTTCTTCTCCTAAAATTACAAAGTTAAAGACATAACCGATTTAATTGTGTGCATGCGGTTTTCAGCTTCATCGAATACAATTGAAGCGTTTGAGTTAAAGACTTCATCAGTAACTTCCATTTCTTTCAATCCATATTTTTCGAAAATTTCTTTTCCAATTTTTGTATTTAAATCATGGAAGGCTGGCAAACAGTGCATAAATTTCACATTTGGATTTCCAGTTGCATGAAGAAGTGCCGTATTTACTTGGAAGCCGCGTAGTTGATGGATTCGTTCTTCAAATTTATCTTCTTCTCCCATTGAAACCCATACATCAGTATAGATGAAATCTGCGCCGTGAGCGGCACCATATAGATCGTCTGTAATTGTAATTTTTGCACCAGTTTCACGAGCAATTTCACGGCATTTTTCAACCAAAGCAGGATCTGGATGAAGATTATTTGGGGCAGCAATTCGAAAATCAACGCCCATTTTAGCTGAGCCAATCATCAAGCTGTTCGCCATATTATTGCGTCCGTCACCAACAAATACTAATTTAGCACCTTTTAGATATCCAAGATGTTCTTCAATTGTCATAAAATCAGCCAAAATTTGAGTTGGGTGATACATATCAGTCAAACCATTCCAAACAGGCACGCCAGCATATTTTGCAAGTTCTTCAACAGTCGAATGATCGAAACCGCGAAATTCAATTCCATCAAATGAGCGACCAAGCACAATTGCTGTATCTTTAATTGACTCCTTCTTACCCATTTGAATATCATCTTTACCTAAAAATTCTGGGTGAATTCCCAAATCTCGAGCCGCCACAGTAAAAGCGGTTCGAGTTCGGGTTGAAGTTTTTTCGAAAAGCAAAGCAACTTGTTTGCCTTCGTGAATTTTATGAGCAATTCCAGCTCGCTTTAAACGTTTGTATTCATGCGAAACATCAAGCATTAAGCGAATTTCTTCTGGTGTAAAATCTAAAAGTGTTAGAAAATTTCGTTTTTTCAAATTTAATGCCATTATTAAATCTCCTCTCTCCAAATTGGCATTGACATACAGCGTGGACCTCCACGCCCACGACCAAGTTCAGCACCCTGAATTTCAATAACTTCCACGCCAGCTTCACGCAAAGCTCTGTTGGTTACATAGTTTCGGTCATAAGTTACAACTACACCTGGAGCGATTGCTAGAGTATTCGAGCCGTCATTCCACTGTTCGCGAGCCGCCGCAATCGGATCACCATCACCGCATTGAATCAAAGTTACACGGTCGAGACCAAGAACTTCTTCTAGAGTTTCTTTCAAATTTGTTCGATGAGTAATTTTTGGCTGTCCTGGAATACCAGAATCTTCCAAAACATAAATATTTAATTCACCATCTTTGTCTAAAATTTCCGGGTGAACTGTAAATTTATCATAATCAATCATTGTGAAAACAGTATCAAGATGCATAAACGCATGTGAAACTGGAATTTGAATTGCTAAAATTTTATTAAAATCTGAAAATTCAAACAATTTTGAAGCAACTTTTTCGATTGCTTCAGGAGTTGTTCGTTGTGAAACGCCAATTGCCATTACATTCTTCGAAAGAACGAGTTCATCACCACCTTCCATATTGAATTTATTATAGCGATCAAACCAAACCGGAACTTCACCACCAGGAGTTTTTGCTGCAAATCGTGGGTGATAGCGCATAATATATTCCATAAACAAACTCTCGCGTCGGCGAGCTGGATATCGCATTTTATTAATTGTTAAGCCATTTCCAACTGCAGCTGCTGGGTCACGGGTAAAGTAGAGATTTGGCATTGGGTCAAGCAAAAATGGATAATCGCTCTTAAAATAATAGTTCAAATGCGATTTTTCATCTTCATCAGTTTTAATTTCATCTTTTTTAACACCCGCCATAATTTTTCGAACAAGCTCAAGTGGCTCAAATTCTCCCAAGTAACGCATCAAAGCGTGTGTTACATGACGCTCACCTTGCTTCGAAGCTCGCACAAAATCAGAAATAAATCGCCATTTAATTTCATCGTTATAAAGCGATTCTGCTGCTAACTGATCGAGATAAAGAACTTCAACTCCATGATTTCGAAGAGTTTCTGCAAAAGCATCATGTTCAGATTGTGCAACCTCCAAATATGGAATATCATCAAAGAGTAGCTGCTCCAAATAATCTGGAGTCAACCCTTCGAGTTCTTTTCCTGGTCTGTGCAAAATAACAGTTTTGAGTTTTCCGATTTCACTATTAACTTGAATCGGTTTTTCACCCATATTCCCTCCCTTTATTTTATGTTTATGCTTTAATTTTACCATAAAGATTATTTTTTATCAATCAATTTAACTTTATTGACTTTTTATTAGAAAAATTATATAATAATAGCATCTTAGTACATTTTTGGAGGTGAAAATATGGTAAAAATTAGAGTTTCGCACAAATTTCTAAAACGCATAGTCGAATTAGACATTCCAGAAGATTTATTTATCAAAGCCGAAAAAGGCTACTCTTCTGCAATTTATAAAATTTTTAAAATGTATTTTGCCAAATGTAACTATTCGCGCAAAAAAGTTCAAGCCCAAAGTATAATTTTTCAGAGAATTGACTCAAACTTTAAAACCGTAAAAAGTCAATCTTTCGCACGTAGATCAGATGATTTCTCAGCCTGCGAAAAAGAAAATTGCTCATTTTGTGAGGCTGGAAAATATGAAGAATGCCCGAATAATCGCCGTAAATTATAAAACTCTTTCGAAAAGGGTTTTATTTTTTAACTTGTTTTATAGATGAATGCTTTTGGTGGCGAGTGCGAGCTTTTGAATTTTTCATTTTGGCAGTAATGCGATTCACATCATGAATGACCATTTGTGGATAAGGCAAAATAATATCGTTTTCATCAAAAGCTTTCTTGATTTCCCGACGAAAAATTCCAGCAACGTTCCATTGCTTACCAGCCTTCACTCTTCCTAGACACTTAATTTCCATCGAAGAATCCAAGAATTTATTCACTCGTACAAATACAATTGGCTCAATAATATCTTTTTTCAATTCCGGATCTTCAATCATTTTTAGCCCAACATTATTTATCACCTTTTCCAAAACATCGATATCCGTATCATAAGATACACCAAAAAGTAAGTTAACATTAGCATATTTAAACGAAAGGTTAGTCACCGCTTCACTTGCACCATTTCGAATTGTATGAACTTTTCCATCACCATCACGAACCTGAGTAATTCGCAAAGAAATATTTTCAACTTTCCCCGAAATCAATCTTCCAGCAACCATAATCTCAATTGTATCTCCAACTCGATATTGATTTTCACCAACAATAAAAAATCCTGCTAAAATATCACGCGTTGTCGTTTGAGCACCAAGACCAACCACGACACCAATTAAACCAGCACCCGTCATTAAAGATGCAACATTAACACCAATTGAGCTAAGAAAGTTTATCGCCGCAGTCATCCAAATAACAATATCAATTGTAGTTTTTGCAATTTTCGAAATTGTTTCATTTCTTTTTAAACGTTCTTCGGAGCGCTTTATTTTTTTAGTTTTCTTACGAATACTAAAAGCGAAATCAATAATTCTACGCGATAAAAAACTCGCAAAAACTGCAATAAGAATAATTGTAATTGGTTCGAACCAGTCATAATCTAAAAATCCTGTTATAAATTTTTCGAAACTCTTAAAAATATCCATCACTAATTATTATTAAAACATAAACACTTTATTTTTTCAATATTTTAATACCACAAAGTTAGAATTGCATCATCAATTTTTCTAGCTTGTTCGATTTGATTATTTTCGGCGTAGAAGTCTCGCTTCTTAACTAAAAAATCATGAATATTTTTTTCATCGCCAGAAAGTTCCGATATCTGTTTCTTAATAGAAATCGAACGAGCTTCGCCACCATCAGATTTAGTTATTTTTCCCATTAAAACCAAATTATCGATATGCTTCGCTACCGTTGCAACAGATTTATAGCCCATACCACGAGCAATTTCGCGATATGTTGGGCTATAACCAGATTCTTCAATAAAAACTTCTATAAAATTCAACAGTTCAACTTGTTTTTTAGTCAAATTAATTGCCATTATCTTCACCTAACAAAATAATTATATCTGAATCTTCTCCTATTTTTGATAATTCTGATGGTAATTTTTCAGCTTTGGTTGAATATTTAGATTCAAGATTTTTAATTGTTGCGGTTTTCGAATCTTTTTTTACATAATAAATTTTAGTTTTAGCATAATCTCGCTTTGGTGCAGAATCAATATCTTGAATATTAAAGCCTTCCTTCTCAAGCTTTTTCTGTTCTTGAGCCGCTAATCCTGAATAATTCGTGCCATTTAAAATTTTAATTTTAGCGTTTTCCTTAATAACCTCACCACCAATTGTATTTTTTGAAATATAAGCTTGAATTTGGCTATAATTATAAGTTCCAGCTTTTGGTAAAACTGCACTCACTGAATTAATTACTCCAGTTGTAAAATAATTTGCAGACTGATCATTTTCATTAACAAGTGGTAAAGAAGTTATAGATCCACCGTTAAAGTCTTGAGCAATTTCAGCCGCAGTCTTTAGTTCATCTCCACTAAATGAGTGATGGATATTTTCGCCCAAAGATGAAGTGAGCGATAGTAAAGTTATTGGGTTAGTTTTTTGTTCGTTTATCTTAGAAAATGCCGCTTTTAAAATCTTCTGTTGATTTCGTTCACGGTCAAAATTGCTTCCACTCAAACCAACTCCACCCTCTGAACCTCGAGCGCGCGAAAACGCCAATGCTGTTTCACCATCCATATGATAAGTTTCACCACTTTTATAATTAATTTTCGTAGCTACATCATAAACTCGGTTTGAGCCATCATAAGCTTCGACTTTCACATCGATTCCGCCAACAGAATTAATGGCATCAATTAGGACTCTCCAATTACCATGAACAACATATTGAATATCTAAACCTAGGATCTCTTTTGCTTTTTTAGCTAAAGCATCTTGACCGGCCTTCTCTGATTCTTCTTCACTTGAGCCACTATTTTTAGCATCATAATAACTACAACCATAGGTTTCATTAAGTTTTCCGGCAGTTGTTCCAAGCCAGCTTCGACAAGTATGTTTAACCCAAAGGTCTCGCGGTAATGAGATGGTGTAAATCTTCTTAGTTTCCTGATTAACAGACACAACCATCACAGAATCGGTTAAGTTCTCGCCATCCCAACCTTTTGGCGAAGTTCCAAAAAGTAAAATATTTGTACGACCATTAGAATCAGCCTTCAACTTCTTTTTTTCGCCAAAAACCGCACCAAAAACATTGCCGTTCGTTAATTTATACAAATCTTTATATGCTCTATACGCAAAATATCCACCAACAATAATTAAAATCAATAAGATAATAGCTAAAATTCGCCCCAAAATTCGACGTCGCTTAAATTGCTCTAAAGAAAGAGCTTCTTTGCCTTTTTTCTCACGCTTCAGATTCTTTTTTTCGAGTTTTCGAAGAAGTTTTCGTTGTTTTTTCGAAGCTATTCGTTCTTTCCGCTCATTCTCCTGGACTTCTTCAATTTCTAAATTCTGTAAAGCAGATTCAATATCTTCATTTAATTTTTCTTCTCGATTTTTAGCTTTTTTCGAATGCTCAATTTCCGCTATTCTTGGTTGAACCTGATTGTTTGAAACTGGTTTTTTAGCTGATTTCTCATAACTATTATCACGACTTAAAGAATCGACCCGACGCCTTGGTGTGAACCCATCTATTGATTGCTGATTTTTTTTCATAAGCTCTTTCAATTATAGCAAATGATACTGCTAAAATCAAATAAATATGTAGTGCATTTGGTAGTCCTGAAAAGAAAAACCATTGAACTAAAAACGCAGTTAAAATTGCCCAAATACACTTCTCTTCTCTAGATTTTAGAAAAATTCCGAATATTATTAGCCCCCAAATAATTAAACCAAAAACACCCAATTCTAATAAAATCGATAAAAATTCATTCTGAACAATTTCTGAACTGTTAGCTATCTGGTGAGTTGAATTCAAAATTGCCGTTCCAGAAGCTCCAGAACCAACTCCAAAGAATACAACAAAAGGGTTCGAAAGCCAAGTTTCTATCGCCAGATCCGACATTCTCGTGCGTTCATTGGTTGACTTTTCAACATAACCATCGAACATTGCCTTTTTAGGTTTTTCCACAACTTTTTCTGTTGGACGACCTTCTGAATTTAAACCATTACTCTCAATTTGTGGCTCTTTAATTTCTTGATTAATTGCTTTTTCAATTTTCGGCAATTTAATTTTTCCTAAACTTATTTGGTTTACACTTTTCGAAATTGAATCATAAAAACCATCACTCACTCGTGGGTTTAGCTCGGTAAAAATTGCATGAAAAATCATTCCGCCCAAAAAACTAGAAACAATAAACCAGCCAGAAATTAAAAAATTTTGTAAAATTACCTTTTTCGAAAATTTTTGGTTTACAAAAATCAAAACTAAAACTGCCAATAAAAGTGCAAAAATTGCCCCACGCGAAAGTGTTAAATATAAAGCAAAAAGCATAATCCAAACTGCTATTTTTTCTTTTTTTGTGGATTTTTTATTAAAAATTCTACTTATTAAAATTAAAATTGGCGCAAGAAGCATGCTTGCAAAAAATTGTGGTTCAATTGCAAAAACGCTTGGGCGCACAAATCCAAAACCTCGTGCACTGCACCCAGCGCAAAGACCCCAATCCGACCAAGTTCCATAAACAACCTGAATTATTGCAAAGATTGACATTAAAAAAGTACTAAAAATAAAGTTTTTTATAATGCTTTCAAATAATTTTTTATTTTTCGAAAAACTCAAAATCGCCAAAAAATCAAGCCACAAAACTAACCAAACGCCAGAAACTAAAAAACTTCTCAATTGATTTTGCGAACTTAAAATCGTTAAAAAATTCCAAAAAACAAAAAATCCAGTAACCAAAACTGCGTTGTTCTTTAAAAGAGTTTTGCGGTTTTTAAAAATATTTTTAATACTAAAGAGTGCTAAAATTACAGCATAAATTAGAGCAATTGAAAATTCTAAATTTGCACCCGCCGCTTTACCAAAATTAAAATTTGGGTAATATGAAAACCAAACCATAAATGGCGCAAAAAATAATATTTTTTCAGCTAAACTAAGTTTTTTAAAATTTTTCATTAAATCCTTTCCTGATTTCTCTTTCGAAATTTTTCTTAAAATTATCTTTCGAAAAACTTTTAGCACTTTCTGAAACTTTTTTAGCATCAAAATTTAATTTTTCGAATTTTTTAATAGCACTTAAGATTGACTCAACTGATTGCTCATCAAAAAATACACCATTTTTACCCTCTTGAATATAATCTTGCGAACCACCTTTATTGAATGCTAAAATTGGTGTTCCAGTAGCAAGAGCTTCGATTGGCGCAATTCCAAAAGGCTCTAAACTCGGAAAAATAAAACCTTTTGCTTCACCCACAATTTTCGAAAGCTCTTTTGGGCTATTAACTCTTTGAATAAACTTAATATTTTGTGAGTTTTTTGCAAGGTTTTTTAACTTTTGATGCTCAGCTCCGCCACCAACCAAAATCAACATTTTACCATTTTTAGCAAAAGCTTTAACTGCTAAATCAAGTTTTTTCCAATTAACTTGGCGAGAAGTTGTAATGTAGTAATTTTTCTTTTTATCTTGAAACTTAAATTCTCTAATTTCTACTGGTGGAAAAACCACAGTTGATTCTCTTTTATAATACTTCGAAATCTCGTTTTTAGAATAGTTTGAATTTGCAATCAAAAAATCTGGTTTTTGAGCAAGTTTAAAATCGTTTTTTCGAAGTGGGTTAACCAATAATTTAAATAAAAATCGCACCAAAAAATTCAACCTACCAAACCCAGGATTTTCGATATAATCATTATACATTCCCCAATAATATTGAATTGGAGGGCCTTGTAAATAACTAATATGGAGCTGATCATTCGAAAGATCCAAGCCTTTGCTTTCAGCGCAGCAAATTGAAATAATAACATCAAAATCTTTTAGTTTTTTGCCTAAATTTCGAAAATATAGAATTCGCCCAACTGGTAATATTTTACGCAATTTTGCCGGGAAAATATTTAACCAACCAACTCGAACATCATTTTTTGAGAACCAATCAACTTCTTTTTCTGAATATTGTGATGTAAAAATTGGCGCTTCAGGGAAAATATCTGAAACCGTAGCAACAACCTTTTCAGCACCACCATAAGTGGTGAGCCAGTCTGTCACAATCGCAACTTTCTTACCATTTAACCATTTTGGATTTTGCATTATTTCGCCCCTCTTCGAAAAATTACACTTGCAACAGTTTTAAATAAAATTTGAATATCAAAAATAATTGACCAGTTTTGAACATAATAAACATCCAGCCTACGACGTTCTTCGAAAGAAATATCACGCCTACCTGAAACCTGAGCTAATCCAGTAACACCAGCTTTTACCGCCAAAATAATATTTTTTCGGTTTGATTTATTAATTTCTTGTGGGATTAAAGCCCGAGGACCGACAAGTGAAATATCGCCACGAACCACATTAAAAAGCTGCGGCAGTTCATCGATAGAAGTTGCACGGATGAATTTTCCAATTTTTGTAATTCTTGGGTCGTTATCAAGCTGATCTCCATTTTTGCGATATTCTTTGGAAAGTTCAGGTTTTCCCATTTTTTCAAAAGCCTGTTCGGGAGTTAACCCGTCAAATTCAGCCTTTTGTGAGCGAAATTTATAGATATAGAATTCACGATTGAAGCGTGTTAAGCGAACTTGCCTAAAGAAAATTGAATCTTTAGGATTAGTAATCTTCATAATGATCGCCACAATTAACATTATTGGTGAAACTAAAATTAAACCAAAGATCGCTAAAGTTAGATCCATCAAACGCTTCCATATTCGACCCATTCCAAATAATTTTGTAATTTTTACATCAATAATTGGAGTTCCGCCAATAACTTCGATTGTGTTAATCTGCGAAAGAAGCCTATCTTGTTGCGGCACAAACATATACTCAAGATGATTTTCAATCGCATAATTATAAATATCTTCACTTCTAAGTGTGTCAGTTTGAATTAAAATATCAGGATTCGTTTTTAAAGCTGCATCTTTAAAACTCGCAAAATGTCGAACAGCCGATTTCGTTGGTAAAAATTGACTTTTCGAAACCATTCCAATCACATCATAACCAAAATCAATATTATCGTGAAAAAATTGAGCTAATTCTGTTGAACGAGAGTTCGAACCAATAATTAAAACTTTTTGGCGGCCAAAACCGCTTCGAATCAAAGCACGGCGAATAAAACGCACTATTTCGCGACCAATAATCATCATTAAGAAATTAATTGGAACAAAGAAAACTGCGATTATTCGAACTGGAAAAACTTCATCGCCAGTGAAAAATTCATAAGAGATCATCGCCATAATACTAATTATTGAAACAACTAAAGCTCTACCGTACTCTTTTGGCCGATAAAAAAATACCGAACGGTCATAAAGGCCAAAGAAATAGTTAATGGCTAGCCAAAGTGGAAGAAGTGAAACCGCCAAAAATACAAAATTCCAGATATTTGGCGCAAAATAATACGCACGGGAATCAAGATGAGTTCGCGCAAAATAAGCAAGCATAAACGAGCTAACAACCGCTAAGGTATCAGACAATACTAAATTGACTTTAAATATGGTTATTTTATCTTTTTTCATTACGGCCATTATACATCTCCAATATAAAATTTAAACCAAACGCAGCGCCTACTATAAAAATAGGTAAATATATAAAAATATATCTTGCCCTACTTTCAAATAAAACCTGATATGCAACTACTAAAAGAGTGAAAAATAGTAAAACTACATGATAGTATTTAAACTTATTAGCTGATTTAAAGATAAAAATTGTAAATAAAGTAAGAATAGTTCCCCACATAATAGAAATAAAAACACTAAATAGCCGAAATTTATCACCATTCCAAGATAGAAAACGCCTAAATTTATGCACTATATTACCTTCAGCTAAAAACTGTATGAAATTATTTCTACTAGAACCCTCTCCCCACACTCCGAACGTTCCGTCGTTAAAGAAATTTGAAATCTTTAAAATAGCAAATTTAAGCCATCCAAAAGGAAAATCATTTGTCAAACTATCAATAAATATATTTAAACTTACTTTCTCGCGCTCTCTTGCACCTTTAGCGGCAGTATCATCAGCGTATCTCGGGCAATATGATCCAGTATTACATTCATTATAAGGTGGAAGCCCTCGCATGGATCCCATACCTAAATAATGTAAAAATCCAGTTCTTTTTTCACGTATTTGGCTACTGGAATATTTCGCAAAACCGTTAGAAGATGTAATTAAAGTATTTAATACAAAAAAGGAAGAAATAACTCCGATTATAAATAAACCAAAATATTTTGCGATTATTTTTATATTTCGACATCTATTTATAAAAAATAACGAAGATAGAAATATTGATATCATCAATATTAAAGTTGTAGGCTTTATAGCATACCCTAAGTAAGCAAAAATTCCTAATAATATAGTTAAGATTTTTAGTATGCAGCCATTGCCTTTTTTTGCATATAATTCAATAAGTAAAAGAATGAATAATTGAGAAGCAACAAAGAACAGACCGACAGTATCCGTATAAAATACCGTAGAATATGGAGAAAAATTTATTATAGCAATAATAAATGTTGATATAATAGAAAATACAGATTTATTAAATTTAACATAGATAATAGCCATTATAAATAGTGAAGAAACAAGAATTAATATATTATTTATAAAAATTAGAAGTATATCTTTATCAATACCTACAAAATTAGCTATACGATATATTATTACTACAAAATAAGTTATAGTTATATTATTATCATATCTCAATAAATAATTATATTCCCAAGCTTTATCATCTGGATCGGTGTTACCAGTTTTTATATAATTATTAGCTATGGTTTGTATAGCACCAGCATCCCAAGAGTGTTGTATTGAGGCGGTAGAAAAACCAGTTATCATTTGAGAGATTGAAGCAATAAAAATAAAGAATATAAGCAGAGTTTTCTTACTAAATTTTTTAGATAATAAAAAAACCGCCACAACAAACAAAATCAATACTATTGCTATAATCAATACTTTATAAGGATCATATACACTAAATATATTTTTCGAAAGACCAAATATGCCAAATATTAAGCTGATAAGAGAAAATAATCTTAATGCCTTAATTACCATGTCATCATTATAACACACACTAATCCAATATTCAATTTCAACATGCTATATGCTATAATAATATATATGAAAAATATAGAAGAGACTAAATTATCTATAGTAGTAACAGCCCATAACGAAGGATTGTATCTATATAAAACAATATTATCTATAGAAAAATCTATAGAACTATTACCTGAAATAAGCTATGAAATAATTATAAGTCTAGATAATCCAGATGATGAAACTATAAGAGTTGCTAAATTTTTAAGTAAGAAAAAACAAATCAAAATATTCGAATCATCTTTTGGAAATCCTGCAGATAATAGAAATTTCGCAATTTCGAAAGCAAAAGGATCAATATGCGCACTTATAGATGGCGATGATCTAGTATCTAAGAATTGGTTTAAAAATGGATTAGCAAAATTAAAAGAAAACGAAAATTCAATCATTAGGCCTCAAATACATGCGATGTTTGGCACACGCATGAATTCTCTATCAATATGGCAAATGCGAAATTCTACAGAAAAAAATATAGACTCTATACAGATGTCATATTGGAATCCATGGACATTAACTTTAATAGCTAAAACAGAGTTACTAAAAGATACGCTATTCAAACCCCAAAAAGGAGGTTTTGGATTCGAGGATTATCTATTTAACTGTGATATTATTTCTAAAAATATACCCATACTTATTGCGCCCGAAACTACTTTCTTCTATCGCCAGCGGCCTAACGTCTCGGTATCAACCCAACACAAAAATACAATTCTAGACTATTCAGACCTGTTCGATATAGAATATATTAAGTCAATCGAAATGCCAATACCTCAAAAAAAGACAAGCTCTAGGATTAATATTAAAAAATATTATCGAGCACTGTATGATATTGCAAAAAAATCAGAGAATATAAGAAGAGCTATGTCACCAGTGGCATCAAGAATCCTAAGTAAAAAAAATATGAAAAAGCTCCCCACCTTCTTTATTGAAGACTGGAGAGAAATTAATGCCATAGAAAATCAACTCTACCCCACAAAAGAAAAAATATCACAAGTAGAATTTCATCCACTAACTTTTAACCCATTAGACAATGAGTATGGAATCGTATATAAAAAGCTATGCGAACAGATATCTGGAAATAATATAGATTATTTGTTCTTAGCACCTGCTATGAGCGGAAGGGGCGGAACAGAAAAGTTAATTTCTAACTATATCAGAGCTTTAAAAGAGATTCACCCTAAATGGAATATAGGAATATTATCGACACAGCCTTTTAATAAGCCAACTATCGATTTTTTCAGTAATTTAGGAGTAGATCTAATAGATTTCGGAAGATTGACGAAAAAAATGGGAGATTATGAAAAGAATATAATATGGTCGCGTCTCCTAATACAAGCAAAAATTAAAAATCTACACTTAATAAATGATGAGTATTGGTATAGATGGCTATCAGAGCACAAGTCAGTAATCAAAGAAAAAAATATTAAATTAAATATATCTTTGTTCATGCGTGAATTTACTAGCCAAAAAGATAGAATACTTTCATTCGCAGATCCTCAATTAGTAGAAGTGTGGGATATAGTTAATTTAGTTTTCACAGATAACCAAGCGGTAATAGATCAAGCCTTGGAAAATAATTTGTTCGAAAAGTCTAAGTTTAGAGTTCACTATCAACCACAAACTATAGAAGAAGATAACAATTCGAATAATATAGAATATGGTCAAAAAATTAAAATTCTATGGGCCAGCAGAATAGCACTCCAAAAAAGACCAGATATCCTTAAAAAAATATCTAAAGAGCTCTCGAAAGATTTCGAAATAGATGCATACGGGGTCATTGAGAAAAAACAATATAGCAAAAAATATTTCAAGGACTCTCGAGTTAACTATATGGGAGGATTTAAAGGTATAAATTCTATAGAAACAAGTAACTACGATATATATTTATATACCTCTCAAACAGATGGAGTTCCGAATATATTGTTAGAAGTAGCATCCAAAGGAATACCAATAGTATCCAGTAACATTGGCGGAATCAGCGAGTTTATAACCGATAAAGAGAGCGGATTATTAGTAGATATGGAAGATATAGATGGATATGTAAAAGCTATAGAATTCCTGAAAAACAATCCGACATATGCAGAAAAATTTACAGCAAATTTGCGAAAAAAGCTAAAAACGCAGCATTCATGGAAAAGCTTTATAGATAAGATTTCTAAGGATATATAATTAAATATATGAGCAATAATTCGAAATACTTAATAAGTTTTATAGTACCCGTATTCAATACGGGTACTAATATAGAAAACATTGTTAATTCAATACTTAAAGTAAGTAGCACAATGGATAATATATTAGAAATTATAGTTGTTGATGACGGATCAGATGATCAAGAAACGCTAGATTCTCTAAAAAATATATCCAAGCTTAATGATGTATCAGTAATAAGACAAAAAAATTCTGGCCCTAGCGCATCTAGAAATATTGGAATATCTAACACATCTGGAGAATGGATTGGATTTTGCGATTCAGACGATATTATAGATTCCGAACATCTTTTAAACACCGTAAAAACAATAAAAATGAATAATTATAAAAATTCAGATATGCTTGTTTTTGGGTGGAACATAAGGCATGATCAAAATAATAAAAGTACTTATAGACACATTAATTTAGAAAAACAATCCATAACAGGTAAAAATGATATAACACAAAAAACATTGAAATCTCTAAGTTTAGATGGACGAATGTATAATCTGTGGAATAGGCTTTATAGAAAAAATATAATCCGTGATAATAATATTAAATTAGATGAAAACCTTAGATTTGGAGAGGATCTAATATTCAACCTGAATTTCTTATTAAAATCAAGCAGGATTGATATACTAGATGTAGCCCCTTATTACACATACATATCTGATAGTGAAACAAGTATAGTAAAAACTACAAAGCTTAACACTGAATATAGAATAAAAAATGCAAGAGAGTTAGATAAATTTTCAAAAATAGCAAATCAGCACGATAACCCCTATGTTCAACTTGTTAAAGCTAGGTGGCTAATATCTTTCATAATGTCATCTATTCAATATTCAATCAAGCAAGAAGGATATAAAAAATCTTTAAATAATGTAAAGCGTATTATTGACAATATAATACTAGCACCAAAATTTATTAAAAAAACACCAGAGATTGGGATAATAAAATATATACTTCTACTTATAGCAACTTTAATACTAAAAAATGCTCTATTAACATTTATTTTAGCTAATGTATTGTTGTTTATTAAAAATATTAAATCACAAAAAAATATGAAATTAGATGAAAAATATTACATACTGAAAAAAATAAGCTAAAAAATAATATTTTTATTTTAATACCACTGCTTAAACTCAAGTAGTGGTATTGTTTAAAAACTCTCTATTCCTATTCGATAATATTCTTTTTTACTAAACCGTAATCGTTGTCGGTTTTATCAGTTAAATATTTAAATCTAAAATCACCGCCATCAAAAGTATTAGCAATAGCTTTAGAATGATCTTTATTTTTTTCATACAGAACTGCAATCAACCTAAAGTCGGTAGAATTAAAGTTGTCTAAAGAAATCCTAATATTAAATACTGAATTATCTGAAGAAACCTTTACATGACCACTATCATATACTCTACCACCCCTACCTTCATCTTGAAGAGTATAAGCAATATATAATTCAGCATCACCACCATACGAATATTCTATATCAGCCTCAAAATATTCGCCATGATGAATAATTGGTTTATTCCCAACAATTTTAATTGAGGAAGAATTATCATCAGTAGTAGAATTATGAATATTGCGCGAATTAAGCGTGTCTAGGTTGGAAGCTATATATTTCTCAGCAACTTTATCAACATCGCCAGATTCACTTATCATACCATCTGCAATAAAAATAGCATTATTACAATATTTTTTAACATCCGCCATTGAATGTGTAACTAAGATAACAGTTTTAGTTTTATCTTTCTTAATATTTTCGAAAAAATCATTACATTTACGCTGAAAAGCTTCATCACCAACCGCCAAAACTTCATCCAACACTAAAATATCACCTTGAGCTTTAATCGCAATCGAAAAAGCCAAACGAACCTGCATTCCGCTAGAATAATTCTTCAATTTCTGATCCATGAATTCTTCGAGCTCAGCAAATTCCACAATTTCATTATACATTGCAGAAATTTCTTCTTTCGAGAATCCAAGAAGTGCACCATTCAAATAGATGTTTTCACGGCCAGTAAGTTCTGGATTAAACCCAACACCGAGTTCAATAAATGGCACCAAAGTTCCGTCAACTTTTACCGTACCACTCTCTGGCGTATAAATTTGCGAAATAATTTTAAGTAATGTTGATTTTCCTGAACCATTTCGCCCAACAATACCATAAAAATCACCTTTTTTAACCTTGAATGAAATATCTTTAAGAACTTTTTGTTCTTTATAACCTTTAATTCCCTTCGTCCAGTTTACGAAAGCTTGTTTAATACCGCTCGCCTGCTCTGTTGGCAAACGAAAACTTTTCGAAACATTTTTTACTTCTAAAGCGTATTTTCCCATTACATAATCTCCGCAAACTTCTTTGAATTTTTATTAAAATACCATAGCCCAAAAGCTACTAATAAAGTTGTGATCAAAATTGGGATTAACGCAAACCAGTAATTTTCGAAAAGTGTCCAGAAAGTTGGTGTTTCATGAGCTATAAAATTGTGGCGAATATCTTGAATCGTAAGCGCAATCGGGTTAAGCATCATGATTTTTGCAATCGAAACTCCAAAAATTGAAACTTTTGTAACCATTGAAATTGGATACATAATTGGCATTGAATAGACTAAAATCTGCATAAAGACTTCCCAGATATGCGAAATATCACGGAATTTAACATAAAGAGTTGATAAAATTAACGCTAAACCAAAAGCTGTAGCAAAAAGAAGTATAATGTTAAATGGTAAAAGTAAAACAGACCATTGGAATTTTACACCAGCAAAAATTGCAAAAGCTAAAACCACCAAAAGATTAATTGAAAGTGAAATTAAGGCACTCACCATTGAAGAAACAATCACTATATATTTTGGAAAATTAATTTTTCGCATCAAATCACCACGGGCGACAATCGAATTCATCCCTAAAGTAACTGCTTCGGTAAAAAATCCCCAAAGAGAGAGACCAAGAAGTAGAGTTATTGCATAGTTTGGAATTGAAGGATCAGTAATTCGCAAGAATTTTACAAATATAAAATACATCACCACAAAAATCATAAGCGGTTTAAGAACTGACCATAAAATTCCTAAAGCTGAGCCTTGGTATCTTAACTTAAAATCTGTTTTAACGAGTTCTGCAAGTAAAACCCGATTCCTCTTTTCAAAAAATCCTATTTTAATCATTATGCTTTTAATTATATCATATATCGCCTAACACTCCAACACTAAACTGTTTTTAACACCTGAAAACTAGCTAACTTTCTAGATTATTTTCAATAAGAAAAAACAGCATCTCTGCTGTTTTAACTGCTATTTATCTATTTTTAATATATATTTATCGCCAACGCCTGTAATCAATCCTCTTTCGAAATACTGAGTCCATTTGCCATTATTCCATGCTTCATTCTTTAATGGTAAGCCGAGTTCATCTTTTTGTGTATCATTTAATGAATTATAAAATTTAAATACATCACCCTGAATTTCCCAATATCCTGAATTATCGTTTCCTATAATATCACCCCTCTCGTAGTGTTGTGTCTTATAACCTTTTTCTTCAATAACATCACTAATAGGAAACCCTAAAGCACCTTTTTCATTACCAATCTTATTCCAGCGTTCGCGTATTTTGCCATAACTTTCATGATATCCAGATTTTGGACTACCTATGATAAAACCATTCTGATATTTTTGGAACCATCCGCCTTGAATAGTTGAAAATTCTTGTGTTATAGGCAGTCCCATCTTACCATGTTCATAGCCTAATTGAGCATACTTCTCTCTAATTAAACCAATACTTTCCCAATATCCAGTACTTTCGCTTCCAATTATGAAACCACTCTGATATTTTTGCGCACGACCATTATTAATGATGTTAAAATATCCAGATAATGGCAGTCCCATCTTACCATGTTCATAACCTAGTTCAGAATATCTTTGTCTAATTTTACCATAGTTTTCCCAATATCCAGTACTTTCGCTTCCAATTATGAAACCATTTTTAAACCTTTGGAATATTGATTTATCGGTCTTGAAAAATTCAGAATCTACATCACCAAGATATCCTTTTTCGCCACCTAACTCAATGTATCTTTCATATATTCCACTGTGTATTCTTTTACTTTCAAGAGTTGAACCAAATAACTGGTTAAAGAACATAAAGAAATTACGATTTCCATAAGCTCCACAATGTGAAGTCCCCGGATAATTTGCTAGCGCTGAGTCATTCGGAACATACGGCGTATAAATATATAAACTTAAAGTTGCAACATTCTCAATATTAACACGTTTTGTACCACAAGCTGGATTTGGTGAATATTGAATATTATTCCATCCAAGCTTTAGCGAATAGCCACCATCTTTATGATGGTCCTTATAATATTTTAGCTGCCAAGCTGCCAAAGTCATTTGTTTATAAAAACCAGCTTTCGAATCCGCACAAGCCGCAGAAAATCCAGGTCCAGAATCTGGGCAAGCATAGCCCATCGCATATTTATATTGAGTTTTTACTGGCCAATTATCATCTAATAAATTGAGAGATTCTTTCTTCAGTAAAACCAACAAAACTTGCGGGTTAATTCCATATTTCTGAGCCGCATCATAAATAATCTGTGCCGCCGAAATTCCACCTTCGAAAGATCCGCCACCTTTTTCGAAAGAAGTTTCGCCAGTATTTGGGTTTTCGTGATAATTATTTATACATACATATGGAGGTTTATGCCAATAATTTGAATTTTGTGCAGCAGAAAATTGAGCAGCGGTTCTACCATCATTTTTCCCAGAAGGTCCAGTACCCCAGGTATCACAACTACCAATTTGCTTATTTAAAAAGCTTTGGATTTGCTGCACATTCATTGCATCTTTATTATAAAAAATACTGTCGTCAATAATTCGGCCGGGATTGAAATCGGTTGCTTTAACAGCGTTAGAAAGATTTCTAAGCACAGCTAAAGAACTAAAAACAATAACCGCCACAACTGGCGCACCAATTAAAATTGATTTTTTAAATTTTCTACTTCTCGATTGTAAAACTTTGAGCATCCGACCTTCCTTCTTGCTTTTGTTTTGAATTTTTATAAGTTGTTATTGCTGTCCATTTTCCAGTTTTAAATTCACTATCGCTAATTTTTTTCGAAACTGCCTTACAGTATTTATTATTTGGACTCTCTAAAATTTCGGTTGAAAGTTCAATTTTAGTTCCGTCAGAGTGTGTTAGAGTATATGAACATTTACCATTTCCATCATCATAAAGAAGCCCTGAAATCTGCCCGGCCACGCGAACTGCGCCATCTTCAACCTGCACGGTTGTATAAGTTGGAAAATTTGTATAGCCCGAGGATTCAACAGTTCCTTCAGCACGATCAGTATTATTATTTTTAGTTTTCGAATTAATGATTTCCTTCGTAGCTTCTTGCTTTTTAGTTTCTTCAGATTTTTTTGACTCTTCTTTTTTCTCTTCAACTTTTGAAGTATTTTCTTCTTTTTTCTCATTATTTTTTTGAGAATTTGAATTTGACCACCAGAAAATTCCACCAGCACCGGCAACCAGCAAAATTACAAATATAGCAAAAATAATAGTTTTAGTTTTTTTAGTATTTTGTGTGTTTATTTTCATTTTATTTCTCCTAAACCAATTTTAACATAAGCCAAATAAAATTTCAACATTTTGGTTATATTTTTTGGTGATTTTGTGCTATAATATAATTACTATGAAGAAACTCATCACAATCATGATTCCAGCTTATAATGAAGAAAAATCTCTACCAAAACTTTTCGAAAGGCTCAACCTTTTAGCAAAAAATACTTCAAAATATGATTTTGAATTTCTTTTTATTAATGACGGTTCGAAAGATAAAACAATGGAAATTATTAGAAGTGAAAGCCAAAAAGATTCGCGAATTTCCTACATTAATTTAAGCCGAAATTTTGGAAAAGAAAATGCAATGCTGGCAGGTTTTGATTATGCAAAAGGAGATGCATTAGTGATTATTGATGCAGATCTACAAGATCCACCAGAGTTAATTCCTGCAATGATCAACCTCTGGGAAGAAGGTTTTGATGATGTTTATGCTAAACGTGAATCTCGTGATGGTGAAACTTGGCTTAAAAAGCAAACTTCGAAATGGTTCTACAGCATACTTGATAAAATTTCACAAATTGAAATTCAACGCGACACTGGCGATTTTCGACTTCTCGACCGCCGCGCAGTCGAAGCCCTAAAAACTCTCCGCGAAACCAACCGTTACACCAAAGGAATGTTCTCTTGGGTTGGTTTTCGAAAGAAAGAAATTACTTATAAACGTGATGCGCGTGTAGCGGGCGAAACAAAATGGAATTATGCAAAACTTTTCAATCTAGCAATCGAAGGAATCACTAGCTTCACTGTCGCACCACTTCGCATTGCTACAATTACAGGATTTTTTATCTCAATCGCTGCATTTTTATGGATCGCTTTTTTGCTAATTCGCCCGCTTTTCGGTGTTCCAACTGGTGACGGTTATACTTCAATTATGTCGGTAATTCTTTTTCTTGGTGGAATTCAGCTCCTCTCAATTGGAATTTTAGGCGAATATATTGGTCGAATTTTCATCGAAAGTAAAAATCGCCCTGTTTATCTAACGCAAGAAATCAAGGAATTTAACCATGAAAAATCTACTAAAAAAGTTAAAAAATAGCCAAGAATTTTGGTTTGCAGCAATTGGTGGATTGAATACAATTCTAGATTTTGCAATTCTTTTTGGGCTAACTTCTCTTGGAATTAGCTCTTTAATTGCAAACGTTTTCTCAACTGGGATTACTTTTATAAATAGCTTTGGCTTAAATAAAAAAATCACTTTCAAATCCGTTTCAAAAAATAAAAAAGAACTTGCTCGAGAAATGGCACTTTTTATTATTATAACACTTTTTGGGCTTTGGGTTGTTCAAGGTGTGATAATTTTTCTAACTTTACCATTTTTCGAAAGCATTTTAAAAAATCCAAAGATATCGCTTTTAATTTCAAAGCTTATCGCTACTGTCTTCAGCTTAATCTGGAACTTCATCCTTTACAAAAAAGTTGTCTTCAATAAAAATTAAAAATATTTTTATTTACCAAAGAAATTTATAACCATTTGGAAGCCATTTTAAAACTAATCCAAAGGTTAATCTAAAATAAAATAAGCCTTCGAAAGACTTATTTTTTCGAAATAATTAATTGTCGTTCGCGACCTTCACCTTCAGAATGTGTTTCGATATCCGAATAATCTTGAGCTAATTTATGAACAGTGAAGCGGTCGGTTGGATTTAAATTTAATCGATAAGGCTCTCCAGTTTTTCGAACTTGTTCAATCCATTTTTCAGCTTTTTCAGTAATTTTTTGAGCTCGTTGTTTTTTATAATCTGCAACGTCAATATTTACACGGTGAATTTCAGCATTTTTAGCCTCAAGCGCTCGTGAAATTAAAAACTGTAATGAACGTAAATTTCCAGAATCACGACCAATAAATAAAGAGTTTAGCTCGCTTGAAGGAACTGAAAGTTGAATAATCTCATCATCAGCAGTCGAATGAACCGCCAAATTAACTCCAAAAAAGCTCAAAATATCTTCCAAAAACTTTTGCGAAAAAACAATTGATTCTTCTCGATTCATATTACCTCCGTTTTCCATCTTTCGCTTTAATTCTTCGAATATTCGTTCCGCCTTTTTCTTTCGAATTTTTCTTTATCGGCTTAGATGGTGTATTTTTTACAATGATTGCTTCTTTAGCATTTTTAAGCTTATTTTTTGGAGATTCCTGAGCAATTTCTTCCATTTCTTTTGAATCAATTGAGAAGATATATTTTTGCTGAATGATTTGAACGATGTTTGAAATTAAATAATAGAACGTTAAAGCACCATAGAGTCTCATCATAAGAAAGAACAAAATTACTGGGAGAATTAAATTCATATTAGAATTTACGGCAGCGTTAAGTTCTGCCTGATTTGGCTCTTTTCCTTCTGCTGCTTCCTTAAAAATATCACGAACCCGCCGATTACCATTTTTTGGCTGAGTCTGCCGAACCATATACCACTGCGAAAGCGTTAGCCCAACTAAAATAACCATCATAAAACCACTTGAAAGGTCGTTTAAAGGCACGGCCGTGTCTGTTAAGTCGATAACTCCAAGGAATTTTGGATCAAGTTTTTTGCTTGAAATAACCTCACTTACGCGACTCATTTGTGCAACTGGCTGATAAACCCATTTCGAAATTTGATCGGGCGTATTTACCACAATTCGCATAACACTAAAGAAAGTTAAGAGAATTGGCAGCTGAATGAACAGTGTTAGCATTGAACGAAATGGCTTGAAATTATGACGGCGATAAAGTTCCATCATCTGCAAAGTTTCAGCTTGTTTATTACCTTTCGAATTTTTTCGAATTTTTTGCAATTCCGGCTGAAGTTCTCGCATAACTTTTGATTGATGAAGTTGACTTTTTGTAAGCGGCCACATCAAAAATCGCACAATTAAAGTGAAGATAATAATTGTGAAACCAAAGTCGCCAATAAAGTTATAAATCACTAATAATAGGTTCAAAATTGGCTGAGTAATAAATAATTCAAACAAGTTCATATCTATTATTATACTACTTTCTACTACTTATTACAATAAAAATCAGCCTCTTTAAATATGTCAATTATAGTTTCTTTAAGTTCTTCATGCGGAATATCTTTTATGCTTTTATGAAAAATCATCACTACAACATCAAAAGTGCCATCAATTTTTGGTAGTTCATGGCGAATAATTTCATAAACTCGCCGGCGAATTCGATTTCGGCCAACCGCGCTCTTTAAAACCTTTTTCGAAACCACAACCGCAAAACGTGAATCTTTACGGCGTGGATTTTGTGCAAATTTCACGGTAATTTTTTGTGTACGAACTGAAGTTCCGTTTGAATAGACATAACGTAAACTACCATGACCGTGAAATCTATTTTTATAAGCTAACATAACTGTTTATATTTTAGCATTTTTTAAGTAATTTAGCAAATTAAAACGAGCTCACAGTAAGCCCGTTTTTTTAAAAAATATTATAGATTAACAATAACTTTTTTATTAGACCAGAATGATGGCTGATAATGGAGTTTTAATGAAGAACCAGCAGGAACTTCGAAAATCATCGAACCGCTCTTTTTACCACCTTTTACTAGCTTACCAGAGTCAAGACTATCTGGTAAGCTATAGGTAGCCATCCAGCTAACACTTTCAGCAGCCCCGTTAGAGTCTTCAGCCTTAAATTCAAAAACATTATAGTGCATCTCGGTTTCAGATTTATTTTCAATCTTCACCAAAACTTTTACATATTCTTTACCATCTTTTGGCTTTATATAAGACTTTTCAGAATTCCAGTTTCGCTCAACCTTTTCAACAGTTAATTCTTTTCCGTCAAAAGCAATTATATCACCAACATTAAATTTAGTTTTCTCTTCTTTCTTAGATTGACTATTTTGAGTTTTTTCTTCTTTTTTAGATTCACTATTTTGAGTTTGGGATGATGCATTTGATCCAGAATTTTTATTTTCGCCGACCTTTTCAGGCTGTTTATATTGGCTACCAATAGCAATAATTACAACTATAACAATCCAAAACCAAGCTTTTTTATAGAATGGCTTCTCAGATTTAGTTTTCGAAGATATTCTATTTAGCTGCTTGCTATCATTAGATTCTACAGTTGATTTTTCTTCTTTCATTATAACTCCCTTTATAAAATATTAATTATTACATAATCATTTTACCCCCCCCCCGATATATTTTGTCAAGTATAAAAATAAAAAAAGAGGCTTTCAAAAACCTCTTTTAATCTCGTTTTAGCATTACAGTAAAAGCTTCGCTCGGAATTTCAACATTTCCAAATTTCTTCATTCGCTTTTTACCACGTTTTTGTTTGGCGAGCAATTTCTTCTTTCGAGAAACATCACCGCCATAAAGATAACCCGTCACATCTTTTCGATAAGCCGAAATATTCTCTCGCGCAATGAATTTTCCACCAATCGCCGCCTGAATCGCCACTTGGAAATTCTGTCGTGGAATCACTTCTTTCAATTTTGCAGTAATTTCACGACCCATTCGTACACTTTCCGAACGATGACACATCACCGAAAGCGCATCAACCATTTCACCCGCAACATAAAAATCCACGCGTACTAAATCTTCTACCAAATAATCCCATAGTTCATAATTAAATGATCCATAACCAGATGTAACACTCTTAAGTTGATCGTAGAAATCAGTCAAAAGATTTGCAAGTGGTGCTTCAAAAGAGACTAAAACACGCTCATCAATATAGCTTAAATTCTTTTGCAAACCGCGTTTCGAAACAATCAGCTGGATTACAGCACCAACATAATCTTTTGGCACCACAATTTCACCTTTAATCCACGGCTCACGAATTTCAGAAATCCTTGTTTGATCAGGTAAATCAGCGGCACTTTTAATATCTAATTCTTCACCTGTTGTTAAAATTACATGATAATCGGTTGAAGGGTTGGTTACCACTAAATCTAAGTCATATTCACGTTCCAAACGCTCGCGAACAATATCCATATGAAGAAGACCAAGAAAGCCAATTCGTACACCAAAACCTAAAACTGGTGAATTCTCTGGTTCAAATTGAAGTGCAGAATCACTTAAACTTAATTTTTCGACCGCATCTTTCAAATCTTGATAATCTTCGTTCGAAACTGGGAAAAACCCAGCATAAACGAACGGCTGAACGTTTTGATAACCAGGTAGAGGCTCGCTAGCAGGATTTTTCGAAAGAGTTACGGTATCACCAACTTTTGCCTCACGGGTAGTTTTTAAGTTAGTCACAATGTAGCCAATCTCACCCGCACTCATTTTATCGTATGGTGTCATTTTTGGCTGAAGCTTACCAATTTCTAGCGCCAGACCTTTTGAATCTGTCGCCATCATTTTAATTTCGTCACCTTTTTTTAGCTCGCCAGAAAAAATACGCACGTACAAAATCACGCCGCGATAATCATCATAATAACTATCGAAAATCAAAGATTTTAGTGGTTTCATTAAATCTCCTTTGGTGCAGGAATTTTCTCAATCACCGCATTTAAAACTTCTTCAACACCTATTCCTGTTTTAGCTGAAATATGTAAAATTTCGCTTTCATCACAGCTCAAAAGGTTAATAACTTCTTTCGAAACTCGTGGAATATCCGCTGCGGGTAAATCAATTTTATTCAAAACTGGAATAATTTTCAAATCTGCCGCCATTGCAAGATAAACATTAGCCAAAGTTTGCGCTTGAATCCCCTGCGAAGCATCAACCACTAAAATTGCACCTTCGCAAGCTTGAAGAGAACGCGAAACTTCATAAGAAAAATCCACATGTCCAGGAGTATCAATTAAATTTAATTCTATTCCCCGCCAATTCATTGTTACAGGTGCAAGTTTAATTGTAATTCCTTTTTCGCGCTCCAAATCCATCGAGTCTAAAAGCTGCGACTTCATATCGCGTTTTTGAACTGTACCGGTAATTTCCATCATTCGATCAGCTAAGGTCGACTTACCGTGATCAATATGAGCGATAATACAAAAATTTCTAATCTTTTCTAAATTCATAAACTTTCTATATTTTAACAGATTTTTAAAGTTTAGGCAAATTATTTAATTCTAACCTGCACGAAAATCATCTTTTTAATTTGCGAAATAATCGGCTCAGCTTCTTCAAGTTTTAATAATTTTGCAACCAATACATAAGTCGTTGAACTCACTAATCCGATGAATATAAATTTTGGAAAGGTTGAGAAGAATCGTAAATCAGAGCCAAGTAAAGGCATTCTCGTCACCAATAAATAACAAATCAAACCAGCTACAGCACTAGCAATCACCATTCGAAAAATCCCTGAAAGAAATTGCGCGTCAAAAAGCCCGTCAATTCTTTTTCGCATCAAAAATAGTAAAATCACAATTTCAAGAACGGCGCCAATCGCCTGCGCCCAAGCTAACCCATAAGCACCGAATTTAAAAATTAAGCTGAAAATTATTGCCAAAACAATATTCAAACCAATTGCAACCAACGAGATATAAAATGGTGTTTTCGTATCTTCCATTGCGTAAAAACTCCTTGCTGCAATATGATAAATTGAACGTGCAAAAATTGAAAGAACAAGAACACCCAAAAGTCCAGCAATCAAATCATCACCACCGTTTTTAATAAAGCTAACGATATAGCCACGCAAAAAGAAGAACAAAACTGAAACTGGCAAAGCTAAGAAAATAATCATTCGAAGAGCCGATTGTAAATCTTTTCGAAAGAGATCTTTTCGACCGATTGCTAATCTTTCAGTTAAATTTGGGAAAAAAGCGGTAGAAATCGCCACGCCAATTAAGTTTACCGGCATCATTTGAAGAGTTAAACTCTGCGAATAAGCACGGACCGTTCCTGAGCCCATTCGGCTTGCCATATTTGTTTCAACAATTGAATTTACGTAGTCTAAACCTTGATCCATTGAACGTGTTGGTAGGAGCTTCATCACCTGCTGAAATCCTTTATTTTTCCAGAAAATTCGAAATTGATATCTAAAATCAACACCAATTAAACCAGCTGCCGCAATCAAAAGTTGCAAAACCGATCCAAAAGCAACACCGATTGCCACACCCATAATTCCGCCTTCAAAAATTTGAATACCAAAAATATTAATTCCATTCGTAAAGAACACTGTTCCGATAATAATTCCAATGTTGTAAATTGCAGGTGCAAGAGCCGAAAAAGTAAATCTTCCAATTGCCTGTTGAACACTTGTCAGAACTGTTGCAATCGCAAAAAGAAATGGGTTAATTGCAATCACACGCATCATTGATATAGCCAAAGAACGTGAAGATTCACTCAACCCTGGACCAACAATATATTTAACTAAAGGCTCTGCGAAAATAATAATTAAAACAGATGTCACTAAAGTTAAAAGTGCTAACAAATTCAAAACACTCGAACTTAATTCCCAAGCAGATTTTTTATTTCGATTTGCCATTCGCTGGTTAAAAACTGGAATAAACGTTACACTTAAAGCTCCCGAAACCAAAATAAAAAACATAAAATCAGGAATCGTAAAAGCCACCGTGTAAGCATCAATTCCGTCTGGATAAGAATCTAAATAATATGAATTTAAAAGCCTATCTCGCAAAAAGCCTAACAAGCTCGACAAAAGTGTCGAGCTCGCAAGAACGATTGCTGCAAATTTTACTGTTAATCTTGAGTTAGCTTTCGAAACAATTGATCTAACTTTTGATTTCATAACTAATCGTGAAGTTTTGCTTCCTTAGGCAATTTAGCATTTTTTAAAATTTCAGCAACTTCTTTTTCATCAAGAGTTTCTTTTTCAAGAAGTGCATCTGTTAATTCTTTGAGCTGTTTTTTATTCGCTTTAAGAATTGTGGCAGCACGCTCAACAGCATCTTTAATTAATTTAGCGATTTCTGCATCAATTTTCTCAGCAGTTTTTTCAGAATATGGTCGCTCGCGAGTCATTTTGTCAAAGAACATTCCAGAATTTTCTTCATGAAAAACTTGATCAAGTAGATCTTCGCCCATACCAAATTCGATCACCATATTTCGAGCAATATCAGTTGCATTTCGAAGGTCGCTTGATGCTCCGGTTGAAATTCCAGCTTCACCATAAATTAGAATCTCTGCTTGACGACCACCCATTGCGCGCGCCAAAATATCTTTATATTCGAAAATATTCGTATAACTTCGGTCCTCTGGTGGCAAGAACCAAGTAACACCTCCAGTTCCACCACGCGGAATAATTGTAACCTTATGAACTGGGTCTGAATCTGGTAAAACATGACCAACAACAGCATGGCCAGCTTCATGCCAAGCAGTAGTTTCACGCTCTAAATCGCTCATCACTTTTGATTTTCGTTCTGGACCAATCGCCACTTTTTCGAAAGCTTCCGTAAGATCATCATTAGTAATAACATCTCGGTTATTTCGAGCCGCCAAAATAGCTGCTTCATTTGCAATATTCGCAAGGTCGGCACCAGCAGAACCGGCAGTCTTCTTTGCTAATGCGTTCAAATCAACAGATTCATCAACTTTTTTATTCTTGAAATGAACCTCTAAAATTGCTAAACGATCTTTTCGCTCAGGAAGAGAAATTTCTACACGGCGGTCAAATCGGCCAGGTCGAAGAAGGGCTGGGTCGAGTACATCAGCACGGTTGGTTGCAGCCAAAACAATAACACCAGTATCTTTTTCGAAACCGTCCATTTCAACCAAAATTTGATTCAAAGTTTGTTCACGTTCATCATGACCTCCACCCATTCCAGAGCCACGTTTTCGTCCAACCGCATCAATTTCATCAATAAAGATGATCGCTGGGGCATTCTTTTTTGCTTTCGAAAACAAATCTCGCACACGTGAAGCACCAACACCAACAAACATTTCCATAAATTCTGAACCCGAAATTGAGAAAAATGGAACTTTCGCCTCACCCGCAACAGCACGAGCCAACATTGTTTTACCAGTTCCTGGGTTTCCAACCATTAAAACACCACTTGGGATTTTTGCGCCCATTTTTTGATATTTTTTAGGATCTTTCAAGAAATCAACAACTTCATATAAATCTTGTTTAGCGTTTTCATTTCCAGCAATATCTTCAAATTTAATCTTCTTTTTATCTTCACCGTAAAGTTTTGCTCGAGATTTACCGAAATTCATTGCTTGCGAATTTTGACCAGTTGCCGAACGCATAATTAGCATAAAGAAAGCTACAATCGCAATAACTGGCACAATCATAACTGTTAAATTCCAAATTATCTCCGAAGAGTTATCAACTGGCATTACATCAACAGTAGTCTTTCCTTTTTCAAGCCCTTGCTCATAAATCGTTCCACTTTCTTTAACTGATTTTTCGCTAGCTCTCTTCTCACCTTTTTTAGTGATTCTTACATCATTTCCCTGAATTTCAAGTTTCGAAATCTCACCTTTATTAGCGCGCGAGATCACATCTGAAATAGCCACTTCTTTTAATTTATTCGAAAAAATATTCTGGCTTAGCCAAATTCCACTAAAAATAGCTATAATTACTACCCAAAAAATAACATTCAGAGATAGCTTCTTAAAATTATTGTTTTTCTTATCTTTCATCATCTTCCTTTCCGGTCATTCAACTCTTACCATTTTAACAAATTTTTAAAGCGTTTTCAACCGAAAAAGAAAAAGAATCCCTAATAAATCCCTATAAATCACTCACATCTCATTTTAGTTAGATTTTCATCAATATAAAAATTTTAACTCACTTTTACTATTCATTCACTAACTGTAGTAAGTGTAAAACTCCAGTGATTTCTAGAAAATATAACTTCTTGCTCACCTAAAATTTGCGTTTTCGATCCATTTTTAAAAGTTCGAATCGTATGTAAAAAATACCAAACTTGTTTTGAAAGAGGAATCCTGCCAGATTGACGAATCATAATATCACGCAAAACCTCATAACAAACTTCATCTGAATTCTTGCGAAAAAACTCTCGTTCAAATTTTTGCCCATCGCCAATTTCAAACAAAATCTCTTGAGTTATTTTTTCAATTTCACGGCGAAGTTCAATTTGCCTTTGCCAAATTTTAAAAATCGATTCCAGATCTTTTTCGCTAAAATTCAAAGTTTTTCGAATTCGATTGCGTGTATATTTTTGACTAAAATTAGTTGAATCCTCTCGCCAAATTAAACCTTGTTGCTTTGCCATTTTTAGAATTTCTAATTTCGAAAATCGCAAAAAAGGACGTTCAATATCTGGAGAATCAAAACATGCCACCGCCCGCCAACCGCCACCACGCGCCAAATTTAACACAAAAGTCTCCGCCAAATCATTCTTATGATGGGCCGTAAAAATTATAGCATTTTCGCGTTTAGCAATTTTTCTCAAAAAAGCATACCGAGCATTTCGAGCTTTCTCTTCGCTTGAATTTTCGCCTAAATTACCATGCTCAAATTCAAATTTTAGTCTATCTTTTTCTGCTAATCTTCGAACAAATTCACAGTCTTCTTGACTTTCTTTTCCACGAATTCCATGCTCAAAATGCGCAACAATCAAGTTTTCTTCAAGCCATTTTTGCCCATTTTTATTTCGAAAAAATCGCACTAAAAAATCCAGCAAAACCACCGAATCCACACCGCCAGAAACTGCCACGACTATTTTCTTCATATAAATTTATTTTACCACACTTGCGTTTTTAAATCGATTATGTTAAAATTTAAACAATGAAAGAAGGTGGGAAAATTTCGAAAATTAAAGAGATAAAGTTCGAAAATTCAGTTAAATTTGCAGCCGAAAGTATTATTGAAAATGCCCTAAATCTGCATGCGACTGATGTTCATATTGAACCAAGAGAAGATTCAACTTTGGTCCGTTTTCGAATTAACGGCGTTTTAAAAACCGTTAATGAATTTTCGAAAGATTTTTTGCCGAAATTAGCTAAATATTTCAAACATCTTGTCGGTTTAAATTTTAGCGAAAAAACTTTTCCACAATCCGCTACAGTTTGGCACGGAGAAGCTCGGATTCGAATTTCCACAACTCCAGTTTTTTTGGGCGAGAAAGTTACTCTAAGGTTAATTCGAGCCCGAAAAAGTGTCAGAAAACTTAACGAAGTTGGGCTTTGGGGCGAAAACTTACAGCAAATTCAACAAATTTTACGCCAACCGCGTGGAATTATTTTTACAATTGGCGAAGGAAATAACACAACCAATTTCTCAATTTTAAATGAATTAAATTCGAGCGAAAAAAATATTGTTACAATTGAAAAAAATATTGAAAAAACCATTCCAGGAATTAACCAGACTGAAATCAATCCAAGAATTGGTTTGGATTATTTCGAAATGACTAAATCAGCCTTGAGCCAAAATCCTGATATTTTATACATCGATAATCTAAAAGATTCGAAAACTGCCGAGCTTATCTTTGACGCTTCAATGCGAGGAAAATTTATTATCGCAAGCCTTCCAGTTCAAAAAATAAGTGAAATTATCCCATTTTTAAATTATCTTGGAATTGAACCGTTCTTAATTAGTGCAAATGTTTTAGGAATGATCTCGCAAACTTTAATTCGTACCGTTTCGAAAAAAGCAATTTCAAAAACCAAAATCTCAAAAGAAGAATCTTCACTGATTTTACAGGAATTTAAAACTACGGGAGCAAAAATCCATCAGTTAGAAAAAGATTTTCGCGATAAAGTTCACCCAAAAAATAAACTTTCAACTTCTTCAAACTCTATTTTAGAGTTGCCAATTATTCGAAAAAAAGAAAATTACGAATTAGCTTTTTCTGGAAATACTGCAATTTTTGAAGTTTTAAGTTTAATCAACGGCGAGATTTCAAAAGAAATTAAAAATTTAATTCAAATTAAGCCAACTTCAGTTGAAATTGAAGAAATTCTTTCAGCAAATAATTTTAAAAATATGAAATTAGACGGCTTAGCGAAGGTTCTGCAAAATGAAACAATTCTACCAGAATTGATGCGGAAAACTGGATTTTAAAACAATAATTTGTTAAAATTATAAATAATTATGTTAATTTTAGCTTCAAAATTACTAAATACACCAATTATGGGGCTACAAACTGGCTCACAACTTGCCCTAACTGGCAATGCGATTATTAATCCTGAAAATTTACAAATTTTAGCTTATCAATTAAAAGCTAATTCTTTTTCGAACGAAGAAATGTTAATCCGAATCGCCGATATTCGTGAGCTTTCAAGAATTGGTTTTATTATCGACTCTGGTGAAGATTTTATTCTCCCAACAGATGTAATTAAAATTAAAGAAATAATCGACCTTGATTTTGACATCTTAAATCTTAAAGTTGAAGATGAAAAAGGTTCAAAAATTGGTAAAATAATTGATTATACTTTAAGCTTAGCTGATTTTTCAGTTCAGCAATTAATCGTAAAACGACCATTTTTAAAATCATTAAACGATCCAACTTTAACAATTCACCGATCTCAAATTATTGCGATAAGTGACGACACTATCACAATTCGCCGCGAAAAAGAAGAAACTCCACAAAAACGAACAGAAAAAACTGAGAATTTTGTGCCAAATTATATAAACCCTTTTCGAGATTAAAATTATTCTTTCAAAATTGCCTTTTTAATTTCATCAAAAGAAAAACCTTGTCGAGCTAAATAAGCAATTAACTTTTGTTCATCTGTATATCTTTTAGCTTTTTTAGCAATTATTTTTTGAATCTCATCCTCATCGTTTCGACTTGATTCACTTAAAACTTGTTCAATAATATCTGAAGAAACACCTTTCGAAAATAATTCAGATTTTAGTTTTTTAATTGAGCTACCTTTTCTCTGATTACGATTTTCAACCCAAAATTTAGCAAACTTTTCATCATCAATATATTTTTTTTCGATCAATCGGCTCAAAACTTGTTCAACTGAGATTTTCGAAACTCCTTTTTTTTCATAGAATTCACCTGTTTTATGATTTTTAAGCTTACGATTCAAAGTTTTTTTCCATAAATAATCGCTAATTTCCTTTTTAGAATGTGGCCTCATTAAGCAATAATTTAAAGCTAAAGAATAAAGCTTACCAAATTCACTCTGCTGTTCAAGATTTTCGATTTCAGTTTTTGTAAATTTAGATCCAATTTTAACATTTAATTGAGTTAACTGAAAAATATCTAGCGAAAAACGATATTTTCCATTCACAAAAATATTTACCCGATTTTGATTTTTAACTGCTTGTTTTATATCTGTTATTATAAAAAAACCATCCTTAAAAGTAGCTTCTTGAGAGCTCTTTTTTATCTTTTTATACTCAAAATCACTATGATCAAAAATCTCTAATGCCATAAAAATTAAAATCAAATTAGCCCAAATTTATCGGGCTAATTATTTTATTCTTCAGTTTTTTTCTTCGTTTGGAGTTTCTTCAACAAATTCTTCACCACGAATTTTTGCTCGAACTTTAGCGTCAATTTCAGCCATTACATCTGGATTTTCAAGCAAGTATCGCTTAGCATTTTCACGACCTTGACCAATATTCTGATCGTTATATTTATAGAATGCACCAGACTTTCCTAAAATTTCATGTTCAACTGCTAAATCTATAATATCTCCAGTTTTCGAAATCCCCTCGTTATACATAATGTCAAATTCGGCAACTCGGAACGGTGCTGCAATCTTATTTTTCACAATTTTAACCTTTGTACGGTTTCCAATTACATCATCACCACTTTTAATTTGAGCTGTTCGGCGAATATCAGCACGAACTGAAGCATAGAATTTAAGCGCATTACCACCAGTTGTAGTTTCAGGATTTCCAAACATCACACCAATTTTCATTCGAATTTGATTGATGAAAATCACCGTAGCTTTTGATTTATTGATAATTCCAGTAAGTTTTCGAAGCGCTTGCGACATTAAACGAGCTTGAAGACCCATATGAGCGTCACCCATATCTCCATCAATTTCAGCTTGCGGAACAAGAGCTGCAACCGAATCGACTACGATCAAATCAACTGCATTCGAGCGCACCAAAGTCTCAGTAATTTCAAGCGCTTGTTCGCCATTATCAGGTTGTGCAACAAGCAAGTTTTCAGTATCAACACCAAGTTTACGCGCATAAGCTGGATCGAGCGCATGCTCTGCATCAATAAATGCCGCTGTTCCACCTTGTTTTTGAATTTCAGCAATTGCATGGAGTGTTAAAGTAGTTTTTCCTGAACTTTCTGGTCCATAAATTTCAATAATTCGCCCCTTAGGGTAGCCACCGCCAAGCGCAATATCTAGACTTAAACATCCTGAAGGCAAAAGTTCAACATCGACTTTATGATTTTCACCAAGCTTCATAATTGAACCATCGCCGAATTGTTTCGAAATTTGTGCAATCGCTAAATCTAGCGCTTGCTTTTTGCCATCTTCAGCCATTCCTACATCTGTTTTTTTTGCTTTAGCCATAAATTTTTCTCCTTAAAATAATACCTTTATTTTAACATTTTTCAGCAAAATGTTCAAGGTTATTTTTCGAAAAATAAAAAGGCTCATAATGAATCTTAAAAAATAATTAGAAAACTGTTGAGCCCTTTTGTTTTTCTAAATTTTTACGAGCTTCTTTTATAATTTCAGTTTGGATTGCAGCTAATTTTTTATTAGTTATAATACTAAATCTTGGGTCTAATTCTATAAAGTTAACATAAACTGTATCACCATTAGCATCTATACCAATTGGAATTCTAATCATTTTTTCACCCCCTAATTTTACTTTACTAATTTTTAAAACCAGCAATAAACAAATTTTATCATAATTTTCTAACAAATTCAAACTGATTAGACCAAAAAAATAAATTGTGATATAATAAAAATATATGAAGAAAAAATCTGGTTTTACAATTATTGAAATTTGTGTTGTAATTATATTTTTAATCGTTGTTGGTGTAATTTTCACAATGCAAAGATTTGAACTTCTCGCAGTTCAACGCGACCAAATTCGAAAACTTTCAATTAATGAAATTTACTATAATTTAGAAGAAGTTTATTACAAGAAAAACGGTTACTACCCTGAAAAAATCAATGAAGATGCTGTTAAAGGGATTGAACCAAATCTTCTAACTGACCCTTCTGGAATTTTAATTAATGAAGAGAAGAGTGAATATCACTATGAACCAACTGACTGCGAAAACGGTAAATGTAAAAAATTCACACTTCGAGCAAAATTAGAAAAAGAAGGTGATTTTATTAAAAAATCTCGAAACTAAATATTTTAAAACGGCTTACAAATTTTCGAAAGCTGTTTTTTTATTACTTTACGCTCATTTTTACGCCTTCTTCAAAAAGTTTGTCAGAAAGCATTTGATTTTCACGAGCTGCTTCAACAATATCACTCAAAAACTCTGCTTTTTTGTCTGGATTTGGTGAAAATGGAAAAGTGTAAGTTGATTCATCACCAACAGTGCTTAGTTTAACAGTTCCGTAATTAAACAAATGTTGCAAAATTCCCTCTCGAGAATAAGAAATATCCTCAATTGATTCAAGGTTAATTACCTGCTTTTTTTGGCTCATAATCGTATTCGAAATCCATTGAATTGCACGTTCGTTCGTAATCACGAATCGATTTGCTCGATACACAACATAATTAACATAAGTTAATATAATTAAAAGTAGCGTAATTGAACCAAAAATCAAAGAAATTTGTGGCTTAAAGTTTGCAGGAATCGGCAGCGGATTCGGCATAAAACAGATAATGATCCACGCGCTAATTAGCAAAACACCAATAAACGCACTAAAAATAATATTCAAAAGATAGCCAAGAGAATGACGTCGCATCGAGAGAACCACATATTCATCTTCATCAACCGTGATGTCTGGATAGGTTCTTACCGATTGATCGTGGCGAGCCTTAATTACACGCGGATCGCCAACAGGAACTTCAACTTGCATAACTGGCTGAACCTTAATTGGAGCTCCTAAGTTACTTTCGAAAGTTAAATCCTGACTATTTTGAACTATTTTTTCTTCAAATTTTTGAGCCAAGCTTTGCTTATCATTCATCTTTAAATTCCTTTCCTAAATGTTCGAATGCTTTTTTAGTAATAATTCTTCCACGAGGAGTTCGTTGCAAAAAACCAATCTGCATTAAATATGGTTCATAAAAATCTTCAATTGTTGCAGTCTCATCACCAGTTAATGCTGCCATTGTATTTAAACCAACTGGTCGCGTGCCGTAATTTTCAATCACCAAATTTAATAGATTTCTATCTGCAGCGTCAAGCCCTAGCTCATCAATTTCAAGCATTTTTAAAGCATTTTGTGCAGTTTTCGAATCAATAATTCCATCACCATTAACATCAGCATAATCACGAACCCGCTTTAAAATTCGGTTTGCAATTCGTGGAGTTAGCCTTGCTCTTGTTGATAGAATTTTCGAAGCTTCATCTTGAATTTTACTTCCTAAAATTTTGCTTGAACGTAAAATAATTTTTGAAATCTCTTCGGGTGTATAAAATTCTAGTCTGTAAATATGACCAAAACGGTCTCGAAGTGGTGCTGCCAAACTTCCCGTTCTAGTAGTTGCTCCAATAACCGTAAAATGTGGCAAATCTAGCCGAACCGAGCGTGCGGCTGGCCCTTTACCAATTACAATATCAAGTTTAAAATCTTCCATCGCGGAATAAAGAATTTCTTCAACAGCACGTGGCATTCGGTGAATTTCGTCAATAAAGAGAATATCGCCGTCCTGTAAATTCGTAACAATCGAAGCTAAATCACCAGCTTTTTCAATTGCCGGGCCAGATGTAATTCGAATATTCGCACCCATTTCACGCGCAATTACATTCGCCATTGTAGTTTTCCCTAATCCTGGTGGGCCATAAAGAAGCACATGATCAATATTTTCACCGCGCTTTTTTGAAGCCTCAATCGCAAGTTTTAAGTTTTTCTTCAATCGTTCTTGGCCAACGTATTCATCAAAATTCGTCGGGCGCAAAGAAATCTCCACTTGCTGCTCTTGTGGTTCATTATCGTGTAAGTTTGCATCAATAATTCTTTCAATAGCCATTAACTATATTATACCACGACTTGACAAAAATAGAAAAATTTGTTATAGTTCTAACGTATATTCCTTTATGGAATAAGAAATTTTTATACTAGGAGGGCTCTAATATGAGTAACTTAAAAAATTTAGTCAAAAGCGATATCGCCATTTTCGAAAATGCTGTAAAATTAGCTCACGGCGATGAAGAAATCGCACGAAAAAACCTTAGCGAAAAAATAATAGGTTTCGCTAAATTAATTCGAAATAGATTTAACCCCTCTAAGCTAGAAGAAAGCGAACTGGTCAACCTACAAAAAGTTGATACAACTGGAGGGTTTGGAATTGAGGAAGAAATAATTTTCCTGACCAACACAAATAATTGCTTTGGCGTAAATAGCCGCGGCGAAATCTATAGCTTCTCGGTTAAATCTGGGAATAAGTATGGTTTTCGTCGACTAGATTTAAATGAAATTTTAAATCTTCCAAAAAAAGAAATCGGCTATCTACATCATGAATTTTGCCAAGCTGCGAAAGAAGTTTTTAAAAATCGCTATGTTAGATCCATATAGCATAAAATAAAAGTCGCACAAAATGTGCGGCTTCTTTTTTAAAAATTTAAATTCCAGCTTTCAATGCCAAAGTAATGCGTTCTTCCGTTGGTAAATCACGCGGGATTTGCTCTAATGCCTTCGTTGCATCATTCAAGTTAAATCCAAGCGCAATAAGCGCCTCTAAAGCCTCATCTGAAGCTAAGCTAATATTAGTACCAACACTATTATGCTTCGAAATCGCCATTCCAACCTTATCTTTTAAATCTAAAATCACACGCTCAGCTGATTTCTTACCAACTCCAGATGCTTTTTGGATAAATTTTGAGTCTTCGCAAGCAATCGAATTTCGAACATCTTCAGTTTCTCCTAAGCTCATAATTGCAATTCCAGCTCTTGGACCAATTCCTTGAACAGTAATTAAAAGTTCGAAAAGTTTTTTAGCCGCCAAACTCGAAAAACCAAAAAGTTCTTGACTTCTATCGGTAATATTATGATATGTATAAAATTTAATATCATCACCAAGAACTGCTCGTTCAAACTCGTTTGCGGGAACGATAACTTCATATCCAACACCAGCAACATCCACAATCACGCTACCAGCAAATTTTTCAACAATTTTTCCAGAAATATGTGCAATCATTAAATTATTTTACCATAAACTCTTTAAGTTTTAAATACGCGTCATATAAAAATGCGTAATTGCAGCAGCAAGCGCATCGGCTGCATCATCTGGCTTCGGAATTTCAGCCAAATTTAAATTCGAACGCACCATTTCCTGCATTTGCTTTTTATTTGCTCCGCCATAACCTGTTAAAGTTTGTTTAATCTGATTTGGAGTATATTCTGCAATTGGAATTTTTGATTGTTGAGCTACTAAAATAGCTACACCACGAGCCTGAGCTACTGAAATAGCTGTTGTTACGTTTTTCGAAAAAAATAGTTTTTCAATTGAAACTTCATCTGGATTAGTTTCTGTAATAATCTCTTTCAAGCCATTATAAATTTCTTCAAGCCGAATTTCAATTGGTGTATGAGCCGGAGTTGAAATAACACCACCAGTCACCATTTTTAAGGGCTTACCAATCTGGCAATCTACAACGCCAAACCCCAAAATTCCAGTTCCGGGGTCAATTCCTAGAATTCGCCGCTTTTTCATTTTTTACCTTTTGAAAATTTCGCAAAAATATCTTTTCGAAATTCGAAAAATAAAATTGCTAAAAATACTAAAATCACAACAGCGATAATCCACCAACCCGTGAATTCGGCCTGTTTAGAATTTTCTTCCTCTTTTTTTACACCATCACTAGCACCACTATTTTTTACAACTTTTCTGCAACGATTCGTCTCTTCATTTCTCTCATATCCATCTTTACAAGGTGCTAATTCTTTTTTAACTTCATTACTGTTTTTTCTACAACGATTTGTTTCAGGATTTCGTGTATATCCTGGAGCGCATAAAACATCTTTTTTCGAAACTATTGAACTTGAAATTTTTCGACACCTGTTAGTTTCTAAATTACGTTCATAACCTTCACGACATTCTAATATAGCTTTTTCTACCAAAATTTTATTGCATCGATTTGTTTCAAGATTTAAGAAATAACCATTTTCACATTTTTTTTCTTGATTTTCTTCTTTAATCTTATTACAGCGATCAGTTTCTTCGTTTAAAAAATATCCTGCTTGGCAAGTTTTTTTATTTTTTTCACAATGATTTTCAGTGTTTAAAAAGAATCCATCTTCACAAACTTGAAGAATATTTTCACTATTTTTTGTTATTTTAAAGCTTTGTTGCCACTCTTTTCCATCAAAAATCCAGCTTAAATTCTTCTTTGAACCCTTTAATTCAACACTTTGAATTTCTTGGTTTTTTGAATTTAAAAGAATAATTTTATTATTGCCAGTTTTCGAAAATTTAAAACTATTTTCACTATTAAAATTAATTGTTAAAAAATCATTCGGTAAAATCTCTATATCTTTAAAATCTATTTTTTGTGGATCTTTATTATTTCCTGCATAAATTTCAACACCACATTTTTTAAGTGAAATTTTCTGATTTTTAGTATTTTTTAGCTCTAAAAACTGATCATTTGAATTAATTAAAACTTCGCTAATTTGTAGATTTTCACAAAAATCTTCCTCAATTTCAGCTAATCCACCAGAACTAAAAATCACTTTTTTTTGCGAAATTTCAAAAATATCTTTATTAAAATTACGAATTAAAATATCATTTTTAGTAATTTCTGGCGCATTTTTTTCTTCGCACTTCATTGGCGCATTTTTTTCTTCGCACTTCATATTTTCTGCACATAAAAAATCAACTTTTTCACCATCAATTTTAAGCTCAATCTGTTCACTCAATAAATCTTGACTCGAGATTTTTCCATCGCCATCTTTTTCGCTAAATAATATTTGTGATTTTTTTAAAAAAATTCCGTTAGAAATTTCACCAATATTTTGATTGTTCTGGATAATTTCAATTTTCGAAAACTGGAAATCTTCACCAAAATTTGAGATTTCCAACATTGAATTCGAAACTTTTGAAATTAAAATATTTTGCGTATTTAAAGCTTGAGTTTTATTTAAAAATCCCAAAAAAAGCGTGAGCAAAATACTCAAAAAAATAATTCTAAAAATCTTCATTTAAAAACTTTCTTTTTATTAAAATTGTAACTTCAAAAATAGCTAAGAACATCAAATTTAGAATAAAATTATTATTTTCAGTTTTCAAAAATCCAGTATTTGGTGCTAAAATTCGCCTCCGATTCTTTATATCGTTTGATTCATTATTTAATAAAATATCATTTTTAGTATTTTCTTCTATCCGTTCCGGTTGCTTATCTTGGCTAAAAACTATATTTTTCTCATTTTTTAAATTCTCTGAATCTTTAAAAATACTTTTTTCTTTATTTACATTAGCTTTATTTTCTTCTTTTCCCTTTTCAGAATCCTTATCTTCAGGATTTAAAACTTTTTTATCTTCAGCTTCAGCTTTATATTCTCTTTTAGGAGCTTCAGGTTTTTTTTCTAATTCATCTTTTTTATCGTTTAAATTTTCTGTTTTTTCAAGCTTTAATCCACCAAATCTTGGTGAATAATTATCAAGATTTCGTAAACCAAAATTATAATTATTTCGAACTTCAACAGCGGTCATTTTATCGCCATTTTTGAGTATCTCGGCTTTCGAAATAGCAATTTTCTCAACGCCCTTATTGCTAGGTTTTAAATCAGTTGAATTTTTAACTAGTCCCTTAATACATCTCTTTTCATCAGAACAAATATAATCTTTCAATTCACCATCAATATAAAGCCCTAAAATAGGCTGCTGACCGATAGTATCAATATTTCGAAATTCTTCCTTAAACTTCACATCAGAATTCTGAGCATTTTGCGCAAAAGTTATATATTCTTGCGATTTAAAAATTCCATTTTGAACTTTCGCAATTTCAATTTGCTTTTGATTATTTTTAAGCGAAATTTCTTTAAATTTATAATCTTCACCACTATTAAAAAGTTCAACAAACTCCTTCGAATCGGTAGCATAAACCCGCGATATATAGATCTTTTTATCTTCCGCAAAAGTATTTTTTGAAAAAATAAGAGCGATAAAAAAAGCGAAAAAACCAATAATTAAACTTTTTCTCATTCTCTCCTCCTTTCCTAAAATGTCCAAAATATTTTAGCATAAACGAAATGTAAAATCAAGTAAAAATAAAATCACTCGCTTGGAGTGATTTTATTTTTAGACTGTAAGTCGTTTTCGGCCTTTTAGTCGGCGTCGTTTTAGAACTTTAATTCCAGCCTTTGAAGACATCTTATTTCGAAAACCGTGAGTTTTCGCACGATGTCGTTTATGTGGTTGATGTGTTCTTTTTGGCATATCTATCCTATTTTACAATTTAATATTAAAAAAATCAAGTTGATTACTTTTCATAAGCTTTTTAATCTGTTACTTAAACTTGAAATTTTGCTAAATTCATTTTGTAGTATATCATAGTTTTCCACAAAAAACAAGGACTTTTCCACAGATATTACAGTAGTATTTAAAAAATGTGGAAAAATTCTTCTACTTTTCAAAAATTATAACATATTTTTTATTTCTTAAAATTTTAGGTTGTGGAAAACTCAAAAATGTTATAGAATAGAATTATGAATGAGTTGTGGAAAAATATCTTAGCTGAACTCGAAATGGATCCTAAAATTCAAGGTGCTAATTTTAAGACTTGGTTTGCTGACACACAACTTTTATCTTTAGATAATGACCATGCAGTTATTGGTGCTAAAAATTCTTTCATAACTAACACTATCAAGAAAAAATATATCGAACATATCAAGAAAGCTTTTCGAAATAACGGTAAAAATCCCGAAATTATTTCTTTTGAGGTTATTTCTACAAAAAAGCTCAAAAAACAGGCCGAAGAAATCCCAGCGCCTTCTCTAAAAAAACCTTCTGTTGAAGATTTAATCAAGAAGAAAACTGAAAAAGCTAAACATTCTAGTGGTCTAAATAAAGATTACACTTTCGAAAACTTCATTGTTGGTGGATCAAATGAATTAGCATATTTTGTTAGTCAAAATGTTGCAGAAAATCCTGGTAAAAAATATAATCCACTTTATTTTTATGGTGATTCTGGGCTTGGTAAAACACATTTAATGCAAGCAATCGGAAACGCAATTGAAGAAAAGCATCCAGAAATGACTGTTCTTTATATTACAATTGAGAATTTTTATCGTGATTTCTTGGAGAATGTGCGATCAAAAAAGCAAGGCTATGCCAATAAATATCGAAATGTTGATGTTTTAATTGTTGATGATATTCAGTTTATTTATGGAAAAGATAAAACTCAAGAGGAATTTTTCCATACCTTTAATGAGCTTCATCGCGTAAATAAGCAAATAATTCTTTCAAGTGATCGCGCACCTTCTAGTATTCCAACTTTAACAGACAGGCTAAAAAGTCGTTTCGAAAGTGGAATGATGGTTGATATTCAGCTACCGGATTTCGAAACTCGCCAGAGTATCGTTGAAGCTCGCGCTGAACACGAAAAAGTTAAGCTTGAACCAGAAGTTTCAGAATTTATCGCTGAAAATTATCGCACAAATATTCGAGAAATCATTGGAGCAGTTACTCAACTAATTGCAATGGCAGAACTTCGAAACATCAAGCCAAGTCTCGAACTTGCACAAGGTTTAATTCAAAACAGCCGGCCAACAAGGCCAAATCACTTAAATTCAAAAAAAATTATTGATAAAACCGCTAAGTATTTTGGAGTTTCGAAAGAAGATATTTTAAGCAAGTCTCGGCAAAAAGATATTAATCACGCCCGCCAAACAGCCTGCTATTTAATGAAGTACGAGCTAAAAATGAGCTTCCCTCAAATCGGTAAAGAATTTTCACGAGATCATTCGACCATTATGAATGGAGTTTCGAAAATTGAAAAAAGTATCAAATTAGATGCCGAAATTCGTTCACAAATTGAAGGATTACGAGATTTAATTTATGAATAGAGCTATAAAGGCTCTATTTTTATATCTGTTAATTTGACAATTATTTTGGTTTAGTTTATAAAAAGCGAACAGTTATTTTTTGTTCGCTTTTGACTTTTTTGAATTATATTTTATTTATTTGTTATAAAAATAGATATTCTTTCATTCACTAATCTTGCAAAATATTATTTTTATTTCTTTATTATATTTGACATTATTTATATAATATTTTAATAAAATGTTGAAAGCCTGTGGAAAAATAGCTAATTTGTTGAGTGAAAGTTATTTAAATCTTGCTGAAAAAATCACCAAAGTTTTGCACAGGTTGGTTGTGCATATTTTCGAAAGCTTAAAATTATGGAAAAGTTGTTATTTTTCCACAAAGTTTTTCAGAAAGTTTTACTTTGATTTTCCACACAAAAAATGGTATAATTTTAAGTAGTGAAAGCTTGGTTTTCCACAGTTTCCACAATACCTATTATTATAATTACCACTTTTTAAGAAAAAGGATTTAAATTTTTATGGAACTGACTGTTAAGAAAGATGATTTATCTAAAGCACTCAATAATATCTCAGGAATTGCAAGTAGTAAAACTAGCTTGCCAAGTTCTGAATATATTCTTTTTCAAACAGATGGTTCAAGACTTCTAGTTGCTGCTACAAATTTAGAAATTGCAATTTCGCAAAAAATTAGCGCAAGAATTGAAAAAACAGGTTCTATTTTAATGCCAGAAAAACTAACAAAAAGTTTTATTGACAGTTTACCTTCAAATAGTGAAGTTTCTTTTAAAGTTAATGGTGGAAATATTTCAATAGAAAGTGGAAATTATAAATCAAAAATTAATGGTAGTTTGGCTGAAGAATTTCCAGAGATACCAACTGTTGACGAACCAACTGCAAGATTCTTTATTGGTTCTGATATTTTTAAAGAGTCGGTTAGCCAAGTCGATACGGTAAGTAATGACACTTCCCGACCAATCCTAACTGGAGTTTTTCTTCACACTTTTGAGAATAATATTTATATGGCGGCAACTGATGGGTATCGTTTAAGTGAGCGCAAGCTTTTCGAAACAGACCAAGAATTTGAATCGCTTGTCCCAAGTAATGTTCTAAAAAAGGTTTCAGGTGTAATTCCTGAAAAACTTGATGAAATTGAAATCTTAATCAATGATAATCAAATTCAATTTATGGTTGGCGAAATTCTGGTTGTGAGCAATTTAATTGATGGAAAATATGTTGAATATCGGCGATTAATCCCAGAATCAACTGAAACTGTTTTGAAGATGAAACGAGCTGATTTTATGCAAACAATTAAAGTTGCTGAGGTATTTACAAGAGATTCTGGCGGAAGCATTACTTTACGAGCTGATGAAGAAACTTCGAAATTATCAATTCATACAATTGCGAGTGAAATTGGCGAAAGTACATCTGAAACTGAAGCCGAAATTACTGGCGGTGGCGAAGTTACTTTAAATGTTAATTATATTAAGCAAGCTTTATCGGCAATTAAATCGCCTGAAGTTTCTTTTGGATTTTCTGGTAAACTTGCGCCAACAGTTTTTAAAAGTACCGAAAGTGATGACTATATTCATATCGTGATGCCACTGAAAAGTTAGGATTTAAATGATTTTAAAAACTCTGAGGGTTCAGAATTTTCGAACGCATTCTGATTTTATTTTAGAAATTGGCGAAAAATCAACTCTTATTTCTGGCGCTAATGGTAGCGGAAAAACTTCTCTTCTTGAGGCAATTTATTTTGCACTACAAGGCACGAGTTTTCGCTCGAGCGATAAAGAAATTTTAAGAAATGATGGATCGAGTTGGTTCCGAATTGATTTAAAAGATTCAAGGGATTCGTTAAGAACGATTATTTTTAATAATGCTGTTCAAAAATCAAAAAAACAGTTCCTGGTTGATGGAAACAAAAAAGCACGTTTGAATGCTAATTTGCGCATTCCTGTTGTACTTTTCGAACCGGATGACCTGCAACTTTTGAGTGGATCACCAACGCGACGAAGAAATTTTTTAGATTATTTTCTTTCACAAATTTTCCCCAGTTTTCAATTAGCTCTTACAAGATATAATAAGGCTTTAAAGCAACGCAATAATCTTTTGAAACGCGATAATGTTTCGAAAGATGAGCTTTTTCCTTGGAACTTGATGTTGGCGGAATATGGCGCAGAAATAATCTCTAAAAGACAAGATTTTTTAGAGCTTTTAAATTCAAAAATTGAGGAAGTTTATTTTGAGATTTCAGGCGTTAAAGATGAAATTGAAATTGATTATTTAGGCGAAAAGGTTTCGAAAAATGAAATTTTAGCTATTTTAAGTGAAAATATTGAACGAGATAAGATTCTGGGTTACACGAATTTTGGCCCGCACAAGCATGATATTCAATTTATTTTTAATAAAAAGCCTGCACAGAATGTGGCGAGTCGGGGTGAAAATAGAAGTTTAGTTTTAGCTCTGAAATTTATTGAGACTGATATTTTGGCTGATTTAACTTCTAAAAGACCGATTGTTCTTTTGGACGATGTTTTTTCTGAGCTTGATGATGATCGACAGAAATTATTAACTAAGCATTTTTCGAAATATCAAACAATTATTACTTCAACAAATGAAATTGAAGTTGAAGATTGTAAAATAACCTCGCTAGAATAGCAGAGGTTATTTAAGTAAAACGTATTAATGAAGACTGCAAGTTGGATCTATGAAATCAACTTTATATTTTTTGAAAATATTCTTTTCTTTAGATTCAAGCCAATTTGTTGCTAAATCTTTGTAAAAATCATAGTTCGAACTATTGCATTTACTAAATATTCTAACCGATATGTCTTTGACTTCTGTTTTATCTTTTGTATCCAGATTATAGGTTATTGAAAAGCCTGTAGGTAATGATGTTTTTGTTGAGTTTGTATATGGTAAATGTTTAACTATAGGGTGTTTTTCGGTTAATCTCTTCATTGTTTCTGTTATTTTTGCATAACCAGCACCACTTCTAATTATATCATCTTTCTCATGTTCGTTATACCAGGTTCCGTTTGGATCATTTTGAGCTAAAGCTAATGAAATATTTGTTTTTTGACCAGATTTAATTTCGAACTCTTTCGAGGCACTTTCGAATCCATCCTTTGATACCTCAACTTTATATTTGCCTGGCGTTATTGTATGGGTTCCGTTTTTGATTTTTTTACCATTAATTGTTATATTTGAACTTTCTGGCGCAATACTGAGTAATAATTTACCGCAATAAATATCAGACCAAATCCACCAGCCTATAATTACTAACGATATTGTTCCAAAAATGGCCAAAACAGAATAAATTTTAACTTTTGTAGAATTATCAATATTTTGCATATTTTAACCTTTCCATCGCCAAACTTCAACTTCACCGAGACTTTCCATAATCTGAAGATTCATCGGCTCAATAATACCAGTCGTTCTACTGTGTCCAGCATTTGCAACTTTATCTTCACCATTAACCTGAACATAGAATTCTATGTGGGCTGCAGCTCCACCACCAGTTCCTGATGATATAATATCGCCTGGCTTCATATTGCTTGTGCTTCCATTGTAAGGGATTTTCTCATATTTATCTGGGTTGCTACGCATATATTGAACAAGATTTGCAACACCACAACAATGCTTAGCGTATTCTGGATCAACAGTTGTACTCATAACCATAGAAACGAAAGCATCGCAACTCATACCTTTTTGAACATATGGTTCACCATAATTAATTAAGCCGGTTGCACGCAAAGCTTCCATCTGTTTATCTGTCACCTCTCCAGCATAAGCAGCTGCTTTTTCTGATTCTGGGCGGGCAAGTTCCATTGCTCTATCTACGATTGTTGCATTTCCAAGTTTTCCTCCTGAAGATGAGCTACAGCTTCCCGATGAATTTGAAGAGCTGTTTCCGTCATTTGTAATTTCTTCTTTAAGGAATTTTACATAAGCTTCTTGACCCTCTACACTATGATGAACTCCATCTGCCGCATAAAGTTTATCTCTACCGCCATTTTTTTCAACATAGCTCTTCCAATCTAGGATCTTCACTTCGTTGTGTCTAGATGCGAAAGCTGAAAGTTTTTGGTTCACTACATTATAATCAACATTTTGGTTTTTCGAAAAGTTATTTACCCAATAAATCTTCTTACCTTTAAGCTTGCCGACTAAAGCTTCTGCGGCATTTTCATCAAAGTTATCGTTAGTTCCTAAGTTAATAACGACCGTATCATGAATTGTATTTGGTAATTTTGATGTTGCGGCAGCAATTGAATCACCAACTGTTGCGGATACATTTGAACCACTAAAGGCTGATGATAATTTGTCTTGAACGCCGACTGTAATTGAATCTCCAATGAAAGTTATAGGTCCTGAAGCTTTTCCCCTACCACTAGAACCTTTTCCTGCAAATTGTGAAAGCATTTTGTTTCCAACTTCTTCACCTTCTTTAATACGGCCAGGTCGTAAGTCTTCCCTTGGTCTTTCGAAACCATTAGTCCAGGCTATGGTGGCCTCTCGGACTGTTAATGCTGATTTTACCATATTAAGAGCTCTATTTTCTGGACCTTCCAGCTCTTGCCATAAGAAATTTAGCTGAACGCCAAGGTCGGACGCTGGTTTCCCTCTTTCTTTAGCATAATTTTCGAGGTTTGTTCGCCGCCCGAATGACCACTGAGCAATACCATAACCAATTCCGCTTCCAGCTTCAATTAAATCTGGTTGAAAATGGTTAGATTCACCCCAGAGACTTCCCATAACACCAGCAGTTTGTTCATCTGTTAAACCTTTTGATTTAAAAAAGTTCCAAATTTTTTCAGCATTATCGTTACCTTCAAGATTTATATCCGCCATATTACCGCTAGATGCTGGAGCGCAATCCTCGCCTGCATCATAATAGATTATATCATTCAGTTTATAAAAACGTTCATCAAATTCAGCCCTTGCAATATTTGAAAGAGTGGAAGCTAAAATCAATGAGATTAAAATAATTGATGATATTTTTTTATACATTATGTGTCCTGTTTAATTAAATCTGGTGGATAGAAAGATGCTGATGTTGACGGTATTGCAGAACCTTTCGAAAGTTCGAAATGTAGGTGTGATCCAGATGAACAGCCGTAGTTTCCTATAGTTCCAATAGACTGGCCTTTCTTAACTTTCTCTCCAGTTTTAACTGAGTGTGAATCCATATGCCAATAGAAAGAATAGATATCTCCTTTGTGTTTAATAATTACAGCATGCGGACCGCCCATCATATCAGCCGTTCCGTATGTGCATCCATTATATGGAGCCACATCAAAACCACCATTAACAACCTCACCATCGGCTACAGCATGCACTTGCGCTCCATGTGTCCACCCTTTTTCTTCATTAGCAAAATCGATAGCTGGGTGATTTTGTCGAACTGGTGTATTAAAACCTTGACCATCTGATACTCCTTGTATCTTTCCATCCTTAACTTTAGTGTTTTTAAGCGGCCAAATAAATTCACCACTTAATTTTGATAGCTCTGGATCTACTCCTCCTTTTGAATTAGATGAGCCATTATTTCCGTAAATTCCTCCGTTTGAATCTGGCTTAAATTCTTCATTCATTCCCATCTCTGTTCGAAGGTCAGTCAAAAATAGTGAATACCAGTTTGCTTTAGGATTTTTTTCAGTATTGCAAATTCCACCACGAGTTTCATCATCGTCATCTTCTGATGTTCCGATTGGTGATTTTCGATTGAAGCAATATTTATCATATTTTTTCAAGTCGCCACTCATACTAAATGTATCTAATAGATTATTTGTTTCACTATTATTTTCTTTCTCTACAATATCGCCCCATTCTTTAAGTTTATTAACAACTTCTTCAGTATCAGTTTCTGCGATACCCATATCAATACCAGTATAAACATTACAAAAAATATCGGTTGCGGCACCAGTATCTGTAATTGATTTATCTTCACAGGTTTCCATATTGGCTGCAAAGTTTGCACTATTAGCTGCACTTGCTCCTGGCGTAATTGATGCGAATGATCTCTGTGCTCCGCCAATCATTGATGGCAATAAACCTTTAATTGAGCCCAAAGTTCCAGCATAGGGCATCATATTACTTACAATCGAACCTAAGAAAGTATGTCGTGTAGTTGGATCAAATGGACTGTGAGTTTTTCGAATATCTTCAGCGTTTTCAGCAATTTGACGGTCGGTTTCTTGACGAAATGCAACTGCTTGAGATTTAGTTAAAACACCACCACTTCCGGCCATTGAATTCTTCGACATTAACGCCGCAGACCCTGACATTATAGCGTTTCCAAAGTTCTCGCCAGTTGTTGAGTCATTTAATATTGTGCCAGTTAAACCTTCACTCACATATTTCGAAATTGCACCCATAGCCTGATTTTTTAATATTTCTGTAGCAACAGAAAGAGCTAATCCTAATGCCACTGCCCATATTGCTACTTTTATTACATCACCAATACAACCAAAAAAACCAGTTCCCATACATTTAAGTATTGTTAATGCTACCTGTGCTACACCTATTGCCGCAGTAACTATACCTGCGACTTTACAGCTTTGTCGTATAAACCAGCCTATCATTCCTGTAGTTAATGTATTCATTAAACTTGCGAACCATCCAGTAATTCCAACCTGGTAGTCCTTCGCTGAATCATCTAATTTCGAAACTCGGTCATCATAAGCTACTGCTCGCCAACCTTGCGATTCAGTGGCACTTTTGATACGGTCATTATTTGATGTGGAATCTGCAAAAAAAGCAAAAGCGTTTTTTAGTCTTGAAGTATTAGAATTTTTACTATCAGGATTTTTATTTTCTTTAGAATCTTTTTTATTGGCGATTCCCATTAAATTATTACCTTGTGCCGTAACTTCTTGTTGGGTTGCTTCACCGGCTTTAATTTTTGAAGCCATCGAAAGGAAAGATAAACCAAATTGAGCTAACACTTCAACTTTAGCTATCTTAGCAACACTCCAACCCATTGAAACTAATGCATAAACTCCACAAACTTTGTCTACCGCATTTAAGCTATTTAATGTGCTGCTCGCACCTTCAAGTATTTCTAACCCCATGGCTGCTTTTTCAGATACGCTTCTAGTACCTTTCTTGAGCTTGTCTTTGTATGTTTTTAATTTTTCTTTAACTTTTCTAGTTCCTTCATCACCTTTTTGTGCCTTATTATTACCTTTGTCGTCAACATCGTCTTTATCGTCTGGTAATTTTCTAGAATCAGTTTCTTCATCTTTACTGTGGTCGTTCGCTGTTTTCTTTATATCTTCATCAATTTCTTCTTCGGTTTTGCCTTTATTATCTTTTTTGGCTTTTCGAAAATTAAACCAACCCTTGAGCTTTTGCCAAGATTTATCAAGAAAAGATGCAAAACGCCCACTAAAACTACGGCGAAAAGCTTGTCGCACATCTGGGTTTTTGGTTAAAATATTTTTAATATCTTTAGAAGAATTATTTATTTCAATATTTCTATCATCTTTAATATAGGTTAGTTTTGAAATTTTTTTCCTTCCAAATAAGCTTTCTCCCTCTGCTAAATCAACTTTAAAACCAGCTTTTTCAAGATTTTTGATGTTTCGGTCTGTTACCTTTGACATTCGGCAAATTAAGCCTGCTGGCTTACAATTAGTACCTTTTATTTTTAGCTTCATCACTTTAACAGAGCGATTATTCATACTTATTGCAGATGAATTGCGTTTCTCGGTAGTAATTTCTTCTATATGAACCTGAATAAGTGAAATAATTCCTGTTGAAATTACAAAAATAAATACACTAGCTCCACCAAGAAGGCTGCCCGCTGCTGCCATTGCTCCTTTATTTTTAAAGAATGATTTTGCAAGGTTTTTCCAGCCACCTCCTGCTAAGTTTGCTGCGTTGCGAGATTTATGTGTTCCGCCGCCGCTCACATTGTTTTGCCAGCCACCAGATTGGACGGGTTTTAAATCTTTCGAAAGTGTTTCGGAATCGCTAATTTTGGAATTTGAAGCAGTAGAAGTTGAAGAATTTTCGGCACTCGCCAAAGCAGACGGATTATAACCGTCATTTCCTCGAATAACTTCAGCGTTTCCCCATCTACTTTTTGCTCGTTCAAGCGCAGATTGATTCGAATCACTCAAGTCGCTAAAATCAAGATTTTCATCTCTTTCGAAATCTCTAGCTGCTCCCATTTTATTCCTAAAACTCTATAATTTATAAATTAATTTTACCACATTTACGCTTGTGCTTCAAGCTTAAAATAGTTCATTCGGATCGGCGTAACCGTTCGTCATCATATTATCGCCCTGGCGATTTTTTGAACTATTTGGACTAGTTGAGATAAGCTGATGCTCGGTATCGCTGGCGATGATTTGAATATGAACGTGATTTTGGCCTGCAAAGAATAATCCTTGCCCAACCGGGAAGTTCGAAAGGCGCTTTCGCTCTTCTTCAGTTAATTTAAAGACATCACTCAAAACATCAACCGCACTTGAAGATTGTTTTAAAAGTAGTTGCATTGAGCTGTTCGAAACTATTGCTCGGCCCATTTTTGAACCCATAAAGTCTTCAACATCCTGCGAAATTGTAGTAAGGCCAAGATAATATTTTCGAGCGCGTTTTGCTAAACTAAACAAGAAGTTTGCTGAATCATCATATTTCATCAATTGCCAAGCTTCATCTACAATAAGCATTCGTTTTTTCTGTTCAGAACGCACAATATTCCAGATGTGAGAAAGTACGATATACATCGCAACTGGGCGAAGTTCATCTTCAAGGTCGCGAATATTGAATACAACCATCGAATTATTAATATCGATATTTGATTGTTGCGAGAAAATTCCTGCGAAAGTTCCAGTTGTGTATTTTCGAAGGCGTTGTGCTAAGCTTGGGCCACTACCATCCATATGAACTAAGGTATCATAAAGATTATGAATTGTTGGTGGTGTTGAATTATGCGTGAGAGGATCTGAAGTGATTCCAGCTCGAGCATAAGTGTCAATAATTGCTTGATCGAGGTCGGCTTCTTCATTTGGTGAAAGTCCAATTGATTGCCCTGCACTAGTTCCACCAAGCATTAAACGGAATAGACCGTGAAGAGTTACGATATTTGCACGAAGCGCGTTATCTGCTTCTTCGGCATCAATAACGTGTGGTAAATCGAAAGGATTGATTCGAACATCTGAATTTAAACTGAGGCGAATATAACTTCCGCCAACGGCATCGCTCAATTTTTGATATTCATTTTCTGGGTCAATAATTAAGACCTCTGCACCCATCATCATCGTTCGAAGAGCTTCAAGTTTCACTGTGAAAGATTTACCAGCACCAGATTTTGCGAAAACCACCATATTTGCATTTTCGAGCGTATAACGGTCAAATATTACAAGACCATTGTTGTGCATATTAACACCATAAAGAACACCGTTTTCTTGGGTTAAATCGGCGGAAGTAAATGGAAATGAAGTTGAAATTGCGCCTGTGTTCATATTTCGACGAATTTGAAGTTGGTCAGAGAGTTGTGGCGCGGTAGATTTTAAGCCTTGTTCCTGCTGGCTTGACGCAACTTTCGAAAACAGCATTTGTTGGCCAAGCATTGTTTCAACTTTGCTTCGAACGAAATTAAGCTCATCAAGACTGTCGGCGTAAATTGTTAAATATAAGCCAAAACGGAAGAATTTTTCAGCACCAAGTTGTAATTGATCTCGGAGTTCTTCAGCATCATTCAGAGCAGCTTCAAGCGCTGGATCTCGGGTTCTACCTTTTTCGTTATTAATCGAAAGATCGGCTTCAAGCTGAGTAACTTTTCGACGAAGGTTTTTCATGACAATTTCAGTTTCAACAGGATAAATAAACATTGAAACATCTAAAACTTCATCAGCATTTAAGATTGGTGAAGCCCATCCAGTATAAAGCTGGCGGGGATAGCCGTAAACATAAATTGTTTGACCATATTTTGTGCCAAGTCGAAAATATCCTGAGTGAAATTCAAGACTTGATGGTGCGATTAAGTCTCGCAAAGTATTAATACCAGTTAAAAACGCCTGTTCAACTTCAGCTTGTTCTTGTGCTCGCTGTTGGGCCGCAATATCAACCGCATCTTTTTTCTTCGCCATAATTAAAATCCTCCTTGATCTGGTCGCTCACCTTCAGCTTTTCGAACGAATAAACTTGCTGTATCACGAAAATCGCCCAAAGGTTCATAAACAGCTGTATCTGGGTTATAAACATTATAATAAAGTTCACCGAGTTCTTTGGTGTTTAATTGAACTGATTTAATTCCCATTTGGTAAAGACCTCCAGTAATTGAATCAACGCGTTTTTTAATTTCTTCGCGTGCTTTATCCCAAGTGTTGCGGTCGATTTTCGAAATTTGAGCACCCGGTTTTGCAAAAATTTTACCAAAAAATCCTTTTGCTGAACCCTTTAAATTGTTTAAATCGCCACTCGGATAATAAGGAACCACAATAAAGAAAGATTTATCCATAATATTCGCACTTCGGCTAAGGCTATCAATAAAGTTAATGTAATCTTCCATTAAGTCGCCAAGCAACATATTGTCTTGTGCTACTTGAATTTCAGCCAATTTATTTAAATATGGCTCAATATCAACTCGTTGTGAGCGAACCAAAATCTGAATTGGGAAAGTTAATGCGTTTAAAAAACTTTGATAAGAATATTCCACACCCTCGCGTTCTCGTGAGCTCATAAGATCGAAGTTAATTGATTTACAAGCAATAACAGCGCGAAAGCTTCCGTCGCGCATTACCACCATCCCTTCGCGGAGTTCGGCGATTTCAAGCGAATTTTGCGTTGAAGATGGATTTGCTGGAGCATTTATATTTGTTTGGTTTTGGCTCTGATTTTGTTGATTATTAACTTGATTATTGTTCATATTACCTCAATGAAATTACTACTTCTTTTTCACCCAAGTCGACCTCGTTCGAATTTTCTTGGGCTTTCTTTTCTTTATCTGCTAGTTTGTTTGCTTGTCGTGCAAGCGTTTCTACCGAAAGATCTTTTCCTTCTGAAACTAACCTTTTCATTTCTGCGCTAATCTTATTTGCAGATTCTCGTTCCGTGAAGTTTCTTCTATTTAAAAAAGGATTATTCTCTGTATTGGTAGAAATTCTAACTTTCGGATCTCGCTTTTCACGCTCAACGGTTTCATTAATTTGCCTAATTCGTTCAAAACTGTTATTAATTCCTTCTAAATCTTGATTAAAATCATCTGGCAGATTTTCGAAATGGCTTTGTGGCTCTGATTGTTGAGTTGGCTGTGGTGCTTGTGGTGTAAAATTCGAAAGTGGCTGTGGTGAGGGCTGCGTAAATTGTTGCGGTTGATTTTGCCAATTTGGTGAAATAACTGTTTGATTCATTGAATCTGGATAAGGATTGTAATTTAAATGAATATTTTCATCAAAATTTTGTTGCGGTTGATTTTGCCAATTTTTATTTTGCTGAAAATTATTATAATTTTGTACTTGCGATTGATTCCAATTTTGCCAATTCGAAAAAGCCCAATTTTGCATTTGTGGCTGATTGTGGTTAAAATTCATTTGGTATTGATTTTGCTGATTTTGAGAAAAGGCTGTTGGATTAGCTTCAGCTGGTTCTGAAACTTGAACATCTTCAAATTTAATATTATCTGAACCTTCGTATTGATTTTTGGGATCGAAATAATAAGTTTTGTCTTGAATATTTTCTGAATTTTCATCTGTAAATTGCGCTAAATTTCGGGCCATATCAAGATTTTGCATAATTTGTTGCTTTCGTCGCTGATCGTGTTGATTTAGCAAATTATCAACATTCGAAGAAACTCGTGAATTATCAAACATATCTTCAGCTGCCCGAGCTTCATTTGAATATTCTTCACGAACAGTTGTATTAACTGGCGCAATAGAGTGTTTAATGGCCCACCCTTCAGTATCAACAATATCCGCTAAGTAGCTAAGTCTGCGTGAAGCTTCATTTTGTGAAAGTTCTTTTGTGAGGTGCTCCTCTCTATTTACTGGTGCAGAAATTTGAATTAAATGTTCCACGCCATCTGGCTGCCAAAAACGCTTGTTTGGTTTTAAATAAAACGAAACAACTGCTGCAAGATAAGTTTCCATTGGTTGGTCTTTTCGAAGCGGTAAAGCGAGCACGCCAAAAAAGATAATAATAGGTAGTGGCAAAATAATTAACCCCGGGAAAATTCCCCAAAGAAAAATCTCCAGCGCAATACAGCCTGTTACAATAGTCAGGTAAATGAATTGCCGAAAATTAAACGGCCCAAGCAATTTGTCATCAGCCTCAACGTCTTGAGGAACTTTATAAACGCTCATTCTTTATTTGCCCACTTCTCCTTATTTCAATAATATTAATTTTAACATATTTTCGAAAAAAAATAAAGCTTAAAAATAAAATAGGCAAAAATATTTAGATTCTGCCTATTTCTTGTCTTTAATATTTTCAGGCTTCCAATTTCCGCCCAAAACTTTGTCATAAAGACCTTTATTATTTCGTTCAATCTCTTTAAGCATTTTGCGAATTTCAGCACCTTGCACGGCGTTGAGTTTTCCATATTCTGAAGGGTTTTCATTAATCGCCTTAACACTTTCGAGTGTGGATCTAATGGTTTCATTCGACATATTTGAAATTGCTGATTTGTCCCAAATAATTTTCATTGCGTCATTTGAAGCTTTAATAATTTTATCGTCTGAGACATTTTTAGCGTAATTGTCGTGAATGGCATTATAAACTTCTTTCGAATTCATTCCATTTACGGCGATATTTTCAAGTGCTGCACCACCAATAAATTGAAGATCGTCTTTTTTGGTTTTTTTGAAAGCTTCAACTAAGTCATTGCGGTTAGCGTTCAATTCTCCACCAATTTCAGTTTTACCAAGTGAATCAATAGCACCTTTCAAGTCGGTTGTTCCCATAAACTTTTCGGCTGTTGCAGCGCGTAAGTTTTTAGTAATTTCGAAATCAATTCCATCTTTCTGGATTTTTTCACCCATATTTTTCGAAAAGATTTCGCTATAATCATTGCCTGAAAAATTAAGTGATTTTGTAAGGTTTGTGAGTGATTCGACTTCTTCTTTGTTCTCTTTCGAAGCCGCCACTAAAGAACTTGCAAGTGCTGAGACTTTTCCGGCTTCACCACGCACACCAGATGCGGTTTCGAGCAAGTCGTTGCTGTAGCGCATATTATTTGCCATTGCATTATTAAGTGAAAGATTATTATTCTTTTCAGCCAGTTTAAGAGCATTTGTTTGATTCATATTATCAACAAATCGAAGTGCTTGCTCGCCAAATTTTCCGCGTAAAGCCTTTAATGATGCTTCGCTTAAATCAACAACACCAGTGATATTTCCATTCTCATCTTTTTTGAGCGTTGAATTAAATAATTCTGCTTTAATTTGTGAAAGCCCAGCATTTGTACTTGCGGTTGCACGATTAAGAGCTTCAGTGGCTAGCATTTCTTGATACTGAGTATCTGAATTTATTAAATGCTTTTTGCGAGCATTATAATACATGTTTGAAAACGCATTCGAACCTTCTGGCATATTTTGAATTGCATCTCGTCTTTCATTTTCAAGATCCGTAAAGCGTTCGTTTTGATATAATTCTGCAATTGATTTCGAAGCACCAATTCGGCGTCGGCGATTGTAGTTCATCTGATTAATTCGTACAGGTAGTGAATTTGGCTTTTCTGCAATTGCACGATTTCGATACATTTCTTGGTTTTCTGAAAGGAATTTCTTTGCACGATCAACCGGACCTTTGTTCGGATTATTAATAATTCCAGCAAATTTACCAAGCAGACTACCGCTAATTCGCATAATTGTTGGCGTAATCGCTAGCGGCACGACTTGCACTACGGCACCAAGTAGGAAAATTAAAAAGCTACCGTTCGAACTTGCAATAATTGTTGTTCCAATTAATTGAGAACCTCCAAAAAGAAGAGAAATTAACGGATACATTACAAGCATTGTAGTGAATAAATCTTTCCATTTTTCGAACCATTTTTCAGTATTTGGTAGAATATTCGCCGCAAATGCAAGTGGCGCTAAGAAAACTAAAACAATAATAATTGCCTGTCGTGCAGCTAAAATTACTAAAGCTACAACTGCCGAATAAATTACTGCAACTAGTGCTCCAAGAATCATCATTACTGCAGCACCAATATTACCCATAGTTGCAACCGTTACAGTGTAAGCACCATAAGCCACCACGCCAGTTCCGCTCAAAACCGCAGCGGTCATATTTGACCAATCAAGATTAGCTGTTTTTACCTTATTTTCACCACCACTGTTAAAAATGCTATCTCTAATTCCAATTAAAAGATTTTGAGTTTGTGCTCCTAAGATATTCGAAATATCAACTAGAATTGCACAAATATAATAGGAAACATTAATTAAAATTGCTGCAATAATTAGTTTTGGTAATAATTTTTTAATTCCGTAATTACTAATCCCAAAACCTGTTATTTGCGAATAAATTATAAAAACAAATCCAATCACAAAAAAGACGTTTGCGACATTTCGCATATAATCCCAAACTTGAAAAAGACCAGATTGATTTGATGTATAAAGTGGTTGCACTCGCAAAAATGCTTGGAGCCAGTCATAAATACCGTCCATCCATTTCGAAATTGTATTAGCAACCATACAAACCATCCAGCCACCCCCACCTTCAACACTACAGAGTGACTTATCTTCATCTTTCGAAACGCCATCAACTTTAACATCTTGTGCTTCACCGTTTTGTTTTACGTTCCCAAGTGCGCTTACATCAAATGAATAAATTTTTCCGCTTGAAGTATCATTCTCGTTTTCAAGAGCAATTACTGTTGTTTTATTTTCACCAGCATTTAATGAAGAATTTTCGGCATAAAGTTTTTTTGAACGAATTGATTCTGGGAATCTTGAAGTATCAGAAACTTTTGAATATGTTTTTCCGTTATATGTTATGCCATTTTTTGAAGAATCTGTCCATTTTGCTCCGTCAAGAGCAAGGGCGATATTCGAATTAAAAAATCCCAAGATTGCGACTACTGTAAAGATCGCGATGAAAAACACATTTCGAAAATCTTGAGTTTTTGCTTTTTTGAACCTCGCCAAAGTTTGCATATGACCTGATTTTATCATAATTTAACCCTTTTGTCAACCTTAAAATTAAGTTTTTAGAATAAAACACTTGCTTTTTCCCTAAAAATGGTTTAAAGTATAATTATCATGGTAAACAAAATAAAAAATATAATAATAGTTGGGTTAGTTTTGACGAGCTTTTTTACGGCTTTTCAGAGTATTATTATTTCGAATTATGGCTCTAGCTATGCTTTTGCTGAAGAGCTTGTGGAAGATGGTAATGGAAATCTAACCACACCAAATGGTAATAATAGTAAAAATAGTGAAGCTCCTGCTGAAGCAAAAACTGCAATTCTCCCCTCAGACTGGAAAATTGAAGATATTTTAAATATGGTTTTAGTTGTAGTAACTACCGGTGTTGGAATTGCGGCAGTTGGCTCGATTGTTTTTGCTGGTGTTCTGTATATTACTGCTCGCGATAATGCTGCGCAAGTTTCGAAAGCTAAAACGATGATTATGAATACGATTATCGGTATTATAGCTTATATTTTAATGTGGGCGTTCTTAGAATGGATTATTCCAGGAGGAATTTTATAATGAAAAAGATTATTCTAGCGGTTTTTATAACTTTTATGCCAGTTTTATATTTTTCGAATAATGCTTATGCGGCTGGTTGTAATGATAATCAAACTTTTTTCGGTCTACCCGCTTGGTATCGTGGATTAACTAAATCTGGCGAAGGTGGATGTCAAATTAAAAATATTGGGCCGTCTGGAAAGGGCGAAGTTACTTTAGAACAGTTTGTCTGGACAGTGGTTGCGAATGTTATTGATATGGCCTTTCGAATTGCTGGTGTTGCTGCAATAGGATTCATTATTTATGCAGGTTATCAATATATGATTGCCGTTGGTGACCCAGGAAAACTTGCAGGTGCTAAAAAATCACTAACTAATGCAATAATCGGACTAGTGATTGCGGTTCTTGCTTCAACAATAGTAACATTTATATTAGGGATTTTAGGATAATGAAAGAATATAAATTTTTAGCAGAAGCATCCTTTGATAAATCAAAAGTATTAAACGGAATTGATACTTCGAATAAAAACAAAGCTAGCGATGCTTCGATGCAGAATGCTTTCAATACTGCTTTTATCTGGGCTGGAATTATTTGTGTAATTATAATTATCGTGGCTGGATTAACATTTATAACAGCAGCTGGAAATCCAGGAACAATTTCGAAAGCGAAATCTGCACTAATTTACGCTTGTGTGGGTATTGTGGTAATCATATCGGCAGCATTAATTGTTAACTTAATTCTTGGCGGATTACTAACGGGGTCAATATAATGAAAAAAATAATTTTAATAAGTAGTATTTTATTCTCAATAATTCTATCACCTATTGCTTTTGCAGAAGGTGGAACGAATGGAACTAATAGTAGTGGAACATTTAACGCTTGCAAACATATTGTTTCTGGAAAAACTGCAGTTTGTTCTGGCGATTCAAAAAATGCTACAAATATTGCTAAAAATATAATCTCCATTCTCCTATGGGTTGTTGGTATAGCGGCAGTTATTGTAATTATCTATGCGGGAATAACATTTATAACAGCAGCTGGAAATCCATCAGCAATTGCTCGAGCCAAAACAATGATAATTTATGCTGTTATTGGTTTAGCAGTTGCGATTCTCTCTTACGCAATTGTTAATTTCGTTATTAATACTTCAAGCGGAAAAGGAGTTGGTGGAGAATCATCTGGAAGCTAAGGCATATCTGTCGGATCTAATAATTTAAGTAGATCAACTAATACTGAATCGTAAAGTAAAAACCAAAATGGTGAAAATAATTCAGGACAAAGTTCGAGCGGTTTGAATATTTCAAATAATAATTAAAACAATATAAGGAGAATAAAATGAAGAAAATTTTAATAACTTTTGGATTAATTCTTGCGGTGACTGGCTCTTTTGCCTTCAATGCTGGATTTTTCGAAAAACAAGCTTATGCAAATAGTGCAGCAGATTTAATTAAACAAGGTGCAGATTCAACTGGTCAAAAAGATACTCGTTCAGCTGGTGATATTGCTAAAGATGTTGTAAATATAATGTTCTTTATCATTGGTGTTATGGCGGTTATTATGATTATTTGGGGCGGAATTCGATATGTTCTTTCAGCCGGAAATAGTGCTGCCCTCACTAGTGCGAAAAATACAATCGTTTACTCTATTATAGGTTTAGTTATTGCAATCCTTGCTTATGCAATTGTAAACTTTGTTATTAATACTGTTGCAGGCGGTAGTCGGTAATAATAAGACTTCAAACTTAATTTTGTTTAGTTGAATGATAACTAATAATTAAAATACTTGCAAAATAGTAAAAATTTGATATAATTTAAGTATATATAATTTAAGAAAGGAAATGTAATTTAAAATGAAAAATATTGTAAAAATGGCTCTATTAACCGCCGCAACAATATTCGCTGTTGGTGCTGCTACATTTGCAACAATTCCAGCTTACGCTGCTGATTGTAAAGTTACTGGCGGTTTGAAGTCGGCTGATAGCTGTGCTAAAGGTGTTCAAGAAGAAAATGGTGGTCCAACGAGCTTGTTTGATGGCGACTCTCCAATTTTCACAACTGCAATCAATATTATGCTATTTATAATTGGTATTCTTAGCGTGATTATGCTTATCTATGGTGGTATTCGCTATGTGCTTTCAAGTGGTGATGCTGGTGCTGTCCAAAACGCTAAAAATACAATTATGTATGCTATTATTGGCCTTGTAATTGCAATCCTTGCTTATGCAATTGTAAACTTCGTTATCCATTCGATTACTAATAAAGAATAATAAAATAGTAAATAAAAAGACTTCACTTCTCAGAGGTCTTTTTATTTATTCGAAAATTTATAAATTTTAAAAATAAACTAATGTAATAAAAATCCCGAAGTTTTATGCTTCGAGAATTTTATTTTTCTACAGAACTTTAATTCGTGTTGCTTGAGTTTTAACTTTTGTGAAGCTGATTGTTAAAATTCCATCTTTCAATATTGCTTCAACTTCATCTTCTTTAATCGGAACTGGAAGAGTTAGTGTTCGGCTAAATTCTCCCCAGTAGCATTCTTGTGCATGATGAGCGATAATTCCCTCTTGATCACCAGGATTTAGACTTCCGCTAATCGTTAAAGTTCCATCTGAAAGTGAAACATCTAAGTCATTTTTATTCACACCCGCAGTTCGTGCTTTAACAAAAAGCTTATCTTCTGTTTCATAAACATCAACAGCTAATTGACCGGGAAGTTCATTTTCTTCTTCCGCAATTTCAATCTGTTCAGATCCGCTGAAAGCTTCATTTTCTGAAGTCTCCATCAAATCATCACCAAAATTGAAAGCAGCTTCCAATTCATCATTCAAAAAGCTATCATCATTTTGTCTTCTAGCCATTTTTCCTCCGCATTAAATTTCCTAAATAAGATTAATTTACTTTATTATACCGCACTTTTATTATATAATCAAGAGGTAGAAACGATTTTTTATGAAGAAAAGCATATACGAAATAATTTTGAACTCTTTTGCGCCAGATAATTGCTATTTTTGCCAGAAATTGGGCGACCCTATTTGCGAAAAATGCCTTGAATCAAGGTGTAATTTTGGCAATTCCCTTTCTCGTTCGAATAGTGTTATTTCGAAAGAATTTTATCTTTCGAAAAGGTCTGGAGAGCTTCAAAAAATAGTTGATGAATTTAAATTTCAAAGCAAGAGGCAGAATTCTTATTATCTCGCAAAACTTTTATCTGAATTTCTGCTTTCGAATAATGAATTTATCAATAATCGTGAAAAATTGGTTTTAATTCCGGTTCCAACACTTTCAAACCATATTCGTGAACGTGGTTTAGATCATACTGAACTTTTGACTCGTCAGCTTGCAAAGAATCTAAAAATTGAAAAATCTACATTAATTAAAAGAATATCAAAAACTACTCAACGTGGCAAAAATTTTAAAACGCGACAAATTCAGGCAAAAAGTAGTTATGAGTTTACGGGAAAAAAGCTTTCGAAAGATAAAATTTATGTAATTTTTGATGATATTCGTACAACTGGCGCAACTTTAGATTCTATTGCAAAAATTCTTCACCAAAGTGGTGCTAAAGAGGTTTGGGCGTTTTATTTACTTCAGCAAGAAAAATAACTTGAGAATTCAAAAAAAATGTGATATAATGGAAATTATCTGGAGAGGTGGCCGAGTGGTTGAAGGCACCGGTCTTGAAAACCGGCATGCGGTAAAACGTATCGAGGGTTCGAATCCCTCCTTCTCCGCCAAAATAGGTAATTCTGCTTAACGGCAGGATTTTCTATTTTAATAGAGATTTTTTGAATTTTTAAATAGCTTATGGTATAATTAAAATATTATGAATTTCGACAATGAAAACCGAAATGGCGTTCCTCGCGTAACGGGTTTGCCTGAATCACAATTTCGAACACCTGAGGCAGGTAGTTTTATGGCTGAAAACCCTAAAGAATCTACCGAGCCGGTTTTTGAAGAAGTTAAACCGTTTAATCCAGAAGAATATACACAAGTTCGTGAAGTTGAAAATAATCAATCGCCCACTGAAAATATTTCCGAAGAACGAGAAATTGTTAATTGGCAAGCTCAAGACTTAATAATCGGTGATAAAAATAAATCTTGGTATATTGTATTTTCAATTATCATTTTAGCATTTTGTCTTTTTGCAATTTTGAATCAATCTTGGACTTTTCTTGCTTTAATTATAGTGTCAGCCATTGGAATTCTAACTCTTCGAAAATCAAACCACGCCCAAATCATATCTTATAGTCTTTCGACGCACGGAGTTTATATGGGTGAAACTTTTCATTCCTACGGTGAATTTCGAGCTTTTGGTATTCGAAAAGAAGCAAATACTTATGCTATTATTCTTTTGCCTAAAAAACGCTTTTCGCCAAGCACAATTATTTACTTTCCAAAGGAAAATGGTGAGAAAATCACAGATATTATTGGCGCTCGCCTACCAATGGAAGAAGTTAAACTTGATTTAATTGATAAAATTATTCGAAAAATAAATCTTTAATCTTGTAATATTTTAAAAAATGTGCTAAAATTTAAATGTCTGCTTAGCGCGGAAGAACTTCAAAAGTTAGCTACTGAAAAGTAGCATATGCACCTGTAGCTCAGCTGGATAGAGCGTTGGCTTGCGGAGCCAAAGGTCGTAAGTTCGAATCTTGCCAGGTGTACCATAGAAAAAGCATCAGAGCAATCTGGTGTTTTTTCTATTTTGGTGATATAATTGTTTTATGATTAAGAAAATACAAAAAAGAATAAAAAATAATAAGATTATATATATTTCAATTATCATTTTATTACTTTTATTGATTGGAGTTATATTTCTTAATAAAATTAACCACAATGTAGAAGAAAAACACAATCAAGACATTACAAAGTATTATTTTAAAGATTCGAAATATAATGGAATTAGTTCAAAATTTATTGAAAGAAAAAATTCAAAAGAAGACGTTATATTAGAAATCCCTGTTACGAAGAATAACAAAATCAATGAATTTATAAATAATAAAATTCAAGAAATTGATGATACTTTTAAAGATGATGCGAAAAAATCAACTTTCGAAAATATTTCAACCGAAAGAATTAGCTATCAAGTTTATTATAATAACGATGATGCTATTTCGATTTTAATTTCAATCAAACAAGATACTCATGGAGCGAATTCGAATGATCAAAATTTATTTTGGACGTTCAATGCTAAAAATGGAGAAATTATAAAATTTAGTGACTTTTTAAACAATAAAGAGAAAGATAAATCTAATATTTTAGAAATTATTAAAAATAAAATTCGAGATTATTTAAAAGATAGTAAAAAAGAATTCTCGAATGAAATTTTGAATGATTTAGATTTTGAAAGTTTCGAAAATATAATAATATTAGATAAACAAACGATTGACTTCCCTTTTTCTAAAGGTCAAATTATTCCTTCTAATTTTTCTTCGGTTCAATTTCAAATTAAAATTTCAGAAATTTCTAATTTCTTGCAAAATGATTTTTCAAGAAAAATATTCGAAGTTCCTGATATACAAAATTCAAAACAAGCTCAAAAGACAGCACCATTAACTTCTCAATCTCCTCTTCTTGATAAAGATTGTTCGAAATGTATTGCTTTAACCTTTGATGATGGACCGGGCATATATACCGATAAACTCCTTTCTTATCTTCAAAGTTATAAAGCGAAGGCAACTTTCTTTATGATTGGCCCAAGTGCTCAGAGATATCCTTCTATTGTAAAGCGAGTTTTTGATAATGGACATCAAATTGGTAACCATACTTGGTCTCATTCTTCCTTACCAAGCCTATCTCCTGCACAAGTTCAAAATGAAATAGCCTCAACTAATAATATTTTACAAGGAATTATAGGTGTAAAACCTACTACACTTAGACCTCCATATGGTGCAACTAATGCGGCCGTGCAAAGAGTTGTTTCTAATCTTGGAATGAGTTCGATTTTATGGTCTGTTGATACTCGCGACTGGGCGGATAGAAATTCGAATATTGTTTGTAATAGAGCAATCTCGAACGCACGCCCTGGTGCAATAATTTTAATGCATGATATTCACCGAACATCAGTTGAAGCGGTTCCGTGTATTTTGCAGAATTTAAGTTCTCAAGGTTATCAATTTGTAACTGTTGATAAGTTGCTTAGCAATCTTCAGTCTGGGTATATATATTATTCAGCAAAATAAATCTTTATTTAATCTCTGATATATGATAAAATATAAATATTGGAGAGGTGGCCGAGTGGTTGAAGGCGCACGACTCGAAATCGTGTATGCGGGCAACCGTATCGAGGGTTCGAATCCCTCCTTCTCCGCCACGAAAGCAGCTCGCGTTTGCGGGCTTTTTTCGTATTTGTTGATACTAGTTTTCGAGATGTTAAAAAATGGAAAAAATAGTTCTTTTAGAAAGAAGTTAATATATGAAAAGGATGTTTTTTAAAATTTGTTTTTTATGTATGTGTTTTCGCTAATTGTTGCGATATTACTATTAATTCTCAAATCGAAAAGTTCAGAAATTAACTATCTTATAGCACGAATTTTACTTTTTGTATATAGTGCAATGATGAGTGTATTGCTTTTTATCCCAAAATTTACGATAGGGTTATTAAAGAAGATTTTTAATAATAGTGTTGCCGACCCTGATGAATTTAACATTCTTTTTATGTTCACTTTGATAAACATTATAAAAATTTGTCTGTTTAGCTACCAAAAAGCTACCAATAGATTTGCAATTTTTTAAAAAATAAATTAGTAGCACTATATTTAAATACTTAGTTATCTAAAAGAATAAATTTACTAGATTATTAAATTAGATTTTCCCAGTAATGACATTGCCAGGGTTTGTTGCTATATAATCATTTATGGCTATTGAAGGAAGATACACTAATAACTACTATGTGCTTTTTTATATAGCCTAGATGATTTTTACAAACAACCAGATTATATATTAGCTAGCTTTGATTTGTAAAATTCTAGCTCATCGTTAATTCTCATAACATAAAAAATGACTATTTGAAGTAACTCTAAGTAATTTTTTTGATGTTCCTCTTCACTTTTATAAGAAAATTTTCCATGAGAGAATTTATTTCGAATCTTTAACCCATTACCATATTTTTTATCATCCAAAATATAAGATAAATAATTACTTTCATATTCAGAAAAAAGATTATCTGAATATTCACAATACCCTTTCTTACAAAGGTCTTCTGCAATATCTAGTATCAATTTATCTTTATAGTATAAGCAATATGTACCTGACTTCCATAATTTATTCAAAATATTAATTTCTTGGAAATTTGTAAATTTTATTACATCATTTGATAGTTTTAAAATGTTCTTTTCTATTAGAATTTTTATTTGTTCCACCTGATAATCAGCAAAATCTGTAATTTTTACACCAGATTTAATATGTTTAAAGAATGTAGAATGTTCTTTTTTTGACGAGATGAAGCTTAGGATACTTTGGTTAGAGAAAAGAGTTGAAAATAAAGCTGAATTATCAGAAGTATTGCTCAATTTTAAAAATTTTTTCTCATTAAACGATTTTAATGATGCATAAGAAGAGGCTTTGGATTTAATCTCTAATAAACCTTGGTCAATTTCCCTGTGTCTAAAAAATAGTTCGTATTGGTCTAGGATACTATCCATCTCACAAATTATAGATTTTCCTCTTTCATAATAGGAAGATTCTTTATTGGAAGCATGGAAGTGGAATCCTTTTATATTCAATTCAGTTTCTAAAAAAATATTGAAGTACCAATTAATAATCTCCTCAATATCAATATTATTTTTCTTTAGATAATCAAAATATACATAAAATAATAAACCATAATACTGTTTTAAATAAGAATCGAAGTCTTCGAAATGAGCATTTGATTTGTAAGAAAAATAACGCGTGAGATTGAATGTTTCTTCATTTGCAACTAGCCAAGGCAATCCCGTTTCATGATTAAAGAAGCCAAATAAACTAATATAATTATTTAATAATGTCAGAAAATCATGATGTTCATCTAGTATAGTTTCATTTAAAAGAATACCATTCTCAATAGGCTCATATAATTTATCAGAATCTAAAGGCTTGATACCAACTGATATAGAGTATTGGAATCCTTCATTAGTTTCAAAATGTTTTTCCCAAAATTTATCACTTTTTCTTTTAGCTAAAAGCTTAATCTCATCATCAAACTCATATTTGCTTAATTTTTTATACTCGACAATTGATTGTAAATAGTTGGGGTTAATACTATCTGTCTGACAATATTCTCTTGCTAGATTATTTATCTCTTCATTTGTGATACCTAACTTAATATATAAACCATTAGAATCTATGAATTTTCCTGATTGATGATTCAAGAAAAATTCTATATTTCTAGGAAGAGAGAGAAAATTTTCTTTGATAACTTGCGGAAATAGGTCAATCAGTTTTGTAACATTTTTAAGATTTATTGTTCGGATATTATATTTTTTAATGTATGATTCAAACTGACTAACATCATCTTTATTAATTTTTTCTAAGAATAGTACTAACTCCCAGAAGACATTTTTATAAAAAACATCAATGCTATCATAGTCTATTTCAAAAATATTAATTGGGAAATTCGTGGATAAATCATTATGTAATTTTGAAATCAGATATTTAAAATTAGAAAATTGATTTTCTTTTTTAATTAATTTCAGGATTAAATAGGTTTCTATTAAATTATTAATTTCAGTTGATGGCTGATATGCTTTAATGTAGTTCAGAGCTATATCGTATTGGTGTGGTTCTATTACATTGTTAGGAGCATGAAATCTTTTATGTTGCATATCTGTGATATCCTTCTTAAATTTGTTCGTTTCTATGTGATGCTTAAAATAATTGAGTATATTTTAAAGAATACTGTATTAAATTTTTTTAGTTAACTCTTCATACATCTCAAATAATCTTGCTGCTGTTTCGCTTTCGGTTAACCAAGTTTTCTTGCCATCAACATTTTTTTGCATTTCATACGCTCTCATAACAGCTATATCGTTAGCTTGATGAGCTTGACGAAGTTTGACTGGCATAGTTAACTCATCATAGAGATCTGCCAAGGAGCTATCTGGATATAGCGCACGTGCATCAAGAATAGCTTGAGCAGTTTTAGATATCATCTCTTTTTGCTCATCAGTTACTTCTGGCCAAGGGAAGTTGTTGTAAACTATCTTAGCTGAATAACGATAATCTGATTTAAGACGACCAGCAACCGTACGCATCCATGCCATATGGACATTGGAAGTTAGAACACCGAAGTCAAATAAGGATGCATTAGGAATTATAAGATTTGCATTTGTAGAGATTATATCGCCTTCTATAAATCCAATTGGGATATATCTTCTATTTTCTGAAGATACACTTGGAATTAGTAAATAATCATTATTATTATGTCTTATCTCTTGGAATTCCATGGCTCTTTCAGCGCTATCTTGAGTTTGTTCTTTTGGACTACTTTTTCGAAATTCTTTAACCGATTGTATTCTGTCTAAAATAGGAGGAATACTGCGGATAGTTTTTGGACTCTGACCAATCAGCCATAAACAGTATCTTTCTTTATTGTTTATAAATTCCGATGCTCCATACACTTGACGTATCATTGATTCAGCAACTGGATACTGCTTAATAAGTTCGTCTTTTTCCTTCGAACTTAAGAAAAGATATCCCCCATCCGTCGGTTTACTACCATAAACCATTGGTAAGACTTTGCATATTGGCTTGCTTCTGCTATCAATGAAAATTGGGTCTCCATCGATTAAGTATGGATTAATTTGTTGAGCAATAACTTTTGTATTGTTGTCATAAATCACTTTGTTTTTTGGATTATCTGATACTGAAAATCCAATTATTACACAGTGAACAGCTGCTTTGTCTTTAGCTTCACTGTTCCATTTAAATGTTCTATAAGCAAAGTCTATATGGATTCTAAACCGTTCGTAAAGTGGTTTCCAAATACTAGACACTTGCTCTCCCTGAGTTATTGAATTTGTTGATACCAAGGCAGTGCGGATGGATGTATTTTGCATAATCTGGCTCGCCTTAAAATACCAAGCAGAAACAAAATCAATTTTCCCAGCCGTTTTGTACGGTTTCCCAGTTTCATCAACATAGACACTCAATAAGTCAGCCTTTTGTTTAGGTGATTGAAGTGAATACCCTAAAAATGGTGGATTCCCAATAATATAGCTCAACTTATCTTTAGGAACAACGGTTTCCCAATCGATCTCTAAAGCATTCCCTTCAACAATATTGGTATACGACTTGAGAGGTAGAAAATCAATGTTTGTATATACGATATCTTTAGTTTCTTCTAACATTTGACTTTCTGCAATCCAAAGGGCTGTTTTTGCTACCGAAACAGCAAAGTCATTAATCTCAATGCCGTAAAATTGGTTTAGTTGGACTTTGACAAGCTCTTGCCCGACATCAAGCGCAACGGCATCCCCCATATAAAGCCTAATGGCTTCATTTTCTAAACGTCGAAGAGAGATATAGGTTTCCGTTAAGAAATTCCCCGAACCACAAGCGGGGTCAAAGAAGGTTAAACTCGCTAATTTTGACTGGAACTGCTTGGCTTTTTGTTCGACGATTTTAGGCTGCTTAAATTGACGAATGTCATTTAGCTCTTCTTTTAAATCATCTAGGAAAAGCGGATCGATAACTTTATGGATATTTTCAATAGACGTGTAGTGCATCCCACCGCTACGACGTGTTTCTGGGTTAAGTGTTGACTCAAACACAGCACCAAAAATTGTGGGGCTGATATCTGACCAGTCAAAATCAGAAGACGCATGTTCCAAAATGAGTTTTCGAAGCTCATCCGTGAAATTAGGTATCTCTATGTTGTTCTCTGTAAACATCCCACCATTTACATAAGGAAAGGCATTTAACTCGCTATCAAGATAAGGATCACGCGCATCGATTGGCGTATCTAAGACAGCAAAAAGGTCTATCAACCCACGGCGAAAGTCACGACTTTCGAAATGGACCATATAGTCATGAAACATTGTTTTATGACCAAAAATACCCGCATCTTCAGCGTATAGACAAAATACTAGACGCACGATAAGCTGATTAATAGCATGAAGGCTTTCGGGACTATTTGGATTAATGTATTGCTTAAGAAGGCTTTCATAAATCTTACCGACAATCTTACCGGCGTCGATAGAAACCTTCATTTCACGCTCTAAGTGTTCATTTGTCTTGTCGATTAAAAATTCTAAACGATAGGCTTCTTTATCTAAATCAGCAAGTTTAATGACTTTAGGTTCGCCGTTTGGTTGCTCCATATCATAAACATAGAACTCTTTAAAATTACAAGTCACAATCCAACGGGGGCGTTTAGAATATGACAAGTTTGCAGAATAACGTTTTGCTTGTTGGAAAGGTGTAAGATAAGTATCATCGGACTGTTTTATAGCTTTATTAAGGTCTTTATTCACCCCTTTTTGCTCAATCAAAACTTTTGTTTTTTCTATATACCCATCTATAAAACTAGTATGGTCAAGCATCACTTTATCTTCAAATTTTATATACTCACTTGGGTTTTCAATCCCATAAACAGATTGAAGTAAATCTAACCAGAAAGACTGGCTATCTTGCCTTTCGTTCCCTCTATTTACCCAGCGTTTAATAAATGCTTTAGCTTGCTTTTTTTGTTCTCGGATATTATTCACTTTGTGCTCTCCAACTAACATATTATTTTGATTTATTTGTGTAATAAATCCTTTAAGGTTTTAATAATTTTATTTTATCTGTTTCTGTTAATTCATATTCTCTCAATAAACTAACAATTTCTTCTAGTCCTGCATTTAGTCGGGCTTTTTCATATTTTCCCACTATTTGAAACTTAATGGCGGTTTTTAAAATTATTTTACTAATTCAATCTTTAATTTTTCAATTAACTCCACTGGTGTTGGGTTAACATTATTCAAAATTGCAAGATAAATGCTGACAAAATCTGCTAGAATCGATCCCCAAAGAACTTGTTCAAGATAAGCTGAACCTTTAAGCTCAATGTTTCGTGCTGCTGGGCGTTTTCCGCTTAAAAGCCTATCTGATATCTCGAATCGTTTTTGCATGCGTGGATGGTCAAAATTACTGCGTAGATTAAATATTGCGAAAAGTTTTTCGACTGGGTGTGAGCTCCAACCGATAAATTCATTATGATTAAATTCTGGGTATTCATTAAAGAAGCTAATATTCTTAGCATTTTCATTCCAAGAAATTTTCCATTTATAAGCTAGCGGTGAAAATTCACTCGAACTCAAAAATACTGCACTTCGCCCTGCTGAATAAAGCGCTAATTGTTTGGCATAATTCCGCTCATTCGAAACACTTGCCGCCCAAGATTCGCTTTCTTTTCGTAAAAAATCGGCATAATGCTCAATTTCTTCGTGTTTTTCGTTCGAAATAATTCCAAAATCTACTAAAATTTTAGTTAAAGCTCTAAAATTATAAATTACCGCCATTCGAGGTTGGAGGCCTGTTGGCAATTTAACATGAGAAATTTCATTTTTGCGAGCAATTTCTTCCATTTTTCCGTGTGAAGAAACTGTGGCAACTTGTGCACCAATTTCAATTGCTTGATTTAATGCTGAAATTGACTCTTCTGTATTTCCGGAATACGAGCTTGCGATCACTAAAGTATTTTTCGAAACACTTTTTGGTAAATTATAATTTCGAATAATTTCGATTGGTAAAGTTATTTCATTTTCGAGCCATTTTTTCACAATTAAACCAGCCAAAGCCGATCCACCCATTCCTGTAATAACAATATTTTTGATTTCACGGCCATCATTTTCTGGTGAAATAACTTCAGCTTGAAAAAGCGCCTGTTTCCACTGTTCGCTAGCAACTAAAAGCGCATTTTGCGGGTCGCGCTGAACTAATAAATTAAAATTATCTAACATTTTCCACCCTTTCGAAAAAATAATCTTGATTATGCTTTAATTCTATGATACAATATAATTAATAAAAAGTAAAGTCAATTAAATATAAAGGTGGGTTATGGAAATTGATATGAATCAAACAAGTAAAATGCCAGTTAGCGACGATCCAGAGCTCGCTAAGATTCTTTCTGGCGTTAGCGGTTCTTCAGATGATTCTGATGACAATCAAAGCACTGATGAACTCCAATATGAAGATTTAAACCAAGTTGAGGTTCCGGTTGCTGAAGAAGTTCAACCGGTTGTTGAACAAACTCAGCCAACTGCAATGCCAAGTTTTGGTGGTTTAGACTTAGATACAATTAAAGGTCATGCTCTTGAAGATTTGCGACCATTAGTCGATAAATTAACAGTTTCGAATGAAGAGAAATTTGATATTTATCTTTTGCTTCTCCGTTCAAGTGATGATAATACTTTAATTGAACCAGCTTATAATTCTGCTCGAATGATTGAAGATGAAGTAAAGCGTGCAAATGCGCTTCTCGATGTGATTAAAGAGATTGACTACTTTAAATCAAAATAATTATAAAAACTGCGATAGGTTTTAAACTCTCGCAGTTTTTATTTTCTAAAATTTTAGATTACACTCAGGATTTTGTAAAATTATTTAGAACTCAATAAAAATAGGCCCTAAGTTCAGAGCCTATTTTTATTTTTCGAAATTAGATTTTTTTCGAATTTTTCTTCAATTTTTTAGTGAAGAATACAATTATTGGTGTGAAAATTGCAGCGACTAAACCAATCAAAACTAATATAGTAGTGTTGTCTTGTTGGTTTTGTTTTTCGCGTAAATATCCAGTTTCTGGAGAATTTAAACGTTGCTTTGCAATTTCCTCATTGCGTTTTTTGATAGCTTCTGCAAGCTTATCTGCTTCAATTTGAGCTTCTTTTTGCTTAATAGAATTTTTAATTTCTTGCAATTTTTCACTTAATTCTTGGCGTTTTTTCTCATCTTTAACTTTCGAAATTAAATTCTCAATATTTTCGATATCAACAGCCGGAAGCTCATTTTTCTTCGTTTTGTTATCTTCAACAATTTTTTCAACTTCTTTTAGTTTATCTTCAGATGATTTTTGGCGCTTACTTTCTGCTTTTTTAGCTTTTTCGATAGCCGATTTCAAATCTTCTTCCGATTTTTTAATTTCTTCGAAAGTTGGATTATCTGCTTTTTGGACTTCTTTAGCTTTATCGGCTTCAGTTTTAACTTCATCTTTCAGCCATTTTTGTGAGTCTTCGAAATCTTTAATTTGTGAATTTAGGGCTGTTTTATCAGCTCGCAAACCATTCAAAGCGCTTTCAAGTTCATTGATTGCTTCTAAGATTTCACTCTCTGAAGCAAGATCTTCGGTTGAATTTTTTATCGCCTCGGCAGTTTTAAGTTGGCTTGAAGTATTCAATTTTGACGCCGCATTTACAACTTCTTGCAACTGTGCTAAAGTTTCCTTAGAAAAATTATTAAGATTTTTCAAATTAGCAATTTTGTCTAAAGTTTGCTCCAACTTTTTGGTATTTTTATTATAGCGTTCAGCAATTTTCTCTAGCTCTTTAAGATTTGCTTGTTTTGCTACAGGGTCAAGAATTTTATCATTTTCATTCATGACATCCTTAAAATCGGCGATATATTCAATCACTTTCTTTAATTCATTGATCGCGTTTGAAACATCAGTTTTACGCTCATTTTCTAGAGCTACGATTTCAGCAATTTTATTATTTAAAGAATCTGCTGCATTTTTAACGTCATCGTTGGTTATTCCTAAAGGCTGTGTTGTAGTACGCTTAACTTCAGTTAATAAATTAGCAGGGATTGTATTTTTAATATAATCTGGCTGTTTTTCGAAATTTTCAAGAGCTTTTTTAGCTGGCTCACGAGAAGTGAAAGCAGTCAAAAGCCTAAATTGAGCGGTTGTGGTATTTCCATATTTATTTGTAGCCTTAGCTGTAATCAAATAATCACCATTTATTTGGTTTTCTTTATTGTTGAATACTTCTTCGGCATCAGTTGTAAAAGAGGTAATATCTGACGTTGGGCTAGTTACTGTAAAGAAATTTCCACCAGCTTGGGGGCTATAATTCTTCTTGAATGATTCTATTAGATCATCATTAATTGTAGAATTATTTTGTCTTGGTTTATCCCAAACTAATGGCGAGCCTTCTTCTAATGGAATACTGTTACCTTGAATGTTGAAATTAATTTCTGGTTTTTCGTTTAGATCGAAGTTTATATTTTCTATTGTTACGACAGATGTATTAGAGGAAGCAGCTTTGTGATCTATGGTATTTCCGTTAGGTAGAGTATATTTTTTATTTATAACGCTAAAAGTATCTGTGCCTTTAAATTTATCTGTGTTGACCTTAACATATCCACCATCTTGTTTTGGATTTCCGTTTTTATCTGTATTTATAAAAGTTTGATTATTTTCTATTGGCATAATTGTGCCATCAGCATTAATAAAAGGATTTTTAAAAATTCTCTGACCTTTTTGAGCCTTAATTGTTACATTCGATCGAATTCCCCAAACTCCAGCATGTGGAAGATCTTTGAGGAATGAGAAATCTGTAACATGACTATCATGAATCCAAAGTAATCCAACCTGTTTCCAGTTTTTTGTAGCTGACATATCTGAAATACTCGATGAACTTAAGTAGGCTGTTTTAATTTTAGTTAGTGTAGCGGCTGCAGAAATATCCTTTAAGCTATTCATTCCAGCGACATGAAGTATCTCAAGATTCGTGAAATACTGAATACCTTCCACATTCTCGAAATTTCGATACGCATCTTCTGGCCAGAACTCTGTCATTGTTTTAGCTACACCAGCCGTAATTGGACTATCTAGTGTGCGGCTTGGATCTCTTTTCATTAAAACCGAATTTAATGCACGCTTAAAATTCGCATCTGTAAATTTAATTTCATAACTATCTGGAGCATTGCTTGGGTCAACGGGGTTCACCGCTGAAGTATAAGCTGATGCTTTCGAAAAAATATTTTGTTTGCTGACAATTTGTGTTCCATAATACCCGCCACCGAGTACTAGAACCGCTACCGTCATTGCTGGTAATAAAATTCTATTATTCTTTACTTTCATTTAATCTTTCCTTGAATATATTTATGCTTATTCTATTTTACTAAATATTTGCAAAAAAATCAATAGTGTGCTAAAATTTAAATACTTTTCGAAAAGGGGTGATATAATGAAGAAGGTACCTTTAAGGTTTGGAAAAAACGATTTGTTTTTCTGGATCGCTGCCACTCTTTGCACTGAAAGAGTTACAGAGCCAGAAAAATCTTATCTACTCAATGATAGCTCTAATTTTGGGGAATTGATTCTTGAAATTATTGTCAATGAACCTACTGGAGTTTTTCGTAGAAAGAGTTTCTTCTTTGAATTAAATGATAATAATCTCGAAGAAGCTCGACTTGCATTCCGCAATGGCGAAATCGCAAATTGGCATATTCGAAGAAGTAAATCTTCAGATACTAGCTTTAGTTCATTTATTGAGCAACTAAATAGCCAAACCTATTAAATTTAAGCCGTTCAAAAGAACGGTTTTTATTTTTTTCGAAAACTAAAATCGCTCAAAAATGAGCGATTTTTTACTATTTTTTGAAGATTTCTTTCGTGATTTTTTGCACAATTTCTGTGTCGTTCCAAGGTGTTTTTTTGCCATCAATTACGCGGTAAACTTCGTGCCCTAAACCTGTAATCAATACAATATCTCCCTTGCCTGCAATTTGTAAAGCTTTTCGAATTGCTTCTTCACGATCTGGAATTTCTTGAATATTTGCTGGCAATTTTTCACCTTTTTTCGAAATTCCCGCAATAATTTCTTCACGAATTTGCTTAGCATCTTCAGTGTAGTTTTCTTCATCGGTAATAATAATTCGGTTAGCTAAACCTTGAGCGATTTTTCCCATAATTGGGCGTTTTTCACGATCACGGTCGCCGCAAGCACCAAAAACTAAAATCGTGCGCTCTTTAGTGATTTTTCTTGAAGTTTTAAGAAGTTTTTCAAGCGCATCTGGCGTGTGGGCGTAATCTACAACCACGTCAAAAGGTAAATTCGAAATAGCATATTCAAACCTTCCTGAAACTCCTTCAAGATTGGCAATTCCCTCTTGAATATCTTCGAGCGAAATTCCTAAAAGATAAGCGCCGGCCGCCGCCGCAGTCATGTTGTAAACATTAAATTCGCCTGGTAGATTTGTGGCGATTTCAAGTTTAACATTATTATCAATTCGCAAATTAGCTTCACTTCCCTTTTTGTAAAGCTTGAAATTTTCAATTTTGACTTCTGCAGAATCACTTTCGCCATAAGTTATTTTTTGCTCGCCAGCCTCAAATTTATTGAAAAATTCGAAATAAGCATCGTCAGTATTTAAAACAATAAATCGTGGTTGCATTTCGAAAAGTTTTGCTTTAGCGTTAGCGTAGTTTTCCATTGTTTTGTGATAGTCAAGATGATCTTGTGTAAGATTGGTCATAATTGCTATCTCAATAGGAACTCCAGAAAATTTGTATTGATCAAGTGCGTGTGAAGTTGCCTCAATTAACGCAAATTCAACACCAGCTTTTTTTGCATCAGAGAAAAATTTTTGTAATCTCGAAACTGTTGCGGTTGTAGAATTGGTATCATTCACTGTTTGAACGCCCGCAATCTCAATATTTGCGGTTGAAAACATTGCAGTTTTATAGCCAGCTTCTTTCAAGATTTCATTAAGAAAATTAACAGTGGTGGTTTTACCGTTCGTGCCTGTTACAGCAATCACTCGCAAGTCGCGCGCTGGGTTACCATAACGTGTGGCGATAACTTTTGCACGAGATTTTCGATAAGTTTTTTCAAGCCCAGAAATTGCCGTTTTTGGCAGAATTTTGCGAGCCGTTTTTGCTAAATTATTCTTAATGCTCATTCTTAAATTATATCACTTTTTAGATTTTCAGGCAAATTTTCGAAAGAAAAACCACCCCTTTTTAGGCGCGGAAATATTTGGTAATTATTTTAAATCTTTCGAAATAATAAACCATTCGGTTATATTCTTTTGCGTATTCTTCTGATAATTTTTTAAATATTCATAGTTAATTTATGTTTAAATCAATTCTAAAATAATTTAATTCCGTTCAACATTCCTCCAGCAGAAAATACGCCAGAAATCAAATATATTATAAAAATACATATTTGAAGTGTTAATAGAATTTCCGCCCAGATTTTTGCTTTTGATTTCCGCCCAGTTTCAATTTCGAATTTATTTGCAGCTTTAAGCGAATAACTAACAGCTATAACTGAAAGCAAACTAAAACCATAGTTTATAATTGGAGCTGGTGAAGGAGCTGAAAATAAGCTTAAAAATCCCAATATTGCAGCAATTTGAATTGGTATAAAATCTTCGCTTTTACCTTTTCGAATAACTTTATATTCCTTAAGAATAAATTCATTGTTTTGGGCTTCTTGCGATTTTTCTTGGTTTTCTTTTGGTCTTTCTTGCGGTGTTGGGTAAATATCTTCTGGCTTATATTTTTTAACTTCCATATTTCAAATTATATCATGATTTAATTGAAAATTTCGAAAAAATAAAGTAAAATATTTTTATGGAGAGATGGCCGAGTGGTTTAAGGCGCACGCCTGGAACGCGTGTTGGGCGCAAGCTCTCGCAGGTTCGAATCCTGTTCTCTCCGCCAAAACCAATATTTTTTTGAAAAATCCTTGACTTTTCGAAAAATATCAGTTAAAATAGTAAAGTAATTTTGCACGAGTGGTGGAATTGGTAGACACGCTAGTCTTAGGAACTAGTGCCAATTGGCGTGAAGGTTCAAGTCCTTTCTCGTGTACCAGAAATTATTTAGAAAATCTCCCGAGAATTTGGGAGTTTTTCTTTTACTATTTTTTTAAAATTTTAAGATTTTTCTAAGCTGAATGTGTTAAAATATAAATAGAAAAGAGGTAAATATGAAAACTAAACTTGTAATCTTTGGCTTAACTGGCGATTTAGGGCGCCGCAAACTTTTGCCTGCGCTCGATTCCCTGCTTGAAAAAAATGAGATTTCACCAGATGAGCTTGAAGTTATTGGCGTTTCTCGGCGACAAATTCAGCCTTTCGAAATTCTTGAAAGTTCGCTTGGGCTTTCGCGCGCAGAAAATTCTAAACTTTCACAAATTTTAAGTTTTTTCGAAATGAATTTAGCAGAGGAAACAGAATACAAAAAGCTTAAAAAATACCTTCAAGACGAAAATGAAGAATCGCAAATTTTGCTGTATCTTTCAGTTCCACCAGCAAGTGCTGCACAGATTTCAACATTAGCTGGAAAAGCTGGTTTGAATGGTAAAAATGTTAAAATTCTTTTCGAAAAACCTTTCGGAATTGATCTAAAATCGGCGCAAGAATTTATTTCTCGAACGGCGGAATTTTTTAGTGAAAAGCAGATTTTTCGAATCGATCATTATTTAGCAAAAGAAATGGCACAAAATCTACTAATTTTGCGGCATAAAAATGCATTATTTTCGCAAATTTGGAATGGAAAATCTATTTCGAAAGTGCAAATTATTGCTAGCGAACAGATTGGAATTGAAGGTCGCGGCACTTTTTATGAACAAAGTGGCGCTTTGCGTGATTTTATTCAAAGTCATTTAATTCAGATTTTGGCATTATTTTTGGCGGATTTTCCAAAGAGCTGGAACGATTTGCCTGAAGCTCGCTTTAAAGCATTAGAACAGATTGAAAAATTACAAAATCCTGAAGAAAACGCAATTCGTGGTCAATATCAAACTTATCGTGAAGAAGTTGAAAATCCAAAATCTTGTATTGAAACTTTTGCTAAAATTAGATTGTTTTCGAAAGATGAAAATTGGAAAAATGTGCCTTTCGAACTAATTTCTGGTAAAAATTTGAGCGAAAAACGCAGTGAAATTCGCATTCATTTGCGCAAAACTGAAGAAAATCAAGCCAATTTAATTCAAATTTCGCTTGATGATTCAGCGAGCGTGAAAATTGAACTTGCAACGAAAATTCCAGGCTTGAATCGCCGCACAGAAATTCGGAATTTGAGTTTTTCTTATGATGAAAATGCTCATCCTGCCGAAGCTTATGAAAAAGTTTTGGCTGAAGCGATTCGGAATGAAAAAGCTTTTTTTGCTGAGAGCGATGAAATTTTGCGTGCGTGGGAAATTCTTCAACCAGCTTTGGATTTTTGGCAAAATTCGAACGAAGAAACTTTGCGATTTTATAAAAAAGGAACAGATTGGAGCGAAATTTAATGCAAGAAAAATCAATTTTTACACGAATTATTGAGGGTGAAATCCCCTGCTACAAGGTTTATGAAGACAAAAAAGTTTTTGTAATGCTTGACATTGAGCCGCTTTCGAACGGTCATGTTTTGGTTATTCCAAAAAAGCAAGTTGATTTGATTTGGGATTTAGAACAAAGTGATTATGATTATCTGTGGCAAATTGCTAAAAAAATAGCCCAGAAAATTCAAGCTGAAATGAAACCGATTCGTGTGGGCGTTGTGGTTGAAGGTTTTGGTGTGCCACACGCGCACATTCACCTTGTGCCACTTTATGATAAAAATGTTTTGCAGCTCCACCATGGCTACCCTGCTGAAACTTCGCCCGAAGAACTTGCCAAAATTGCTGAAAAAATTACTTTCGAAAAATAAAAAAGCCCCACGATTTTGTGGGGTTTTGAAAGGTGGAATCTTAGTTTAGAGTAAGATAATTCCGTGTTTTTCCCAAAAACTGATTTCTTCCCGAACTTTTTCTCCATAGTCTGGATCATCTCTTGATGCAATATTTGAAGAGTAATTTCCAGTTTTGTTTTCGGTAAAATACTCATCAACTAAACGACCTTCACGTTGTAAAAAGAATTCGCGTTTTTCTTTCGGCACGTTAGCAAAGTCAATACCTTCAACAGGCTTAGGACTAGGGCTATCATTTGTATGTAACATTAGCAAAACTTTTCCATCAGTCTGTCCAGTAAATTCTTTATAAACTTTAACCATTATCGTTTCTCCGCGTTTAAAGCCCACTTGGCTATTATTTTTTTCGAAGTTTTCAGCTTCGAAAGCTGAGCTTAATTTTTTAAACTCAATTTTCGAAACTGAAAATTCGGCAAAACTAGCCAGATTCCTACTTTAGAAATGTTCTCTCGCTCCACGCAAGTAACTTAATTATATCACTAAAATTGAAAAAAGTCAATAGTTATAGCACAAAAAAGAAAAAGCCTCGCAAAAAGCAAGGCTTTGTGTTTTGAAATTGAGCTATTTATATCTGCACAATGCTTGGCAACCGATGATTTGGCCGTCATCATTTCTAACTGTTCTGCCAGTTAGAAGCAGATCTTCAGTACTCCGACCGCTTAAGCTTGCAGCTTTGGCAGTCAATGCACTAACTATATAATATACACCCCAACTGGGCTCTGGCAAACCAACTGGCTCACCGAAAGTCATTTTAATGATTGGAATACCTTCAACCGTTCCAATCTCAACTTCATCTTGAGTAGCTCTCGCTTCTCCATCAGATGGAAAGGTTTTAACTACTTTTCCATCTTTATCGATAATGTTGATTTCGTGTGGAGTCAAATTATTAATAATAATTTCCATTTTATCTACCTCTCTTTTCGAGATCTTTCTTTATTTTACCAAGTTTTACTACTTAGCAAGAAATCTTTAAAGGATCTTTAAAAACTTATTGCTAAGTAGTAAAAAGATAATAAAATGAACAATATTTTTTAGCTCAATTCTGATAATGTTCGGTTGTGTTTTTAATAATCACAACTGTTTTAATTATAGCATAATTACATTGAAAAGTCAAGTCCGAAAAAAGTTAAAAAAATGTTAAAATAAGAATATGAAAATTATTGCGATTGGTAAAAAACATGAAAAATGGGTTGCAAGCGGAATTGAAATGTTCGAAAAACGATTAAAAAAACCGTTTGAAGTGGAGTGGCAAATTTTAGCGCATTCGAATTTTGCCGAAGAAAAAGCGCGCGAAGAAGAAACCCAGCGAATTTTAGCAAAAATTAAACCGAGCGATTTTGTGATTTTACTGGATGAGCGTGGTAAAAATATTTCTAGCCCAGAGCTCGCCAAAATGCTTTCGAACGGATTTGTGAATTCGCAGAATTTTGTGATTATTATTGGTGGAGCTTTTGGTGTGTCTGAAGAACTTAGAAAGCGTGCAAATTTTGTTTGGAGCCTTTCGAAATTAGTTTTTCCGCATCAAATTGTGCGCTTAATTTTGGTTGAACAAGTTTATCGTGCGCAAGAAATTTCTTCTGGCGGAAAATATCACCATGAATAAATTATTTTTTGTGGAAAAAGCTGTGGAAACTCCTTGAACATTCGAAAAAACTCGCCTGAAAGTATTTGCGAAAAATGGTGAAAAAATATATAATAGAATTACTATGGCGAAAAATGAAAAAGAGATTGTTAGACTTCGAAATTTGAAAAAGCGTTTTGGTGTTGGTGATGCTGAGAATTATGCTTTAAATGGTGTGAATTTAAGTATTAAACAGGGCGAATTCATTATAATTATGGGGCCTTCTGGTTGTGGAAAGACCACACTTTTAAATACAATTGGTCTTCTTGATCGTGCAACTGAGGGAGATTATGTTCTTGACGGGCAGAACGTTGCACGAATGTCGCGCCGCAACCAAGCTAAAATTCGAAGTGAAAAAATCGGTTTTATTTTTCAAAATTTTAATTTAATTCCCCGCCTAACTGTAATTGAAAATGTGGCTTTACCACTGGTTTATAAAGGAATTGGAAAAGTTAAACGGCTCGAAAAAGCTTCAGAAGTTTTAAAGCAATTTCATCTTGGTGAGCGCGAGTTCTATATGCCGTGGCAACTTTCTGGTGGGCAAACTCAGCGCGTAGCAATTGCGCGGGCGCTCGTGAACAAGCCTTCAATTATCCTTGCCGATGAGCCAACAGGAAATCTTGATTCGAAAAGTTCGCATATTATTATGGAAGAGCTTGCTGAAGTTCATGAAAAAGGCAACACAATTATTATGGTAACGCACAATCCAGATTTAATGGCTTATGCAACACGAATTATTACAATGTTCGATGGTAAAATTGATACAGATGTTAAGAAAAAACCTGCAAAGAAATCTTCGAAAAAAGATGCAAAGCTAAATACGCTCGATAAAATTGAAAAAGTTGAAGAAAAAATAGATGAAATTAAAGAAGAATTGGGGGTTTAAATGAGCTTGCGAGTTTTAAAAACTAATATTGAAAATGCATTTGAATCGTTGCACGCCAACCGTTTGCGAACTTTCCTTACAATGCTAGGTGTAATGATTGGTATTTCTAGCGTTGTGATAATTTTTTCACTTTCGGGCGGGGTTAGCTCAATGATTTCGAATCAAATTATAGCTGAGGGTGAATCTTTGGCGGTGGTTCGGCCAAAAGAATTAACTATAAATAATAAAAATGTTATTACAAATTTGGCAACTTCTCGAAATTTTACACAGAGTTCAATCAAAAATGAAGACTTAGGCTTAATTTCGAAAGTAAAAGATGTTTTAGCTGTGGCGCCGCTTGCGAATTTTTCAGCAAAAGTTAAGGGCGATGGAGATGAAAAATATGCAAACTTGCTGGCAACCAGCCCTAACCTTGACCAAACTGTAGGTTTGAAAGTTCGTGAAGGTCAATTTATTGCAGAAAGTGCTAATGCAAACACTGTTGTAATTGGCAATCAAATGGCGATTGATTTGTTTGGTACAACTCAGGCTTTAGGAAAAGAAATTACAATGAAAGGCGAAAAATTTATTGTGATTGGCGTTTTAGCTCATCAAAGTTCATCAATTAACTTTAGTAATGTTGATTTTAACAATACAGCAATTATTCCATATGTGACTGCAAAACGAATTATTGGTGAAAATCTCCAGATTCAGCAAGTGAATATTCGTGTGAAAAGTGTTAATAATTTGAATCAAGTTCAGCAAGAAATTGAAAAAGGAATGCTAAAAAACCACAATGGTGAAAAGGATTTCGAAGTTTTGACTGGTAAAAATATTTCGCATCCATCAGATAAATTTATTGAGCTTTCAACATTTATTTTAGCAATTGTGGCAAGTATTTCGCTAGTTGTTGGTGGAATTGGTATTATGAATATTATGCTCGTGAATGTAAGTGAGCGAACGAGAGAAATTGGTATTCGAAAAGCACTCGGCGCAAATAATCGGCATATTTTGTTTCAATTTTTAACAGAATCGATGATAATTTCATTAAGTGGTGGATTTTTTGGCTATCTCATTGGCTATGCATTTTCTTTTGGAGTGAGTGTATTTCTACCGTTTAGTCCAGTTATTTCTTGGCAAATTGCTGTTTTGGTTTGTGGAATTTCGGTGTTGGTTGGTGTAGTCTTTGGCCTTTACCCTGCCTTCCGTGCAGCTCGAAAAGATCCAATTATTAGTTTACGCCAATATTTATAAGAATAGACAAAAAGAAAAAGTCGCTTAGAAGGCGACTTTTTAGTTTCGAAAATTAAACATTTGTTGGAGGAATACCGTTCGCTCCGTTTGAGCTACCACCAAAACCAGTTCCGGCTCCTCCTAAGAATAAGCTAATAATGAAGTTGATAATTGCATAAGAAAGCATTGCGATAATTAAGCCAATGATTGCATAAAGAATTGTATTTTTTGCAGCATCAACCTTTTTCGAATCACCGTTTGATAATATATAGCGTAAACCACCATAAATTAACATTATAACGCTTAGAATTCCAACTGCAAAAAGCATCATATTCACCATTTGGGTGAAAATTCCAGTGTTGCCTTCACCAAAAAGTTGAGTTGGAACACCTTCACCACGACCTTTGTCTGCCCCACCTTGAACACCACCACTAAATATTCCGCCAGTCGCAAAAGCATTTAATGCTAAAAAGGTTGCAGGAAATGTAGAAGCTACAAAACCACTAATTGAGATTCTCGAAACTTGTTTAAAATTCTTCATAATGGCTATATTATAGCAAAAAAAGTGATTTTTGTCAATGCTCTTGTGTTTTTTGGCAAAATTTGATAGAATAGAGATATTGGAGGATTACCCAAGTGGCTGAAGGGGACGGTTTGCTAAATCGTTAGTCTGGGGAAACCTGGAGCGGGAGTTCGAATCTCCCATCCTCCGCCAAATAAAAGCTCATCATAAGGCTGTCTGGAAACTCAGCACTCTGAAATATATGAGCTCACACTTATAGGTAAGCTAAAAGATGGTTCGAACGAGCCATTTTTTATATTTGATTATTTATGAAAAGCATAAAAAAGCCCCACTATGAGTGAGGCTAAAAGTGCATAAATTCATACTGAGGCCTTCTGGCTAGCGCCTCAGTAGTTTTCCTGCACTGTTCTTTAAGTTTTTTGCATCTAGCAATCTCTTCTTTGAGACCACTAGATATGTCTTCTCCAAGCTGTTTGCCCATATATTTTATTAGCCAGCTTGGAATATTTAGGGGCTCAACTTTAACCCCTTTATATTGAGACAGAACCACCCAACCACAATCACCTATATACATAGGTGACAGATAATCTCTGTAGGGCGCCTTATCTATGGTTAGAAAGACGTCAACCTTATTGTAGGGGTGAATAAATTTAAATTTTAGCTTTATTTCTTGAGGGATATTCCCTATGATTATACTAAAAATTAAACCACCATCTCCATCCACTTTTTCAGCCTCAAGAGCTTTTTTAAACTCTTTTTCGGCTTTTTTTACTAGGAGGTCCAAAATTATTTTATTTCTAATCATCATAATGTGCTCTTTTCTAGGAGTAGATATATGTATTATAATTAAAAGATTTTATAATACTATCTAATTTCTACTACGATATAATTATAGCATAATTATAGAAAAAAGTCAATATAGAGTCATTCTTAAAAATAAAGACCACTCATATTTTATGAGCGGTCTAGTGGGCAGAATTACTGTTTCACACCTTTCATCGTAAGATTTAGGCGACCTTTTTCATCGATTTTATCAAGCTTAACCCAAATTTCTTGGTCTTGACTCAAAACATCGGTCACTTTTTCAGTTCGCTTTTCAGATATCTGCGAGATGTGTAGCATTCCATCAATTCCAGGAAGAATATTTACAAAAGCGCCAAAATCCTTGATAGAAACTACTCTTCCGCGGTAGATTTTGCCGATTTCTGGCTCTTCCACCAAAGATTTAATCCAGTTGAGGGCTTTTTCGATTTGTTCGGCATTTGGGCTGGCAATTGTAATTAAGCCATCTTCTTTAATGTCGACTTCGGCGCCAGTTTCAGAAGTGATCTTATTGATTGTTTCGCCACCCTTACCAATAATCGCACCAATTTTATCAGGATTGATTTTAATTTTTTCAATTCTAGGTGCATATGGTGAAAGTTCAGCTTTTGGCTCAGAAATGGCACTCATCATATGGCGCAAAATATGTTCACGACCTTTTTTTGAAGTTAGAATTGCTTTTTCAAGAACTGAAACTGGTAGACCATGAACTTTCATATCCATTTGTAGTGCGGTAATTCCATTCTTTGAGCCTGTACATTTGAAGTCCATATCGCCAGCAAAATCTTCCGCATCGGCAATATCACTTAAAATATAAGGTGTGTCGCCGTCCATCATTAACCCCATTGCGATTCCAGAAACCGCATTTTTTAGTGGCACACCAGCACTCATTAACGCCATGCAGCTTGAACAAGTTGCTGCCATTGATGTTGAACCGTTCTGGCTCATAATTTCGGTTACGCTACGAATAGCATAAGGGAAATCTTCTTCACTTGGCAAAACCGCTTCTAGCGCGCGCTGAGCTAAATATCCGTGGCCGATTTCACGTCTACCAGGGCTACCTAATCGACGCGGTTCACCGACAGTATAACCAGGAGCGTTATAGTGATGCATATAACGGCGTTCAATTTCGTTAAATTCCATTGTATCAACTAGTTGAGAGTAAGAAAGTGGTGCAAGCGTCACAATATTCATTGCTTGAGTTACGCCACGAGTAAAGAGGCTTGAACCATGCGCGCGTGGCAAGAAGTCGATTTCGCTTGAAAGCGGGCGGATTTCATCTAAAGCTCGCCCATCTGGTCGTTCACCATCTTCCACAATTCCCTTTCGAACGGCTTTATGAACTGCTAAAGTGAAAGCTTCATCATAATCTTTTCGAATCTCTTCATAAGCTTCTTCGCCGAATTTTTCGAGCATTTCTGAGTGAAATTTCTCACGAATTTCGGCAATATTTTGGTTGTATTTTGGGTAGGCTTCACGAATCTCGGAACCAAATTTTCCTTCTGTCCAAGCTTCAACTTCTTTCGAGATTTCCTCGTCTGGCAAAATGAGCTCAAATTTTCGTTCTTCAAAATAACCCGCCTCGATATATTTGGCGCGAAGTTCATTTTGTAGTTTAATTGCTGGTTGGAAGTTTTTGAAAGCCCAAGCAAGCCCTGCGATAATTTCTTCTTCGGGGACTTCATTCGCACCCGCTTCCACCATCGTGATTCCGCTTTTAATTCCAGCTACAACTAAATCGAGCGAGGAATTTGCGCGCTCCTCAGGATTTAGAAAGGCTTTAAACTCGCCATTCACTTTACCAATTCGAAGCCCGGCAACTGGGCCATCAAACGGCACACCAGCTAGATGAAGTGCGCTTGAAGCTGCAATCATAGCAATCATATCTGGACGAAATTCTGGGTCGGCAGAAAGCACGGTTGCAACAACTTGAACTTCTTCGCGATAACCTTTTGGAAAGAGCGGTCGAATTGGTCGGTCAATTAAACGCCCAATCAAAATTGCATCGTCTGAAGGCCGCCCTTCTCGCTTAATGAATCGTGAGCCAGAAATTCGTCCGCTGGCATACCACTTTTCTTCGTAATCAATTGATAGTGGAAAATAATCTAGAGCCACCGGTTTCGAACCCAGTTGAACTGTTCCTAAAACCACAGTTTCACCGTATTTCGCAATCACGCTCGCGGTTGAACGAAAACCAACTTTACCAACTTCTAACGTTAATTTTCGCCCCAAAAAATCAGTGCTAACCGAAATCACACTTTTCCCTGTTGGGTTTATAATCATATTTTCTCCTTCTGCCAAATGAGTTGCAGGAATCTTCTTCGAAAATCTTTCGAAAATAATTTCTACCACACATTCAGCGTTAATTTTACTCTTTCATTATAACATTTTTCAGTGAATTTAGCAAAAAATAAAACCGCCAAGCAATTAAGCGTGGCGATTTTACGGTTTTGAAATTATTTTCGCAAACCTAGTTTAGAAACAACAGCTTTGTAGGCTTCAAAATCTTTTCGTTCAAGATATTTTAGAAGTTTTTTACGGCAACCAACCATTTGCATCAAACCGCGTCGAGCCATGAAGTCGTGCTTGTTTGATTTAAGGTGTTCCGTCACTTCTTTGATACGAGCCGTCAAGATTGACACTTGTGCCTGTGGCGAACCAACGTCATTCTTTGAAACCTGAGTCAAAGCGATTGCCTTCTCTTTATTCTCTTTAGTAATCATCCTTAAAATTTTATCATTTTTTAAGATTTTAGTCAAGAGTATATTATATTTTAATTACAATTATTTGTAATATAAATAATAAAAAGCCCCGCACTAAGTCGGGGCTTGTATTTTTATTCATCTTTTCGCAACTTCTTTTTGAGCTCTTTGGCGAATTTTTCTAGAAACCAGTCTTCGAGTTCGTTATCGATCCAGTGTTCTAGTTTTTCTAGATCGCTCCACTCGGATAACACGCGCACTATAGGATAAGGATAGCATTCTTCCCAATCTCCATTCGTGTAATAATGAAATACTTGGTGCGGGAGTAAACAAAGATATTCCTCCCACTGATCTTCATCTAAGTAAATGTCACCTCCTCCTGCTTGCTGTTTTAGACATATTTCGACTTCAAATTGACCATTTCCAGGGCGTAAGTAGACGAAAACAAACTGACCGAATATTATTTGATTGGAGAATTCGATACAATTCGGATTGATAGTGCTTAGAATAATCTTAAGTTTATCCTTTGCGGCTTTAAGAAGAGACTTCTCTTTGTCTCTAATTTTTTTGAATTCAATAGCTTTCAGCCATTCTTTTTTATCTTGGACTTTAATTATACTTTTGAATTGTTTCATTTTAATGTTCTCTTTCTAATAATTCTCATATTTCAATATTACTGTCGCTAGAAAGTTTTTTGCGCCAGTAATTATTTTTCCTCCTTATAAGTATTTAAAACATGCGAATTATGGGCATATTCTACCATGAATATAATAAAAAGTCAAGCAAAAACCGCCATTCTCTGGCGGTGATGCTTTTATAAAATTTCGAAAGCTTTTTTAACTTTTTCAAGCTCGGCTTTTTTGTTTGAAAATTCTTCGCGAGTTTCTTCAACCAAATGTGCTGGCGCTTTTGAAACATAATTTTCGTTCGAAAGGCGTTTTTCAAGCAAATTAATTTCGTTCGAAATTTTATTGATTCGTTCGGTGAGCTCGGTTTTATATTCAGCCAAAATATCGGTTGGCACATCGAGATAAGCGCCCAGACCACTAGCGGCAAGACTAAATCCGTGTGGCGCATCTGTTTGAACAATTTCTGGCACGCGTGAGAGGTGGCGAATTGTCTCGGCATTTTTTGCAATTAGTTCATCTTTTTCAAAAACCAAATTATAGCGTTTTTTACCGGGTAGTTCAGCTGTAATCAGGCGAATTTCACCAACTAAATCTTGGATTCGTTCAAATTGAAGTGCTTCGAATTCGTTAAATTTTAGAGATTCGGCTAGTTTTTCGTTCGCTAAAATTCCCTCAGTCCAAGGCAGGGTTTGCCAGATGGTTTCAGTCACGAATGGTGCGAAAGGATGCGTAATTTTAAGACAAGTTTCAAGAACCCAAGCAAGAAGTTCAGGGTTGTCTTGTGTTTTTGAAGCTTCAATATACCAATCGGCAACGGTGCTCCAAATTGTGTGATAAACTGTTTCTGAGGCCTCGGCAAAACGGTAATTTTGCATATGGCTTTCAATTTCAGTAATTGCTTTATCGAGTTCTCGCACGATCCAGTGGTCTGCTGGTGTGAAAGCTTCAGGCTGTTTTGTGCTCTTAATTTCGCCAACTTTTTCAGAAATGAACCGTGAAATATTCCATAATTTATTGCAGAAATTACGACCAGCGATAACTTTATTTTTCGAAAATGCCTGATTCTGCCCTGCTGAACGTGAAGCAATAATTCCAAGGCGAAAAGCGTCGGAGCCATATTCGGCAATTACGTCCATTGGATTAATCACATTGCCCTTTGATTTGCTCATTTTTTGGCCGTGTTCATCAAGAACCATTCCGTGCAAATAAACTTCGCGGAATGGAATTTGCCCTGTACAGTAAATTCCTAGCATAATCATTCGAGAAATCCAAGGGAAAATCAAATCGTGACCAGTTTCCATTACACTGTTTGGATAGAATTTCGAAAGCTCACCGCCTTCCAAAAAATCGGTTGCAATGAACGGCCATTGACCACTTGAAAACCAAGTGTCAAGCGTATCTTCATCGCGTTTGTATGTTTTGCCGTTCACTTCAATTTGCGATTCATGCACGCGCTTATCAAAAATCCAATCAGTTGGATCTTCAATATTTTGAAAAGCTGGAATTGGAATTCCCCAAGGGATTTGACGTGAAATGTTCCAGTCGCGAATATTTTTCAAGTATTCTGCTAAAACATTTTTCTTATTTTCTGGTGTAAATTTAATTTCATTATTTTCAAGAGCTTCAAGAGCTTTTTTTGCTAAAGGTTTAGTTGAAATAAACCACTGCTCTTTCACAAGCGGCTGAATTGGCTCTCCAGATTTATAATCATATCCAACAACGTGAGTAATATCTTCTTCTTTAAACAATGCATTGATTTTTCGAAGATCTTCAAGAATCCTCTTTCGCGCCTCTAACACTTCTAAGCCAGCATATTTACCTGCATTTTCGGTCATTTTTCCGTCAAATCCAATTACTTGAATTTTTGGCAAGTTGTGGCGATTGCCAACTTCGAAATCATTGGGATCGTGGAATGGTGTAATTTTAACAACGCCAGTTCCGAATTGTGGGTCGGCATATTCATCAGCGATAATTTTGATTTCACGATTTATTAAAGGTATGCGGACTTTTTTACCAATCAGATTTTCATATCTTTCATCTTCTGGATTAACCGCAAGAGCTGTGTCGCCGAGCATTGTTTCAGGGCGAGTTGTTGAAACGAGCATATATTCGCTTGTTCCGCCAAACTCATCAAGAACTGGATATGCAATCGTCCAGAGTTTCCCCTTCTCTTCTTTATAATCTACCTCAATATCAGCATAGGAAGTTTGATATTTTGTTGAATAATTAACAATGCGCTCACCTCTGTAAATCAAGCCATCGTTCCACATTTTTTCGAAAGTTTTATAAACGCGATTAACTACTTTTTCATCTAATGTAAAAGTGAGGTTTTTCCAGCTTGCGCCAGCCCCCAAAGCACGCAGTTGAAGTTCCATATTTCCGCGTTGGCTTGCTACGAAATCCCAAACATTTTTATAAAGTTCATCACGAGAATAATCTAAACGACTCTTCCCTTCAGCATTTAAAAGGCGCTCATAAACAACCCAAGTTTCGAAGCCCGCGTGGTCGGCACCGGGCAAATAAATTGCGTCATAACCCTTCATTTTGTGATAACGCACTAAAATATCTTCAACCGCAGCCATTAGCCCGTGGCCAATATGAAGATTTCCATTTGCATTTGGTGGCGGCATTACGATTGAATATTTTGGGCCAACTCCACTGCTTTCGAAAGCGCCAGATAGCTCCCACAAATTATAAATTTCAGGTTCGTAATTGTTCGGTTCGTAAGTCTTTGTAATTTTCATATTTCCCTTTAAAATCGCATTTATTCAACAACATTTCACACGAAAGTTAAACTGTGCGAAATTCTACATTTACAATTATACCACATTCGGTGTATAATATAAATATGCTAAAGATTATCGAAATTACTGATAAAAAAGAATGGAATGATTTTATTAATGAGCACGGTGGTCACCCTTTGCAACTTTGGGGCTGGGGCGAGTTAAAATCGCAATCAGCAAATTGGCAAGTTGTGCGAGTTTTTTTGAAAAATGGTGAAGAAAAATACATTGATCGCAAGAAAAATGACCACTCAGATATTGTGGCGGCGGCACAAATTCTGGTTCGAAAACTCCCTTTTCCACTTCGTAATTTTGCGTATATTCCGCGCGGTGCTTTGGTAGTTTCGAAAAAGCCAATCGAGCGAGCCCGCATTTCGCGTGAAATTGCTCTTTGGGTTTCGAAGAATATCAAGCCAAAGCCAGTTTGTTTAACTATGGAACCAGATTGGAACAGCGGTGAATTTGACTTGCGTGATGGTTGGAGAAGTTCAAAAAACACAATTTTAATTCCACGAACTTTGATCCTTGATTTAGTGCAAAATGAAGATGAATTACTCGCCAAAATGAGTAAAAAAACGCGACAATATATTCGAAAAAGTGGTGGAGAAGTGCGAGTTAGACAGCTATTTTCGAAAGAAGAAATTGATCGTGCGTTAGAAATTTACACAGAAACTGCTAAAAGGGCAGGGTTCGCGATTCATTCGAAAGATTATTATCACGAACTTTATAAAAAAATGGGTGAAAATTCACCGATTTTTGGAGCTTTTATTGAAAAAGAGCAGGGTAAGTCTATAGAAAAAAATAAAAATACTGAAGATTATATAGCAGAAAAACTTAAAAATCAAGAAATGGTGGCATTTTTATGGTTTGCTCAAAGTGATGATGTGGCGTTTGAACTTTATGGCGGAGTAACTGAGGCGGGGCAGAAATCACGCGCAAATTATGTTTTGAAATGGATTGCAATTATTGAAATGAAAAATCGCGGAGTTAAGCGATATGATTTCAACGGCCTTTTGAACGATGGAATTTCAAAATTTAAAGCTGGTTTTGCAAATCATGAAGATTTATTGGTTGGCACACTAGATTTTCCAATCTCGAAAACATATTTCATCTGGAATTCATTTTTGCCAACTGCTAAAAAAATCGTGCGAAAATTTAAAAAATAAGTTAAAAGGAGTTCAGAATGAACTCCTAATTTTTTGTAAGGTAGATTAGCCTGCCATCACTAAATTTAACAGTAACAGTAGACTGGTCTAATTTTTTAGCCACATTCTCCAGTATTTTCAGGAAGGCATCTTGCCAAGATTGTATATAATCTTGTTCGGATAGATCGCCTAATGAAAATGAGTAGTAGGGGTTGCAGTCGGCTCTAACGTCAACCGCCTTCTCCCCTCCGGTAGGGCAGCCGCTGTCTTCTCTGTAAATAACAGAGGCTTCTGTTGTGACTACAGAGACATAGATACCAGTTTTTTGATAAACAGTTTCTGCCTCCGCCTGCCACATATGGTTGAAGTCGTCAATCGTGAACACAGGACTTCCTGTATGATAGCGGGGGGATAACCCTACGACAGACGACACGGAAAGTGTGTTATCTTTTACAAAAGTTCTTTTCATTTTTTATACCTCCATCAATGAAAATCTATTAAATTATAACATTATTTACCTTTTAAGTCAATATATTGACTTTTTAAGGTATATATGGTAATATACTAGATATAAGGAAAAAAATGGAAAACAAACAAAATTTTAATACCCTAGATGATCAAGAGAGAACTTTAACTCCCGAAGATATTATTTCACATGAAAAATATTTTGATAATATTTCAGTTTATCATATAAATAACTCTAATCTTTTCTATGATTTTATAAATAATGCTTATGAAAATAACCCTCACGGTGCATTTTTAACTATGGATTATTCTGCTGATGATTATGAAAATATGGATAAAATTATTATAAATAACGGCGCTGCTGGTGTAGCTATTAAAGAAGATGGCGACATTGTTTCGGTTTTTAAAAATAATCTTCTTGCGGAACGTGATGGAATCGGAAAAATTGGTCAAACTATTATGTTGGAAAGTTTAAAGTCTGGAGGGAACCATCTTGATTGCTATGATGGTTATTTGCCTAGAATGTATGGGTCGATTGGATTTAAGCCTATTTGTAAAATAAAATTCAATGATGACTATGCTCCTGCGGACTGGAATTTTTAAAGAGACGGTAGGCCTGATGTTGTTTTTATGGCACACCCTCATGAACCTTTTGAGGAAATTTTAAGGAAACGAGATATGAATTTGTATCCGCCTATAGTTGAAGATTTAAAAAATGCCCCTTATGTTGATGATTATGATGAGGCGGGGGTTCTAATTGATAAATATCTCGAGGATAAATAATATGGAAAAAATAATTTTAAACATTCCGCATTCTTCAACCTTTTTTCCAGATATGGAAGGTTTTAACGCTGAATTAATTAGTAACGAAATTAATATTTTAACGGATTGGTATACTAAGCAAATTTTTGATAGTAATTTAGTCGAGTCTAAAATTGCTGATTTTAGTAGAATTTATTGCGATATTGAACGTTTTCCTGATGAACTTGAAAGCATGTTTCTCAAAGGAATGGGTATTGTTTATACGCATACAGATTCTGGTGAGCAATTGCGAAATATTTCAGAAACCAAAAAACAAGAAATTATAAATAATTACTATTTACCATATCATGAAGATCTGTCAAAGAAAGTTTTCGAAAAGCTTAATAAATATGATAATTGTTTGATTATCGATTGCCATAGTTTTAATAATATTCCGACTAACCGAGATATAGATCAAGCACCAAATCGACCGGATATTTGTATTGGGTCTGATAGTTTTCATACTCCACCAGATTTGGTTGAATTCTTAGCTACTTATTTCACGGGGCTTGGATATGAAGTTCGAGTAAACTCGCCATATAGTGGGAGTTTGGTTCCTATTCACTTTTATAATAAGGACAGCCGAGTTCAATCTGTGATGATTGAAATTAACAAAAGGCTTTATTTAGATGCAAATAATCAACCAGTTGAGGATAATATCAAAAAACTCCATTCTGAAATAGAAAAAATATATAGAATGATATAATAATGAATCTAGAAAAGAAACAATTTTTTAGTCAAGCAAATAACCTTCTAACCGAGACAAAAGAACATAAAGGAACGTCTATAAATACTTCAGGAGAAAAACCAGTAGATGGATACATGGTAGCTATCGATACTACTTACTATATTCCAGCAGCTGAACTATCGATTAAAGCTCTTAAGAAATTTATCGCTAGAAGAAAAAAATATATTAAATCCGATGACGATTATTTTGGTACTTGGGCTGATGATCGTACGGGCGACATACATCTAAACGTATCACACAGATTTCAAAATAAGGATGAAGCTCTTTCATTTGCTAGCGCAAAAAACTCTTTAGCAATTTATGATATAAAAAATAGAGAATCTATTTATATCGATTATGATAAAAATAAATAAAAGCTATTGACATATTTAATATAATATGATATAATACAATCAAGTTGTTAGGGATTTATCAACTAGCAACTAGTAAATTACCATTGTTGAATTGACTTAATCTCCTTGCTTATATTGAGCAATTTTAAACTTAGAATTACGATACTAGGTTTAAATTTGCTCAATATTGAGCATTCCTGCGTGGCAAAAATGCCTTAAAATTACCATGCGCGGGAAAAGGAGAAGAAATGCTAAAATTAAACTATCTATCAGTAGAAGACGCAAAAGCCGTAGAGAATGCCGTAATGGCAAGTTATGACGTCTCTCAGACCAACTGGATTGAAGCCCCAGTAGTAGTGGGCGGAAAACTAGTCCACACTTCTGGATGGGGAGATACGGCAAAAACAGCCGAAGTCTCCGTAGAAGAGGCTTTAGCCATCTACAAGAAAAAAGTAGATGGCGCTTACACTGAAAGATTCTTGTTGTTTGTAGGACAACTCGAAGCCATTATTAAAAATGGCTACAAAGTTGCCCTTATTCAGGATCAAGGTCACGACGGAGCACCGTTTGACTCTGAAGGCTGGCTGGTTGCCGTGGTAGAGGGTTTACCCATCTATCACATTGCGCCTTGGAATCTAGATCTCAAAGATGTAGAGAGTCTAGTATCCCTTGTTCCGCAGGACGAGTCAGAAAATGACTTAGTGTGTTGGAAAAAAACCAATAAACGTGGAGAGTTCAAGGCTCTCCAAGTAGCTGTGTCTAAAAAGGGAGAAGATTTGGTAAAAATCGCCAAAGAATTCTCCTATTAATCAATTCAACAAGTGCGCTTAAACCACAAAGTTAGCGCATACCTCGAGCCGTTAATAAAACGGCTCTTTTCTTTAGTTTAAATTCATCCATTATTTTTTTAAAAACCTGCCTTAGCTTTTCAAAAAGTGCTATAGCATATTTCGAAAAGTGCCCTTAAGATTTTAAAAAGTGAAGGGCAGATTTCAGCTCGGTTACCAACGAGCGTTTTCCATTGATAAGCTAGGGTAAACTTCAGCCTTGAGCGGGTCTTCAGGCCGACCTAGCACGGCGTGAAAAGCACCTAGCGTCGCCACCATTGCGGCATTATCGGTGCAAAATTCTGGTGCAGTAAAAATAATTTCGTCCGGCACTTGATTGGCCACCCGACGTATCAGCTCAGCACGCAAAGCCTGATTAGCCGCTACCCCGCCCGCAATGACTACCGTTTGGGGCTGATATTGCTGAACAGCACGCTCTAGCTTATCGACTAATGTTTCTACAGCTACTCGCTGAAACGAAGCCGCAAAATCATTTTTTTGTTCGGTGGTTAATTTTTCGGCCAAGCGGAAAGATGGAAAATTAAAATCAACTCCAACTTCTTTTTGTACTGCTCGCAGCACCGCCGTCTTAAGACCAGAAAAACTAAAATCATATTCACCAGCTAGCTTAGCCTTAGGCAATTTATATTTGGTACTATTGCCAGCTTGAGCCGCCGCCGCAATCGCTGGACCGCCAGGGTAGGGTAAACCCAGAATTTTGGCCACTTTATCAAACGCTTCACCCACGGCATCATCTTGGGTTTGGCCAAGAATTTCAAAATCTGAATGACCTCGAAACAATACGATCTGAGAGTGACCGCCGCTAACCACCAGCGCTAAAAACGGAAATCGCGGTGGTGTATCACGCAAGAAGTTAGCGTAAACATGCGCCTCAACGTGGTGAACAGGGAAGAACGGCTTGCTGAAAATCCGCGCATAAGTCCTCGCCGCCAAATTACCCACTAACAACGATCCATTTAGGCCAGGCGCAAAACTGACTGCAATACCATCAATATCGCTCCAGCTTACCTTAGCTTTTTCTAAAGCTTGACGAATAACTGGATTTATATATTCGATATGTGATCGCGCTGCTATCTCGGGAATTACACCACCAAATTGAGCATGAATATCTATCTGTGAATGAACTACACTTGAAAGTAATTTCACATGGTTATTACTCACGCGTGAAACTTCTCCATCTTGAAGTTCTACCACTGCAGCTGCAGTTTCATCACACGTACTCTCAATTCCCAAAATCTTCATAGAGCTATTCTAACACTTTTCAGGTTAAATTTCAACTGGAAGCTAAATTGGTATTTTAGTATATAGGTATGGATGTATATTTTGCTTGGTAGTTTAAATATTATCAACGTTATGATGGATGGGGCTGTGTGAATTATTATTTCTTGATATTAAAAATCCGCTCAAGCTTGAAGTAAAACCGTCGCTTTCGATGAGTGACTCAAATTGGTAAATAATTTTCAAAAAATGTTAGAAATAAAATAACCCGCAAATTTCTGCGGGTTTTGTTTTTTGATGACCTTTCTAAAGAAACACGCGGATACCCTTAAAGGTATATTCCGTATCCATCCAGGTATAAATGGTTTTCCCACCATTTCTGGCGACAGTTTCTTGATAATGTGGGTCTAGGTAATGTGGCTTCTCAACCTGGCGTGAATCGTAAATCTTTTTGAATTCGATATCCTCATGTGTAAGGAAGCGGCAAATGGCGCGTGTCTTATAATCATCTTCACCTGTGAGTGGTAGGAAAACACTAGATTCACCAATTTTTGCAGCGGCTAACAAGGTTTCTTTTACCTTTGCTGTGATAGTGTCATAATCGCGCCCTTCTTGTTTTGCTTCTTCCAATCCGTCTTTAAATGACATAATGCATCCCCCTTACTACAAAAATACACGAATTCCCTTAAACCGACGTTTAGTTACAGCGACGGGCTTACTCGCATCGATATCACTAGCACCACCCATGTGGGTATCGATATAGGGAAATTCAGTTGCCGTATATGTGTCATAAGCCTTTTTAAAGGTGATCCCTTCCTGGGTTAGAAAAAGACGCACAAATTGGGTTTTGCAATCGTTCTCATTGTCGAGGTAGATGAGCACGCTTGATCTACCATCCTTGGCGGCCTCGACAAGGATGCCTTCAACTTGCTTGGCAATATTTTCATAGGTTAAAGCAGCTTCTTTTTCTGCAGCTAGTCGTTCTTTTAAAGATGTCATAGCTAAGTCCTCCTAAGGTACTATTTTTTCGCCAAAATGGCGAATCTTTTAAATTATAGCATTTTTAAGTAGAATTGTCAAGTTTTTTTGAAAAAGAAAAACAAAAAACCGCCCAATTTTGAGCGATTTTCGAAAATGTATCAAATTAAGCAAGTTTTACGCCAGCTTTTTTTGCAGCAGCGGCAAGAGAAGCTTTGCGGCGAGCAGCTGTATTTTTCTTGATAAGACCTTTTTTAACAGCTTTGTCAAGTTCGCTTTGTGCTTTTGAAAGGCTTTTTGCGCTTGGTTCAGCAACAAAAGCTTTAACTGCACCTTTGATATCTTTTTTAATTCCAACGTTGCGTTCGCGTCGTTTTGCGGTTTGTCGCATTCGCTTTACAGCAGATTTAATAATTGGCATTTAATTCCTTCTTTTAGGTTGTTATTTACAATTCAACATCAATTATATATTATTTCGAAATAAAAAGCAAGTATTTCAAATAAACTGTTGACATTTCATTGCGATTATGCTAATATAGAGCTATAAATTATAAAAATAAACAATAGGATTCAATAAATGTCAAAAAATAATGCTCAAGAGCAGATTATCGCAAAATTGAAAGAATCAGAAAGTATTTTGATTGCGGTAAATGATAATCCAAGTGTTGATGAGCTTTCTTCAGCATTGGCTTTAACGCTCGCAATTAATAATTCTGGCAAGCATGCAACGGCGGTTTCAAGCGGTAAAATGCCCGACGCGCTAGCTTTTTTGCGCCCAGAAAAAACTTTCGAAAACTCGGTAGATTCTTTGCGCGATTTTATCATTGCTCTAAATAAAGAAAAAGCCGATCATCTTCGTTATAAGCTTGTTGGCGACCACGTTAAGATTTTCATTACACCGTATCGTTCGGTAATTTCTGAAAAAGACCTCGAATTTGAACAGGGTGATTTTAACATCGATTTTGTTCTGGCGCTAAACGTTGAAAGCCAAGATCGACTTGACGGCGCTTTAGCGGCACATGGTCGAATTTTTCATGATGCTTCAGTTGGAATTTTAACCGTTGGTGAAAACCAAACGAATCTTAATGGAACTCACTGGCATGCTGAAAACGCTAGTTCTTTGAGCGAAATTTCTGTTCAAATTATTGAATCCCTTGGAAAGAAAAATCTTATTCAACCAGTCGCGACTGCTCTTTTGACTGGAATTGTTGCTGAAACTGATCGCTTTTCGAATGCAAAAGCTACGGCTGAAGTTATGAGCCTTGCAGCAAAACTTATTTCATCTGGCGCCGACCAACAACTTGTAGTTTCAAAAATCCGTGAAGCTGAAGAAAAAGCGGGCGAATTTGCTGTGCAAAAAAATGCTAAAATGGAAGAAGCTTTAGAAGAAATTTCGAACGAAAAAGAAAAATTGAGTGAAAAATCTTCTTCAAAGAGGGAGCAAAAGCGTAACGGTGCATTTGTGATTGCGCATGAAGAAGCCAAAAATGAAGCAGAAAAAACTAATCTTGAAAATTCACAAAATCAAGCCGAAGACGAGCTTGAAGAATCTTTAAATGAACTAAAAAATATTAATAAACCAGAAAATGCTTTTGCTGAACTTGAAGAAGTTGAAGCTCCTGAGCAAAACCAAGAACTTGCGCAAGAAAATTCGAACGAAGATATTTTTGAAAATCCAAGTGAAAATCTTGAAAATGAACAAGTTCAAAATGAAAATTTAGTTGAAGAAAATTCGGTACAAAATATATCGGAAAGCCAAGAAGCTTTGGTTGAACAAAATATTTCAGTCCCAACTACCGAAAACACTCAAACACAAACTTTCGAAACTATCGAACCTCAAACTGCCCAACCAGAAGTTGCGCCAGTTTTCGAACAACAAAATCCAGCTGAAACTCCTGCTCATTCAGAATTTAATCAGCCTGAAAATACGCAAGGCTTGGTTGAAGCGCCAGTTCAAAATTATGCGCCAGAAATTCCAGTGCCAAGCGTGCCTTTCGAAAATCCAAATGCATTTATTGCAGAAACTCCAGTTCAGGAGCAAGTTTTTGAGCCAGCTCGCCAAGTTGATATTTCAGTCCCAACTCCCGAAAACACTCAACTACAAACTTTCGAACCTCAAACTACTCAACCAGAAGTTGCGCCAGTTTTCGAACAACAAAATCCAGCTGAAACTCCTGCCGCTCAAGAGATTCAAACTCAAAATGTTCAGCCAGCACAAAATCAGGGCGATGAATATTATCACCCAACCGAAAATGCTCAAATTGCAAGTGGTTTGATGGGTGCTCAGCCTTATGAGCCAAGTGGAATTTCTCGTGAAGAAAACTTTGTAGCAACTTCAAATCCACAAAATAATGATTATGTTTTAAGCCATGGTAAACTTCAAAATGCGGTTTATGAAGAGCCACAGGCGAATGAGAATTTTATTCCTGAAACTCAGCCTTATGCTCAAGCTACACCAATCCAGCCGCTTTCAAATTTTGAATCAAGTAATCCGATTTCGAATGAACAATATGCGCAGACTTTGCCGCAAAATAATTTTGAAAGTCAGCAAACTTACTCAACTGAAAATCCTGCACAAAATTCGAATGATTTTGCAATGCCAATGCCACCAGCTATGCCAGATTTTAGCTCGATGCCAATGCCGCCAGAAATTCCAGCTTTTGATTTTATTCCAAATCCAGCGGAGCAACCTGCAATGGGTACCGAAAGTAGCAAAAATAAAGTGATGACCGACCAAATTTATCCTAACGATCCTTCACAATTCAGAATTCCAGGAATGTAAAATGGCATTTTTCGAAAACGATAGCGGGCGAATCTTAATTGATAAGCCCGCTGGAATTACCAGCTTTGGCGTGGTCGCTAGAATCCGCCGCGTTCTTAAAGATGAACTCGGTAAAAAAGTTAAAGTTGGCCACACTGGCACGCTTGACCCTTTTGCAACGGGGCTTTTAGTTTTGCTTTACGGCAAGGAAACTAAAAATGCAATGAGCCTTACCAAGCTTGATAAAGTTTATGAGGCGGAATTTACACTTGGGCAAATTTCAAATACGGGCGATCCTGAAGGCGAGATTTCGAAATGTGAGAATTTTGAAATTCCAACTTTCGAACAGATTGAAAAAGAAATTAAAACTAACTTTTTAGGCAAAATTGAACAAACTCCGCCAGCTTTTAGCGCGATTAAAATTGATGGTAGGCGCGCTTATGATTTGGTGCGAAAGGGCGAAGATTTTGAAATTCCTAAACGCACGGTTGAAATTTTTGATTTCGAAATTTTAAGTTATAATTTTCCAAAACTAAAAGTTCGCACGCACGTTTCAAGCGGGACTTACATTCGTTCACTGGCAGAAGATTTGGGCAAAAATTTGGGTTGCGGTGCGTTTTGCTCGCAACTTCGGCGCACGAAAATTGCTGATTTCGACATTTCGAAAGCTAAAAAGCTTGAAGATTTTGGAATTTTAGATTAGTTTTTTGCTTATCCTGCCAAAAAATGATATAATTTAAACAATGAAAAACGCAAAAATTCTTTGGATTGATTTAGAAATGACAGGTCTTGAACCTAAAAAAGACCGAATTTTAGAAGTTGCCGCAATTGCGACAGATTGGGATTTTAATGAAATTGCCACTTTCGAAAGTGCCGTAAAAGTTGAAAATGAAATTCTTGAAAGCCGAATGGTTGGTGATTTTTGGGATACTTTTAGCGAAACACGCGATGCTTTAAAATTACAAAATTCTCGTGCTACAAAAAAATCACAAGAAGTTGAAGCAGATTTAATTAAATTTATAGAAGAAAATTTTGCCGAAGAACTTTCGAAAGGTGAAAAAATTCTTTTGGGCGGAAATTCAATTCACCAAGATCGCCGATTCATTCGTGAAGAATGGAAAAATCTTGAAAAAATATTGCATTATCGAATGCTAGATGTTTCAGCGTGGAAAGTTGTGATGAGTGCCAAATTTAAACGGGTGTTTGCTAAGCCTGAAAATCACCGCGCGCTGGATGATATTCGCGGCTCGATTGAAGAATTAAAATTTTATTTAAAAAAGGTGAAAAAGTAATGGATCAAAGTGAAATTAAAGATTTTTTGCTGAATTTTTACGCAGCGGAAGTTCGAAAAGATGAAGAAAATAAACTTGAAATTTTTGAAGTTAATTTTGATAAATTAGAAAAAATTTGGCAAGAAAAAATGGCTGGCGAGCTTGGCGATTTTGAGCGTGAGACTGGTGAAAAGATTCTTTCGAAAATTGCAGAAAGTGAAGAGCCAAAAGCAATTTTCGCAATTATTCACGATGGTTCAAAACCTTTAAAAGTTGAAATGAAAACAGGCGCGCAGCTTGCTCGAATTTTGCGTGAAAAAGAAAGTGTAGTGCCTTCAAAGTTGATGAGCGAGCGTGAGTGGAATTTGATTATTGGCCAAGGACAAGTTTCGGCTGAAGAATTGCGAGATTTGTTTCGCTTGAGTTATCGCTTGGTTTGCGAGTAAAATATATTCTGTAGCTTCTCTTTTAGATAGAAATAACCTTGCAAATATGACTTGATATTCAGTAGTCTAAAAGCAATCTGAGTTCGTATGCCTTATAACAACCGTAAAAAGCTAAGACTGTTTTTGTCTTAGCTTTTAAATTATCTTATTTATTATCATTTTTTCTTTTCGTATTCATATAGACTGTTATTATATTTTCCTGATATAAATCTAAAAATGCTACCAAAAATAAAGTTCAATAAATCTCTAAATTTTTCAAATTTCAAAGAAGTAAACAATTATATTATAATTATTCCAAAAAACAAAAAATCCATTATTATCTTCCATCCGAGCTTTACGCTATTCAATGAGTAATTCTTTAACTTCATCTTCTTTCTATAGTGAATAGCAAAAGCATAAATTAAATCTACTTCAAAAATTGGCAAAGATCTGGTAAAATATAAACTGAGCAATAGTAATGAAGTTATTGTCGTTAAGGAAGGAGCTGCCGTAAACTTTCTACTACACAAATCAATATAAATTCTATTTCAAAAGATTGGCTAAGATATACTAACAAATAATAATGAAAGGTTAAAATGCCCCGAAATATCGAAATAAAGGCTAAAATTGAAGATTATCAACAAACAAAAAAGATATTTGCAAAAATAACTCAAGATAAACCTGTAAAATTAAATCAGCGTGATATTTTTTATAATCTTAAATCTTATAGGCTAAAAATGCGAACGATAAATAACGATAATCATGAATTGATATTTTATAGTCGCCCTAATTCTGCTGATATGAAACTTTCAAAATATAAACGCTTTAATATAAAACACCCTAAACTTGTTGATAAAATTCTTTCAGTATTTCTTGGTAGGGTTGGTGAAGTTAAAAAGGTTCGGCAGTTATTTTTGAAAGATAATATCAGATTCCACTTAGATAGGGTCGAAAACTTAGGTGATTTTATCGAGTTGGAATATGTAATTCCTGAAAAAGAATCAATACAAACTGCAAAGAAAAATGTTAAACTTATAACAGAACAGTTAAATATAAAGAAAAAAGATTACATTAATGTTGCATATATGGATTTAATAAATCAGAAAAATAAAAAGTAATCAGCATTAGCTAAAAACTTTACGAAGATAATCTACTTGGCAAAATTTCAGATGAACGCTTTGTGAAACTAAGTCAGAGCTATGAAGAAGAACAGAAACAACTTCAAACTTCCATTTCTGACTTAACCGAAAAACTCGTCAAACAACAAGAAGACAGCCTTAATATCTCCAAGTTTATGGCGAGAGTTTCCAAATATACAGAGCTACCAAAACTAACCGTTGAAATAGTGAATGAACTGATTGACAAGATTGTGATTCATAAACCAACTGGTACGAAACGCAATCGTATTATTCAAATTGACATTTATTACAATTTCATCGGGAAATTAAACAATGAAAAAAGCGAGCCAAACGACTTGGCTCGCTAATATTAACCCATTTAGCTAAACTGCTTGGTGTCAGGTTGGCTAAAAAGCGAGGGTTTTTCTTTGCGAAAAAAACTTTTTTGTGATATAATCATAAGTAATATGAAACCGAATGAAGATTGGAATCAGGGCGTCCAAAATCAAAATTTTGGTACACCAAATAATTATCCTCAAAATCCTTATCCACCACAACAAAATTATGGTGGTTTTTCGAATAATTTTGCTCAAAATGGTCAATTCCCAAGTAATCAATTCCCAAATGAGCAATTTTCGAATGGCCAAAATCCACAGCAACAATTTGGCGGCCAAAATCAAAATTTTGGTGCACAACAGAATTTTCCGCAATACCCAAATAATTACCAAAATCAACAACAATTTCCAGTTCAGCCAAATCAACCTGTTCAAAATCCACAAGTTGCTCCAAATTTAATGCCAGATCAAAATTATTCGCAAGATACTACAACTGAAAACCCTTACACAGTTGAATATCTCAATAAGATTGCACCCAAAAAAGCCGCTCCGTTTTGGACTAAAGGTAAAATTTTAGGTGCTTCAGCATTATTAGTCTCGCTATTTTTCTCGATTTTTATTATTGTAACTAGCAATAAGGGCGATGATAATGCTCAGGCGGTAGTTCGTGCTTATTATAATATTTCGAAATTAAAGGAAACTACAAAATCTTTTCAAAATAAGATTAAAAGTTCAGATTTAGCGGCCGTGAATGCAGGGATTAACACTTCACTTAGTTCAAATGAGCAAGATTTGAAGGAATTTATGAAGAGCCGAAAGATTGAAGTTCCTCGTGGAGATTCGAAAAAGAATTCGCAAGCAATAAAACAAACTGATGCGATTTTTGATAAACTTAGTGCAATGCTTGATGATGCTTTCTTGAACGCTACAATTGATGAAGTTTATTCCCGTGAAATGGCATATCAGTTGATTCGTGTAAAAGATTTAATTGTACGACGCAAAAAAACTTCGCCTTCTTCACAAAAGTCGGTATATGAAAAAATTGAAAAAAATCTTGCAGAATCTTCAAAACAGCTTGAAAACTATCACAAAGCAAAATAATTTTCTGAAATTGCAGCCCATTTTTTGATTGATGAGAGCTGCTTTTTATGTTAGAATATAGATATGAATGATGCCAGAGACGAAATTAAAGCAAGAATAAGCATTGAAGATTTGGCTGGCGAATATCTTGAGCTCAAGCGAACTGGGCGTAACTTTAAAGCACTTAGCCCTTGGACAAATGAGCGAACTCCAAGTTTTATAATTAGCCCCGATAAACAAATCTGGCACGATTTTTCATCTGGAAAAGGCGGCGATATCTTTGGTTTTATTATGGAAGTTGAAGGAATGAATTTCCGCGAGGCCTTAGAATTTCTGGCGCGAAAAGCTGGCGTTGAAATTGAAACTTTTGATTCGAAGCGTTCAAGAGAAATTTCTGAAAAAAAAGAACGACTTCGAAAAATTTTGCAAATTAGTGCAAATTTTTATCAGCATATGTTGGTTCGTAATAAAGAAGCCTTGAACTATGTTTTTAAAAATCGCAAACTTTCGAAAGAAATTGTGCAAGAGTTCAAAATTGGTTTTGCTCCAAATACTCAAAAAATGCTCACGAATTTTTTGCTAAAAAAAGGTTTTGCGATGAGTGATATTCGTGATGCCGGGCTGCTGAACCGATTTGGTGGCGATATTTTTCGAAATCGAATGGTAATTGCTTTGCAGGATTCTGGTGGATCGCCAGTTGGTTTTACTGGCCGAATTATTAAAGACGAGCCAAATGCGCCAAAATATTTAAACACGCCTCAAACTTTGCTTTATGACAAATCCTCAAACATTTTTGGCATTTCGCAAGCAAAAAATGAAATTCGAAAAGCTGGTTTTGTGGTTGTGGTTGAAGGAAATATGGATGTAATTTCGAGCCATCAAGCTGGCGTGAAAAATGTGGTTGCAACGGCTGGTACGGCAATGACAGTTCATCACTTGAAGGCTCTTGGTCGATTTTCGAATGATATTCGCCTCTGTTTCGACAGTGATCAGGCTGGAATTAGCGCTACCGAGCGAGTGATTTCGTTAGGGCAACAAGCTGGCGTGGAACTTTCAATTATCACCTTAAACCAATCGGCGGGTGAAGCTAAAGATCCAGATGAATTAATTCAAAAAGATTTGGAGCTTTGGAAGGATTCAATTTCGAAACCACAGCCAGCAATAGAATGGATTTTTGACCAATATGAAAAGCGGCTAAATATTGCAACCGCTGTAGGGAAAAAAGAGTTTTCCACAATAGCACTGAAACTTGTGGAAAACTTAAATGACCCTGTGGAAAAAGATTTTTATATTGAACAAATTTCGAAAAGAATTGGCGTTTCGAAAACAACATTACTCGGAAAATTTGACGAAAAGCCTAGGTCAGTTAAACCGAAAAGGCGAATAAAAATTGAAAAAACTGATGAGAAATTTGTTGATGAATATATTTATGAAGATGATTTGTTAGCTCTTGCGATTAAAGAACAGAAGCTTGCTGAAATGTTGAGTGAGTTGCAAGATGATATTTTGCACGACAAGCAGCGAAATCAAATTCTGCAAATTTTGAAATCAAATAATCTCGATCTCTTGAAAAACTTCGATGATTATGTTAAAATACTTCTATTAAAGGCTGACGAACGACTCGGAAATATAAAAGGCAGTGCCACCGACGAAATGAAGCGTTTGATTCATAAAATTAAAACCCAAAATTTACAAGAACGAAAAGTAAATCTTCAAAAGCAACTCGAAGATGCTGAAATTCAAGGTGATGAAAATTTGAGAATGAAGATTTTGATGGAAATTATACAATTAAATAAGGAGCTGAATAGTGGTAAAAGGTAAGAGTAAAAAAGAACTACCAGAAGAAATTCTAAATGAAGACGGCATTGTGGATGCAACTCTTTCGCTTGATGATTTCGAACCAGATTTTGACGACCTTGCAGTTGAAGATGAAGAAGATATCACTGAAGAAGATTTATTGAATGGTGCTTATAATGATGATATAACAGATGATAGTGTTCGAATGTATCTTCGTGAAATTGGTAAGATTCCACTCCTTTCACTCGAAAAAGAGACTGAGCTTGCTGAAAAAGCAATGCAGGGCGATCAACGTGCGAAAGATAAAATGGCTGAAGCAAACATGCGTTTGGTTGTTTCAATTGCGAAAAGATATTCCGGCCGCGGTTTGGAGCTACTTGACTTAATTCAAGAAGGGAATACAGGGCTTCTTCGTGCGGTTGATAAATTCGACCCAAGCAAAGGTTTTAAATTTTCAACTTATGCAACTTGGTGGATTCGGCAGGCAATTACACGCGCAATTGCCGACCAAGCTCGGACTATTCGAATTCCTGTTCATATGGTTGAAACGATTAACAAGCTGATGCGAACTTCTCGCCGATTGACGCAAGAATTAAACCGTGAGCCAACTAACCAAGAACTTGCTAAAGAAATGGATATGGATGTTGAAAAAATTGAATATATCCAAAAAATCAAGCAAGATATTACTTCTTTAGATGCTGGAATTGGTCGTGATGGTGAAGAGGGTGAAGAATCAACACTTGGTGACTTTATCGAAGATGAAGATACCGCTAGCCCAGAAGAATCCGCAACGGTTCAACTTTTGAAAGAGCAAGTTCGTGAAATTCTTTCAACGCTTTCTGATCGTGAGCGGAAAATTCTTGAAATGCGTTTTGGTTTAAATGGCACAAAAAGCCATACACTTGAAGAAGTTGGTCTTGAATTTGCAGTGACTCGTGAGCGGATTCGCCAGATTGAAGCTAAAGCTTTAATGAAACTTAAAAAGCATAAAGATTCGAAAAAGCTTCATGAATATTTGGACTAAACGTGGTGGGGAAAGGTTAAGATGAAAGAAAAAATTATACGAATTGCACCAATTTTATTAATTATTGCGATTGCAATTCTTTCAATTATTACAGTTGTAACAATTGTTAATGCATTTATGAATGGTGGAAATGGTTCAGACCAAGCTCAGCAGGCGAACAATGAAACTTCGAAAGAAGATAATTCGCCTTCAAGTAAAGAATTGTTAAGCACTGATCAAAACCGCAGCGTTAAAATGGTGGTTCGTGGACCGATTGTTGCACAAGAGAATTTTCGTTCTTACATGGTTGAGGTTTCACCAAAATTTCGAAAACTCACAACTTACAAGGGTTATCTTGGTGAAGTAATTAAAGAGGCTAAGCTTGATAACAATACCGAATCTTATACACAATTTGTGAATGCTTTAAATAAAGCAAATATGATGAAGGGAACTCCTTTCAGTGGCGAGGCAGATGATCTAGCTGGCGTTTGTGCTACTGGCCATCTTTATGATTTTTCGATGCTAAAAGATGATAAAACTGAAAAACACCTCTGGACTTCAACTTGCTCAGGTTCAAAAGGCTCACTTATTGCAAATACAAAACAATTACAAAATTTGTTCATTGCGCAAGTTCCTGGACATGAGCAAATCGTTCGCGATCTTGGAATAAATGAAATTAAACGCTAAAGTTTTGATTTTTGATTGCTTCGGAGTGCTGGTTTCTCGCCAGCCTTCTTCGGAGCGTCTTTTTGAGTATGTTTGGAAAAAGGATCAAAATTTGTTGAATTTTATTCGAAAAAATAAAGTTAAAGGTTCGAAAATTGGAGTTTTATCTAATGTCGCACAATATCAATTTAATCAGCTTTTCTCAAAAGAGGAGCAGGAGGAACTCTTTGATTTCTTGGTGCTCTCAGGTGAGGTTGGTTTTTTGAAACCTTCAAAAGAGATTTTTGAAATTGCAATTGATAAAAGTGAGGCTTGTTTAAATGAAATTTACTTTTTCGATGATTCTTGGCAAAATGTTGAAGCTGCCAAAAAACTTGGAATAAACGCATTTTTATATCAAAATTGGAATGAATTTTCGAAAGAATTTAAGGAGGAATAATGCCAGAATTACCAGAAGTTGAAACAGTTGTAAGAGGCTTGAATCGACTAATTTTAAAAAAGAAAATTGCGAAAGTTAAACACGATTGGCCTAAAAGTTTTCCGAATGCTGAAAGAAACGTTCAGGATTTTATGATTGGTGCTGAAATTTTGAATGTTCGCCGCCGCGGAAAAGCTATAATTATTGAACTAGAGAATGGTTGGTCGCTTGTAACGCATCTCCGAATGACGGGGCAAATGGTATATCGTGGTGAAGAAAACTGGGGTGCAGGGCATCCGAATGAGGATTTTTTGAATGATCTTCCAAATAAATCAACACGAGTTGAGATTGATTTTGAAGATGAAACTAAATTATTTTTTAATGACCAGCGAAAATTTGGTTATGTGAAACTACTACCAATACCAGAAATTGAAAATTTGCCATTTTTTCAAAAGCTTGGTCCTGAACCTCTTGAAGATAATTTTACGGTTGAAATTTTAAAAAATCGTCTTTCGAAAAAACAAAATAGTATGATAAAGCCTGCGATTTTGGAGCAGAGTGTTATTGCCGGTGTTGGAAATATTTATGCTGATGAGGCTTTGTGGCGAGCAAAAATTCACCCTGAAACTAGAGTTAAAGATTTTTCGAACGAAGATTTTGTGAATCTGCATGAGGCAATTCGTTTTGTGATGAATGAATCGATTAAAAGAGGTGGCTCAACCGACCGAAATTATGTTAATGCAGACGGCTCACGCGGAAATTATTTAAATTATGCCGCCGTTTATCATAAAGATGGCGAGCCTTGTAAACGTTGTGGAACAGAAATCTCAAAAATTCGTGTTGGTGGTAGAGGAACACATTTTTGCACAAATTGCCAAAAAATTAAAGGTAGTGAAAACTGATGATTGGTGGAAAAACGACAATTCTTTATGGTGATAATTCTTATGAACGCACTGCTCAACTCGCTAAAATGAAGATTGATGCTGAAAAATCTGGTTTTGAGATTCAGAAAAGTAACTCCGATGAGCTTTCGAAGAGTGATTTTGTGAGTTTAATTTGTGGCGTTAGCTTGTTGTCTGAAAAACGTTTTGTTTATATTCGAAATTTGAGCGAAAATTCAGAAATTTGGCAGAATTTAGCTGAAATTTTACCAAGAATTTCAACCGATGTTCATCTTTGTTTAATTGAAGATAAAATCGATAAGCGCTCAGTTGTTTATAAGGCGATTTCGAAAATTGTTGAATTATATGAATTTAAGAATTTAACTGCAAGAGATTCGAAAAATTTGGCAGAGTTTGCACGACTTTTTGCAAAAAAACAAGGTTTGTCGCTTGATAATAAAACAGCGAGTTTTTTGATTTCTTGGGTTGGTGTTGATGAATGGCGAATACGTGATGCAATCGAAAAAATAGCATTAATTGGTGAGGCTAATGAACAAAATATTCGTGAATTTGTTCCGCAGAATATTGAGAGTAATGCATTTGCAATTATCGAAATGATGTTTTTGGGCGATATTTTGAAGTTGCAAGAAGAGTTTTCGAAATTAAAAATTACAGATGGCGAAGATGGAGCTTTTCGCTTTTTAGGAATGATTTCAACACAAATTTTTAATTTAGTAGCCTTAAAAATCGGTAAAAATATCGGGAAAACTACGGCAGAAATTGCTAAAGAAATCGGTGCGAATACTTGGGCTTTAGGAAAAATGGAGAATTTTGTGCAAGATCTGAGTGAAAGCCAACTTGCTGAGATTGTTTCGAAATTCACACAGGTAGATGAAATTATTAAAACTGAAAGTGTTGATCCTTGGAATTTAGTTGAGTCAACAATTCTTGAAATTGCTAGCAAATTAAAGAGTTAAAAATAGTTTTCGAAAAAACGTTTTTGTGATATAATATAAATTGATTATGGCTAAAAAACAAGTAAAATCAACAAAAGGTAAATCTAAAAAAGTTTCAGCTCCAAAACAAAGTGTTTTGCCAGCTGGTTTTTGGGCACAGGTTGGTGCAGTTATTTTGATTGCTTTTTCGCTTTTTCTTGTTTTAAGCTGGTTCGGCGCTGGCGGTTCAGCATTGGTTGCAATTCATAAAGCACTTCTTGGGCTTATGGGCTGGGCAACTTTCTTTTTGCCAGCAGTTTTGATTTTTATTGCTGTTGAAATCTTTCGTGATGAGCAAAATCGATTTCCAATTTTAAATACTTTTGGTCTAATTCTAATTTTAATTTGGCTAAGCGGATTTTTTGGCCTATTTAAAACTTCAGCTGGTGTTCATTATGGGGGTTGGAGCGGAGAAGTTTCGAATAAAATCATGCTAGCAATGGTTAATTCAATGGTGGCAGCAATTATTTATCTTTTGTTAATTTCAATTACGCTTCTTTCGATTTTAAGAGTTTCACCAATTGTAGTGATTAAAAAGATTGGCGAAATGCTTAAGACTAGCGATTTTGCAAATGAATCTAAAAATGCCAAGGTTTTCGAAAAAGCTAAAGAATCAATGTTGCTGAAAAAAGTTAACGATTCTGCTGAAGAAAAACCAGAAATTAAACTAAATGCTGGCGTTGCAGTATTAGATAAAAAATCACAAGAAAAAGATGAGCCAAAAGAGAAAAAAGGCTTGATGCGAATTTCAAAGAAGCTAGAGAAGGTTTCGAAAGAAGAAACTAAAAAGCCAGAAAATACTGGGCATATTTTTGATGATTCAAAATGGAAAGCGCCAGATTTTAGTTTACTTGAGCAATCGCAAGCTCCTGCTGATGCTGGTGATGTTGAGCAAAATGCACGCACAATTAAGAATACTTTGAGTGAATTTAATATTGAAGTTGAAATGGAAGCCGCAAATATTGGCCCAAGAGTGACTCAATATACTTTAGTTCCGCAAAGTGGCGTTAAATTAAGCAGAATTGAAAATCTTAGTGATAATATCGCTCTAAATTTGGCGGCTGAAGCTATTCGTGTTGAAGCTCCAATTCCAGGAAAGCGTGCAGTTGGTATTGAAATTCCAAATTTGAAGTCGGCCGATGTGCGGCTTTATGGTGTTCTAGATTCGAAGGAATGGAAAAACTCACACGATCCGCTAACTTTTGCAATAGGCAAAGATATTTCTGGCCATCCGGTTGTCGGAAATTTGGCAAAAATGCCACATCTTTTGATTGCTGGTCAAACTGGTTCAGGAAAATCTGTGATGATGAACGCACTTTTAACGAGTTTGCTTTATCGCCATTCACCAAGCGAATTAAAGTTAATTATGGTTGATCCAAAAGTTGTAGAAATGACTGCTTATGAAGATATTCCACACCTTTTAACGCCAATTATTAATGATTCCGAAAAAGCGCTCTCAGCTCTTCGCTGGGCGGTGAATGAAATGGAGCGGCGCTATCGTGTTTTAGCTGATGAAAAAATTAAAGAAATCAAGAGCTATAATAAGCATGTAATTTCGAAAAACGAAAAAATTAAGAAGAACACACCAGAAGGGGAAGAGCCAAAACTTCTTGAGCCTTTACCATATATTGTAATTGTGGTTGATGAGCTCGCTGACTTGATGATGGCAGCCTCAAAAGATGTTGAAGCTATGATCGTGCGAATTGCTCAAAAAGCACGCGCAGTTGGAATTCATCTTGTTCTTGCAACTCAAAAACCAGTTGTTAGCGTTGTGACAGGCTTGATTAAGGGTAATGTTCCGAGTCGAATTGCTTTTAAAGTTGCGGCAAATGGTGATTCTCGAACAATTCTTGATCGTGGCGGTGCTGAAAAACTCCTTGGTTATGGTGATATGCTTTTCTATATGAATGGAGCTTCTAATTTAAAGCGTGTTCAGGGAGCTTGGGTAACCGATGAGGAGGTTTTGCGAGTAACTAATTTTATCCGTTCGCAAGGTCCGCCACAATATAATGACGAAGTTATTTCGCAGCCAGTTCAGACGCCAAACTCAATGGGCGGTATTGTGATGAATGGCGGTAGCTCTTCGGCTGATGAAACTTTCGAAACAGCTGTGAAAATTGTAATTGAAGCACGAAAAGCTTCAACTAGCTATTTGCAACGTAGGCTCGGAATTGGTTATAGTCGTGCTGCAAAATTGATCGATGATATGGAAGATAAAGGAATTGTCGGTCCGCCAAACGGTTCAAAGCCTCGCGAGGTTTTAGTTTCGAGCTATGAAGAAATCGGTGAATAATTTTGCCAATTTTTTTATTTTCTAATAATGTTTTTAATAGATTCTTAAAATTAAAGAAATATTGGAGTTTTATTGATTTTTTTCTCTAAAAATGATATAATTTAAAAGAATATTAGCTCAGCTTATTTGAAAGAATAGGCTTTAACCAAAGGAGTAAAAATGAAGGATTACGAACTTACAGTTCTTGTTCATCCAGACTTCGAAAGCGATCTTGAAAAAGTGCTTGATAAGGTTCGAAGTTTGATTACTGCTAACGGCGGTGAGGTTGCAAAAGAAGACAACTGGGGTAAGAAAAAACTTGCTTACACTATTAAAGGTCAGGATTTTGCAATTTATGTTGCAATGGATGTTAAACTTCCAGCTGCTGCACCTCTAAGAATCAGTAACACTTTGAACATTACCGACGAAGTTTTGCGATATTTGCTTGTTAAAGCAGAAGCGCGACCAGTTGTAGAATCAGAAGAAAAATAATTTAAGAATAGGATAGAAGATAGTTATGGCTTTTAACAAAGTAATTTTGATGGGAAACTTAACTGCAGACCCAGAACTTCGAACAACTCCAAACGGCCAAAATCTTGCAAGTTTCACTCTTGCTATCAACCGAACTTGGAATAGCACTAACGGTGAACGCCAAGAAGAAACCAGCTTTATTAACTGTACTGCTTGGGGTAAAACTGGCGAAACAATTTCGAAATATGTTTCGAAAGGTCGCCAATTGCTAGTGAGCGGTCGTTTACAACAACGAACTTGGCAAGATAAAGATACTGGCAAAAACCGAAGTGCGATTGATGTTGTGGTTGAAGAGTTTAGCTTTGTGAGTGATGGAAATCGCAGTGGAAGCGCACCTTCAGCACAAAAAAATGAAGAGCCAACTATCGGCGATGACTTTTCGGATGAGCCAATCGACCTATCCGATATTCCATTCTAATTTAATTAAGGAGTAAAATGGCTAAACGATTTAAACGAGAAATCCCAGCGTATTTTGATTACCGAGATGTTAAAACTTTGCAAAAATTTGTTAACATTTATGGTCAAATTGAGCCAGCTACAAAAACTGGTTTGAGCGCTAAACAACAACGACAATTGACAGTTGCTATCAAACGAGCTCGTCATTTAGCGTTGCTAGCATTCGTAACAAATGCTTAATTGATTTTCGAATCTTCCTTGCTCAAAACTGGGTAGGGAAGATTTATTTTTAAAAATAATTTAAGGAGGAAAATGTATCAGCCAACTGATTTAAAAAAGGGTGTAGTTTTTCAGCTTGATGGTCAGCCATATCGAGTGGTTGAATATAACCAAAAAGTTGTTGGTCGTGGTGGAAGCATCGTAAGTTTAAAAATCAAGAACCTTATTACGGGGGCTTTATTGCCAAAAACTTTTAAGGGTCAAGATAAAGTTGAACCAGCAGAGGTTTCGAATAAAAAAGTTCAATATCTCTATAATGACGGTGAAGATTTTCATTTTATGGACCCAGAGACTTTTGAGCAATTTCAACTTTCGAAGGAAATTATTGATGAAGCTGCTGGATATTTGAAAGAAGCAGAAGAATTGAATTTGCAATTTTTTGATGGGAAGGTTATTAACGTTGAGTTACCAAAAAATGTTTGGTTAAAAGTTGTTTATACTGAAAATGTAGTAAAGGGTGATACAACTTCAAGCGTTTTGAAAGATGCTGAACTTGAAACTGGAATTAAAGTTAAAGTACCTGCCTTTATTAAGGAGAATGATGTTATCTCTGTTGATACTTCAACGGGTGAATACCGAGAACGTCAAAAATAATTAAGGTTATTATTAAGAAATAAGCTGGAATTTTAAGAACTAGCTTATTTTTTATTGTATAAAAAAATTGAACAATAAGCTTGTATATATTTTTAAGATGAAATGTGGTATAATATACAATGTGAAAACTAGACTAGATATTTTATTAACTCAAAGAAAGATAGTTGATAGTCGTTCTCAGGCTGAAAGCTATATTAAACTGGGTAAAGTTTTTGTTGATGGTATAAAAAGGACTAAACCTGGATTTTTTACTGATATTAATTCGGAAATAAAAATGCTTCAAGAGGTTCAATATGTCTCAAGAGCAGGTCTCAAGCTTGAAAGTGTTGCAAAAATAATGAAAATTAATTTTAAAGATAAAGTTGTCTTAGATGTTGGCTCAAGCACTGGTGGATTTACGGATTATTCATTGAGGAACGGTGCAAAAAAAGTTATTGCTGTTGATGTTGGCACAAACCAGCTTCATCCAAAGTTAAGAGTGAATAAAAAAGTTGAACTTCATGAAAAAACAGATATAAGAGCTTTTAACACGAGTCAAAAAATTGATTTAGTTGTTATTGATGTTAGTTTCATATCTATAAAAGAAATTTTAGCGAGTGTTACAAAATTATCTAATAAAGACACACTAATAGTTGCAATGGTTAAGCCGCAATTCGAAGCAGGCAGAAATGGAACTACTAACGGCATCGTTAAAAATAATTCATACCGAAGAAGAATACTTCAAGAATTTGAAAATTGGTGTCGTATAAATAATTTATACATAAAAAATAAAAGAGATAGTGGAGTAAAAGGCTCTAAGGGTAATCAAGAAAGATTCTATATTCTGAAAGTATTGAATAAATAATTTATACAAAATAAAAAACCACATACAATGTTTTGTGGTTTTTTATTATCTTAAACGTTAAACCTAAACTCAACAACATCATTTGGTGACATAATATATTCTTTGCCTTCAGTTCGAATTTTTCCACGATTCTTTGCTTCAAGCTCACTTCCAGCTTCAATTAAATCGTTAAAGTCAATAACTTGTGCAGCAATAAAACCTCTTTCGAAATCTGTATGAATTACTCCTGCGGCTTGTGGAGCTGTCCATCCTTTTTTGATCGTCCAGGCATGAACTTCTTTTGGCCCTGCTGTCATATAACTTTGTAGCCCAAGCGTGTCGTAGGCGGCATGAATCATCTGATTTAATCCAGTTTCTTGAACTCCGTAGCTTTCGAGTAAATCTTTTGAATCTTCCTCACTTAAACCTTTTAGCTCTTCCTCTAACTTGGCGCATACGAATATTGACTTTGCAGGGAGAACCATTTTTGAAAGTTCTTCTTTTTTAGTCTCATCAGTTAAAGTATTTTCATCAACATTGAACGCATAAATTACAGGTTTTGCGGTTAGTAAATGTAAATCTTGAATTGCTTCGTAATCTAAATCTTCTATTGAAGAGAGAAGAACTCCAGCTTGAAGTTGTTCAACTAATTTGTTCAAGTATTCAGCTTGTTTTCGAAGAGTTGGTTTTGCCTTTGCCTCTTTTTGGAGTTTTGGCAAGCGGTTTTCAATAGTTTGAATATCTGCTAAAATTAACTCAGTATTAATAACCTCAATATCATTTTTTGGGTTAACTTCATTCGAAATATGAACAATATCATTATTCACGAAAGCTCGAACAATATGAACAATTGCGTCACATTGGCGAATATTTGCGAGAAATTTATTGCCCAAACCTTCACCTTTCGAAGCTCCTGCAACCAGCCCGGCAATATCAACAAAAGTTACTGTTGCCGGAATAATTTTTTGCGATCCATAAATTTCAGCTAATTTGTTTAAGCGTGAATCTGGCACTGGCACAATTCCAGTATTTGGCTCAATTGTTGCAAAAGGGTAATTTGCTGCTAAAATATCATTATTAGTTAGTGCGTTAAATAGTGTTGATTTACCAACGTTTGGTAGTCCAACAATTCCAATTGATAAACTCATAAAATCTCCTTTTAATGTCTTTTTATTTTAACATAAAAGTTTGTAAAATAAAAATAAAAAGCTTGATTTTTTAATTACGTTTATGTTAAAATAGAGGCATGATTAATATTAAAGGTGTGGGCGATTTCTTCTCGTTAGATATTGGAACAAATGCGATTCGTGCTGTCCAACTTTCGAAAGCTGGAGAGAATTCTTGGAATTTGGTTGGTCTTGGTTATACACCAGTCGACCCTCAGTTAGTTTTAAGTAATTCTGATGAAAGCCGTCGTCGTTTGGGAGAAATTATCTCAACAATGATCGGGCAGAGTGATATTAAAACAAAAAATGTAGCGATTAGTCTTACGTCCCAGAAGACATTCACGACAATTTTCGAAGTACCAAAGCAGGACATGCGAGAATTACAAAAAAACATAAAATATCAAGTTGACCAGTATATTCCAATGGCGGTTGATGACGCTCAAGTCGACTGGGCTCTTCTTGGAGAATCTCCTTCCAACCCTGATTCATTGGAGATCTTACTTGCAAGTACGGCTAAAACTTATAGCGAAGAAAAGATGGAATTTATTGAAGGTCTAGGCTTGAATGTAGTTGCGAGCGAACCTGATTCTTTAGCAATGACTCGTGCTTTATTTATGCCTGACCAATCTGATCAGGCTCAGCTAATTATTGATATGGGCGAGCTTTCTACTGACTTATCTATTGTGTATCAAGGTGCTCCAAGGCTTGTTCGTACAATTCCTACTGGAATATCAAGCTTGGTTAAATCTGCTACTCAAAATTTGAATATTAAAGAAGATCAAGCTCGACAATTTATTATGAAATTCGGTTTAGCTCAAGATAAACTAGAGGGCCAAGTCTTTAGAGCTATCGAAATGACTCTTGAGAATTTCGTTCAAGAAATCGCTAAATCAATAAAATTTTTAGGAACAAAATACCAAAATACTCAAGTTGGGGTAATTTCACTTTCAGGATTTTCTGGAATTATTCCACAAATGCCAGAATATGTTTCTTCGAAAACTGGGATTCAGTCTTATTCTGCAAATCCTTTCCAAAATATTAATGTTCCTGCAAAATATCAACAGCAGGTTGCAAGTGTTGGAAATGAATTTGCGGTCGCTGTAGGTTTAGCCAAAAGGAGTAACAAATAATGATTGAAATTAATCTTTTGCCGGATGTTAAACGCGATCTTATTAAAGCTCAGCAACTTCGAAATATAGTTACTTTTGTGTCTATAATTATTGGTGGTGCGATGCTTGCGGGAGTAGTTTTATTGTTCTTAACAACTCAAGGTCAGCAATTTGTTATGGGCTTAAAAACCAATGAGATTTCAGACAAATTTGCTGAGATGCAAAAAATTAAAGATGGGGAAACGGCGGCTACTCTTCGAAATCAGCTTAATGCAATTCAAAAAATTAGAAATGCTTCACCAGATACTTCACGATTGATCGGAACAATTTTACCAGCAATTCAGACTACTGGTGAAAATGCTGTTCAGTTTTCTGCAGTGAATTATGACCCTGAAACTCGAATCGTTTCAATTGAAGGTCAAGCAGGCAATGGTTTCCCAGCTCTTGAAGCTTTTATTAAAACAATTAAATATTCGCAAATTATTTATGAAGGCGAAGGCTCTCAATGTAAGGCTAGTGAAGTCGAAAAAGATGCTAATATATGTATGCTTGCTGATGAAGGATCGGTTGTTCGAAATGAAAGTTCGCTTGGAGCTAATGAACAAGGTCAAAATGTTTTGCGTTTCGCTGTTAGCTTTAAATTAAATGAAGCAGCTTTGAAATTTTCTTCGAAAAACTTTGCTGTAAAAGCTCTTGGTCGAAAGAATGTAACAGACTCAACTATTCAGGTTCCTGCTGGAATTTTTACTCAAAATTCAAAAAAAGATTCTGAAAAGGAGAATAAATAATGGGTGAAAATAAAGAAGTAGCTTTTTTGAAGCGAAATGCCATTAATAAGGCTAACCAAATAATGTTTTTGGCGGTTGCAGGTGCTGCTTTAATTGCTGGCGCATCTGTTGTTGGAATGATTTATCTTTTTAGGATTTTTACATTTAATGCTAAAGTTCTTGGTGAACAAGATAAAAGTATCTCAACAATTCAAAAAAATATCCAAAATATTGAAGATTTAAAGAGTAAGTTAAGCTCATTGGAGACCGATCCAAATCTTAATGAACGAAAATTGAAATCTAATGCCGAAGATGGCGGTTTGCGCGTTATTGCTGACGCCTTGCCTGATAGCGAGAACGCTGCTGCTCTTGCAGCTAGCCTTGAAAAGAATATTTTTTCTGAAGGTGTAACTCTTGATTCATTTAGTATTGACTCTGATGCCTCTGCAAACAAAAGTCTTTCAGGATCAAGCTCAGCATCAAATTCTTCTAGTTCATCAGCAGCTAGCGGTGTTAAAGATCCAAATAAAATCCCAGAAGGTGTGAAAGATATTCAATTTTCGGCAACAATTTCTGCAGGTTTTCAGGGTGAAGGCTCAAATTCAGCACGAGTTGCTAAATCTCAAGATGAAGCACTTAATAATCTAATTAACACTGTTCGAAAGATGGAAAGATCAATTCGAGCAATAAATATTACGAGTTTTAAATTCGAGCGTTCGCTTAACAGATTTAGTCTTAACTTTTCTGCAAAAGCCTACTATTATCCTAAATATACAATGAAGCTTGAAAGCAAGAAAGTTAAAGCAGACGAAACTGCAAAACCAGCAACTTCTACAACCGGAACTGGTAAAACTCAAAACTCAAGCACTACAGGAGGATCGAAATAATGAAAAAAACTGATATTGCGATGATTGTTTTGATTGCAGGATTTAGCGTTTTGATTTCATATTTAGTTATTAACTCTTTGGCTCAGGGTGGATTTTCTGAACAAACTTATGAGGTTAAAACTACTGAACCAATTTCGAACGAATATGTAAAACCAAGTAGTGAAATTTTTAATAATGATGCTATTAATCCAACAGTTCAAGTTAATATTGGACAATAAATATTAAATAATTCAAAAAGGAATGTAATGACATTATTAACCAATGATATTCAGGATAGACTTGCGAAAATCCTTGTTGAAGAGGGTCTTATTCAAGAATCAAAAATTGAGTTGGCTATAAAAGAGGCTGGTTTGAATAATCAGTCTCTAATGTCGTATATGATTGAGCATAAGTTTCTTGATAATGAAATTCTTATTCATGCGACAGCTCATGTTTCAGGGATTCCCTATGTCAATCTTGAAAATACTACCATTCCGCAAGAGACTCTTGATTTAATTTCAGTTGATATTGCTGAACGAAATATGGCGGTTCCAATTGCTGAAGTTCAGGGGCGAATTGCTGTTGCGATGCTTGATGCCACTAATATTCAAGCCGTTGATTATCTTTCTAGCCTAATTCAGCGCCCTCTAAAAGTATTTATGGCGAGCCAAAAATCAATTAGGCATATTTTAGACCAATATAAAACTGATCTTTCTGGTGTTGATGCTCTGGCTGAAAATGTTGATGCGCAAACTCAGGCGGAAGCAGAATCGAAACGGCAGGTTCAAACAATCGTGCAAGACTCGCCGATTTCGAAAGCTTTGAATACAATTTTGGAATATGCTGTTCGCGCAAAAGCATCCGATATTCATATTGAACCGCTTGAAAAATCTTTGAAAATTCGTTGTCGAATAGACGGTGTTCTTCGAGAAATTATGAATTTGCCAAAGAGTATTGAGCCTGCTTTAATTTCACGTATTAAGATTCTCTCAAGCTTAAAGATCGATGAGCACCGCGTACCGCAAGATGGTCAGTTTGCTGTTGCTGTTGGAGATAAAGAAGTTGACCTTCGTATTGCTATTTCGCCAGTTGTTTGGGGCGAACAAGTCGTGATTCGTTTGCTTGATAAAACGGGTAATTCTTTTAATCTTGAAGAAATGGGATACGCTGGGCGAGCTCTTCGAACAATTCGAAAGGGAATTGCTGCTCCAAATGGAATGGTTTTAACATCTGGTCCAACTGGTTCTGGTAAATCAACATCGCTTTATGCATTGATTAAAGAGATTAAAGATGATTCGGTGAATATTATTACTCTCGAAGACCCTGTTGAATATAAGATGGACGGTGTAAATCAGATTCAAGTTAATGCTGAGGTTGGATTAACTTTTGCAGCGGGATTGCGCTCTATTTTGCGTCTTGACCCTGATATCGTGATGGTTGGAGAGATTCGTGATGGTGAAACAGCCAACCTTGCCGTTCAGGCAGCGTTAACTGGACACTTGGTGTTCTCAACACTCCACACCAACTCTGCTGCCGGAATTTTGCCTCGCTTGATTGATATGGGGATTGAACCTTTCTTGATTGCTTCAACAGTAAATACGATTATTGGTCAGCGGCTTGTTCGAAGAGTAGCAGCCAAGCGAAATACTTATCAATCTTCACCGCTTGAAACGCAAAGCATTATCGAAACTGTGGGTCATTTGTTACCAAAAACACCAGAGGAAGTAGAAAAAGTTTCAGCTGACTTGGGCTATAAAAATCTACCTCTTGCAAACCAAAAGTCTTATACTCTTGTGAAGGGCCGCGATACGCCACAAACACCAGGAGGATATAAGGGGCGTGCAGGTTTATATGAAGTTATGGAGGTGACCGAAGAAATTCAACAGCTTATCATTAAACATGCAACTTCGCACGAGGTTCAAAAAGTAGCAATGGCGCAAGGGATGATTACAATGCGCCAAGATGGATATCTTAAAGCTTTAACAGGAATTACAACATTAGAAGAAGTCAATAGGGTTGCGTCTGATAGCGCATAAAACGGGAGGAATATGAATCAAAATCTAAGAATAGAAATTTTACTTGAAGAAATCGTTCGAAAAAACGCAAGCGATCTTCACCTGCAAGTTGGTTTACCGCCAATGATGCGGCTTGATGGTGTTTTGGCGCCATTCCCAGGATATAACCCATTGAATGCTGAAGAAGTTGAGCATCTTGTTTTTGCAATTCTTGATGATGATCAGCAAAAAATTCTGATTAAAGATAAGGAATTTGACTTCTCATTTGCCTTTGGCGATTTGGGTCGTTTTCGTGTTAATGCTTTTCATGAACGCGGTAATTTAGCAGCTTCGCTTCGTTTAATTCCAAATCAGATTAAAACTATTGCTGAGCTTGGAATGCCTCCAGTGATTCAATCTTTTGCCGATTTTCCGCGTGGTTTAGTTTTAGTTACCGGACCAACTGGTTCAGGAAAATCTACAACTCTTGCTGCTTTGATTGATAAAATTAACAGCGAAAAAGCTCAGCATATCATTACGATTGAAGATCCGATTGAGTTTACGCATAAATCGAAGCGTTCAGCGATTGTTCAGCGAGAGGTTCATTATGATACCTACTCATTTTCTGCAGCACTTCGAAGTTCGCTTCGTCAAGATCCAGATGTTGTTTTGATTGGTGAGATGCGTGATCTTGAAACAATCTCGGCTGCAATTACAATTGCCGAAACTGGACACTTAGTGTTTGCAACGCTTCACACAAACTCTGCAGCGCAATCAATCGATCGTATGATTGATGTTTTTCCACCGCACCAACAGCCTCAAGTTCGTTCGCAGCTTGCTAATATTCTGCAAGGAATTTGTGCTCAACGACTTGTTCCTGCAATTGGCGGTGGGCGAGTTGTTGCGGCTGAAGTTATGGTTGCGAACCCTGCAATTCGAAATATTATTCGTGAAGGAAAAACTCATCAGCTTGATACTGTTATTCAAACTGGTTCCGACCAAGGGATGCAGACAATGGATAGAACGCTTGTTAAATTGGTGCAATCTGGCGTGGTGACTTATGATGATGCGCGCGAATTTGCGGTTGATTTAGTTGAATTTGAAAGGTTGATGAGAGGCTAATATGAAAAAATTTTCTTATAAAGTAAAAGATCGTGTTACTGGTAAAATCGTTAAAGGAGAAATTTCAGCAGATAGTCAGCGTGCGGCTGGAAAAGCTCTTATTGATCAAGGCTATATTTTGCAAGACGATATTTATGAAGTTGGCCAAGAAAACGCTTTGGCGAGTTTTATGAACCGAATCACAACTAAGGATAAAATCGTCTTCACCCGTCAGTTTGCTACTTTGATTGGTGCAGGTTTACCTCTTGCACAGGCCCTTCGAACAGTTTCTGAGCAAACTGAAAATAAAAAAATGCGCTCAGTTGTTGATGACATTTTGGCTTCGGTTGAAAGTGGTTCAAGCTTGAAAGATGCTTTTTCGAAATTTCCAGATGTTTTCGATAAAGTTTATCTTGCTTTGATTGCTGCCGGTGAAATGTCAGGAACGCTTGATGAATCGCTCCGCCGTGTTGCAACTCAGCAAGAAAAAGACGCGGCAATGATGAGTAAGATTCGTGGGGCTTTAACTTACCCAGTAATTGTTCTTGTGGTTATTGGTCTTGTGATGGCGTTTATGATGGTGCAGGTTGTTCCTCAAGTTAAGCAGCTCTATAAAGATATGCACCAAGAATTGCCATTTGCAACACAAATTCTTATTGGAATATCAGACTTTATGATTAACTTCTGGTGGCTTGTTTTGGTTGGAATAGGTGTTGCTGGTTATTTCTTCCGCCAATATCTTAAAACTGAGTCAGGAATTAAATTTGCGGCAAATTTCAAACTAAATGTTCCATTGTTTAGCCCGCTCTTTCGAAAGCTCTATATGGCACGATTTGCAAGAACCGGTCAGCTTTTGCTTTCAACTGGTGTGGCAATGCTTGATATGCTCAACATTTGCGGTGATGCGATGAATAATGTTATTGTGAAAAAGAGTATTGATGAAGCCGGAAAACTCGTTCAAGGTGGTAAAAGTCTTTCAGAATCTTTGAAGGGTAAAGATTATGTTTTGGATATGGTGCCACAAATGATTAACATTGGTGAGCAATCTGGTAAAATTGATGAAATGCTTGGCAAAACCGCGCAGGTTTATGAAGATGAGCTTGATGAGCAAATTAAAGCTATTTCAACCTTGATTGAGCCAATCTTGATGGTTGTGATGGCATTGATGGCGGGTGGTTTGATTGGTGCAATTTTGTTCCCAATTTACTCGCTAGTTACAAAAGTTTAATTTTTCGAAAGGAAGAGAGTGGAGAATTTTCTATTAAGTTTAATTTTTGGCGTAATTGGTGCCGTTTTGGGTAGTTTTTCAGTTGCCCAAGTTTGGCGATTGCGTGCAAAACAACTTCAAGAAGAGAGAGAATCTGGCAAAAAAGTTGATTCTACTGAATGGAAAAAACTCCACTCTTTAGTTTTAGTTAAAACAAAAAATGACCGCTCACATTGCTTGAACTGCAACTATCAACTAAATTGGTTTGATTTAATTCCGATTATTTCTTGGCTTTCACTTGGTGGAAAATGTCGTAAATGTCGTTCGAAAATTGGTTCGCTTGAATTTTTATCTGAAATTTTAATGTTTGCGCTTTTTGCGATTATTTTCTTAATTTTTAACCCAATTTCGAATGGTACAATTTTAGTTTTACCTGCAATTAGGCTTATTCTTTTGCTGATTTCTTTGGTTCCGCTTGTAATTATGTTTATTTATGATGCTAAATGGTCGCTTTTACCAACTAAACTTCTTTATATTTTTAATATTTTAGCGTTTATTTATTGGTCAACTGGATTTTTGACAGTTTCTGGTGGATTTAATTTGAGATCTATTTTTTATTTAGCAATTTCAATGATGTTTTTCCCGTTAATTTATTTTGTGCTTGCAAAAATTTCAAAAGAGCAATGGGTTGGTGGTGGCGACTGGATTTTGGCGGTTGGCTTGATTTTTCTTTTACCAAACCACCCAGTCTTTGCGATTTTTCTACTTTTCCTTTCGAATGTTGTGGGCTTGGTTTTTGCAGTTTTTCAATCCATCTTGCATTTTCGAAAAGTTAAACGTGGAACACAAATTCCATTTGGTCCGGCAATGATTTTAGCAGCTTTAATTTTGTTAACTCTTCAGCAACAAATTTTGGTATTTTTTATCAATTTGATAATGTAAAAATAAAAAGCTTATGGTATAATAGGAGTAAATATGGAAAACTTTACAATGAAAAAAGCTTTTACAATTATTGAAGTGATACTTGTTTTAGGTATCTCTGGCTTAATGTTGGCAACTATGCTTGTTGGCTGGAATGCTAGTATTGAAAAACAGCGCTATAATGATTCAGTGAATACTTTTAAATCAGATATTCAGGGTGTGTTTTCAGATGTAGAAAATCAAACTAATGATAAGGGTTCTACAAAAATTAAATGTGATACATCTGGTGCAAATATAAGTATTTTAAAAGATAATAGCGGCAAATTAACTGGTTCAAGCAATTGTGTAATACTTGGAAAGTATATTTCTCTATATAATGGAAATGTTATTCCTGGGAATGAAAATGCAACTCTTGGACAAGAGCGATTCAGGGTTTTTGATGTTATAGGAAAAGATATAGATACATCAAAGGATTGTCGGGCTATAGATGAGAACGGCAAATTACATGGTGATTTAAGAGAATGTAGAAACAGCATAGAAGCCTTACGTGCAACAAAATTTGTTCTTGATGGTGGTAAGAATAGCGTAAAAGGTCCAAAAGATATAGAGTTGCAATGGCGCGGAACATATAAAAATGTTACAGATAATAGGATAACTAGTGCTAGTGGGATACGAGCATTCAGCCACAAAAGTGCAGTTACCTCAATAACAAGTGGCGATAATAAGTGGCATGGTTTAGATACGATCACTGGTATTTTAATATTAAGATCTCCTATTGATAATTCAATAATTTCTTTCGGTACTTCAGCAATGATAGAACATGGTTCTCTTGATAATGATGGCCTTATAGCTGCTTTTAGAGATATAAATATAAATAGTGATTTTGTTATCAAAAATGGAAAAACAGTTAATGTATGCGTTCGACCTTCCAACGACGGAGTACAATGGTATGCTGGTGGCTTCAATTTCTTCGGCGATAGAAATAAAGTTGTAAAAATTGGGCCTTCGGCTTCTGCCGTTGAAATCGCACCTCTTGACGGTCCTAAGGGCTCTTCTTGCGGCGGCGATAGAAAAGGTGATGCAAGATTTGGTGATGTAATAATTGATGGGAAAAACTTATAATGAAATTTCGAAAAGGTGATACATTAATTGAAGTGCTTCTTGCTATTGCTGTTTTTGCAACTGTAATGATGATTGGGCTGACTGCAATGAATAATGGAATGTCGCGCGCACTAGCAAGTTTGCAGCTTACTATGGCACGAAACGCTATGGACACTCAAGCGGAGGCTTTGCGTTTTGCAAATGCAGCATTTATTTCTGAATACCGTGCAGATAGCTCAGAAGTTTCAAGCCCTGCAGCAGAATTATGGAAAAATAACTTAACGAAAGACGCTCAAGGCTCAGCAACTCCGCTTGGGGAGTGTAGTCGAGGCTCAAGTGCTTTTGTCATCTCAACAAGAGATATGGTGACGAATCGTGGTTATCACACTGAAAAAATAGTTAATGCTATAACTTATCCGCGAATTGCTTATGGTGATGATAAAGATAATAATGCGAACTGGCTACGCGATGATCTTCCTTATAGAAGTGCACAAGGTATTTGGGTTGAGAAAGTTCATGCTCCAAATACAAAATATTATGATTTTCATATTCGTGCATGTTGGTCTGCGCCAGGAACTAACGTAAAAACAACTCTTGGAACGATTGTGAGGTTATATGACCCAAGGAACTAAAAAAGGTTTTACGATTATGGAATTAATGCTAGCAATGGGCGTGATTGCATTTTTGCTTATTGGTGTTGCTGGCTTAATTATTCAAATGACGAACACGATTACTCGTGGTACAACTTATAAAGATTTAAATACTGCTGCTCGCACAATTAATGCAGATTTTACTAAGACTTTCAATTCTTCACCAACACTTGATGATTGGAATGGTAGTGTTGATGGTAAAATTTATAAATCTACTGGTGCAGCCGGCGCATTTTGCACTGGAACCGTGAGCTACTTGTGGAATATAGGAGATGGGAGACAGATAGTTTTTAGTGATATTAGTGCCGTTAAATTAGTAAAAGTTCGTGATACTACTAGATCTTATTGCACAGATGGGGCCGAAAACACAATTTGGCGAAGGGTGCCTCGTGACAACAGTGTTACAGAGATCCTAACTAGCAGTGAAATCGACCTTCGATTGCATGGAATTAATTTTTCAACCTCACCTAATTTAAAAAATAGTGCATCAAACCAAATGATCGTTAATATTTCTTATATTCTAGGAACGCCAAACAATAGCGATATAGATGTAAGCACATATAATTGTGAGGGAAATATTAAAAGTAATTATTGCGCAGTTAATAGATTCGATTTGACTGTTCGAACTCTTGGCAAATAAAAAGTGGCTTTCGAAGGGCCACTTTTATTCTGTTTCGCTGTGAAATTTCTCGTGAATTTCTTTTAAATGCTGGTCAGTGATATGCGTATAGATTTGTGTTGTTGCAATACTGGCATGGCCAAGCATTCCTTGCACTGAGCGCAAATCCGCACCATTCACGAGCAAATCTGTTGCAAAAGAGTGTCGCATTGTGTGGGGCGAAACATGTTTTGTAATTCCAGCAAGTTTTGCATATTTCTCAACCATTCTTTGCACCGAACGTGGTGTAATTCGCCGATAATTTCCATCAGTTGAAGGTTTCTTGTATCGCCGCGAATAATTTAAAAATAATGGTTGCAAGTTGTCATTTCGAGCGTCTAAATAATTTTCGATATGTTCTGCGGCTTTTTTCGAAATAAAAATTGGTCGGTCTTTGTTTCCTTTTCCGCGAACGGTAAATTCACGCCGCTTTGTATTGATACTTCCACGGTTTAAATTCACAAGTTCAGAAACACGCAAACCACTCGAAAAGAGTAATTCTACAATTGCGCGGTCTCGTAAATCACTTTCGGTTTCATTTGGAATTTCAGCAATCAAGCGCTCAATTTCTTCGTAATGCAAAAAATTTACTTGTGGCTTTACAATTTTTGGTAGCTCAATCTTTGAAGGTTCCAAGCTTTTAATATCACGCCGAGCAAGATAAGTTAAAAATCTTCGAAGGGCAATTAAGTGATAAGCTTGCGTAGCTCGCCCTAAATCTTTGCCGGATTCATTTTCGTAACGATTAAGCCATAAACGATATTTTCGAACTAATTCTGAGGTAATTTCTTTTGCTGGAATATCACCCGCAAATTCAACAAATCTCTCCAAATAAAGCCGATAATTCTCGGCCGTCTTTTTCGAACGACCACCTTCAACTTCGAGCGATTCAATAAAATCTTCAATTCCTTCAGAAATATACATAATCTTATTATAGCATTTTTTTATAAAAAATAGTATAATTTATAAAGAAGTCTAAGAAGGAGTTTTATGTCGAAAGAATTAATTCAGCGAACATTAATTTTATTCAAGCCAGATGCTGTTCAACGTGGAATTGTGGGAGAAATTTTAACGCGTTTCGAAAGGGTTGGTTTGAAAATAATCGGCACAAAAATGATTTTCCCAAGCAAAGAACATTATCATAAGCACTATGAAGGAATTGGCAAAATGGTTACACGGCGCGGTGAAAAAGCTTTTGATATGGCATTGGAATTTATGACTCAAGGGCCTGTAATTGCAATGGTTTTTGAAGGCGTGGAGGCGGTTGAATTGGTGCGAAAACTTGTTGGTGGGACTGAACCAAAAACAGCACTTCCTGGTACAATTCGTGGTGATTATTCGCACATGAGTTTTGGCTATGCATATGAGCATAATGTTGGGATTCCGAATCTAATTCATGCTTCAGGTAGTATTGAAGAAGCTAAACAAGAAATTTCACACTGGTTTTCAGATTTCGAAATTTACGACTATACTTCACCTCGCGAAAAATTTACGCGTTAAAATCTCGCTATTTTTTTAAAAATCTGGTAAAATAGAATAGTAAGCCTCGGTAGCTCAATTGGATAGAGCAGTTCCGTCCTAAGGAAAAGGTTATAGGTTCGATTCCTATCCGGGGTACCACTAAATTTAATTATGAAAGAACAAATTTTTAAAGGTCAAAGAGAAGGCGAAGAATTTCTCTTTATGTTTCGAAAGCATATTATTGCAATGCGAAAGGGTTTTTACCTTTTTTTGGGCGTTTTTGCTATTTCTTGTTTGCCAACACTTTTTATGCTAACATCAGATAATCTAATGGATGCACTTTGGATTGCTTTGGGCGGATTTATTGTCGGTTTGATTTTATTTTTTTATCAATTCATGCTTTGGTATTATTCTCTTTATATTGTTTCGAATGAGCGGATTCGCCAGATTACACAAAAAGGCTTTTTTGGGCGGAAGATGATGGACTTACCGCTTTCGAAAATTCAAAGTGTTAATTTTGAAATCCCAGGTTTTTTTGGTGAAATTTTCCATTTTGGAACAATTAATATTTTTACAATTGTGGGTGATTTAGAAATTAAAAATGTTGAACATCCAGAAGAGATTTATAATAAAATTCAAGATGCGATTTCGAAAGTTGAAATGGAGGGAGAAAATGAAGAATATTAGAGAAAAAGCTAAAAAAATTAGAGATAAGGTTTCAAAAAAACCTGAATCCCACGAAAGCCAGATTGCAAAAATTACAAATACGACACTTGAAGAACAACGTCGTGAGATTTTGAATAAGGGTAAAAAATTTAAATATCCTGTGCAGTATAGCAAAAATCGTTTAGTGATTAACGCCTTAATTATTGCTGGTGTAATTCTAATTACAGGTGCGAGCTTGCTTTGGTATCAGCTTTATCAGGCTCAAAATACTAGTGAGTTTGTTTATCGTTTTACAACCATATTGCCGTTTCCGATTGCAAAAGTTGATGGTGAGGAAGCACTCTATAGTGATTATTTGATGGAATATCGGGCGAATATGCAAATTGCAAATACTAAAAAAGATGAAATTGAAGGAGCGAATAATATAAGCGCACTTTCAACTTTAAATAAATCAAAAGCAATGAAAAATGCAATCGCAAATGCTTACGCCCAAAAAAAGGCTCGTGAACTTGGAATTTCAGTTTCAGATAAAGAAATTAGCGAAGCTTTCGACGCACAGCGAAAAATACAAAATACTGAGCTTACTGAAAGCGCATTATATAAAATTGCGGCCGATAATTATAGTCTCTCACCAAGTGAATATCGCCGAATGTTTATTGAGTTGCCACTCCTTCGCCGAAAGGTGACTGCACAAATTGATAAAACGGCTGAAAACCTTAAAAATGAGGTTTCAAAATATTTAAGTGAAAATGCGAATAATTTTTCGAAGGCTGTTGAACATTTTGGCGATAAAATTGAATATGCGAAACCCGGAAAAGTTCGAAAAACTAACATTGATGGTGGTCGTTCTAAAATTGCGGCAGGATTGAAAGTTGGTGAAGCTTCGAAACCGTTTATTTCAAACTCGGGTGATGGCTATTATATTGTTAAATTGATTGAAAAAACCGATAATGAAGTTAGTTATGAATCAATAAAAATTAAATTTACCGAGTTCAATAAACAACTTGAACAGCTCGAAAAAGACGGTAAGATTCAAAAATATATTAAAGTTGACTAAATAAATTGCACAGCAAAGCTGTGCTTTTTATTTTTGTCTTAAAAGCTTAATAGATTAAAAAATAAAAAATCGCCCGTAAGCGATTCTTTAAAGTCTAAATTTGGCGCGCCCGACCGGATTCGAACCGGCGATCTCCTCCGTGACAGGGAGGCGTACTAGGCCAACTATACCACGAGCGCATCAGTAGACTAATACAATTTTATCAGACTCCCAGCAAAAAATCAAGCACTTTTTTGGTTTATTTTTCAAAAAGTTTGTGGTATAATTTAAGTATATGCCGATGTAGCTCAGTTGGTAGAGCAACGCACTCGTAACGCGTAGGTCAGCAGTTCAATCCTGCTCATCGGCTCCAATTTATTTTTTATGAAAACAATAGCTAATTTATTTAAACCAATTTTAAAAGACCGCAAAATGTTAATTTTGATGGCTTCTGTATTTATATCTGGAATTATTTTCTTTATTTTTATGATTTTAAATACAAAATCGTATGACTATCTTTTGAACGTGCGTTATACGGTTTTTGGAACTAGTGAGTTCTATAAAGATTCCTGGACTTATCGTATTATTCTGGCTATTTTTGGTCTAATTATTTCATTTATTCATAATATTATTATCGCAAAAATTTATAGCATTTCTGGTAGGCGCGTGGCTGCAATTTTTGCAATTTTTAGTATTATTCTTGTTCTGGTTGGTATGATAATTATAGGTACTTCAATTCGCGAGATCCCAAACTAATGAGCAAGAAAGTTGATATTGAAATTCCACTTGGAAAGCGAACTTTTAAATATCGCTTTTTCGAAATTCTGCCAGCTTTTTTGAGTTTTGGTGCAATTATTTTAATGTTTATACTTTCGGCTTTTTCTCCTTTTTTGGCATCTCTTTATCTTTTGACGATCATTACAACTCTTCTCGTTAAGGCTATTGGGATCGCTTATCGAATGATAACGGGTCATCTTCAGATTGAAAAAGCTCAAAAAGTTGATTGGAATAAACGTCTAAATGAACTTGAGAGCACTGAAAAATCTTTAGATATTCTCAAAAATCAGAGAAATAACGAATACGAGTTTAAAAACCACCTTCGAAATTTGAATGATATTATAAAAAATCCAGCTAGCTTTCCAAAGCCATCAAATGTGAAAAATGCGGTAATCATTGCAGCTTATAATGAGCCTTATGAAGTGATCCAGCCAACTATTCAGTCTGTTTTGGCTTCAAATTATGATGCAAAAAACTTACTTATTTTCTTAGCTTATGAAGAGCGGGGCGGTGAAGAAATTGAAAAAGCTGCGATTAGGCTTAAAAAAGAATTTTCGAAAAGTTTTGGTGCTTTTGAAATTGTGAAACACCCAAAAAATCTACCAAATGAAGTTGTTGGAAAGGGTGGAAATATCACTTTTGCTGGGCGAGCACTTCAAAAATATTGCGAAAACAATAAAATTCCTTTCGAAAATGTACTTGTTACAACGCTTGATAGCGACAACAAGCCACATAAGGAATATTTTGCTTGTGCAACTTATAGTTTTATTGTTCATGAAGACCGTAAAAAACTTTCGTATCAGCCAGTTTCATTATTTTTGAATAATATTTGGGATGTTCCAGCTCCAATGCGTGTGGTTGCAACTGGCAACTCGTTCTGGAATATCGTTTCAACAATGCGGCCGCATCTTTTACGAAATTTTGCTTCACACTCACAGCCTCTTGATGCTTTAGTCGAAATGGATTTTTGGTCAACTCGCACAATTGTTGAAGATGGTCATCAATTTTGGAGAAGTTATTTTCATTTTGGCGGCGATTATTATGTAGTGCCAATTCGTGTGCCAATTTACCAAGATGCTGTTTTAAGTGAAACTTTGCCAAAAACACTCAAGGCACAGTTTATTCAGCTTCGTCGCTGGATGTATGGAGCGAGTGATATACCATATGTTGCTAATTTATACTTTTCGAAAAACCGCAATGTGCCAATTATTGATGGCTTAATGAAACTTATTCGCTTGATTGATGGCCATGTGACAGCTGTTTTTCAATCACCAATGGCTGCTTTTGGTGGTTGGGTGCCACTGATTGTTTATGCCGCTTCTTCTCGTAGTGTGATTGTGCATCAATTACCGAATGTGATTAGTACACTTCAGCAAGTTGCAACTGTGGGAATCTTTATCACAATCTTGATTAGCTTAAAAATGTTACCACCACGCCCAGAGCGTTATAAAAAACGTCGTTCTTTATGGATGGTTGTGCAGTGGATTTACATGCCTGTAACTTCAATATGCTATAACGCAGCAGCAGCGGCATATTCGCAAACTCGATTAGCATTCGGTAAATATCTTGATAAATTTGATGTTACTGAAAAGGGGCGAATTGAAGATGTTGAACGCGCAAAGGCTGAAAGAGCTAAAAAACGAGCTTTAAAGAAGCAAAAAAAATAAGCACTCTGAAAAGAGTGTTTTTATTTTTGCCTAATATTTATAAAATTTAAAAGCGGCCAATTTGACCGCTTATGCGTTAACATTTGTAAGATTTATCTAAATCTTACCAAAAAAGTGCGTCGTCGTTTGGGTGACGAAAATAGTAGAAGGTTATTATGAATGTAACAGGTTGATTGGTTGCTAGAAAAACTTTCTTATTTTTTTAATTTTTGCCCAAACCTGATTAGACTTTTTCCGAAGTCTAACCTCATTTTTATTTTACTGCGTTTTATTTAAAAAAGCAAGCATAATTATGATGTTGAGTGTCTTTTTCGAAAGTTAAAAATTTTGTTCGCTTTTTAGTAAAATTGAGTCTTTGAAAATAAAACATTTCACACGAAAGTCAAACTTAAAAAAGCGAACAACCTAAAATAAATATCTCACCAAATGAATAAAAATTTTCGAAAGCTGAAAACCGGCTTGTGGAAAAGCTTTGGCGAAATGTGTAAAACTAAAAACATCATAACGCTATATATAGTGAAAAAGAAAATATGAAAATCTATTATACTTTATGAAAATAGTGATAATTTTACAAAACTAAAATACCGCACATTGAGTGCGATATCTTAGAATATTGATTATAAAAACTAACAATATAATTAAATGAATTACTATATTATAAGTTGGTGGGCGATAGAGGACTCGAACCTCTGACTTTCACAACGTCAATGTGACGCTCTAGCCAACTGAGCTAATCGCCCGTGGTTTTATTTTAGCAAAGCTTGCAAGAAAATTCAAGTGGTGATAAAATAAAAAGAGTTAAAATATTATTTTCGAAAGGATTTTAAGTGGAGAATAAAGAAGAAAAACTTTTCAAAATGCGCCACAGCCTTGCTCATATTATGGCGGCGGCGGTTCAACGAATTTATAAGGATGCAAAATTTGGTGTTGGTCCAGCAATTAATGAGGGTTTTTATTATGATATTGATTTAGGTGAAAATAAAATTTCAGAAAAAAACTTTGGTAAAATTGAAAAAGCTATGCGGCGAATTATTGCTGAAAAGCAAGATTTTGTGCGAAGCGAAGTTCCAATTGAAGAAGCAATCGAGTGGGCGAAAGAAAATAATCAGCCATATAAATTAGAACTTTTGAACGATTTGAAAAATGCCGGCACAACAAATGCGAAAATTCTTGCTGAGGGCGATTTTGAACTTGGTAACGGCGCTGAAACTGTTAGCTTTTATATTAATGGAAATTATAAAGACTTGTGCCGTGGGCCACACCTTTCGAATACTGGTGAAGTTGGTGCTTTTAAATTGATGCGTGTGGCGGGTGCTTATTGGCGTGGTGATGAAAAAAATCCGCAGATGCAGCGTCTTTATGGTGTAGCTTTCGAAACTCAAGAGGGGCTTGATGAATATCTTGAACGAATGGAGGAAGCAAAAAAACGTGATCACCGCAAACTTGGTAAAGATCTTGATTTATATACAGTTTCTCCACTCGTTGGTATTGGTTTGCCACTTTTTACGCCGCGTGGAACAATTTTACGCGATGTTTTAGCGAACTATTCAAATCAATTACGCCAAAAATACGGTTTCGAAAAAGTTTGGACTCCGCACATTACTAAAAAAGATTTGTACGAAAAATCTGGACACTGGGCTAAATTTGGCGAAGAGCTTTTCTTGGTGAAATCGCAGGTCACTGGTGGGCAATTTGCATTAAAGCCAATGAACTGTCCGCACCATACGCAAATTTTTGCTTCGAATCCAAGAAGCTATAAAGATTTACCGATCCGCTATCTTGAAACAACAACAGATTATCGTGATGAGCAAACTGGTGAGCTTGGTGGTTTGAACCGTGTTCGCTCTTTAACGCAAGATGATTCACATATTTTTTGTCGAACTGACCAAATTGAAGGCGAAATTCAAAATTTGTTAGCCGCTGCTCATGAGCTTTATTCTGGAATTGGAATGAAACTTCGCGTGCGTTTGAGCTATCGCGATGATTCCGATAGCTATCTTGGTGATTTGGCAGTTTGGGAAAGCGCACAAAATCAGCTTAAAAAGGCGGTCATTTCGAATAATTTAGATTATTTTGAAGAAGAGGGTGAAGCAGCATTTTACGGGCCAAAAATTGACTTTATGGCAACAGATGCAATTGGTCGTGAACACCAGGTTGCAACGGTTCAGCTTGATTTTGTTCAGCCTGAGCGATTCGAACTTTCATATAAAAATTCTGAAGGCCAAGATGAACGGCCCGTGATGATTCACTGTGCTTTACTCGGTTCAATTGAGCGATTTATGAGCGTTTATATTGAGCATAAAGCTGGTTGGTTTGATTTTTGGGCGGCTCCTGAGCAAGTTCGAATTTTGACGATAAATGATACTTTAAATGATTATGTTGAAGAAGTTTCGAGAATTCTTTCATCCACTGTTCTTGATTCGCCAGTTAGATTTAATGAGGTTCGCTATTCGGTGGATGGGCGCAACGAATCATTAGGAAAGAAAATTCGTGAGGCGACTGCAATGAAAATTCCAGTTCAGCTAATTATTGGTCCTAAAGATAAAGAAAATAATGAAGTTAGTGTTCGTTTTCGAAAAGATGGTCAATTCATTGAAGAAAAAATTCCTCTATCGCACATTCCAGGATTTATTAAAAGTCTAAAATAATGGAAAAAACTGTAGTTGTAATTACAGGCCCTACGGCAAGCGGAAAGACGAGTTTAGCTATTAAATTAGCTAAACTTTTTGATGGTGAAATTATCTCGGCTGATTCGCGCGCGATTTATAAAGATATTAATATTGCTTCTGCAAAACCAACAATTAAGGAACGAGAAGGTATTATTCATTGGGGATTTAATTTGGTTGAGCCTGGAGAGCGTTTTACTGTGGCAGATTTTAAGGAATATGCATATGCTAAAATTGATGATATTTTAGATCGTGGTAAAATTCCATTTTTAGTTGGTGGAACTGGATTATATATTGATGCGGTTTTATATGATTATGAATTTGGTGGTGAAGTCGATGATAATTTTCGAAAAGACTTAAACCAAAGAACTATCGAAGATCTACAAAAGTATATTTTTGAAAATAAAATCGAAATACCAGAAAATAATAAGAATAAGCGATATTTAATTCGATCAATAGAAAAAAGCATAAGTAAAAAGGGTAAAAGTTGTAAAAAACACAATAATTATAATAATATTGTTGTAGGAATAACAACTAGTCGTGAAGAACTTCGAGAAAAAATCTTTAAAAGGAATGAACATTTTTTTAACTCTGGAATAATTGAAGAATATAAAAAAGTTGAACAGAAATATGGATCAAATTCTGAAGCAATGACAGCAAATGCTTATCCATTAATTCGAAAGTTTTTGAATGGAGAATTAGATAAGAAGGAACTTATTGATAAGATGTCTGTGCAGGATTGGAGATTAGCTAAAAGACAGATAACTTTTATGAAGAGAAATAAAGATATAGTGTGGCTTGATTTAAAAGATGCTGAACAATTTATTATTTCGAAAATTAAAAAATGTATAAAAAAGTTGTAAAAGGTCTGGTTGATTTTTGAAAAATATGGTAAAATAGATTCATGGAACAGAGTATAAATGCACTATTTGGTTCAAAAACGAGGGTTAAACTTTTAAACCTATTTTTCAATAGTCCAGAAGAGAAGTTTTATGTTCGTGAAATATCGCGAATTATTGATGAGCAAGTTAACTCTGTTCGGAGAGAGCTAACTAATCTTGAAAGTGTTGGTGTTGTAAAAAACTCAACAGAAGATAGGAAGATTTTTTATCAAGCGAATCAGAGGTTTAAGTACTACCTTCCGTTAAGAGCGATGTTTGCTGGAGTTAAAATGAATGAGACTGATTCTGTTGATAAAAAAATATCTTCTATAGATAGATGGCAATCTGAAGTTGAAAATATTCAAAAACAAATAGATATTCTTGTATTATTTGGAGTTTTCGTTGATGATGCGGATTTGGATATTGATATGTTAATAGTTGGAAATAATCAGGATAAAAAGCTTTCGAATTGGGCTTCAGATATTGAGAAAAAAGAAGGCCGTGAGTTAAACTATATGATTTTATCTATGGAAGATTTTTACTATCGATACACCACGCAAGATACCTTTATAAAAGGGTTATTTGAAAATAATTACAAAATAGTCTTTGATAAAGAGAATATACTTGAAAAATTATAATGGGAGTAAATAATGTTTGATATTGAATATAAGGGTGCAAACAGTATCGTAATTTCTACAAAAAAGATTTCATTAATAACTGATCCTAAACATTCTATTTTTGGTGACAAAGATTTAGTTATTAAAGATGGGGTTGAGCTTGCCACCGAGGAGAGGTTTAAAACTGGTAGTGAAGATTTTAAGCTTTCAATATCCTATCCTGGAAGTTATGAAGTGTCAGATTTTACTATAAATGGCTATCAAGAAAAACGGCATATTGATGAAAGCAAGGATGGCAAAAAATCTGTAATTTATAGTGTTGAAGTTTGCGGTGTTAGGATTGGTATTTTGGGAAATATTGACCCAAATTTATCTGACGACCAGCTTGAGAACCTTGGTGTTTTGGATATTTTAGTTTTACCGATTGGTGGTGGCGGATATACTCTAGATGCAACCGCTGCGGCAAATATTGCTAGAAGGTCTGATGCAAAAATAATTATCCCTGTTCATTACGCAGATGATGGGGTTAACTACGAAGTTCCTCAATCTGATTTTGCGCTTTTCGAAAAAGAACTAGGTGTTGATGTTGAAAAAACTACAAAGTATAAAGTGAAATCAGCTACAAGTTTACCTGAGAAAATGACAATAGTTAAAATTGAGCGGACAAAATAATATTTTTTAAAGAGCCAATCTTTCGAAGATAGGCTCTTTTTTATATAAGAAAAAACCCACAAAATTGTGGGAATTTTCTTTTGAGATAAAAATATTATAGAATACCTTTTTTCTTCAAAGTTCGGATAGCTGCGGTGCTCAAATTTAGTCGAACTTTTTTGCCATCAATAATAATAGTTTTCTTTTGGATGTTCGGCTTAAAAGTTCGTTTTGTGCGTCGCAATGAAAAGCTAACGTTGTTTCCGTGTTGCTTTCCTTTTCCTGTTAAATCACATACTGCCATTTTAACTCTCTTTACTTTAATATTTACAATCCGTTCCATTATAACGTATTTTTTAAAAAAGGTCAAGTGGTGTATAATAGATATATGGTTTTTATAATATTTATATCTATAATTTCAATATTAGTAGCAATGATTGTTCATGAATTTTCTCACGGATTCGTCGCCTATTTATTGGGTGATGAAACAGCAAAAAAGGAGGGAAGATTAACTTTAAATCCAATTGCGCATTTAGACCCTTATATTAGTATTATTTTACCGATATTGTGCGTATTTTCGAATCTTCCTGTAATTGGTGGTGCAAAACCTATCCCAGTTGATTCTAGAGAGCTTAAATGGGGTAAATGGGGTATGGCTCTCGTTGCTCTTGCTGGTCCTTTATCTAATTTTATAATGGCGCTCATATCTTTTATGATAATGCATGCTTTAAACTTATCGCATGGTGATATTGCGGCTATTTTTGGTAGATTTACATTAATTAATTTGAGTTTGGCGATTTTTAACTTAATGCCAATTCCACCGCTAGATGGTTCGAAAATTCTTCAACCATTTGCGCCAGAGTTTATTCAAGATTTTTTTGACAGGCTTGAATCTTATGGTTCGATTTTTATTTTAGCTTTAATGTTTTTGTTTTCTACCGTAATTTCTAATTATATCAATTTCTCGATGAGTTTTATTCTTGAAGGATTTTCAGCTTTTTTGCGAATTTTTGGTTTGTAGAATTTAAAACACTGGATTTTTATTTTAAAAATTGGTATAATTAAAGTAAGCCCTGCTGGCGAATGATTTTTCCTGAATAATCATTGATAGAGGAACTCCAAATGATGATCTACTATCGTGGTAGTAGGTTGAGGAGGTATCCACCGTATAATTTTATGCGGGGAAAATATCAAAGTTGGTGGGGCTTTTTATATTTGTGAAAATTTGATATAATAGAAAATAGCTTGTTAGATGGTCGCTAATTTAAAATTAGAGGAAAGTCCGGGCAGCATAGAGCAAGGCAGTTGTTAACGACAACCGAGGGAAACCTTAGGGAAAGTGCCACAGAAACGATACCGCCTGAAAAGGTAAGGGTGAAAGGAGTGAGGTAAGAGCTCACAGTTGCTCGCGGTGACGCGAAGTAAGAGGTAAACCCTGTCTGCTGCAAGGAGAATTATAAAAAATGGTTGCTCGCCATAATTCGATAACCGCTTGATTTAAGGAGTAATTCTTAAACTAGATAGATGACTATCCATGACAGAACCCGGCTTACAGACAAGCTTTTAATTAAGCTAAAAATCACACCTCTTTCGAAAGTGTGATTTTTAGTTTTTATTGAAGAATTATTTTACTAATTCAACAATTTTCGCAAAAGCTTTTGGTTCGCTAACTGCTAATTCTGCAAGAACTTTTCGGTCAAGCTCAATATTTTTAGCTTTCAAACCAGCAATAAGTTTTCCGTAAGTGACTCCGTTTTCACGCGCTGCGATATTGATTCGAGTAATCCATAGGGCTCGAAGGTCTCGTTTGCGATTTCGGCGGTCACGATATGCGTATTGCAATGAGCGGATTACGCCTTGTTTAGCTAATCGATATGAGCGTGTTCGCGCGTGTTGCATACCTTTAGCTGCTTTTAGGATTTTCTTATGCTTTGCTCGTGCTGTTACACCTCGTTTTACTCGCATATTATTTTACTCCCAATGCTCGTTTAATATTTTTAGCCATTGCTCCTTCTACGGTTGCAGTGGTATTAATTCGTCGTTTTCGACTTTTGCTTTTCTTGGAAAGCATGTGGTTCTTAAAGGCTCGACGGCGTACTACTTTGCCGCTTCCAGTAAGCTTCATTCGCTTTGCTGTGCCCTTATGTGTTTTTAATTTAGGCATTATTTACTCCTTACTACCAAACTCAGATTGCGGCCAGCCATCTGAGGTTTTTGCTCTACTATAGCTTCTTCTTCGAGAAGGGAAATAATTTTATTAGCCATTTCAAATCCAATTTCTTTATGAGCCATTTCTCGACCCTTGAAAACGATTTGAATTTTAACTTTATTTCCTGCAGACAAGAATTTTTTAACTTTTCGAAGTTTTATATCTAGGTCTCCAGAACCAATTTTTAGCCCAAAGCGCATTTGTTTAAGTTCAACTTGTTTAGCTTTACGCTTATTTTTCTGCTGTTCTTTCATTTTTTGATATTGGAATTTACCCCAATCAATAATTTTAACAACAGGTGGTTCAGCGTTTGGTGAGATTTCTACAAGATCTAGTCCTGCTTCTTGAGCAAGATTAAAAGCCTCTTTCGAACTCATAATTCCAAGTTGTTCGCCACTTTGACCGATAACGCGAACTTCGCGAGCGCGAATTTCTTCGTTTATTCGAATTTTTTTGCTAATAATTTTCCTTCCTTTCGAATTGCTATTTTTCAGCAATTTACTCGCATATTATTTTATCAAATTTTTTAAAATAAATCAAGTATTTTACTTAATTTTCATTTTTATGACGATATTGTAAAGCCTCGCTAATGTGATTTACTTTAATATCTTTTGATGAGTCAAGGTCTGCAATTGTGCGTGAAACTTTAAGTATCTTTATAAATGCTCGAGCGGATAGGTCGAGCTTTGATGTTGCTAAATTTAATAGATCTTCAGCTTCTTTTGAAATATTAAATTTATTTTTTACATCATTAGTTTTAACCATACTGTTGTATAAATTACTGCAATCATAACGCTTATGCTGTAATTCTAACGACATCTCTATCTGTTTTTTAGCATTAGCATGTTCAGAATTTTTGTTGTTATTCTTTGAAAGAAGATTTTTGTTATGTATTCTATCAACATTAACTACCATATCAATTCTATCCATTAACGGTCCAGAAAGCTTTCTTTGGTAATTAAGAATTTGGGTGGATGAGCAAGTGCATTCTTTTGTTGCATCTCCATAAAAACCACAGGGGCATGGATTCATTGTTGCAATAATCATAAAATTTGCAGGATAAGAGCTTTTTCGATTTGTGCGAGTTATGGTTATTTTTCTATCTTCTAACGGTTGTCGTAAGCTTTCGAGTATAGATTTGGGAAATTCTGGCATTTCGTCTAAAAATAGAACACCGTTGTGCGCTAAACTAATCTCGCCAGGTAAAGCTTTCGAGCCACCTCCAATTATGGAGACTTTACTTGCGGTATGATGTGGCGTGCGAAAAGGCCTCGAAATATTTGAGCTAATTTCATCAACTAAACCGTGAATTTTTAAAACTTCTAATAACTCACTTTTCGAAAGCGGTGGCAATAGGTTTAAAGCGGCTTGTGCAAGCATTGTTTTTCCTGTTCCTGGAGGACCAGTTAGTAGTATATTGTGTCTTCCAGCTATCGCGATAGTTAGAGCTCTTTTTGCTTGTTCTTGACTAATAATATCATCGAGAATAATACCATCGTTATTATCTTTAAAAGTGTTAATATTCTCTTCATTTTTTATTATTTTTTCATTTTTAAGATGAAGAAAAATCTCTTTAAGATTTCTTGCACCAATTAATTTTACGCCGTCTATTATTGAGCTTGTTTCTAAATTTTCAATAGGTAAGAAAATTTCTTTAATTCCGTGGCTTCGAAGTTTTTCGACAATATTGATAATACCTTTAATTGATCTAAGATCCCCATTTAGCGATAACTCACCAACAAATGCGCGGGATTTTAATTCGTGCTGCTTTAGTTGGTTTGAGAGCGTTAAAATCGAAATTGCAATAGGTAGGTCGAAAAAAGTTCCGTCTTTTGGGATTTCTGCAGGCGCTAAATTAATGATAATTTTCTTAGCAGGGAAATCTAACATTGAGTTTTTAATTGCGCTTCGAACTCGCTCTTTTGCTTCATCGATTGCTTTATTTCCCATTCCAACAATTTGTAGGCTTGGTAATCCTTTAGAAGAATCTCCTTCCACCTCAATAATCTCTGCTTCATAGCCAATTGGCGCGGCCGATATAACTTTACTCACCATAATGTAATAATTTTATCATAATCATTTAAAAATCTCAATTTTATGATATAATGTAAGTATGTTGGGGCTGAATTAGCTTTAGACAAGAGGAATTTAATAGTTTGGCTTGCAAGTCGTTTACTGCGTAAAGTATTAAATAAATGCAAAAAACTTTGCAGCTAAAGTTGCAGCATTCTTTGCTCCAGCTTCAGCACCAGTTGCTGCTTAATTTATTGGCAACCATTTTTCGAAATGGGGCAGTGCGTATTTCGAAAAGTGTCATATTTTTTCACTGATAGCTTAAAATTTTCGCGATAAATTTTAAGTGAGATTTTTTCGCAATTTTTAATATATTTTTGTTGATTTTTTAAGTATTAAATTTTAACCAAAATTAACTAAACTTGTAGAAGGCTAAAATGTTACCTTTTGGACCCGAGGGCAGTTCTCGGCAGCTCCACCAAAAATATTCTTAAGAGCATCTTTCATACAAGATGTTTTTTATTTTTTGAAAAATAAAAATGAGCGACTGCGAGGAACGCTCATTTTATAAATAGTAATGTGGAGTTTTTGATTTTTAATTTTAGAGTTTTATGTGAACTGCGGAATTCACTTGAAATAATTTTTATTTTTGGCTCATGTATAAACTTTTTATTCATAAGCTACCTCTATAATAATCTAAAATAAGCATAAAGTCAATACTTTTTTAGACTTTTTTGTATAATTTTTTTGTTCATTAAAATTAACAGATTTAAACGTGTTAAAAGTACAACAAAACTCATTTTATTATGCTTATGGTATTGACTTTTTGAAATTGTTATGATACAATTGAGATAGCTTTGAAAGAAATAAAAAGCAAAAATAAAAAATAGTTATTGCACATTCCACCAAGTACATTAGAAATTTTAAAATTTGATAATTTTGAGTTGTCCGTTAGACTTTTTACGGAGTTTGAACGGCGATTTGAAATTAAGGTTTATAAAATCGTTATTGGATTTTTAACTTATTTTCGAAACGCCAAAAAGCTCCGCAAATAGTATAGATGCGTAGAGCGCTGAGGCACTAAAAGTACTTGTATCTTCAAAAGAAGATATTTAAGGAACCCTCAATGAAAAACTATGCTTCTCCTTGCGAGAAGCGGTCAACTGGCTCAAAAGAGTGAGCATCAAGGTAGGCCGTAGACCACATATTTTAGTAATTAATTTTGTTATGATGGCATTCTACTTGCTTACCATTTATACTTGCTTACTCTTTGGGCTGAATCTAACAAAATGGTATTATATTATGATTTCAAAAATTATTTTTAGTCTGTCTGGGTTGTCGGGTGTTGGTATTTTTTTAATGCTCACTCAAACTTCTCCTAATAAAGTTGGTCCAGTTGGGATCCTTGCATTATTTGCAATGATATATTTGGTTTTTCTTGGTATTATTGCGATATTTTTATATTCTTCACATCGGGTTTTTTCGCTTGCATATTCTTTAGTTAGAAAGGGTCAGCCTTCACTAAAAAAACAAGAAAAAAATCCAGCTTTCTTTTTGAAATATTCTGCTGCGCTCGCTTTTGCTCCAATTGGAATTATAGCAAAACAATCCACCGGTGGAGTCGGAATATTCGAAATATTATTATTGATAATTATTGAAGCAATCGCAATAATTTACATTTCAAAACGCTAACGTTTGTGATATAATAGTCATATATGGAACCGCAAAAAAATCTTGAAATTCCACGAGTTTTTGAAGCTCAATCGCAACCAACAAATAATCCTCACGAAGTGGGGAATTTTGGCTTTGAGCAAAATATAAACAGAATTGATAGTGATAAGGCTAGAGCCGAAGCTATGCAAGCTTTTTCGAATCAAGATTCTCGGCAGCCAATTTCACAAGCTGTTTTGCCAGCGGTTCAGGAATCATCGGCAAACAACCCAGTAGCTGTAGTTCCAGCTACTGCAAGAGATATCGACCTCATGGAAGATGAATGGGTGAAAGATTTGAAGAAGATGATAGTTGAAACTAAGGGTGATCCATATGCTCGTGAAGTTCGATTTAAAGAAATGCAGATAGACTATTTGAAAAAAAGATATAACAGAATTATAAATGGTGGGAAGTAATGGGAATTTGGATAATATTATTTATTAGCTTTGTAATTATTTGCGTGGCTTCTTATTTTGCTTTTGATCAATATAAAAGAATGGTTCAAGAGGCGAAAAATTATGAGCGTGGCCTAAAAATGGTGCCAATTCGAATTCACCTTCCGCCGCCAAGTGATGACCTTGAGGTTGGTGGTCGTGATGAACGGGATGTTGTAGATGAAGTTCTTTCTGAAGCTCAAACAATGTATAATATTATCGCAAGCACCGCAACGAAAGGGTTTAAAACTAAACTTTATGGTCAGAGACATATTTCTTTCGAAATTGTTGCAAGTGATGGTCTTGTTCGGTATTATGCGGTTGTTCCTGCGGTTTTGACCGAAACGATCAAGCAAGCAATCTCTGCTGCATACCCAGCGGCTCGTCTTGAAGAAGTTGAAATGGAAAATATTTTTTCTCAACAAGGAAAGATGCAAGGCGTGATTGGTGGTGAATTTGAACTTAAAAAAGACTACTTCTATCCAATTGCAACGTATCAAGAAAGCCGCCGTGATGCTGCCCGTGCATTATTAGATGCTTTGAGCGGTGTTGAACGTGGAGACGGAGCGGCAATTCAAATTATGTTCAGGCCCGCACCTGAGAGCTGGACTCTTAAATCTAATGAAAAGGTTGAGTCAATTCGAAAGGGTAAAGGTAAGAAAAATAATAATACTACAGCCATACTTGATATTATGGAAGCTTTATGGAAGCCGCCTACATACGGTTTAAACACTTCGAGCACCGAATATCCACAGCTTACGGCTCTAGAAAATGAAGAAATCCAAGCGATTGAAGATAAAACTAAATATCCAGGTTATGAAGTTTTAACTCGGGTGGTAACTTCTTCTTCAACAGCTTCGAAAAGTCAAGCAATTTTACAATCTATCGTCTCGGCATTTTCTTTATTTGATTCACCACGATATAATGGTTTCAAATTTAATATGACTAATAATATTGATGAATTAGTTACTGCTTATATTTTTCGGTTTTTCCCTCAAAGTACAAATCAGAATATCTTGAATAGTGTTGAACTTTCAACAATTTTTCACTTACCGAATCAAAATTCAATTCCAACGGGCAAAATTGAGCGTCAAAGAATTCGGCAAGTTGATGGTCCAACTGAGCCAATGAAAGAAGGCTTATTGATTGGAGTAAATGAATTCCGCGGTGTTGAAAAGCAAATTCGCCTTGGAGTTAATGATCGCCGCCGTCATACATACATCATTGGTCAGACTGGTATGGGTAAATCTAAGCTCCTTGAGAATTTGGCTTATCAAGATATAATGGACGGACGAGGTTTTTGTTTTATTGATCCGCACGGAGATTCTGTTGAAGAATTGCTTGGGATGATTCCTCAATCGCGAATGGACGATGTGATTTATTTTGATCCGAGTGATACCGAGAATCCACTTGGTTTTAATATTTTTGAGGCCTCAAGTCCTGAAGAGATGGATTTTGTGATTTCCGAGACTAATTCAATGCTAAAATCTCTCTATGATCCAGGAAACACTGGTGTTGTTGGCCCTCGAATGGAGAATATTGTTCGAAATGCGGCGTTACTACTAATGAGTGACCCGGATGGAGGAACTTTTATGGATATTCCAAAAGTCCTTGTTGACCCAGAGTTTGCAAAGCAAAAAATTAAGTATCTTCGAAATCAGCGCGCAATTGACTTCTGGACAAAAGAGTGGCCAGCTTCGCAAAAATCTAATGATGCAGGAGAACTTGTTTCTTGGGTTGTTTCTAAATGGGCGCCATTCGAAAGTGGATTGGTTAATAATATTATTGGCCAAAAAAAGAGTGCATTTAGTATTCGCGAAGTTATGGATAACAATAAGATTTTGCTCGTAAATCTTTCGAAAGGTAAACTTGGAGAAGCAGCGGCAAAACTCCTTGGTATGGTTTTTGTGATGAAGTTTCAAGCGGCGGCAATGAGCCGTGCAGATATACCTGAAGACCAGCGAAAAGATTTTTGTCTATTTGTTGATGAGTTTCAAAACTTTGCAACCGATTCTTTTGAGTCTATTTTGTCTGAAGCTCGAAAATATCGCCTGAATTTAATTTTAGCAAACCAGTTTACAACTCAGTTGAAAGATTCAATCAAGGGTGCTATTTTTGGTAACGTTCCTAACAAGATTGTTGGTAGGATTGGTATTGATGACGCGGAAGTTCTTCAAAAGGCCTTCACGCCAACATTTACCGCTGAAGATTTAACTAAAACGCCTAATTATAATTCAATCACGACAGTTCTAGTTAATGGATTTCCATCAGCTCCATTTACAATGAAACTTTTGCCGCCTTTTGGCAAATCTAATCCAGAGATTCGCGAAGGACTTCGAAAATATTCAGCTTCAAAATATGGTCGCCCTCGAGCTATTGTTGAAGATGAAATTCGAAGGCGTTTGAGCGTCAATCCTGGGGCTATTTCATCTCAGCCTCAGTTGCACCAAACTCAGACACAGTCAAAAAATCAAGTTAGTTGGCAGGAAAGGGCGTTCTCGGGCGGCTCTAATAACGCTAATATAAACAACTCTAATGATAGTTCTAAAAAAGATTCATTTTTGGATGATTGGCTAAAAAAGAGGGATGAAATAAGGAGTAGTAATTCAAATTCTAATATTCAACAAAATCAACCAGAGGTTCCTTTAAAGAGTAATTTAGCGAGAACTTTTCAGAAAAACATTATGCAGAACCAAAGTGTAAGTTCTTATAGCGCAAATAATTTAAATAATCCACAAGTTCAGCAAAACATTAAGCCGCAACAAATCCAAAATGATTCTGTAATTCAGGATATAAGAACTACAAGAACCTCTAATAACTTAAGCAGTAACTCTTCTAATGTTGTTAAGAATAACTATAAAAAAGTTGATGACGGCGAGGTTATATTTAAAATTAGGTAGCTAATAGCTACCTAATTTTATTTTTGACTAATCTTATAAGAGATAAAAATATGAATAACGTTGATATTAAGTATATCAAAATCTCTGATCTTACAGAGAATCCGTTAAGTATTGAAATGTAAAGAACGGAGTAATAAATAATTAACGATAATATTATTGATATAAAAAGTACTTTTGGCTTTATTATTTTTTCGACAATATTTAGTAAAAAATCTAAAACGCTAGAGTGAAAAATACTTCGAAAAAGATTATTTTTGAAATTTGAATCTTTATGTATGAAATCTAATATTTTTCGGTAAGTTTGATTATTTTTCATTATTTCATTTCTCCTGAATATTGACTAAAATAGCGTATTTCTTTGTATAATAAATTTGTACGAAGTGTCATAATTATTGATATAAAAAATAGAACAATTAAAAATAGTAAAATTGTATATTGCTCAAGAGCTGGGATTGAATTTAAGAAGTAATCAATATTTTTTATAAAAGGGCATTTTATTGGGGTTTTCGAAACTTCACCAAAATTTAATTTAATGAAGCAATCAAATGATTCTCCCCGTTGTCTAAGAGTTGGGATTCTATCTTTAATTTCTATTGCAAAAAATTTGCTTTTTGATTCTCCGGGCTCGATACTAGAATTATTCCAATATATTATGCCATCTTTGATTTTATAATCTCCTCCATCAAGAAGGTCGGCATATTCCAGTATATCTGATATATTGACTTCGAAATTTGAATCCTGAACTATTTTTGAATTATTGGTCACGGATAATGTGTAAGAAATGATATCTTTAGGCTGGAGTGGGTGTTTTGCTGTTGATTTTACATTATAAGTTAGGTTAGGATTAAATGATGTTTTTTTTACTATATTATTAGATATAGTTTTCGAAGGTAAGATATTAGTTAAAAATATTGTAAAAAATACAAAAATAATAGCAAAAATATTAAAAATCCACCATTTTAAATCATTTTTTAATTTTCTTTTATAATCTTGTATTTTTTTGCCCATAGAAGGGCTACGGTAATAACCTAAAATAATATCTTTAAACATATCCCACCTTTTAACTTAATGCTTATATTTTAGCATATTTTTTATAAAAAAATAAGCTTTATTTGAATTTTTTTATAAAATAAGGTATAATACAGATATAAATTTTATTTATGGAAGTTCTGAATGAGAGGTAAGAATGTCTAAACAAAAAGAAAATAATTACGATGGTTCTCAGATTCAAGTTCTTGAGGGTCTTGAACCTGTTCGAAAGCGCCCCGGAATGTATATCGGCTCAACCGGTTATGATGGTGTTCATCATCTTATTAAAGAAATTGCCGATAACTCTATTGACGAAGCAATTGCTGGTTATGGTACGAAAGTTATTGTGCGAATTTTAGATGATGGCGGAATTAATATTACAGATGATGGGCGTGGTATTCCTGTTGATATTCATCCAAAAACTGGAAAAAGCACACTTGAAACTGTTTTAACTGTTCTTCACGCTGGTGGAAAATTCGGCGGCGGCGGATATAAGGTTTCATCTGGTTTGCATGGTGTGGGCTCAAGTGTTGTGAATGCTCTTTCGACGAAAATGATTGCTGAAGTTGTTAAAAAAGGCCAACTTTATCGGATTGAATTTGAGCGAGGTGTTCCAACTACTGAACTTAAGAAACTCGGCAAAACTGACCGCGAAGATGGAACGAGTATAACTTTTTATCCAGACCCAACAATTTTTAAAGAAACTGTGACTTTTGATTATAAATGGGTTGTTAATTATCTCCGTCATCAATCATATCTAACAAAAGGAATTTATACTCAAGTTGATGATGAACGAACTGGTGAGCGACAAGCTTTCTATTTCGAAGGAGGGATTCAGAGCTACGTTAAAAGTTTAAATGTCGGTAAAGAAGTTCTTTCTGAGCAACCATTTTATGTTGAGAAACAAGTTGAAGATTCAATGGTTGAAGTGGCGATTCAATATAACGATAGCTATAATGAGAATGTTCGTGCTTTTGCAAACAATGTGATTAACCCAGATGGTGGAACTCATGTTGTTGGTTTTCGAAGTTCTTTAACTCAAACAATTAACGAATATGCTCGTAAGAATAATCTTTTAAAAGAGAAGGAAGAAAACCTTTCTGGCGATGATATTCGTGAGGGCTTAACTGCTATTATCTTAGTAAAATTACCAGATCCGCAATTTGAAGGGCAAACTAAAAACAAGCTTGGTAATCCAGAGGTTCGCCGGTATGTTCAGCAAGTAATGAATGAGTATTTTGGCTACTATCTTGATGAAAATCCAGCTGTCGCTAAAAAAATTGTGAACAAAGCTATCCTTGCAGCTCGGGCTCGAAAAGCAGCTCGTGCAGCTCGCGAAAACGTGATTCGAAAGGGTGTTTTGGACGGTTTGAATCTACCAGGAAAGCTTGCGGATTGTTCTTCGAAAAAACCAGAGGAATGCGAACTTTATATTGTTGAGGGAGACTCAGCGGGTGGTTCGGCTAAAAACGGCCGTGACGCTCGAACGCAAGCAATTTTGCCACTTCGAGGTAAAGTTTTAAATACGGAACGTGCTCGACTTGATAAAATGCTCGCAAATAATGAGATTGTTTCGTTAATTAAAGGAATGGGTGTTGGAATTGGAGAGCAATTTGATATTTCTGGCTTGCGATATCACCGAATCATTATTATGACCGATGCCGATGTTGACGGAAGCCATATTGCAACGCTTTTAATGACTTTCTTTTTCCGATATATGCGTGAAGTTGTTGAAGGCGGACATATCTATCTTGCGAAACCTCCGCTATTCTTATTAAAGGGTTCAGGAAATAAACACTATTATGTTTATAGCGACGAAGAACGTGACGCGAAAATTAAAGAATTAATTGAAGAGCGAAAAGCTCGCGGAACACAAATTAATCCAGAAGATAATGAGATCAAGCAGGCTGGTCTAACGGGAATTCAGCGATATAAGGGTCTTGGTGAAATGGATGCAACACAACTCTGGGAAACAACAATGAATCCAGAAAACCGTGTCTTAATTCAATTAAAGCTTGAAGATGCTGAGCGTGCAGATGCAATTTTCACGAAGTTGATGGGAAGTGAAGTCTCAATGCGAAAGAGCTTCATTCAGACAAATGCGAAATATGTTAACCTTGAAGAATTGGATGTTTAATTATGGAAGATGAAAATAAAAAACCTCTTGAAGGTGAAATTATCGAACAACAAAATCATTCGAAAGTTTTGGAATATCGCACGGTTGAAGATGTGATGGAGGATTCGTTTCTTCGTTATTCAATGTCTGTTATTATTGATCGTGCATTGCCTGATGTTCGAGATGGAATGAAGCCAGTCCATCGTCGTGTTCTTTATACGATGGGTGAAATGGGTGTTCGACCGGGCTCTTCATTTAAGAAGTCTGCGCGTATCGTTGGTGACGTAATGGGTAAATATCACCCACACGGTGATAGCTCCATTTATGATTCGATGGTTCGTTTGGCACAAGACTGGGTGATGCGATATCCTCTTGTTGAAGGTCAAGGAAACTTCGGCTCAATGGATGGCGATCCTGCAGCCGCTATGCGTTATACTGAAGCAAGGCTTGGTCGAATTGGTGATATTTTGCTAAACGATCTTGATAAAGATACGGTTGATTTTCGACCAAACTATGATGGATCTGAAAGCGAGCCTTCAGTTCTCCCGGCTAAATTACCAAATCTTCTCTTAAATGGTCAAATGGGTATTGCAGTTGGTATGGCAACAAGTATTCCAACGCATAATTTAAGTGAAATTGTTGATGCAACTGTTGAGCTAATCAGTAATCCAGGAGCCAAGCTCGAAGATTTAATGAAATATGTAAAAGGCCCAGACTTCCCAACAGGTGCGGTAGTTTATGGTGGAGCTCCAATGATTCAGGCTTATCGAACTGGTCGCGGGAGTGTTACTATGCGTGCAGTTGCTGAAATTGTTGAAACTAAACGTGGTCGTCATCAAATTGTAGTTTCAGAAATTCCATACAATGTTAATAAGGCTTCATTAATCGAGAAGATTGCAGATTTAGTTAAAGAAAAGAAAATTACAACAATTGCTGACCTTCGAGATGAGTCTGCGCGTGGAACGGTTAAGATTGTAATAGATCTTAAAAAGGATGCATACCCAAAGAAAGTTCTCAACCAGCTTTATAAATTAACTCCACTTCAATCAAACTTCCATTACAATATGCTTGCTTTGGTTGATGGTGTTCAGCCACGAGTGCTTGGCTTAAAAGAAATGCTTGATGAGTTCGTAAAGCATCGCCGAAATGTTGTGCGTCGCCGAACAGAATTCGAACTTAAAAAAGCAAAAGCTCGTGCACATATTTTAGAAGGTTTGAATATTGCGCTTGATCATATTGATGAAGTTATTGCGACGATTCGAGCTTCGAAAACTACAGATATTGCCGAAAAAGCTTTGCGTGAAAAATTTGGGTTAACCGAGATTCAAGCAAAAGCAATTCTTGCAATGCAACTTCGCCGATTGACTGGATTGGAGCGTGAAGCTATCGAAGCTGAACTTGCTGCTCTCTTGAAACTTATTGGTGAGCTTGAGGCAATTCTTGCTGATGAGAATGAGATTCTTCGAATTATTAAAGAAGAACTTCTCGAAATGAAAGAAAAATATGGCGATGAGCGTAAAACCAAGGTTATCAATCATGAGCTTGGTAAATTCTCAGATGAAGAACTTATTCCTGAGGAAGAAAGTGTGATTCTTCTAACTAGTGAAAACTATATTAAGCGGACTCTACTTGCAGATTATCGTCGCCAAAATCGTGGTGGAAAAGGTAAGCGTGGAATGACAACAAAAGATCAAGATATTATTGATCAATTGATTCCAGCAAGTACGCATGATTGGCTGCTGTTCTTTACGAATAAAGGTCGGGTATTTAGGCTTAAAGCTTATGAAGTTCCTGCTGCAAGTCTTCAAGCTAAAGGCGTGGCTGCAGTAAATCTACTACAACTCCAACCTGAAGAAAAAATTACATCAATTATTAAGCTTGAACAAAATAGTAGTACAGAAGATTACCTCTTTATGGCTACCGTAAAGGGTACTGTAAAAAAGACAGCACTTAAAGATTTTGCGAATATTCGAACTAATGGCTTAAATGCAATTAATCTTGATGAAGGCGATGAACTCCGTTGGATTCAAAAAACTGATGGCCAGAGTGATATTATCGTTTCAACATCAGCTGGTCAAGCTGTTCGATTTAATGAAAATGATGTTCGAGCAATGGGTCGTGCGGCTCGTGGTGTTCGGGGTGTTCGACTTCGACCAAATGACAGCGTTGTTGGAATGGATGTTGCAAAAGATGGAACACAAAAACTTCTTGTGATTTCAGCAAATGGTTACGGAAAAGCAACAAAAGTTTCGAATTTTGAAGTTAAACATCGTGGCGGAATTGGTGTTAAAGCCGCAATTGTAACCGCAAAAACTGGTCCAATCGTATCTGTTCAAACTTTGCCAGAGGCTGTTTCTGATGCATTAATGATTTCAAGCGGTGGTCAAACAATTCGAGTTGCTGTTAAAGATATTCCAACTTTAGGTCGAACTACGCAGGGTGTTCGAATTATGAAACTTTCTGATAATGATACCGTGGCAAGTGTTGGTTTAATGGAAGAAAGTCGAGAGGAAGAATGATGCCAAGATATTTAGTAGTTTTCGTGTTGGCCTGGGTAATTGCGCAAGGTGCTAAATATATTCTTGAAATTCGAAAAGATAAAAGTGCAAAATTTAAGCGAATCATCACTGAGAGTGGTGGGATGCCAAGTTCTCATAGTTCAGTGGTGATTGCACTCGCAACACTTGTTGGTTTGCATGAAGGTGTTTATTCTTCAATTTTTGGTTTAGCTTTTGTATTTGCGATGATAGTAATATATGATTCAATGAAAGTGCGATTTTCGAATGGTATTCAAGCACAAAGAATTAATGAAATCATTGAAAAACAGAATTTAAAAATTAAAAAAGTCCGAGTTGTTAAAGGTCATACTCCACTAGAAGTTGCTGTTGGCTCAGTTATTGGAATTTTTATTGGATATGCGGCATTTTTGCTTGGGTTATAGACTAAATTAGATAGGCTTCCAAGGCCTATTTAATTTTTTTCTAAATTTTCTTTTAAAAAAGTGTTGACTTTTAAAAACCTATTAAGTATAATGGTTAATAGTTCAGCGCGCGGAGTAAAAAGCGAGGTTGAATAAAACTGAACTTTAACAATTTAATTGTGCAAATTTATCGTCAGTCTATTTTATAGATTTATCA